>JBGSNA010000130.1:0-26836 GCA_041739875.1 Pirellulaceae bacterium
GTCGTTCGGCAGCCTCGTCGAGTTGATTTTGAAATGCAAATGCCATCCGTGACACCCTAAAAAGTCAAAGAAAATGGTAACCTGATCACACGTCTTACCAAGTCAAGCCAATCTCGTCACTTGATGTTCACGCGATGCTAATCGACTACGTCGCTGCCCATGAAGCATGCCACCTACTACACAACGACCACTCCGCTGAGTTTTGGCGTCTGCTCGAGAGAATTATGCCCGATTGCGAATCTCGACGAATCCGACTGGCAATCGAAGGAGCGAAGTTTCAACTTTGAGGCGACGATCACACAAGAAAGACCACAGTAAATCAAGCGAGTTGACCTTGAGCTCGCGTTTTTGGAAAGGAACGAACCTTTGCTTCGGCTTCGGTGACTATTCCATCGGACCAAGAATCCGCAATCAATTATGAGCCAAACAAACCAACATTACGTACCGCAGTTCCACTTTCGAAATTTCTCGAAGGACGGCAAGCAGATATGCGCCTTGCTGCGAGAGAATGGAAAGATTATTCCCTCAGCACCTTTCCGTCACCAGTGTGCGAGAAAAAACTTCTATGGCTCACAAGAACTTGAAACGGCATTCTCTGGTCTAGAGGGACAGCATGCGACCGCGATCCGTGCTGCACTCAAGTTTGCGTCCGACGGTGGTTCGGCGCCCATCAACGTTGAAAATCTCTTCCGCCTTTTCCAGGCGATCATGTTCCAACGTGGACGAACGGCGTTAGAGATTCAAAAGTCGACGGATGCTAAATGTAAGATGCAGCTCGCTGCGTTCCGACATTTTATCGCGCACGGCGAACACGAAAATCAAGACAAGATTCTGCAGGCGATTGACGAAGGGAACGTCGTTGTTTCAGAGAATCCGCAGGCGAACGTCGTTGAGTCTATTGGCATCTTCTTGCCGATGACACTCGGAATCACAGGCTTGCATCTCTGCTTCCTTCGAAACGAGACCGAATACCCATATTTGTTCAGCGATGCTCCAGTGGTTTTCTACAACACATGGGCGTGGGACGTTTGTAATCGAGGAGTGCTGGGAGTACAGTGTCCAAAACTTCGGATTTTCTACCCACTGAGCCCGACAGTCACCGCGATGCTGATCGATGCAGATCGATATGATGGGCCCTGGTCTGAAAATGTCGTTTTGGATGTCCATCATCGTGCCGATGTTTCGCAACTGAACGCACTGCAGATTCATCATGCTATGTCGACGATCTACTTCGCCGACTCAGCGGATGCGTCGTATGTTCACGATCTCTGGTCTGCGCACCGGTTTCGGCTCGCGAAGTTGCAAAGCATCTACACGGACAAGTCTGAATACTGGATCGATGGCAAGCCACCCGAAGGAGATCTGATGCACATGTTCGAGCCACAGGTGAATCACCCACTGTCTCTGAGTTTTGTTAACTGCTAGCCGATCACGGAGCGTGAGTACGTCTATAACCCTCGCAACAAGGCTATTCATGACGAACTCAAAAGTCACGATCTAGTTGGTGACCTAATCAATTCCAGAGAGTCTGACTAGGCTGACTTACGTCCATTAAAGGTCTGCCTAGGAGGGTGACGCTGTCGAGCAAGTACGCGTCTTTCAGGTCGTGGGATGGCGAGTCTGTACTCAGTGCCAACAATTTTCATTGGGCGAGAGAAAGTTTGAAGAGTGATGGGTGAAGAGTGAATGGTTGATCTCGGATGCAGGTGGTTGAGGTGGGAATTTCAGGAACACTAATCGACGCTAATTGGACACTGATTTTTTGGGTGCCGTCTCATGGATTAGTGTTCGATCAGTGCAGATCAGTGTTCCTCATGTGTGGTTGAATTGGACTGGCGGTGAGTCAGTCGTAAGGAAATGCACGATCAACGTTTCGTTAATTTGCGGGAATGGAAGAAGATGGAGAATGGTATCCGGGCAAGCGAGGCCATGGTGAGGAAACGAGATGGGTAGACTGCGTTTCGCTCCTTGCGTTGATTCAGTTGAATTGGCTGAATCGAACCGACGGGTTCTTGAAATTCGCTACGAGATCGCTGAGTCCCTTGGGAACTCGGCGTTGGCGGCCATCGACAATGGCGAATACCTGACTGACCAAGGGTTGGTTGATTGGTCCGCTGAGATCAGGGCCGCTGAAGCCGCGAAAGCTTCAATTCCGCCTGATGCTACTCTGCCGGTTTCAGAACGTGGATCGCAAGGCGATGGTCATGACGAGACATTGGTGACCATTGCAAATCAAACGACGCTGGCCGCCGCTCATGCTCTGGTCGCCGAAGGGAAACGGCCGTTGGCACTCAACTTCGCGAACGGCGTCGAGCCTGGGGGCGGTTTCCTGCGTGGCGCGACTGCACAAGAAGAGACGCTTTGCCGCTCCAGTGCGCTGTACGCCACACTGATCGGTGATCCGATGTACGATTTCCACCGCGACAATGATCCGGCACGTTCGAGCGATTGGGCAATTCTATCGCCCGACGTGCCCGTTTTCCGCGACGATGCAGGCATGGAATGCGACAAGCCTTGGCCGCTCAGTTTTCTGACGTGTGCGGCTCCGTACGCTCCAGCAGTTGGGCGGACGGAGTCGGCAGAATTGCTTCGGCAACGGATTCATCGAGTTCTCGCAATTGCGCGAGCGTATCAATACGAGTCGCTCGTCTTGGGTGCGTGGGGATGTGGTGTGTTCGCCAACGATCCGCTGCAAACAGCAACGGATTTCCGATCTGCACTTGAGAATGAGTTTGCTGGAGCGTTCTCAAACGTGATCTTTGCCATCACGGATTGGTCGGACCAACGAAGGTTCTTGCGACCGTTTAGCGACGTGTTCTCCTGCGACGATCACAGGGCGTAGCGATCGTTTGTCACCCATCCCATTCATTCTCGACAAAATCTACTCTCATATTACGATGCGACGCATGAGGCTTTTGGTACGATTTCATCGCCAAGTCATATAGATCACCAGACGCAAAAGAGTGAGCACGAATGAAGAAAGTGAGCGCCGTGCCCGACGATCCACCGGAAGTGCTGGAATTGCTCTCGTCCATTGCTTCACTTTCATCGAAGGCAAATGCGTTTGATGGCGTCGTTGTCCGATCGGTTGCAATTGAGTACGCGAAGCAGAATGACTTTTTTTCAGGAGCTGGGGCGGCAAAAACTGGCGGACGATTCAACCCGATCGGCTTGCAAGCGGTCTACGCTTCTCTCGATGTCGTGACGGCAACGACAGAGGCTTACCAAATGATTTTGAAATTTGTTTTCCCCATGACCACGATCGCGCCACGCGTGCTCGCCGGAGCGCGTGTCAAGCTACAGAGGACATTGGATTTAACCGACACGGGATTGCTCGATGCGATTGGATTCTCGCTCAGCGACCTGATCGAGGAAGACTGGCGAGCAATACAATCCGGCGGCGAGGAATCCTGGACTCAAACAATCGGACGTGGTTGTTGCAAAGCGGGCCTCGAGGCAATCATTGTCCCTTCGTCGCAAAACGAGGGAGGCCGCAATATCGTTCTTTTCCCATCCAATCTGTCCAAGGCCAGTAAATTGCAAGTTTTGCGAGCTGAACAATTGCCAAAATGAAGGAGCGAACCGGAGCTCGCCTGCAAAAGTGCAGGAAAAAGTGCTTGCCGGAACGCGGGTTTGACGATAGACTGCTGAAGGAGGACAAATCATGGTGACTCAATCACGCAAGCCGGCCAAGACACGTGTGCAACGTAGCCCATCGGCGCGAGAAACAAAATCGAGGGGAGACGCGATCGTTTTCGTATCCGTTCGTGGCTTGAAGGGGAAAGGGCTTTTGCGACTCGGAAAAGAATCCAAATTGGAGTTGCGGGATCGCTTGGCAATGGCTCGTCCTTTGTTTAGCCGAATTGTGAATGTGTCCGAACGAACGATTGCCAAAGTGGAATCGACTGCAGGTGACGCTGAGAAGCTGGAGCGTCCTTACAACGAAGTGTATCGCTTGGTGGAAGAATTGAGCGACGTGGTGGATCGTGAATCGCTGAGCCATTGGTTTCAGACGCCCAACGAAATGTTCGACGGCCTAAAGCCTGTCGAGATCATCGAGCGGGGTGAGATTGACCGTTTGTGGAGCATGGTTTTTCAGTTGCGCAGCGGGATGCCGGGTTGAGCAAATGCGGTAGAAATCATGGTAACCCTAAGAGAAACACCCTAAGCAGAATCGCGTATTGACAGGCGTTGATTGCCGTAGCAGCTTTTGGACTGGCAACTCCATCGAGACGGTTCCGTTCAATCAGAACAATAACGCTTGCGGGTCACATGCGGGCGTTGTGTCAGTGCACTCGCCTTCTTTTAACTGACGCACGAATGCTTCGATCTCGCCGGTGAAGGGGAACCAACGCGTCAATCGTTTTTTGTCGATTGATGATGAACTGGGAGTATCTTGCGGGAGTCGCTGTTCCATCGTTCGAAAAAGTGTCCGGTAGCGGCGTTCGTGTTCGATCGCCTCTTTCTCGTCCAGTGTTTGAACGTGTTCGATGACCAACTCGAACGGGCAGCCGGATTGCAACTCACGACGGCGACTGGCGACATCGGACGAGTGTCCGAGCTTCACGAACTTCGCGCCGAAACATTCGCATGTGATGAAATAAACCCCCGAATTCCCCAACGTAACGCCTCCGCAATTTTGAACGAGTCTTGAGGCACATTGTACTGTGCAGCGGAGATGGGCGAAGGACGCCCGCGACGTTGCCCGCAGGCGTGATATTGGGGCCGAGCGTACCGAACAACAACTCCGCCGTTTGTGTACGACTGGCTACGACTTGGGGGCCATGGTGAACCGCAGCCGCCATCGCGGCTTTTACGACGCCGCGCTCGGCCACCACGGAACGTGGAGACCTTCTTAGAAACCTACCTCTTCTTTTTGCGGGCAATGGACTGCTTCGCCGATTTCTTACTTGGCTTTTTTCGATTCCAACCGGCACGCGCCGACTCGATGATTTCGGTCATCTCTTCGTCCATTTCCAACATCACCTTGGCGAAGGACGTAAACTCCAACGTCGGATTCGCTCCGGCGTCCAGTAGTCGTTGGACGCACTCTTCGTCTCCCATCCATGTCGCTCGCATGAGTGCCGTCTCATTGTCTCGCCCGCTGCGGCGATCGACGTCAACACCGTGCTCGATGAGCAGATCGATGCTATCGGGGTGCATCACACATTGACTCAGCAGCGAACTGCCGCCTTTGTCAGTGACTTCCGGGTTCAGCCCAGCTTCCAGTAGGCAGCCCAACAATCGCGGACTTTCAAACTTATCAATCTTCGGCCACTCACCGTCCTGGATTCCACTCAGATCTCCCAACTCTGTCACAAGCTGCTCGATCTCCTCGACCTCATCGCGCTGGTCGGTGATGTAGTCGTGTTGCATCAGTCGCAATAGTCGCTTGAGTGTCGGTTTCGCTTTGCTCGTTTTCTTCACGGTCGCGGTGGTCTGTGGCTTCGCGATTGCCTGCTGTGGTTTCCTCTTAGCCTTGCTCTTTTTCCAATCGGCGCGAGCCTTCTCGATAAGCTTCCCTAGCTTCGCATTGGAATCTAGTTTGTGTTTGATGGGCCAACTGAGCCGCACCGTCGGATTTGCTCCCGCTTGCAGCAGTCGTTTTACTGCTGGGATGTTCTCTAAATAGATGGCCCGCATCAAAGCGGTTTCATGTTCGCCGCCACTACGCCGATCCACGTTGACTCCGTGCTGGAGCAGCAAGTCAACGCATTCTTCGTCTCCCGCGCACTGCCACAACAGCGAGTGCCTTTGTTTGTCGATGATCTCCGGGTTCAACCCGGCCTTCAACAGGCAGCGGACGACGCGAGGACTATCGATGTTCGTGAATGGCCAATCGCCGTCCTGAACACGGCTTAAGTCTCCTATCTCTTTGACCGAATGCTCGATCTCCTTCACCTTCGTCGGTGTGTGGTCATGATTGATAAGTCGCAACAGACCTTTGATTGTCGTTTTTGGTTTCGTCTTGGCTGCATCCTTGGTCAGTGTCGGCTTGGCTGCAGATTCATCGAGATCAACTTCCTCGTCATCGCCGAATAGCAATGCGATCCGGGTCAGGAATTCGTCAAATGAACCTGCCAGCATGTAGCCTTCCGATTCGAGGAAATTCCCTTTATCATCAAGTGCGTTCGTCTCGTGAAACCACCAGTAAACCGAGCCGAATGTCTTTGGCCTGAGCGACAGAGTGAAAAGGTCGCTGCTGCCGGCAATGGCAAGATGTCCCTCGGGAAGGAGTTCCGCGGCGAGATCAAGCTCGTATGACAGTTCGTTCACCGCCGGTTTCGAGGGCTGCAGGAAAAAAATCGTTCCGACACCAACGTTGTCGATTCCAGCCACGCCGGGCACTTCGACACAATCGGGATTTGGAGTACCTCCGTTGAAGGCTTTCAGAAAATCGCGGTACTCCTGCGGCAGCGAACATCCGATGCGTTTTTCGAGAGCCTGAATCTGCGATTCAGTTGCCTTTCGCGTCCCTTTGATACGAATAATTTCAAGTCGCGATGGATTGATCTCGATGTAGCCCTCACGTTTCTTCCTTGAGATCAGCTTCTCCATCTGTTCCGCCGCTTCGGCAGGAGACTTAAAAGACTTTTTCGACTCCCTGAGCGATCCACCTAGGTGACCATATTGAACGATCTGAGTCTTCCCTTCTGTCCGCACGTGCCATCGTTTTCGAGATTTTCCGTCGTCAAAGTAGAAGCGGTGCAAGTCAGGCATGATGCTCTCCAGTTTAGATTTGTTTGATGGAGGTTCACTACTCTGGATCGGCGGACTGAGTGTCAGCGCTGAGTAGTTTGTCGTGGATCAATTGCAGCGGAACCAGATCGGTCAATAGAAACTCGAAGGTACCCAGACGATCCAAAATTTCAGGGCCGAAGATACTGAGAGTCCATCTCCAATATGGCGATAGCCCTTTTTGTTCACCGCCCGAGATACTCTTGCCACGGCTTATGAACCCTTCGACCAGCGCGTTCATTGTGCGCGACTCATCACAACTGGCCGGTTCGAGCGTGACATTCTTGTCGTCATAAAACTCGCACCATGCGTTGGACTTTGTTTGCCAATCGTCTGGTTTGTCTTTCGGAACACGCTTTCTTGCCTTTGCCCGGACTTCATATGCCAATTGATATTGTCCGCATAGCACCGTCGCCGATCGCAAACCAAACCCGCCAGCGGTGATCGGCCATACCATCCAAGCCAACGGAACTTCCTGCAACTCGCCTTGATGCCTCTGTTCAATGAGCGACTTGAGTCCTGCGAAGATACTTTCGTCAGCACCGAAAAAGTCGTTTTCAAAGGATTGAAGAGTTTTGTTTGCGGAATCACGATGCTGATCGCCCAGGTCCATTGCCAAACCGAGCCCCCAAACCAGGTGCTTCAATTGGTCGTTGTAGACAAGCACCTTGGCCAAGATCGCGTGCCGTGCGTCAACCTCCTTGCGCGATTCGCTCAAGTAGGTCTGAAAGGCCTCTATATTTGCTTGCCACTGGCCGGCTTGAGTCAACTCCAGTACACCCCAGCGTGGATTCGATGAAGGAAGTTCGGCGTGCTTGTCGCCTCCAATCGTCACCGCTCCACTCTTCTCGTCATTGAGCGAAAGGCCAATGTCAGCAAGGAGCGATTGGGTTGCCGCGTATGCAACCGCGATGTCTTGAGCGTTTGAGCTAAGGATGCAAATATCATCCAGTTGGCGAATGATCCGGACTTTCGCTTGACTGTGGATGAATTGTTCAAGCAATCGCATCAGCTTCTCGCACAGCCAATGCGAGTAGGTCAATTCCATCGGAACACCGCGAGAGGCAGGTTCCACCTGGTCGTCGTCAACCACAAACGGAGTCTGCAAATACCGCTGTGTAAATTCGATCCCCGCGTCTGTCATCCCCAGTCCTCGGAGCATGGATAGCAGCGTCGCGTGGGGCACAGACGCAAAGTAGTCGCGAACGTCAACCTTCAGCACATGCAGGGGCTCGTCCGGATGCGCCGCGCGAAGCAACTCGATCTCTGCATGAACAAGCTTGACCATCGGATTGACTCCTTCATCATATCCGTAGCCCATGTTGGACGCATCACGAAGTTCAGCTTGTCGGGTTGCCCGCATGCCCACCACGCCCATGACTGATTCTTCCTCGTCCTCGCTCAGAACTACTTGGTTGGTCCAAGGGTCGACCGGCTCGTACCAATCCAATGCCGCTCTATCTTTTTGCAACGCCAACATCCGTCTCTCGTTGGCCATGATGACCTCCGGTGCACCCAGGTCGATCAACTTTTGTAGTCGGCTGCGGATACTGAGAATGATGGCTGAGTTCGTGTAACACTCATCGATGGCCGAAGACCAAAAGTCAGCTGTATAGTTGACGCTCAACAATTCGACCAGCGACAGCGTGGGGTACAGTCGCCATCGGTTACGTGTCCAAAGTATTCGAGGTCGTACGCCTTGCTGCGGCCACGACCAGTGGCGAGGATCACGGTTTGCGACTCGAATCGCATCTCTAAGCTGGCTTGCCAGTGCACCGTTATCCTGAAACTGTTTAGCCTCGAGCCGCACATCCTTGGGGTAGTGGGCGTTTGCTGAAATCCAATGCAAACCGTCAAAGCCGCCAAGTTTTAGGTTGAGTGACTTCTCCATCCTTGCGGAAATAATCGCTTGGACTTTCTGGGTATGGTTTGCGAACCCTGATAGTGCCGCACCCAACCGATGGAGCGCAGGAGATGAAGCTGGCGAAGCTACTTCGGCAAGGATTCGTGTCCGCTCCGTCCGCCGTTCACTTAACCGCGCGGAGCCTTGAACGTCGGACTCGTCCCACTCGCTCAAAAAGGCACCGAATAGGTAAACGATGTTAGCCCGCAGTCGACCTCGCCGGATCTCGCTGACTAATTTCTCGCGCCAAAAGTCGACTAGCGACTGCGGGGCATCGTGTCCCTGAAAAAGGGCTCTAAGATTTGGTAACTCCCGGTGGAGAGGGAACTCAGTAACCCGAACGCTCTTCAGGCCATCGTACAGCTTTGAGAGACACTGTAGGTCAACGCCACGACCAGCCGACTCCGCCGCATCGTACTGGGTTAATAATGACTCACGCTGCCGCGAAAGCTCTGCAAGTCGAGTTTTGGTGATAAATTGAATCGTGGAAGCCGTCATTTGAATCCCTCGCCAAGATTAGAAGCTCCGCAATTCTAATCCATTCCAAAAGGACAACCGAGACGTGTCCCGCATCAACCAATAGATGGTGGGCGGGGTGGCGAGCAGCGACAGCGACGATGATCATTCGTGTTCACCCGAGCAATCTTTTCACTGCAACCAAGATCCATCCCACATGGCCATCGGCATTGATCTCCTCGTTGATTTTGCGGCCAAGCGAGTCCTCGGCAGTCCCGAACATTCACGGATCACGCTGCACTAACTGCACCGCGGAAGAATTGGCCCGCCGACTGCTCGATCCGATACTTGAAGAAGCTACAGGTGTGCTCGAAATGATCGCCAAGAATCCGGAAGAACGACAGCACTACGAAGACCGGCTCAAGGCCGAACGCGACGCATGGGCGCGGACCGAACAAGCGAAGCTCGATGGTCTGGAAATGGGAGAATTGGTTGGCAGAATCGAACTGCTTTGCCAGCTCCTCGGACAAGCCTTACCAAGGCGATCGACCGCTTAAGGTTGTCATCGTTCAATTCAACTCGCAAGTCTCTTTCGTGCAGCGACCGGTGAGGCGGAGTCGGTTTTTGGCGAAGACCTGGTAGCCGAAGTTGAGGGCGTGCGAGATGCCGGGGAGGCGGGTTGGCCAAACGAGCAGGCCGAAGCCGACGGCTGAGTAGAGCTGGCGGAAGACTTCGACGCCGATGATCCACTGCGCGGGCTGGCCGTTCTTGGAAGGAAGGCGGCCGTGGATTTCGTCCATGAACTGGGTGGGCGTTTTTTCGTAATCCCTTGCGTTGAAATCGGGGGCTGCGATGTTGGTGAATTGAATGCGTTCTTTGCGATCGAGCCATTTCAGCAGCTTGATTTCGCGCAGGCACAGTGGACACTCGCCGTCGTAGAAGACTTCGACGGTGTGGTCTGAAGTAGTGACGTCCGTGTTCATTCCGATTGCAACCGAATCAAGACTTCATTGCGGCGGAGCGGGCCAGGCGTGAAGGGAGCGTCGTAGGAGGCCGATTCGACGTTGCTTGATTCTGGGTCGTTGGGTTTGATTTCGGCGGGAGTGAGATTTTTGGTTTTCATCCACTCGCGGAGTTTCGCTTCGTTTTCCTTGGCGAGCGTTTCGCTGAGGCGACCGGGGAAACGGATCACGGCGAAGCGCCCGCCGGCTCGTTTGCGGATCGCGACGCCTTCGCCGGTGGGCTGAGGCGTTCCGGCCACGGCGACTTCCTTGGGCATCACGAATCCCATTTGGACTTCGCTTTCGTCTTTCTCCATGAAGACGGGCGTCGTCATCGAGATTTTCTGCTGGGACGCGTTCTCACCACTGATGAAACGGAACAGTTTCATGAAACTGCCGTCGCGGCCTTGTGCGTCAATCTTGGTTGCCGTGGATGCGAGCATCAGGTCTGGGTATTCGCGGACTTCGAAATTCCCGTCAGTCTCAATCACTTTGTACTCGGCTGATTCTTCGTCGGCACGTGCGGTCATGTTCCAGGTCAATATTCCCATCAAGGTAAGAACAACAGTTCTGGCAAGGTGCATCACTGGTTTACAGTACATCACTGGTTTACTCATCATCCATTATTCCGTGGCAGGGCATGGCGAGTGGGATTCGTACCTCGAACACCCGCCGTTAGATGATAGAAGCTCGTCCAGGTGGACCGAAACGGTCCTGCCGATTGAAGCGATCGGGTCACCCTTCACGGTCCGATAATCCCGGCTATGTAGCGAAGAAACTCTCGTTGTGTGGTTTGTTTGGATTGATCGAGCTTGCCCTTGGCTGCTCCCTGAGTTAGTTCAAGTCGGGACTTATCTATAAACCCCTGCACGTTCAAACCAAGTCGGCGATCAAAAGAGAGCGTATTTTCAAACTTCTGGAGAAGGCAGGCGTGGTCCGTCCGCGCGACCTGAAGGCAATGGGTATCTCGGGGGCGTATCTAAATAAACTGCATTCCGAAGGTCTTCTCGATCGGCCAAGTCGCGGTCTCTACACGCTACCGGGCAGCGAGCCGACCGAGAACCGCACTCTCGTCGAAGCCTGCAAGCTTGTTCCAAACGCAACGGTCTGCCTTCTTAGCGCGCTACGATTTCACGATCTCACCACTCAGTCTCCTTTCGAGGTGTGGCTCGCGATCGGAGAAAAGGACCGGCGACCCAAATTTACCTACCCTCCGTTGCGCGTCGTACGATTCTCCGGAGCGGCTCGCACGTTCGGCGTAGACTCACACACCGTCGAAGGCGTTCCAGTGCGTGTGTACTCACCAGCGAAGACAGTTGCCGACTGCTTTAAGTATCGCAACAAGATTGGAAATGATGTCGCCATCGAAGCTCTTCGCGATTGCCTTTGGGAACGGAAAGCTACGATGGATGAACTTTGGAAAGCCGCCAAGGTTTGCCGCATGTCAAAAGTCATGCGTCCCTACATGGAAGCCCTGGCATGACGAAACGACCTACACGTAATATGGCGGCATCAGTCAGACAACGCCTGATGAACAAAGCAAAAGAGCAGCGGGAAGCATTCGATGTTGTTCTGATTCGGTACGCACTTGAGAGATTGCTTTGTCGGATCTCTCTGTCAGAGCACCACGACCGATTCGTTCTCAAAGGGGCGATGCTCTTTCAAATCTGGAGCCGCGAGACTCATCGGCCTACGCGAGATTTAGACTTGCTTGGTAGCGGTAGCCCTTCGCTCGATGACTTTGCAGAGATCTTCTCGGATGCGTGCCAGCAGGTTGTCGACGACGATGGACTCGATTTTTTGTCCGAAACAATTCAAGCCAATCGAATGAAAGAGGATGAAGAATATGAGGGCATACGATTGAAGCTCGAGGCTCGTTTGGCAGCCGCAAAGATCCCCATTCAAGTTGACATCGGCTTCGGAGATGCCGTGACGCCCGGACCTGAGCAAATCGTTTACCCGACGATACTCGACTTTCCAGCACCACACCTGATGGCTTACAGGCAAAATGATATTAAAGCCATTTATGTTAGACTGAATTGCAAGTTCAGAAGAAGAGGGGTACATCTGGAATGATACGGAGGGTCCGTGGCTAGAGTCAAGCAAAAGTTTTTCTTTTTAGCAAATGTTTTGCAGGCCCTCCTAGACGCGTTATCAGTCGAGCAGCCACATAGGGCGACACGAGCGACAAAAGTCGGGTACGGATACAGAGTAAAATTTTCGTTAGCTGAAAAAACTGCGGAGAAAGCGTCTCCGGTGCAACGAAAGGCTTGCACCAACCGTTGAATTGCCGGGCTGCTAATCTTTGGTTGCCCCAAACGACGCAAAGCCTCCGTCTTAGGCAACTGCCAGCGTTTTATGCTGCAATCGGCGCGCACGGGTCGCTTGAATTAGATTTCAGCCCGCTACTTTTAGTAAAGTGCTCATCGTCATCGCTGGGCGACCGCGTACTCGCAATCGGCTCAGGCCCGTGACGCGTTTCAAGATCCCGTTAGTGCTTCGATCCCACCTCGTTTGCGATACTCCTGGGCAAATGCCTCTGTCTTCTCAGCCAGGCGTCGCTTAGCCAGGCGTAGCGTCTTGCCTTGGATCCGAAGGTCATAAAGCATCGTGTCGCCACGCATCGGACAACGAGGCCGTAACGGACTATCGCGACACTCTTCGCTAAGCATCATCAAGTGATGCTGGTCATCCATCTTCCTGTAATGAGCACGATGCAGTTCTTTGCCAGCGGGGCAGTGCGTGAAACGATTCACTGACGCTTCGTACGTGAAGTCCAGGATCGTCAGCGATGACCCAGCATCAGTCGCTTCGTTTTCTGGCTCAGCTGCCTTTCCGCTGGTAGGACTGATCAGACGGATGACTGGATCGGCAGTTGCTTCGTGATCTGGCCGCAGCGGATTGATCCACCGAGAACCATGGGCACACTTCTGAAAGTTCTCGTCGCTGCTATAGGCCGTGTCGGCCAATAACGTGTTGGGTATCGGCAAGTTTTGCGATTGGTAAAAGTCAAGCAACCAGTCGATCGCATGACTGTCGTGTGTGCAGGCGGTTTCGACATGAGCGGCGACGATCAGCTGAACGCTGTTTTCACTGCTATACGTTTCACTTAATTGAACTTGGTAGCCGCTCCCTTTGTGACCATCGTATGTGGCGTCAACATCGGACGAATTGCAGATTACATCGCCACCGGTTTTCTTTTTCAGCGTGACCTTTTCAGCGTCGATGTCGCACTGTTGATCTAGAATCGTCGCGATGGCTTGGTAGGTTGATCGGTCACGATGCTTTGCATGGCGCCGATATCGCTCGACCAAGTACAGCAAGTCCTCGGCCACCGTTTGGTGAAGTGTGTCGACTTCATCATCCTCAAGCTACTTCCACCCAAAGATCGCACCAGTGTTGACTTCATAACGATCACGAACCTCTTGCGGCAGCGTGCTGTAGCTGGGCTTGTCGTGTCTTTTGATTTGAGTCAAGAACCGCTTGATCGCGGTGACCATCAATCGGATTCGTCCGAACTTAGCCATGTTCGATTCGATGTGAGTCGAGGCGTTGCTTGGAAACATCCAGTTCAAGAAGATTGACCAACTCAGCTGTGACATCGTTCATGATGTCGGCGGCCAGTTCATCGTCGTGGAAGAGTTGGATGTAACGCTCGATCGTGCGACGACAAAGGCTTTGGTTCTCGGGTCGCAAGTTCAGCGCGTACTGGATGTCGACGTTGAACATGTAGGCATCAGCGGCTTCTTGGTGCGTCCAATCACGGAACTCCATGACAAACAACAGGGCTGCGATTGAGTAGAGTTCTTTGTTAGGACGTCCGATGGCAGGATCGAAATGCTCCGCCAACCGCCCCACCGGCATCAGCCGCAGGATTGCCGTGCGGAAGAGATGCTGTCAACCGCTGGTCAATCGACGGTAGGCGATGGGTGAAAGGATCTGTTCGTAGAAGTCGAACAGCTCGTTTTGTGATGGATTTTGCTGATATCGCACAAGCGACCTCCGGACAAATGAATGCCCCAAATCCTAGCGCATGCTCTAATCAAACCAAGCCCAAAATCGCCAAAACTCTCCCGACTTTTGTCGCTAGACACCAAGCAGCCCCGAGCTGCCCAGATGACGGGGCCGAGCTGCCAGTTTTTTAACGAATGGCACCCACCCATCAAACCTCGGACTTACATGGATTCTTTCGCCTACATAAATTCAGAGAAAGTCGTTGTCCTTGAGCATGCAAAATCAGCTTTCGGTCAAGTGCGATTTATGCTTGAAAGCATCTCAGGCCGGGGGTAATCTGGTCTGTCCCGCATGTAGAACTGGTCTTAAAATTCCAGGGCTCTCCGAACTCAAGAAACAGCCCGCAGGTGCAACGATCGGAGTTTCGGAACTTGAGCAGATAATTCGAGCCATTGACAAGAGGCAAAGCCCGTTTGACGGAAAGTGTCAACTGTGCTCGCACGGACAAGGAACCAACTTGCTGCCTGTGACGGTATTCTACGTTGAATGCGAAGAACCGAAGACTTTTGGCATTCCGTGTAGATTTTGCGACCTTTGTACTGGTGACGTTCAAAGGAACCTCAGATATGGTGTTCTTTCTAATCTGGCAAGGAATCTGGGGAAATGCCTCTGGCTGCTCTTTATGCTTCCTGTAGTGATCTTCGTCGCTATGGCTTTGCCTTTTATTGGGATCTTTTTCGTGCTAGGCACAATGTCGGCTCTTTATTATCAAGTTACGCGCCGACGAGCGAATCCATTTCTTGTGAGGCATCTGAACCAAATCTGCCACTTTACTCAAGTGATGGAAGACTTCGACGAATATGTTGTAAGGCATGGGCGTATCCGAGTCGGATGCCAGGATTCTCCTTGGGAATGACGACAGTATCTGTCCGTGTTTTTTTGAGCGTTTGACATTGGATCGCATCTGGTTGTTTCATCGTGCCATGGGGAGCGGAAACTCCGCTGAATGATGCGACCTAGTCGCGTCATTGCACGCATTGGTTAATTCGAGTCGACGTCGAGCCGTTTAGCCGCGTGGTGCGACTGGAGATCCCGTTCGAAGCGTGTAAGAATTGGGTTTTTCAGTGGCTTCGGGAAGTGGATTGTTGGCTTCGAGCACGGGTACGAGCGACCGCAACTTGACTCGTTCAATATCCCACGCATAGACGTTGCCTTGGTACGTGCCGGCGAATAGCCAGCGGCCTTGCGAGGCCAATTTGATGCTTCGTCCGCCACCATGGTTGATGGGAAGAGTGCAGTGTGTTGACTCGCCGTCGCCCAGATGAACGAAGACCGCAGGGCCTTGGTCTGCGGTAACTGCAAGCCATTGTCCATCGCTTGTGAAGTCCAATCCGCTGATCGGAGTTCCCTGCAACTTGAGCGTCTTTGTCGACGCCGTTGTTCCACGTCGCAGAATCGTGAGCGTGCCGTCATCGGTGCCTGCGGCGACAACAAAGCCGTCGTCCACGGCGACGACTTGAAGTGATTCGACGATGCCAGGAAGCTGATCGCTTGATTCGATTTTTTCTGGAGATGCACTGTCAAGCGACCAGATCGAAAGCACTTGGCTGTCACCGGCGACAATGGCGCGAGTTTTGCCATCTTGTGTTTTCACTAACTTGAACTTTCGAACGGTATCGCCATTCGCGATCACAGAGACCGGAGCCGGCGCGGCTGGGGAATCGAGTGTCGCAACAAGTGCTTTCCAATTGAACTTCTCAAGTTTTCCCTCAAGTGACATCGCAACCAGCACATCACCGCTTTTGTCAAACGCAAGCAAGTCGTACATGCCCGTCACATCCAACAGGTGCTTGCGGGAAACCGAGCCATAAGGATTCACCGACGTCGCGTCTCCGATTTCCCAGATTCCAAGCTTAGGCGATTGGGATGCCGTAACAACAAAATCCCCGCTCGGATGCCAAACGGCGCAAATGACATCGTCGTCATTCCCCTCAAGCGGAAACATGCTC
This sequence comes from Pirellulaceae bacterium, assembly GCA_041739875.1. Lineage (GTDB taxonomy): Bacteria > Planctomycetota > Planctomycetia > Pirellulales > Pirellulaceae > JBBSJZ01. The sequence goes on from JBGSNA010000130.1 coordinate 16,062, forward strand.
GCCGGGTCCGCCGCATTGAGATTCCAAACAATCACGCTGCCGCCGAGCTCACCCGTGACAAGACGGTCACCGTCGGGGCTGACGTCAAACGCACTGTCCTCGACAAGTTCGTTGGTCTTTAATTCAATCTGCGTCGGTGTCTTCCCATCGACCGCACCAAGTTGCCAAAGGATTGGATGCGAGTCTTCACCCAGTGTGACCAACGATTTTCCATTCGTCGCCATCGCGATGGATGCGACCGGCTTGGTGTGTCCAGTCCAAATGAACGGTTGCACTTCACTCAAACTCGGGTCCAGTGCGATCGCTTGCAGGTACGATGTTGTTGCGGATTCGATCTCGTTGCTTCGCAGGTGAACCAAAGCTTGTTCCATCAACACGCTAGGATCGGAAACGGCACCGCGTCCATTTTTCTTGTCAATGACAACACCGCTTCCACCAATCTTTTGTCCGCCAGAGTTGTCTCCATCGTTGATCGGATCAATCGCCGGCTTTTCTGGCCCCGATAGGAGAACCCATGCACTCAACACGCCCGCGAGAACCATTCCGCTTGCACCAACCAGCGCTGCTTGAGGGCGTTTGGACGCTTCCGAAAGCATCCGCGTTTTCCAATCGGCTTGGTGCGATGCGTCCCCAAGAGTTGATCCGGATGACGCAGCCACGCTCGTCGTGTTACCAAGCTCAGCGCTGGACAGTGACTCCTGGGTCGACTCCATCGACGATGCAATTTGCATTGTCGCCAGTAGATCCGGAGAGCCGAACAAGCCGGCTGGTGTTACCGCAGCAGAGCTGTCGCGGCTTCGCAAAAATTGTGAATCCACTGTGGCTGTCGGATCGTGCGCCGCCGACGGCGAGTAGTTGCCTGGCAACGAGACGCCACCGGTTCTGGCAATCGGTGAGGTCAATCGTGACTGGTCCATATCGGGTGATGCGCTTCGTGCGACGACCACCGCACCGGAAACGCCATCACCGGAAACGCGAATCGCTTCCCGCAGCGAATCGACCATGTCGACATTGGACTCGAATCGATTCTCCCACTTCATGCTCGTTGCTTTTCGGAGCACCGCTTGTTCATGAGGTGGCACAAGGTCGAAATTCAATTTACCTTGACGGTGTGAATCGAGCACTTGCCACAGTGAACCTTCGTTGACCGGCAGTGTGCCGGTCCGCAATTGGTAATACGTGATCGCGAGTGAGTACTGGTCGCTCGTGCACGACGGTTTGCCCTCGATGGCTTCGGGAGCCATATAGGCGGGCGTCCCAGATGCACTCGTCGCGGTCGCTTGGCTGCGAGTCAAAATTCGTGCGAGCCCAAAGTCGCATACAACTGCGCTGTTGCCTATCAACACAATGTTTGCTGGTTTCACATCACAGTGCTGGATGGCGATGGGGCCTTCACCAAGATCGTGGATTGGGGAATTCAAATAGTCGAGTCCCTTGGCCGACTCGTCCATCAAGCTGATCAATTCCTTGGTCGGAATTCCGCGCTGGCCAGCAGCGAGGCACTCCTTCAGCCGGTGTTGTAAACTTTGGCCTCCAAGCAGCATGGCGACGACAAGCCAGCTCGCTTCTTTTTGTGGCATCGAGACGATACCCGATTGATCGATAAGATTGTTTTTTGAAAAATCAATCGTTTCAATCGCCTCGTCCGGCGCCTCTTCGATCATTCGGCCTTCGCCATCGAGCAACCAAATCGCGATGATCGGCATCAAGTTGGCTTGGCGAATTTGTTTCACGCGACGGATGCCGTCGTACTCTTTCTCGCCTTGGCCATCGCTCAGATCGATGAACTTAACCGCTGCGGAAGTACCGCCAGGCGCACTTGCACGCCACACTTGACCGAATTGACCTCGGCCCAAGAACTCTTGCAACTTATAGCCGGGCGCGAATTGAAGTCCTCGCTGCAACTGCATAGCTGATCAAACCTCGGTCGCTTCGGATAATTTTACGTTCATTCGCGGCAGATAATTAAACTCAGTCTGCTCGGCGGAATCGTCCCACCTCAGCCATTGTTTCAGCAACGTCGCTTCGGGGCTATCGGGCCAATTTGAGAGGATCTGGACCACGTTTTCTCTCGCCAGATCGGGATTCAAGTTGCTTTCGTCCACGGCCCAGTCGCCGGCGTAGATCCCGGCGAGCATCCAATGTCCACGCAATTGCGATGACAGCGGTGCGTCCTCGCTCGTCAGCTGCGTGTATTTCACAATCGCCGCTGGCACGTCACGATCGACGAGCAGAGCATAGTCAGCCTCGATCTCCGTAACCAAACTCGGCACGTCGACGTCACGTTTTTCACGCACAGCTCGTTTGAGTGACGACTTCATCTCACGCATCCGCGCTTCAGCCGCCTCAACGTCGCCCGTCTTGAACAATCGCAAGGCTTGGTTGTACGCGACATTCGACGTGAGCCAATGCGCGAGTGCATTGCGAGGCTCAGAAACGAGTGCCGCGCGACAGGACGCGTCCGCTTGCTTGAGCAACTCGACCGCGGACTCATCCCCGGCGACACTGGCAAGAGATTGCTCGAGCGATTCCATCGCAGCCAAAATCTCGCGACTGGCGGCCGCATCATTTGCAATCGGTTGAGCGAACGACTCCTTGAGCGCCAACGCATTCATTCGCTGGGATAGATTCGCGAATGCATCGTCGGTGGCGCCACCTTCAGACGACGCGGCTGTGAGGAGCACGTTCGCCAATCGTCCGCGGTCGCCATCGAAGCTGACTTGCACCACTCGCTGTCCATCGCTTCGACGATAGGCTGCGGATTGGACGCGCGCCGTATTGGGCTCAACGTTGCCCCACAAGACATAGTCAACCTTCAACCTCGCAGCGAGCGCTCGGACTGCTTGGTCTGGCGATACACCGTCGCCCTGAAGTCGTCGTAATTGTCGTTGCACATCAAGCGGGCTGGTGATTCGCACCCCAGGTAGCTGGGAAAATCGGTGACGCAGTGCCGTGGAAACTTGCACCGAATCGCTTTGCGGATCGAAGGACATATTGGCGAGCGGCGCGTGTGGCAAAATCGCGAGCGAAACGGTCTTGCTTAACGAAGCTTGCGGAACCTCCACGCGTTGAACGGCTGCGAGATCGATGCCAGTGATCGGTTGGATCTTCGCGAGCCCCACCGTCGGCTGCTTACTCGCATCAATCAGCGCCGTACGGATTTCAGGATAGGACAGATCGAGCATCAAGCCGTCCGTCCCGCTGGCGAGCGAATTCATGAAGTTGCGAGTGTCGTCGATTACGGTGCCGTACGGCTGCTCAACGTTTTGGCTGCTTGTACACAACACACAATTGATCCGCACGTTCTTGCGGCCTGCGAGAGCGATGAGCAAGTCCGTTCCATAGCGTCGACGTGCTGTCGGATGCTCGGCATCGGTAAAGCCCTCGGCGTACGGCGGTGCGTCACCGAACATCAAAATCCAATGCTGTACCTGGGGGTTTTCGGTCCACGGAAGCTCCGTCAACGCCGTGTGCAGGCCCACGTCAGGCAATTCATGAAAAAACGGTGCGCCGCTCTCCGGCATCAATGCTTCGACGGCTCTCGCAAGCTCCGCCTCATCCGCCGTAAATCGCTTGAGCGGAACCACACATTCGCCTGAGGGTGAACCTGCGTCGCGATAGACCACGAGCGCGACGCGAACATCGTTCTTGCGATACTGTTTCAGATCGCTGACCATCTGATTGATGCTGTTACGTACACCAGCCAGCTCGGTTGCCATGCTTTCTGTGCCGTCGACGACAATCGCAACCTCAAGCTCCATGTCGCCCTGATCGGCAAGATCGAGAAAGCTACGCTGTAGCAATCCCATTGTTTTTCTTGCGGGAGCCTTGGAAGGTGAGAACAGCGTGGAAAGCGCAGCACCCGCGGGTGTTGTTCCGGCGGCTGGTGCGGTTGTCGAATCCGATTGTGCCGAAGCGAAGCTCGTGCAGGTTGCGACGATTACAAGCCAGGCAGTCAAAGTTCGCATGAAAGACGTCCTGAAGAGTGTTGATAAGAGGGACACGTATCACTCACAATAGCATAGTATCTGTGTCGGTCGGGCTGTCGGACGATAAACTATCGAAAGCCTGTTCCTTTAGAGTAGCTGATTTCCATCGCCAGTTTTAGGTTGGTTTATGTCTTGTCGCAGTATTCGATTGCTCGAATCAACCGTTCCGGCAAAGACTCGGGTCATTGGAGAGCTCGTTCTTGTCGCGTTCACGGTCTTGGCGGGCTCATTGACGAGCTCCTTGGTGACTTGCTCAGTTGCATTTGCGCAGTTGCCCAACGAGTCCGAATTGCCCGATACACCGAACTCGCCTGGCGCGTTAGCACCAACTGAAGAAACCCTTCCGAATACCGCTCCGTTGGTCCAGCTTCCTGGCGTTCAAGCGGGCGAAGAGAAACTTCCCGCCGGATCTGGGGCGTCGCCCGCGAAGAGCGAAGCTGGTATCAACGAAATTGGCAGTGATGAAGATCGTGGTGAGTTGCGACCGATCTTGCGGCTTGCGTTCGATGGACACACTGGGCCAATCCGCACGATGACAATCAGTGGTGATGGCCAGTGGATGGCGTCTGCCGGCGAAGACAAAGACGTTCATATCTGGTCACCGCAAGCGTCCACGCCCACGGGATGGTTCCATCGACGCACGATCCGCTGGCAAGTTAACCGATCCCAAAGAGGCCGCATTTATGCGATTTCCAGCCATGGAAGTCCTGCACGGGGAAATCCTGCAGAAGGAAATCTTGCTCACCAAGAGAATCTTGCCAGCCCCCATAACGAAGTTGCCTTCGCCGGCTACGGAGCGATGGGCGGCAATGGCGAAATCTGGATCGCTGATGCAATTTCGGGGAATCTGAAACAGACACTTGTCGACGATACGAACGGACACCGCCAAGTGGTGCTGTCACTAGCGTGGGCACCCGACGGCTCATCGCGTTTGGTGTCTGCGGACATCGAAGGCAAGGTGATCTTGTGGGAGAAAGACGAGACCAGCGGACAATGGTCGCACCGAACTCTCGTCGATGTGGATCGTCAAACTTACGGTGACGATGTGGCTGAGAAGCTGAAGACGTTCCGTACATTTGTTCCCATCACGTGGCTGGGAAGCGACTCCATTATTGTTCCTTGGCTAACGGGTGCGATTGCGGAACCTGTTGCGACGGTACCGCCGGCCGTTCCAGCGATGGTGCCACTTTGGAGCTTAGCTCGATTCAGTGCCCCAAACTTTTCTGGGACTGTATTTGCACAGCCAGAGATTATCGGGTCCGCAGTGACTTTGACTTCCTCGGTCGACGGGAAGAAGTTAGTGGTAAGTGACCAATATGGTGCACCCAAGTTAATTCGTGTCGCCGACAATGGTACCGCCTCAAGCGTCGAGACCTTCAGTAGCACTCGCAAAGTGTTCTCGGCGGCAATGGATGCGACGGGCAACCATATTTACGTTGGTACGTTCACCGGCGTTGACGACAAAGGAATCGCCACTGAACCTCGCATTGAAAGTTGGGACATTTCTGCGAGTCCAGCAAAGGAATTGTCCGCAACGAATGTCACGAACTTAGTTCGCGGAATTTGCACCTCCAATGATCCCCGGCAAGTGATTGCTGCGATGGACACTCGACTCGAAGTCTTTGCCGTCGACGATCAGTTCAAGGTCTCGCCCCAGTCACGTGGACGATTGGATGTAGCGGCCTCACCAGCGATCGATGTGCGGTTTCGAAACGTCGAAAATAGCTACGAAATTGGAATCGCGACAGACAGAGATCAAGACGGCAATGTAGTCTTCCGAGACCTCTTCGATCTAAAGGAAGTCCGTCTTCTGGCTCAAGCGAACGAAGCGAGCGAGGCGTTTATCTCCCGACAACGTCTCGCAAACAAATGGACGGCGGAGGTGTTTAGTGTCATGGAGGGCGAAGGACAGGGAAAGTTTTCTCGCCTGATCGAGGGCGACCAAAAACGCGGCGTGTTACCACTCGTTGAAATTAAAGACGGCTTCCCGACGGCGATTGCCACGTTAGCCGTTCCGAACGATGGGCAAACGCCTTCTAGTAACCCAACGCCATCTAATAACGCAGTAATCGTTGGCACCAACGGCGAAAACAATATCTATGTATATCGCGCCGATGAAAGCGATCCACCGAAACTGCTTCGCCAATTCCGCGGTCACGCGGGGGCTGTCCGCGCATTGTCCACTTCGTCGGACGGGCGCTATCTGGCAAGTTGCAGCGACGATGCGACGATCGCGGTCTGGAAACTCGAGGATCTGTTTACCGCAAGCGAGAACGAGAATCGTTGGGGCGTCGACTTTGAAGTGCAAAACAATCGACTCATTGCCTCATCCGTACGCGATGACGGCCCGCTGTATTTTCGTGGTATCCGTGGCGGCGACCAACTCATTGGCATCAAGTGGGTCGATGCGGATGGCAAAGAAGTCATTTCCCAGTCCGACGCGGCGATGATGCTCGAGAGTCTTCGGACGTTGCGATTTGATACTCAAGTTGCGTTCGACTTCACCCGTTTCGGCCGCCCATTGCCTGGGTTCCAGAGCTACGCAGCCTGGCAACCGATCGCGACGTTGTTTGTCGACACGAATCGCGAGTGGGCATTTTGGACGCCCGCAGGCTATTACAACGCTTCGATCAATGGTCATCAACACTTCGGATGGCAAATCAATCGAGGCGTTCGGAACTTGCCGGATTACTATCGCGCGGCCCAGTTCCGTGACAAGCTCGAACGGCCGGCGGTGATGCAGCGGTTGCTGGAGCAAGGCAGCCTCGATCGCGCGATGCGTGCGACCGTCGGTGCCATCGGTCCGCCGCCTGGTGACGAAGCGATCGTCAACCAAATCAACAATAAACCTCTCATTGAGATTGTATCCCCGGCTGCTGGCGAAACATTGATTGGAGACCAGGTCGATGTCATCGCCAAGATTCGTGTGCCGCTCGGTGCGACGCTCGCTCCGCCCAAGGCATTCGTAAGCGGTGTTCCGGCGGTTGATCGCGTGATGGTCTCGGATATGGAAGTGACAAGCGATGACTCCACCGGCATGCGCGAGCTCACTTACAGGTGGACCATGCGATTACCGAGTGAACCCTTGCTGAAACTCGAAGTCATCGCGGCGACGGAGGCTGCGGCTGTGGATCGCGTTGTCGCGGATTTTGCCCACCAGTTTAAGACTCCCGATCTCTCGCCTCGCTTGCATGTATTGGCGATCGGAGTCAGTGACTATCGTGATCGCCAAATCCAGTCGTTGGATTTCGCGGCTCGAGCGACTGACGTGGTGGCGAATTTGTTCCGCGCGTCTTCGTCGCCGCTGTATCGTGTCACCTCGGATCAGCTCATTGATCGAGATGCAACCCGTCCGTTGTGGCGAGTGTTCGCGAACCAAGCGGCTGATGATCTCGCCAAGACGGTTTCACCCAATGACTTAGTCGTCATGTATTTGTGCGGCCACGGGTTGCGTGACCGACTCACCGGCCAATGGTATTTCGTTACCTCGGACGCCAGATACAACGACTTGATGAACGATCGTTACGACGATTGTTTATCGTTCAGCGATCTTGGAGCACTTTCGTCGTTGCCATGTCGCAAACTCGCTATTTTGGATTCGTGTCACAGCGGTGCGGTGCAGCCGTTGATGAGAAGCGATGACCTCAAGAGTGCTTTGCGGTTCTTGCAAGATGACGTTGTGCTGACAATGACGGCAAGCGAAGGCGACGAGGAAGCGGCCGAGCAACGCGAAACCAAACTCGGTCGGTTCACCACTGAGTTGGTCGCAGCTCTCAGCGGTGACGCGGACCGCCAAGGCAACGCCGACGGCATCGTCACGCTTCGCGAGACAATCGACTTCGTCACGCGACGAGTGAGCGAGGAATCCGAGAAAGAAGGCGCGCCGCAGCACCCCACAGCGAGCCCCGAATACCTGCTTGAAACCCTCGAGTTGCCACTCGCGACAGTGAAGTAGCTGCAAGTCCATAGCGAAATGAACTGATTACGATTACGCTGTAGCCGCAAAATATGAACGTACACCGTGAAGCTCGAATGATGCGGATGAAAAGAATGATGCGCTGCACCGTCTACTTGGTCTTCTTCGCAACATGGATGCCCCTCATTGCAAATGCGCAAGACGTCGTTGCGACAACCTCGACCGCAAAGAAGCTCGTTTGGAGTGACGAGTTTGACGGGGATTTGATCGATTATTCCAAGTGGGGTGTCCAAGAGAACGCGTTCGGTGGCGGCAACAATGAGCTGCAAATTTACACGGACCGACCCAAGAATGTTCGCGTCGAGAGCGGTAATTTGGTGATCGAGGCTCACCGTGACAACGCCGGCATCGCAGGCACCGTTCGTGAATACTCTTCAGGCCTCGTGCGTACGAAACATCGTGGCGACTGGACTTATGGCCGTATCGAAGTTCGAGCCAAATTGCCTGTCGGTCAAGGTATGTGGCCAGCGATTTGGATGCTACCGACGGACGAGAAATATGGCACCTGGGCCGCGAGTGGTGAGATCGACATTATGGAGTACCGTGGCCAGACACCCAATGAGGTTCTAGGCACCCTGCATTACGGAGCACCTTGGCCAAAGAATACACACTCTGGCTCGTCCTACGTTCTTCCCACGGGCGGCTTTAACGACGACTTTCATACATTCGAAATCGACTGGCAACCTGGCAAAATGGTTTGGTCCGTCGATGGAAAGCCTTACCAAACGCAAACGAAATGGCACTCCGACGGCACGGAGTTTCCCTCGCCATTCAATGAACGCTTTCACTTGCTTTTGAATCTTGCCGTCGGCGGAAACTTCTTGGGTGCGCCAGACGCCACCACAACGTTCCCGCAAAAGTTTCTAGTCGATTACGTGCGCGTGTACCAGTAATCCGATTTGGCACCACTAGCTCGCTTTTGCGATCGGGAAATCTGTATATCCCTTGGCTCCATTGGGCGTGTACCAATCGGACATCTCGGCTTCAGGTGCAAGGGGCCAACCGTTCTTGAAACGCTGAACCAAGTCCGGGTTACTGATGAACGGACGACCGAAGGCAATCAGATCCGCGTGGCCGGCGGCGATGGCCAGTTCTGCGGTGTCGTGGGTATAGCCACAGTTGCCCATCAGAGTGCCATGGAAGACCTTGCGGAATTCAGTGAGCGTCATCGGATCGCCCAATTGGTGAAAGCCAAACGCAAGTCCGTCCATCACATGTAAGTAGGCCAAACCGAATTGATCGAGTTGACTCGCAACATACGTGAATTGCTCCCGATAGTCTGGTGAGCCCATATCGTTGAACACACCGTTCGGCGAAATACGCACACCCACCTGATTTGGCGAAAAGACGCTTGCCACTGCAACGACAACTTCATTCAACATGCGGTAGCGATTCTCGACACTGCCACCGTAGGCGTCTGTGCGATGATTCGTTTTCGACTGAAGAAACGTATCGAGCAGATATCCATTGGCGGAGTGAATTTCGACACCGTCAAATCCCGCATGTTTCGCTCGCTCTGCCGCACGTCGATAATCATCAACGATTCCTCGCAATTCGCTTGTTTCCAAGGCCCGCGGCACCTCGTACGACTCCTTGCCCTTGGGCGTGTGGATGTACTCACCGTCGATCGCGATAGCTGAGGGGGCCACGTGCATTTTGCCATCGTGAAAGCTTGGGTGCGAAGCACGGCCGCAGTGCCACATCTGCATGAAAATTTTACCGCTTGACTCGTGCACTCGATCAACGATGGCTTTCCAACCCGATTGCATCTCATCGGTATACATCCCTGGTGACTCGTTCCAACCGTTCGCTTGCGGCGAAATCGTGGTTGCTTCTGTGATGATCAATCCAGCGTCAGCCCGTTGAACGTAATAGTCCCCCATCAGCTCATTGGGGATGCGATGAATCCCCGCACGGCTGCGAGTCAAAGGTGCTAACACCATTCGATTGCTCAGCGGCAAGCCGCCAAGATCGTACGACTGAAATAGATCTCGTGAATTCGACATCGACGATACTTCTTTAACCTGCTTGAAAGGAACGGACATGCGCCTTGGTCCGCGACCCAGGGCAAGTAGTTGTTTTGAAAGGTAGCTCTCCGTCGGATCCACACCCGACGAGCGCCGATCACCCGCAGAGCGCCGAACACCCGATTACCGGCGGAAAAACCTAAAATCGACGCACCCAATCACACCGTGCTGTACTGAACTTACAGCAGCGCTACCGGTTACGAGAACCCGGTGTCGCCTGTGAATCACCAGAGACGACTTGGGTCAAACCCAATCTAGTTCGGCACTCCGCTTGCGCCATTGCGTGCGATGGTGGATTTTGGCGTGGCTACTGGGCCAGCAGATACTGGGGCCAGCACGCTAAAGCAGAGAAGATGTCCCTGGCTTTGAGTTGAACACCTCGCAGCATCAACGACAGTCGAACATGGATTGCGATGCTCCCTGGTCGGTTCTCACTCTTTGGCGGCTTTGACTTCGTCCTGCTTCTTGAGTAGTTCAAGATGAGCGATGAACTCTTCCTCGCTCGCTAAGCCCATGAAGTAATAGCTGATCATCTCGAACGTTCGCTTGGTCGGCTTGCGGCCAGTCCAAAGTTTGATGAGCAGGCATGCACTGATGCCGGCGCGGCCGAAAACGAAACGAAAACGGGCCAGCCAAATATTGCAGGTTTCGAACCGTTAGATCTTCGTTCTCCGATGAGTTTCTCCATTGTGCACGCAGCGTTGATGCATCCGCAAAGTGCTTCACAACTGCCGGATTTCGAGACGTCAGCGCAGCAGCCAACACAGTACGCTCTCAGATGCA
>JBGSNA010000206.1:0-21993 GCA_041739875.1 Pirellulaceae bacterium
GAACACTTACGAAACGCTGTTCATTCTCGACAGCAATCATTACGCGCGAGACCCAGGCGGCGTGAGCAGCCAAATCGAAACATTCGTGGCTGAGGCTGGCGGTAGCGTCCATGTCAACCGAATGTGGATGGAGCAAAAGCTTGCATATCCAATCGATGGCCACCAAAAGGGAACTTATTGGTTGTGCTATTTCGACATTGACGCAACTTCGCTAACGAAGCTCGCTCGATCCTTCCAACTCTACGAAGCGATCCTTCGCGAAATGACGCTGAAACTCGATCCACGTTTGGTGGAAGCGATTCTAGCGAATGCTCGCGGCGAAACGATTCGCCCCAGCAGCACGGCTGATGGAATCGTTGAACCCGACGAGGTTATCGAGGACGAAGAAGAAGTCGCTGAGGTTTAGGGATATCACCCAGCCAAACGATTTTCGACTCCGCTTGAGGACACAAGATGGCCAGTTACAATCGAGTAATTTTGATCGGCAACTTGACTCGTGATATTGAGCTGCGCTATACACCCGGTGGCATGGCCATCACGGAAAATTGTGTCGCAGTGAATGACCGACGAAAAAATGCGACTGGCGATTGGATCGAAGAGGCGACGTTTGTTGATGTCACACTGTTCGGTCGAATCGCTGAGGTTTGCAGCGAGTACCTAAGCAAAGGCTCGCCCATCATGGTCGAAGGCCGTCTGAAACTCGACCAGTGGGAAAAAGACGGTCAAAAACGAAGTAAGTTATATGTCATCGGCGAACGGATGCAACTGATTGGAGGTCGCGAAGGCGGCGGGTCAGGTGGATCTGGAGGCGGAAAAGGCCGGCCACAACGAGTTGCGGAACCATCCGCAGACGAGGAATACAGTGCCCCATCAGGTCACAATGCATCTTCAGGACACGATACATCTTCAGGACATAGTGCCCCGCCAGGGCGTCGTGAAGCCCAGCCAACGGGCGACTCCGGTGGCGGCGGATACGATGATCCCGATATTCCATTTTAGAACATTTGTTTTCTATAACCGCTTGTTCAAACAAGCTTTCAACACAACTTTAGCGATCCATTTTCGAAGCGAACCGTTCTCATGGTGAAGTCAGCCGACCGAATTCGTCAGTCCAAAACTCGTGGACGTAACAATAAGCGACCGTTCAAACGACTGCCGACCGGTCAAAACGGTGGCGTTCAATTGTTGCTGATTCACAACGTTGAGCACCTTGGAAAGCAAGGAGATATTGTCGAAGTCAAACGCGGTTACGCGCTGAACTACTTGCTCCCGCAAGGCATGGCGACCATCGCTACCGATCACCACCAGCGAATGGTTGAGAAGCACCGCGAAAAACTTCGCGAACTTGAGCTTGAGAAACTCAAGAGCTATCACGCACTTGCTGACGAACTTGCGAAGCAGTCGATCACAATCGAAGCAAACGCGAACGACGAAGGCCACTTGTATGGCAGCGTTGGACCGCACGAAATCGTCGATGCACTCAAGGAAGCTGGGTTTGCACTTGCCCAGGACCAAATTCGACTGGACGGCCCGCTCAAGGAACTCGGACTGTATACCGTTCGCGTTCACCTGCACAGCGAAGTCGATGCGAACCTCAAGGTTTGGGTTGTCCCAACGGCGACCGGCGACGAGTCCAACTGAAAAAACTCAGATGGATAGGCTAGGGCTAGAACCATCCTGTTCATCGTAAAGACACTTCTGGCTTCTAACTTTAAGGGGCTGTGGCGGAACTGGCAGACGCGCTAGATTTAGGATCTAGTTCCTCACGGAGTGCAGGTTCGATTCCTGTCAGCCCTATAGAAGTTAGCTGTCGGCGGACGGAGACCTGTGGACAGCAAGTGATATCGGCTACGGCCAAACGTCTCTTGCTGTCCGCGGATCTTTAGTCACGATGGAGTACCTATCATTGACCTTTGCGAGGTCTGTATCTACAGTGCGGCCGAAATTCGGTATCTATTCGGGTGTTCGCACAGCCCTGTAAATCGGCTCCACCGGTTTGCGAGCCGTTTTCGTTGATCGGGTTGGTCTGCCAAACGACAGTCGACTCCCTATTTGCTGCACGGCCTGTGATTGACAGCCAAAACACAACTTTCCAACGGTCAGCCCAGAAAGACTGAGCTGCACTCTCCGCCCCCTGACTAAGACGGTTAAAGACAGAGAAACTCAACATGGCAAAAATGGTTTACTACTTCGGCAAGTCAAAGACCGAAGGCAAAAACGAATCCAAGAATCTTCTTGGTGGCAAAGGCGTCAACTTGGCTGAGATGACGTCCATCGGCCTGCCCGTTCCTCCTGGGTTCACCATCACAACTGAAGTTTGCGATGGGTACTACAAAGCGAAGAAAAAGCTACCTGCCGGTCTGATGGAAGAAGTCGGCAAAGCCGTGACGATGCTCGAAAAGGAGCTCAGCAAAAAATTCGGCGACGACAACGATCCGTTGCTCGTAAGTGTTCGCAGCGGTGCGGCGCGAAGCATGCCCGGGATGATGAACACCATTCTCAACCTTGGACTCAACGACGCGTCAACCGAAGGCTTGGCGAAAGCCACCAAGAATGAGCGTTTTGCTTACGATGCCTATCGTCGACTGATCAACATGTTTGGTGACGTCGTGATGGGAATGCACCACGAAGCATTCGAACACGAGTTCGACATCATCAAGAAGAAATACAAAGTCACCGAAGACACTCAGGTGCCCGCTGAGGGCCTCAAGGAATTGTGCGAAGCGTACAAGAAGGCTTACAAGAAACACACCGGCGAAGACTTCCCTCAAAGCCCGCTGAAGCAATTAGAACTATCCATCAAGGCCGTTTTCGAATCCTGGATGACGGATCGTGCGATCCGTTATCGTGAAATTGAGAACATTCGCGGTTTGCTTGGGACTGCTGTCAACATCCAATCGATGGTTTACGGCAACATGGGCGACGACTCGGGAACGGGCGTAGCTTTCACTCGCGATCCGAACACCGGCGAGAACAAGTTCTACGGTGAGTTCTTGATCAACGCTCAAGGCGAAGACGTTGTCGCGGGTATCCGTACCCCGCAACCAGTCGCCGAGATGCCAAAGTGGAACAAGGCTGTTCATAAAGAGTTGTTGAACATCAAGCTCATCCTGGAGAAGAACTTCAAGGACATGCAGGACATTGAGTTCACGATCGAGCGAGGAAAGCTTTACATGCTTCAAACTCGCGATGGCAAGCGAACCGGCCCAGCGGCGGTGAAGATGGCCGTTGACATGGTCAAAGAAAAACTCATTGATCAAAAGACCGCTATACTTCGCGTGCCTGCAAGCGACCTGACCCAGTTGCTGTTGCCGAGCTTCAAGCCAACCGCTCGCAATGCTGCGGACGTGATCGCTCGTGGCTTGGCGGCTTCGCCTGGCGCTGCCGTTGGTCACCCAGCATTCACGGCTGCCGAAGCACGTGAGCGCACCGAAGCTGGCGAGAAGGTCATTCTCGTTCGAAAGGACACGAGCCCAGAGGACGTCGACGGCATGAACGCTGCTGTGGGTATCTTGACGAGCACCGGTGGTGCAACGAGCCACGCAGCGGTTGTCGCTCGTGGCTGGGGCAAGTGCTGTATCGCGGGTGCTGGCGAAGTCATCATTGATGAAAAAGCCAAGAAGTTTACCGTGGGCAAGCGAAGTTTTGGTATCAAGGATGTCATCAGCCTCGACGGCACGACCGGCGAAGTGATGGCCGGTTCGGTGGAAACACAAGAGCCGAAACTTTCCGGTGACTTTTCTAAGTTGATGGAGTGGGCTGACGAATTCCGTAAGCTCCGCATTCGCACCAATGCCGACTCGCCTGCGGATAGCAAGCGAGCTCGTGAGTTTGGAGCCGAAGGCATTGGCCTTTGCCGAACAGAGCACATGTTCTTTGATCCCGACCGAATTATTCACATGCGTGCAATGATTTTGGCGAAGAACGAGCAAGCACGTCGCGATGCACTCAAGACACTGCTTCCTTTCCAACGCAAAGATTTTGAAGGTATCTTCAAGGCCATGGACGGACTTCCTGTCACCGTTCGCCTTCTGGATCCGCCACTCCATGAGTTCTTGCCACATGACAGTGTTGGCCAAAAAATCATGGCTGAGGAACTCGGCGTGAAGCCTGCGGACATCAAGGCACGCGTGGACCAACTCCATGAGAACAACCCGATGCTTGGACACCGCGGTTGTCGATTGAGCGTAACGTTCCCAGAAATCCTTGAAATGCAAGTTCGTGCGATCGTCGAAGCTGCGATCAATTGCGAGAAGAAGGGAGTCAAGGCGATCCCAGAGATCATGATTCCATTGATTGGTACCGCTGCGGAGCTTAAGCTTCTGCGTGGTCAGGTTGAAGTGGCAATCAAGGAAACGATCGCCGCGAAGAAGTACGAAGGCAAATTGGATATTTCGATCGGTACGATGATCGAAATTCCACGAGCTGCGTTGACAGCCGACGAAGTGGCTGAGTACGCCGACTTCTTTAGCTTCGGCACAAACGACTTGACTCAGATGACGTTTGGCTTCAGCCGTGACGATATCAACACGTTCCTACCGGACTACCTCAAGCAAGACTTGCTGCCCTGCGACCCGTTCCAGACGCTTGATGCAACCGGCGTTGGACAACTTGTCGAAATGGGCGTCAAGAAAGGCCGCAGCAAGAAGACCAAGCTCAAGGTTGGTATCTGTGGCGAGCACGGTGGTGATCCTGCGTCGATTCAATTCTGCCACAGCGTGGGCTTGGATTATGTCAGCTGCAGTCCATTCCGTGTGCCGATTGCTCGCTTGGCCGCTGCACAAGCTGCGCTAACGAAGTAATCGGTCTCGGTCGATTGACGATAATTGAAACGGCATGCCATCTCGAATTGATGACATGCCGTTTTTTGTTGTGTGTCCAAAATTGACACAATGCATAAAGTGTTACCAGTCGATCATATTGACCGGCTCGACGTTGCCCCTCAGACTAGCCTGACGAAGTTATCTTCCCTACGAGAAAGTTCTTTGATGAGTGATTTGCATGCCCAATACAATGTTGTCGAGAAGCTGATCGATGACGAAAAGTTCGTCGAGGCAATCGCGGACCTAAAGGCAATCGTCAACGAAGACGACACGTTTGTACTGGGGCATCTTGCATTGGCTCGAGTTTACACAAAAACCGGCCAGCACCTGGAGGCGATTCATCACGGCCAGAAAGCCTGTGAGCTGGAGCCCGAGGACCCGTTCAACTTCACCGCCATGAGCGTCACATACCAGCGAGCTTGGGCAGGAACACAAGACCAGCAATACATCGTCAAGGCAGAGGACGCGATGGCGCGAGCCCAACAGCTTCAAGGGCGATAGCCTTTGGAGAACGTCTGCCAGTGATTTTCCTGTTGGCAATCGCCAGAAAAGATTAAGTTGCGTGCAGTTCCATCCAATGCTAGGCGGCGTGGACCGCTTTTTTTGGCGAAACTTGCGGTCTTTTCGGCGGTTAAGAACCGTTAGACTGGAATGGACCACCAAAGTCATTCGAAGCCTCTTGTTTGCGGTGCAGTTGTTTGACCGTTAGTCCCTCGACCTCGATGCGCTACCAGCAGTCCGATCCGGATGTGCGTTTGATGCTGCGCGTGCGGGAAGACGACGCGGGTGCCTTTGAAGAGCTGGTGCGTCGATACCAATCCCGGTTAGTGCGGCTGATGCAACACATCGGACCGCGAGCTGACTTAGCAGAAGATTTGGCTCAAGAAACGTTTTTAAGAATTTACCGAGCCCGCAAGCGGTACGAGCCTGGTGCAAAATTTTCGACCTGGTTATTCACGATCGCTGGCAACGTGGCGAAAAACGCGGCACGAGCCAACAATCGTCGCCAGGAAGTGAGCGAAGTCGACGCACCGCGTGGTGCGGATGCCCCCAGTGGCGCACAGTTGCTGGCGGCAACTGCGTTGGAGGCAAGCGGGATGATGCCGACTCGAATCGTCGAAAGGACTGAACGAGAAGAAGTGGTTCGAGCGGCAGTTGCAACGTTGGGCGAGCGCCAAAGAATGGCTTTGATTCTGTCACGGTTTGAAAACATGAACTACGCGGAAATCGCTGAAACCATGGGTTTGACGACAAAGGCGGTGAAATCACTACTCAGTCGCGCTCGAGTCAACTTAAAAGAGATCCTACAGTCTTATGTTGATACTGGCATCGTTTCTGATGAGGCGCCGTCATGAGCATGGCCCAGCTCTCCGACGACAGCCCCGTAGATCCAGATGACGAGCTTCTCGTTGCCTATCTTGATGGCGAACTTGACTCCAATACGCGAGGCGAATTGGAAGATCGGTTGCTAGACGACGAGCCGCTCAGGATACGTTTGCAGCAATTGCAATCTAGCTGGGAATGGCTTGAGGATTTGCCCAACCCAACACCCAATGAAAAACTTGTTGAGACGACCCTCGAGTTCGTTGTCGCTGATCTCAACGTCCTGAACAAACAGAAGAAATCCTTCTGGTCACGCCATCGATGGGCATTGTCGACAACTTCGCTCTGTCTTGTCGCAATCATAGGAGCGGCCGTAGCCGTTACCGTTCAGCGTCGAGCCACTTACAAACAGCAACTAGCAGATCTTTCCGTTGCCGAGGACCTTCAAGCATTTGTTCATGGCACGGACATGAAGTTAATGCGTCAGCTCAGTGCGAACGCAACGTGGAACCAGGCGATTGACTCAGCTTCAAAAGTTGGAGATCTCTATCTCGGTCCGACGACGCTTGTGGCCGCAATCCCCTTAGAGGATCGAGCCTCGGCATTGCCGACATTATCACTCGACGAGCGAGCCCGCCTCGCGTCTCGCTGGGATCAATTCGAAGGCCTGGACGAGAAAGAACGTGATCAAGTTCGACGCACGGCAGCAGCGGTTGCGGCACAACCGGATGCCGAAAACCTGCTTTTTACCATGCGAGTCTTTGCGGTATGGCGTGAAACGCTCCCAGCGAACATTCGCGATGACCTAGCGAGCCAAGACCCAGACACTCGCTCGATGGCAATTAAAAAAGCAATTGACCTGACGTTGCAAGAAGCGACTCGCCGCAGCGGCACTCTCTTGGATGAAGAAACCGTTGACCGGATTTTTTTTGCGTTGCAACAAATCCTAAAACAACGATTCCAGTCCTATCGCAAATTACATCCTGAACACGACGGTATGGTCGCCGATTGGATCCGACGTATTGATGATAATGCGGGGATGATGCTGAGATACTGGCTACAACTTGACAGCTTTTCGCGTGATGGACGTTGGAACTCGCGAGACGTTGGCGGCAGGAACGACTCCGAAATGCGTCGCCAGCTATCGATTCAAGAATTGGCTGACATTGAGTTCATCCTGACCAATAACGCCATCCGAGATTTAGAAAACTTGTCGGCTGGCAACTTCGATCTTAAGTCCGCAACATTAAATGCGTGGGCCGAAGAGTCGATCCGAAGACGAACGCTGGCCTCTCGTGGTGAAAAACCCGATCTCCTGCAAGAGTATCTTGATTTGGCACCGGAAGCACGTGACCGGCTAGACTTGAGACCACCAGGAGAAATACTAGATCGGCTCTTGCCAGACGAACGAAGGCCGGGTCGTCCCGGCCCTCCTTCACGATTTTAATGATACTTTGGAAGTGATTCAAAAATTTATGAAAGCTGCATGGATCAACGAGACTGGAAGCCCCGACGTCATACAATTCGGCGAGATGGCGGAGCCATCACCGGGAGCTGGACAGGTCCTGATACGCGTTGAAGCGGTCGCCGTGAATCCCATTGATACGTACGTCCGCAGCGGTTTAGTCGCAATGGACCTGCCGAAACCGTTCATCATTGGCTGCGACGCGGCTGGTCGAATTGATGCTGTTGGCGAAGGAGTTTCTGAATTCAAAACGGGCGATCGTGTATGGTGCACGAACCAGGGTCTTCTAGGACGCCAAGGCACGTTCGCGGAAAAGATCGCTATCGACTCGCGTTGGTGCTTCCATCGCTCAGACAATGTAACCTCTGCGGATGCAGCGGCGTCGGCACTCGTTGGAGTAACGGCTCACTTAGGACTGTTTCGTGAAGCTGGCCACTTGTTTCCGAGTCACCACTTGTCCTCAGCGAAGTTGAGTCAAGGTGCCGAATCAACTCAAACAGAACCTCGCACCATTTTGGTGATTGGCGGTAGCGGCGGTGTGGGCTCGATGGTCGTCCAAATGGCCAAGATCGCCGGCGCCAACGTCATCGCGACAGCCGGTTCGGCGGCGAAGTGCGAACACGTTCGCTCGCTCGGCGCAGATCAAGTCATTAACTACCGCGAGGAACCGATCACCGATGCAGTCAAACGGATCGCACCCCAGGGAGTGCATCTAATTTGGGAAACGCGGCGCGAGCCCGATTTTGATGCGGCGGTGGGTATGCTTCGCGAACGTGGCATGATGATTTTAATGGCTGGTCGCGATGCCCGGCCAAACTTTCCTGTCGGCCCATTCTATGTGAAGGAATGCACGTTGTCCGGCTTCGTGATGTTCAAGGCATCGCCCGCCGAGATGCAAGCCGCTGCGGTGGATATCGACCGCTGGCTCTCCGAAGGCAAGCTGCGAGCAAACATCGCCATGACACTTCCACTGGCTGAGGCTGCGGACGCTCATCGAATTCAAGAGTCAGCGACGCTTCAAGGCGACGGCAAACTTCATGGCAAGATCGTGCTCGTCACTTATTAGCGAGTCAGCTTTGTGATGCCGCGATGCAATACAGAAAAAGCACCAATTGAGCGGCCACCAAGACCAGGGATTCTTTGACGCGGCCCGATTGGATTCCAAATATCGCAAGCCCCAGGCCAAGTACGGTGATTGCCACACCACCAGCGGGAAACCACCGGGCAGCTGGGATCGCAAATCCGAGCACCACCACGCATGCGATGAGGGACCCAACAGCCGTGTACTGCATCGGCCCCTGATCCACAAACGGCCCCCTTTTATCAAACGACCTCCCTTTATCCAACGGACCGTGCGTCGTTCTCAAGACCGTCGACCCGGCCACAGCAAGAACGGATCCCTCTGCGAAGGGCGATCCCTCACGAATTGGTTGAGCGTCCGATGACGCCGTGACCAAAGTGTCAACGGATCGAGCCGGGTCCGTCTTCACGGAGATCGGCCGCTCGCCGGATTCGATTCGCGGCTGTGGTATTCGGATCAATGAAATCACCGTTTCAAGAGCTGTTTCGTGAATTAAAATCTTGCCAGTTTCCGATGCTTGCGTCTATCCTGTTAGAGCCGCTTACGAAAACTTCTCGCCACGTAGATTCGCCTAACGATTCACGCGAGCGTTCTGCGAGGGCTGAGTTTTCCTGTCCCCCCTCACGTGTGTTACGGACGTGAATTTATAACGGTCCCAAATTTATAACGACTTGCCTCGTCCCAGATCGTTGATCACGACGAGTTCATTCGACAGCCCAACTCGCTTTTTTCTCAGCTGACTTTTCCAATGCCGATGACTTCATTCCGAACCGCAATCCCAGCACCGACCATTCTCAAGCAAGCCGTGCGAAGACTCGCGGCTCTTGCAATCGTACTGAACGTCAGCTTCGTTGGTCTCGAATCCAGTGGTGCTGACGAGCCTCAGCCACTCAAACCCAAGATCGCAGACGCGTCAAGCGAAGCCATGGAATCGATGGCCGGCATTCGGATTCCTGAGGGCTGGAAAATTGAGCTCTTTGCTGCGGAACCAGACATCGCGAATATCGTCGCGTTTGATATCGACCATCGCGGCCGTCTGTTTGTTTGCGAGACATTTCGCCAGTCTCAAGGCGTCACCGATAATCGAGCACATGATGAAACCTGGCTGCTGGCTGATCTCTCCGCAAAGACTGTCCAAGATAGAATCGACTTTCACAAACGATTGCTCGGCGAAGCGGCTGTGACCTACGCGCAACACGATGATCGGATTCGCCGACTTCGGGACACCGATGGCGATGGCAAAGCCGACGAGAGCATCATCGTGGCATCCGGTTTCAACCACCTCGAAGAAGGCACCGGAGCTGGTGTTCTCGTTCGTGGAAACGACATCTACTACACGTGCATTCCGAAACTCTGGAAACTAGTCGACAAAGACGATAACGGAATCGCCGATGAGCGAGTCGTGCTCTCGGACGGCTATGGGGTTCGCGTGGCATTCCGCGGACACGACATGCACGGCCTAATGATCGGTGTCGATGGGCGACTTTATTTCAGTATCGGTGATCGCGGCTATCACGTCACGACAGCGGATGGCCAACTGCTTGCGAACCCGGCTGTGGGTGCCGTATTTCGATGCGAATTGGATGGTTCGAATCTCGAAGTTTATGCAAACGGTCTTCGCAATCCCCAGGAGCTTGCGTTCAACGATATCGGCGATCTGTTCACCGTCGACAATAACAGTGACAGTGGTGACCAAGCTCGAATTGTGCAAATCCTTCAAGGTGGTGATACGGGCTGGCGAATGCACTACCAATACTTGCCCGATCGTGGCCCGTTCAATCGAGAACGTATCTGGTATCCGTTTGAGAATGAGCAACCTGCATATATCGTTCCGCCGATCGCCAACTTCACTGACGGACCGAGCGGATTGGCGTACTACCCAGGCACTGGCTTCGGCTCGGCACTCAACGACAGCTTTCTGATTTGCGACTTTCGCGGTGGACCGAGCAACAGCGGCATTCGCTCGTTCAAACTGGATCCGCACGGCGCGTTTTACCAACTCGGCGAGAACGACCAACCGGTTTGGACGACGCTGGCAACCGACGTCGCGTTTGGTCCCGACGGAGCTCTCTATGTCAGCGATTGGGTCGATGGATGGGATGGCTTAGGAAAAGGACGCATCTACCGCATCACCGCTCCCGCCGAGGCTGATCAAAATCTCGTCGAGGAAGTCCGCACGCTGCTGGCTGACGACTGGACCGCGTACGACACCGAGCCGCTCATTGAATTGCTTGGACACCGCGACCGACGAGTTCGGCTAGAAGCTCAGTGGGAATTAGCTAATCGTAAGGCGGTCGAAGAACTCGTGGCCGCCGCCGTTGATTCAAGTGCAACAAGTCGAATGCGATTGCACGCCATCTGGGGCGCCGACAATATTGCTCGACTCGATGCTGAGTTACGCACTGAAATCCTGGAGTCGTTACGCCCGTTATTGAGCGAGCCTGATCCGGTACTTCGAGCTGCGGCCGCCAAAGTTGCTGGCGAACGCAGTGACGCAAACGCTGCCACGAAACTGGTGGAACTACTATCCGATCCGGAACCACGCGTCCGCTATTTCGCCGCCATGTCATTGGCAGAAATTCAATCCGCAGACGCCTTCACAGCAATTGTGAAAATGCTTGCCGACAACAACAATACGGATCCAGTCATTCGACATGCTGGCATGATGTATCTTGCAAAGGTGGGATCACCGGACCCCGTGCTTGAGCTTTCAAAGCACCCTAATGAGTCCGTTCGACGAACCGCCGTGGTTGCACTTCGACGCCGAAGTAGTGGTGAAGTTGGAAAGTTCCTTAAGGATGAAAGTCCGCTTGTTGTAATTGAAGCCGCTCGTGCGATTCATGATCAACCTATCCCCGTAGCGCTCACGGATCTAGCAGCGCTGATTGCAAAAGACTTGATCGATCCTGAGCTAACTCGTCGAGTGCTCTCGGCCAACTATCGCCTCGGCACGCCAGAATCTGCCGCGGCTGTGGCCAAGTATGCCGCGACCGCTTCAGCACCCGAAGACATGCGTTTAGAGGCTTTAAATATGCTGGCCGCGTGGGCTGAGCCGGACCCTCGCGACCGGGTCACCAACGAATACAAACCTATCGCTCCACGAAGCGTGACCATCGCCGAAAAAGCGTTGAGTGCGGAAATCGATTCGTTGATGGTCGCCCAAGAGACCGTTCGTGAACGCGCCATGATGGTGGCGTCAAATCTTGGGATAAAGAAAATTGCACCACTCTTGGCCCAGCGTGTCGCGCGCCCCAATGAACGACCAAGCCTCAAGGCAGCAGCCCTCAAGGCCCTATCGGATCTTGAGCCGCAATCCGCCGTTCAACTGGCTCGCGCCATCGAATTCGATTCACCCGCAACGGTCATCAGCGCCGCACTCGACGTGCTTGCCAAGTATGACGGTCAAAATTCGTTACCTAAATTCATTAAGGCAACCGAAAACAGTACAACGCAAATTCGCCAACAAGGCTGGGACCTTTTAGCCGCAAGCAAAGACCCGCTCGCGACAACAACCATCCTTGCAGCACTTAATGACTACCTTCAAGACAAACTACCCGGCGAAGTTCAGTTAAACGTTCTAGAAGCGGCCGCGGATAGAATGCCCGAGGATGTCAAACAACAACTCGCTGAACATCAGACCAAACGACAGGAATTGGAACCCTTGGCACCATGGCTGTCTTCACTCACCGGCGGCAACGCCTCTAAGGGAGAGCGATTGTTTTTTGACAAAACCGAGCTATCGTGCGTACGATGCCACAAAATCGAACGATCCGGTGGCGCCGTAGGCCCCGAATTGTCGACGATCGGAAAAACTCGTGATCGTCGTTACTTGCTCGAGTCGATTTGCCTGCCAGACGCGAAGATAGCCGAAGGCTTTGAGACCGCCGTTGTCGTCAACGAAGATGGCCAAGTCGTGACCGGAATCGTGAAATCGGAAACCGACAATGCCATCGAATTGATTCAAGCGGATGGCGCCATCGTTCTCATTCCAAGTGAGGAGATTACTGCCCGTCGCAAAGGGAAGTCATCGATGCCAGCTGACTTAGCAAAACTCATCACTCCTCGTGAGCTTCGCGATTTGGTTGCGTATCTCGAAAGCCGCAAATCAAGCGAGCGAGACGCCGCAGACGTCGAATAGAATGACGCTTTCGTAACTGGAATTGCCGTCTCGGCTCTGGTATCGATGCCCTCACAATCGGAACGAACGCCGATTGCTGATCACCACATGTTGCATTTCGTCAACATGCTGTCGCCCTAGGTTATCAATCGAGCACTCGTCATACTCGAATTGGCAGGATCGTCAGATTTTCCTGAGGTTCTGTTTGCTCCTAAGACGTCCGTATCCTAGTGTTCAGTGCATCCCTTATCTGAATCTCAATACCTCTTGCTTGTGGTAGCAGATCGAAACTGCGAGGACCAACGAGCGACGAAGATGCCGAAAATGACTTGTGACGATTTAGCAAAAAACATTGCACGACTGCAGCCCGACCTGGCGCCGATTGACGTGGCGAGGTTGTGCCTGATGATCCTCAATCAGTGCGAAAACACCCACGATCTCGATAGCGAGAGCGACTTGGTTCGAGCCTGGAAGAGCGCGTGCTTTCGTCTCGATGCGGCCGCAGATCAACACGCTGCCGTCGCAGACGAACTGGACAAAATGTGTGCCGATGGCCCCATTCAATTCTCACCAGACCAGCTTTGGACGCTTCTTCGAGCTGTCAAAGTCCAAAGTCAGCTACTTGAACTCTACACGGAATACCCAGCGTTTGCATAGCGTGTGAGAACCACATCGCTGGGGAACTAAATCATTCGCTGAACCAATATAACCGATGCACCGGCGATGTAACCAATCAAAGCCCATGGCGTGATTCGTCGCAGGTACCACATGAAGTCGATGTGCTCCAAACCCATCGCAGCAACACCCGCAGCCGATCCGATGATCAGACAGCTGCCGCCCGTGCCCGCACAGTAAGCTAACAGCATCCAAAACGGATCGTTCATCGGCATCGAATACATTTCAATCCCTGCGGCAACCATCGGCACGTTGTCAACAACCGCGGAAACAAGACCAATAACAATCGCGACGACAACGTGGTTGTTCACCGTTCGGTCGAGTGCTTGCGCCATCGATTGCAGGAAACCTGTGGCCCCAAGTGCGCCAACCGCCAGCAGAATTCCTAAAAAGAACAACACACTCGCCATGTCAACCTTGCGAAGCGCCGCAAGCACACCTGTACTCGATCGAGTTTGTTCATCCATCGTTTGATTGACGAACTCAGATACGATCCACAAAACGCCCAATGCCAGCATCATGCCCATAAACGGCGGCAAGTGCGTGATTGACTTAAAAACAGGAACACTTAGCAATCCCGTGAGCCCAAGGATTAAAAATAGCCACTGATGCCAAGGCTGAATCTGATGACTGACGCGCAAGGCGCTTTCAGCGGGTCGGGAAAGCGGCCCCTTCATGAATCGAGAAAAACCAAGAAGTGGAATCAGTAAGCAAACGACACTTCCAAGAAACAGCTCCTTCATGACTTCCGTCGTTCCAATCTTGTGCTTGATCCACAACATCGTCGTCGTTACGTCACCAATCACGGTCCACGCACCACCCGCATTCGCTGCGATGACCGTGATGCCCGCAAAAAGGAGTCTCTCCTCTCGCTTGTGAACCAATTTGCGAAGCAATGAAATGATCACAATGGTGCTGGTCAAATTATCCAAAACCGCCGACAGAAAGAACGACAACCAAGCCACAGTCCACAACAACTTGGTCTGGTCCGTGGCTCGAATTCGGTTGGTAACGATTGCGAATCCTTCGTGAGCATCCACCAACTCGACAATCGTCATCGCACCCACAAGGAAAAACAAAATCCCTGCAATCTCACCAAGCTGGGTCAGCAATTGATGCTCTACCGCAAAATGCAATTTGACATTTTCGATCTGCCCCTCAGCGGCTTCATCCGCGAACCACGACGGAATGGCATCGTTGGACAACAACGTATCAACGTTCACAATGTAGATCGTCCAACAAAGTACCCCGACCACGAGCGCGGTCGCAGCCTTGTTGACTTTCAAACGATGCTCCAAAGCGATCGCAAGGTAACCAACAACAAAAACAACGAGGATGACCGAAAGCATTTGAAATATGAACAGATTGGTGGAAAACTAGCGGGGACTATCAAGAACGCATGCAGTGCGTGGGATCACTCGCATCGAATATCGAACTGGCGACAGACAGGTATTCGCAAGCAACACCTGCATCATCAAACCTAAACTGACGCTACTCGCAGCAGGATTCGCCTCAAGATGCAGCGCGGCGCGCAACGACCTCCACGACTGGGGCTCGAAACAACGCCACATCACCGCCTCTAAACGTACGAAAAGTATGCTTACGCGAACGATTGGCTACAAGCGTCTCGTAACGTCGATTGCTGGCAAGACTGCACTAATGGACAAGTATCGCTCCGTAAACGACATTAACGGAAACGCTTTGAGCCAATGGCGTGCTGCGAAGCGCCGCTGGGTTCGTGGCACCTGCCAACGACCCCAGACCCCGTGAACATTTACTTTCATTCGACAACTTGCTCAAGTGTCTGTCGATCGAAGGCTCTGAAGTCAGGCTAGAAGGTAAAAAGCTAAATGATCTGCCGACACTGCCCAAGTTCAACAGGAAATCGAAAGCAAAACTAATCGCCACCTGTCTTGGAAAGCTACCTGAAGGAGTTGGTAAATGGACACTGCAACTGCTGGCTGATCAACTTTTACAATTGAGGGTCGTGGATTCAACCCATGCTGAAACTATCCGTCAAATGCCAAAAAAATCCGCATGACGAAACACCTGATCGAATACCGGGTCATTCCTTCGAAAAATGACTCCTAGTTCATCGCGTGTATGGAAGAAGTGCTCAAATACCTACGAATGACTTTACGATTCGAAGAATCCAGTCTTCTGTATGGACGAGCAAAAATTCAGTTGCTCAAGTAAACTCGCGTTCGCATCAAGGCGACGATGAATCATCCCAAGCGAATCGACGACGTGTATGAACGCGACGGTACGGCCAGTCATTTCATGTTCGCTGAGGCCGCTTTCGGGATTTCGCCGTGCGACCGCCAGAGAGCATCGAACCAACACCAATGGCGCTCGTGAGGTGGCGGATCATTCAGATAACCGATACGCTGAGTGCTCGCGAGTGACATTGGCGCTAGACAACCTGAACCCACATACGAAAGGTGCGTTCTTCGAACGCCTTTGAACCAGCGGTAGCGCGGGCCTATGTGAGACGCATCGAGTTCGTGTACACGCCCGAGCAGGGCAGTTGGTTGAACATTGCTGAATGCGAACTGATCGCAATAACATGTCAATGCATGGCTGGACGTCGGATTGGCGAGATGACGGACCTAAATGATGAGATCGCCACGTGGGCAGATCTTATTTAACGTCAAACAGCGTGCTGATTGGCAACTTCAGATCGGCGAAGCTCGAACAAAACCCGCTCTACTCTAACCCAAAATTAAGACTGGACCAGGCACTAGTCGTTCTCGAGCGCATGTGAGCCTGACTAAGTGGGGCACAAGCAAATTTATAGACCTTTACAAGTAGCTGAATAGTTTTCTAGGCGAAATGAATATGCTAGACGAATTCAAACTGACCCCGCGAACGATTGCCAACGATTTTTTGGCTGGAATCATTGTCTTTCTGGTTGCCCTGCCGTTGTGCTTGGGGATCGCCATTGCCTCTGGCGCGGACCCTATGGCAGGGCTGATTTCAGGCATCGTCGGTGGAATTGTTATCGGGATGTTCAGCGGTTCACACACAAGTGTTTCAGGACCGGCTGCAGGGCTGACGGCAATCGTGGCGGCTCAAATTGCTAATCTGCCGAGCTTTGAAACGTTTTTGTTAGCGGTCTTCCTGGGTGGTGTTGTGCAAGTTGGTTTTGGTCTGCTCAAGGCCGGGGCGCTTTCGGCTTTCTTCCCATCCAGTGTAATTAAAGGACTGCTCGCTGCGATCGGAGTGATCCTGATTTTAAAGCAGTTGCCGCTGTTGTTCGGTTACTCCAAAGACATGGGCTTGCCATTCGTTCATCCTGCGGCCATCGAAGATTTCGAGCAACAATCGAACAAGGCGGTAGAGCATTCGCATGCCATAGGCGACATTGTTTTCAGTTTTTTCCGAGCCATGCAGGACATTCTTTTATTCGAGGACGGCTTGCAGTTCGGGGCGATTACCGTCGGCGCTTTTTCGCTATTGTTCCTTTACACGTGGGACAAGATTCCCAAGTTGAAGAAGTCTCTGGTACCGGCTCCTCTACTGGTAGTGATCTTGGGTGCGCTGATTGGCTCGGGGCTGTCTCAGTTGGGCGGCAACTGGCTGATCACGTCGCAGCAAATGGTCGATGTCCCCAGTGCTGGCAGCCTACTTGGTTTTGTAGGATTGCTACGCATGCCAGACTTCACGCAATTAAACAACGCTTCGGTTTACATTGGTGCGATTACAATCGCCGTTGTCGCATCATTGGAGACGTTGCTGAATCTAGATGCGGTCGACAAGCTCGATCGACGGCAGCGCATCTCGCCACCCAATCGCGAGCTGCTAGCCCAGGGGATTGGCAACATGACGGCCGGTATGCTAGGAGGCATTCCAGTGACGAGTGTGGTTATTCGCGGATCAGTGAACGTCAATGCGGGTGCCGAAACGAAACTCTCCGCCATCTTTCATGGTGTGCTGTTGTTGGCCTGTGTCGTATTGATTCCGCACTTGCTGCGGATGATACCGTTGTCCTGTCTCGCTGCGATCTTGTTGATGACTGGGTTTAAACTTGCCAGTCCCCAGCTCTTTAAGCAAATGGCTCATGACGGGCGTTACCAATTCCTGCCGTTTATCTTTACTCTGGTCGCAATCGTCTTGACTGACTTGTTGGTTGGTATCTGCATCGGCTTGGTCCTGAGCCTACTGTTTATTCTCAATAGCAACCTGCGACGTCCAGTGCGGAAGATCCACGAAAAACACATCGACGGTGAATTGTTGCACATTGAACTAGGCGATCAAATTAGTTTTCTGAACAAAGCATCTCTCGAGACAGCCTTGCGAGAAGCGCCGCGCGGCAGTCGTTTGTTGCTCGACGCGAGACGAACCGACTATATCGATCCTGACGTGCTCAGTTTGATTAGAGAGTTCAAGGACAAGACCGCTCCTGCTTATGATATCAAAATGCAATTGGTTGGTTTTCGCGAGAAATACAAACTATTCGACAAAGAGGATTCGATTGATTTCTCGATTCAAGAAGCTCGCGAGAAACTCACTCCTGACCAGGTCATTGAGATTTTGAAGGCTGGCAACAAGCGCTTCGTGGAAGGCCATCCACTGGATCGAGCACTTATGCGAAGTGCTGCGACCGTCGGCACAGCTCCAGTCGCGATCGCCGCCATCATCAGCGGCATCGATTCCCAGACGCCTGTGGAAATGATCTTTGATCTCGGACTGGGGCAGGCGTTTACGGTCCGTATGCCAGGCGTCGTAGTTGGACCACGGGCAATTGGTGGGGTGGAGTATGCTGTTTCGGTGGGGGGAGCCAGGTTGGTCGTGTTGCTGGGGCATGCCGATAGCTTGTTGCTTAGGCTGGCAATTCAAACCGCGACGTCGTCCGACAACAAGGCGGAACTGGCCGGCTGTGCTCATCTGCAAGACGTCCTCGAACAAATCGCCGCTTCGATCGACGACCAAGCTGCGCTCGCATTTCCAAACATGACGGCTGCGGCTCAACAGCAAACGATGGAACAAATTGCTCGGCTTCACACTGCCAGAATGGCTCAACAACTGATCGAAGAAAGTCCCGCCCTCAGCCGCTTGGCTGACTCTGGACAGATTCAGGTCGTGACCGCGATGTTCGACCCGTCGAACGGTTCCGTAGAGTTCCTGAACGAGTCACATACTCCTTCGATAAGTTGAAAGCTCTCATGAAATCCGAAAATCGAACACAACTGATCGACGACCAGGCAGCATTCAAAAATTCGTTAAGGGCCGATTCTGAACTTCCACTGACCACCGGTGTACTCACTGAGTTTGGAGCAGCAATCGTCGTGACCTGTGTGGCCATTCCCATGGGAATGGGCATCGCGTCCATTTCCGGGGCTCCACCCGTAGCTGGAATCGTTGCAGGGATTATCGGTGGATTGATCGTAGGCTTGATTAGCGGTTCACCAACCAGCATTACCGGGCCGTCTGCGGGTTTGACGTTGGCGATTGCCTCGCTGATTGGCTCGTTGAATTCTTTCGAAACTTTCTTGTTGGCAGTTACCATTGCGGGCTTGTTACAGATCGCTTTTGGTATTGCAAGGCTTGGGTGGCTGTCTAGTTTTTTTCCGTCAAGTGTCTTGGACGCTCTGCTCGCAGCGATCGGCATCATTCTCATCCTCAAACAGATTCCGCACTTACTCGGGCACGACACGGACACGGAAGGCGATATGGCGTTCTTACAGCCTGATCGTCGAACCACCTTCAGCGAACTGTTCGCGCTTTTCGAAGGCGATGTACATGCCGGTGCCGCCGCCGTGGGACTGCTGGCTCTCGCTGTGATTGTCGGCTTGCAACATTGGAACCGCTCCAAGAATTTTCAATTACCCGCGATGTTAATTGGCGTCGTGACAGGGACACTCGCTAGCCTTGTGGTCAATCGTTTCGGTGACACATGGCTTATTGACGGCAAGCACTTGATTGCAATGCCACAATGGAATGATACGCAGGGCTGGAGCTCGATGCTTCGGTTTCCAGCATGGAGCGAATGGACCAATCCCTACGTGTATATCACGGCTTTCGCGATCGCAGTCGTTTCATCGCTGGAGACCCTCGTCAATTTATCGGCGACTGATCGCGTCGATCGATCGGACCGCCCAAGTCCACCCAATCGGGAACTCATCGCTGTTGGCGTTGGTAATGCACTGTGCGGTTTGATCGGCGGGATTCCCATGAGCGCCGCGATCGAACGCAGCGCGGTCTGCTTGCAAGCAGGCTCGCGGACGAAGCTCTGCTCCATTTTGCACGGTGCGGTGCTACTGATTGGGGCCTTGTTTCTTCCCTTTGTATTTGCCGTGATCCCGCTTTCCGTACTCGCGGCAGTTTTGATCGTGACCGGTGCGTGGCTTGCCCGTTCATCGGTTTTCGTTCGTATTTGGCAAGGCGGCAGATATCAATTGGTTCCCTTTTTCGTCACGATCGTTGCGATCCTGCTCTCGGACTTGTTGATTGGAGTCGTCGTTGGAATGGTTTTCGGGGTGGGCTTTATCTTAAACAGCAACTTGCGACGTCCATTGCGACAGCTTGTCGAAAAGCATGTAAGCGGAAACATCTTGCGGATCGAACTAGCGGAACAGGTCAGTTTTCTAAATAGACCCGTGATTGAACGTGCGCTGCGTGGCGCCGCGCCCGGAACTCAGATTCTCTTGGATGCGAGCAACTCTGACTACATCGATCCCGACATCCTAGCGATGATCCGCGATTTCGTAAAAAAATCGTCGATTCACAACGTTACCGTCAGCTTGCGAGGATTTCGCCATAAGTACGCCATCGACAACGTCATTCAGTTTGTCGACTTCACAAGTCGAGACGTACAAGAAAAGATGACGCCAGCCGAGGCCCTCAATATTTTACGGGACGGGAACGAGCGATTCTGCTCGGACAAGCGGCTCTCGCGTGACCTTGGCCGCCAGGTTCAAGCGACTTCGGAAGGCCAGCATCCCTTTGCAGCAATTCTCAGTTGCATCGATTCTCGAGCGCCGGTCGAGACGATCCTTGACTTGGGATTAGGCGATGTTTTTACCGCGCGAGTCGCAGGCAACGTCGTCAGCCGAAAAATTTTGGGAAGCTTAGAGTATGCAACGGCTGTTGTGGGTTCAAAGTTGATCGTTGTATTGGGGCACACTAAGTGCGGCGCAGTACATGCAGCCGTAAAGCTTGCTGACGCGGGCCAGACGGGTGCGGAAGCGACAGGCTGCCAGCATCTGGATTCGATATTGGAAGACATTCATCCATCGATCGATTTGCCCAAGCTAAAACTGATTGCCGAGTCGGCTGACATGGAACGCAATCAATTCATTGAAGACGTGGCCCGTCGCAATGTTATTCACTCGGTCAAGAATATCGTCGCAACAAGTCAAACGATTCGCAAGTTAGCCGACGATGGACGTCTGGCAGTCGTTGGCGCCATCTACGACGTCACCTCGGGTAAGGTCGAGTTCCTGGTGGATGATGCTATTGGTCTTTCTAAGAGCGGGAAGTGAACTCGCGCCGATTCTGGATCTGCGTTGGACGCTGGTCGATAACACCCGTTCCTACAACATCAAGACATCGACTGAGAGGCGGTCGCTAAATAGGCAACTGTAAAAACTTGGTGCCGGACGAATGATTTGCTCCGGTACCATGAGGGTGCGGTTAATGGACTTGCTGTCGCCGAACAGTCGCATGACAGAAGATCTTGCAAACACTGTTGGCCTGGCAATTCGGGTCATTGCGGTTCTTACCTGAGGCGACAAACAGGTCTCGCATGACCTTTCACGCTCTATGTTTCGAATTGGTCGGCGGACAAGTCCCAGTATTCGACGTCGAGAGCGGACGGTAACTGGTGCGTGGCCAATTGGAATTGCACTTGGGCGAGTCACACTCGTCAAAACCGCACTCCATGCTGTCCAACATTACACGGGCGTGGCCAGAAATGCAGTAACTATAAGTAGGTGCGTCGTTCTTGCGAGTGCCTCAAGTGGGTCGATCATGGGCACTAATACCCAGCATCGATGACTAGGCGAGTCGCAGATACTCAAATAGGAGTTTGTCGAATACGTTTCGACCGGTAAAACACGGGATTTTTGAACAAAGTCTAAGTCGGGGTGACAGGACACCAGTTGAACTTTTTTGGGACGGAATGCGTGCTTTCTATCCCGGTGACTTAATAAGATCCAGCCGATGGCTTCCTAAGTCTCGCATTTTTGGACGAGAAGAAGCAACTCGTGCGCAGTTACTTCTCATTTTTTACCTGGGATTCTCGCAGTTCGGCCGCGATGGATGACAAGCAGTTCTATGTCGCCACCTACTACAACGAAAAGCTGGAACTCGCCGCCTACAAAATCGACGAGTCACGCAGCAAGATCCTCGCGCGCCATGCCCATCAAACCGACGACCACGCGTAGAGGCAATTTCACGGGCTCCGTGCCCGTCTTTCCCCTTATTTCGTGGCGAAGGGGCGATTCGCACAAACTATCTCGCGGTAAACTTTGCGATGTACAAAGCACTGTCATGGTCAAACTTGAAA
>JBGSNA010000225.1:0-119590 GCA_041739875.1 Pirellulaceae bacterium
GGTCGCCTCTTCGAGCGCCATCACTTTCTGGTTTCGCTCCGTGATCGCAATTGACATTTGCCATAAACTCGCCAATGTTCCGACGAGCATAGTGATCGCAATCATCGTTGCCGTTCCAATCGCCACGCGATTGCGTCGAACCAGTTTCACGAGCTGGTAAACACGCGATGGCGGTCGTGCTTCAATCGGTTGGTCATTGAGGAATCGACAGACATCTTGCGACATTGCTGACGCACTCTCGTAGCGACGTGTTCGATCCTTGTCCAAAGCCTTCATGATGATCCAATCGAGATCACCGCGAAGCGACGTCGCTAGCCGGTCTTGATTGGTGCGACGAGTTCGCACCACAGTCGTCATTTCTGCGCCGAGCGTTGTTAACCGTGCGCTAGGCCGAAGCGGCTCTTCATCGCGTATGATTCGTCGCAACTCATCGAAATTAGCTGAGTCGAGTCGTTCTCGATCGAATGGCGTGGCCCCCGAAAGAAGTTCGTAAAGCATCACACCGAGAGAATAAACGTCGCTCCGAGTATCCACATCTAAACCATTCATTTCCGCCTGTTCGGGACTCATGTAGAGCGGCGTCCCGATCATCGAATAGAATCGAGTGTAGATCGTCTTCTCCGTCAGCCTCGGACCAATCGCTTTCGCGACACCAAAGTCGATCACTTTCACCACCGCCTTGTCATCATGAAGCGTCACCATGACATTGGATGGCTTCAGGTCGCGATGGATCACGCCTTTTTGGTGAGCATGCTGGACGGCGGAGCAAACGTGCGTGAATAACTCAAGGCGTGCGCGAATGTCAAGTAAATGCGAGTCGGCAAATTCGGTGATCGGGACGCCTCGCACCAATTCCATCACAAAATAAGGACGCCCATCTTCCGTGACCCCGGCGTCAAATACTTGGGCGATATTGGGGTGGTCCATCATCGCGACCGCTTGACGCTCGGCCTCGAATCGAGCGATGACATCTTTCGAATCGGTGCCCGGCTTGATGATTTTCAACGCTACTTTTCGTCGAACCGGTTGCTCTTGATGAGCGACGAACACCAGGCCGAAGCCGCCTTCTCCGATTTGTTCCATCAATCGATAAGAGCCGATTATCATCCCGATGTGCTGGGTTGGACGAAACGATTCGGTGGCTGAGGCGGTCATACGAGCCGTCATTGAATTCATTGCAACAGGCCGATCAAGCGGGTTCGCCGGTAATTCATGCGCTGCAAGCAACGCAGCTACACGCTGTCGCAATCCCTCGTCGTCTTGGCAAGCAATCTCAACGAGGCGTCGCCGTGCGAGTGGATCTTCTTCGTCGAGCGCCTCTAAGAAAATTGTCTTTTCAGATTGCATGATATTTCGACTCGTATCCAACTGGATCATTCGGCAACAGGCAGCATCTCGAAAACGGGCGGCGTCTCGATTAACCTGCGTCATCCATCTCGCGGCGGAGCCAAGCACGGGCGTAGGCCCAGTTTCGCTTGGTCGTTCGTGGAGACACACCCAGGACGTTCGCCGTCTCTTCGATGGTTAAACCTGTGAAATAACGCAACTCAACCAACTTAGCGAGACTCGCGTCCATCGCCGCGAGCTTGGTCAACGCTTCATCGAGCGCGAGCATGGTTTCAGTGTCCTCGACGTTCAATACGGCATCTTCTTCCAAGAATTCACAGCGTTGCAACTTTCCGCCACGTTTTTCAGCGTTCCGTCGACGCGCAGCGTCGATCAGTATTCGCCGCATGGCTTCCGCAGCTGCGGCAAAAAAGTGACCGCGGCCGTCCCAGTTCTTTCGGTCATCGCCACCTACGAGCCGCAAAAACGCCTCATGCACCAGAGCCGTTGGCTGTAATGTTTGGTCGGGTTTCTCGTGTGCCATCTTTCGTGCTGCCATACGACGAAGTTCATCGTAAACAAGCGGCAACAACTGGCTCGCCGCTTGCCGGTCGCCGTCTTCAATCGTCGAAAGGATCCGAGTAACTTCGCTGTTCATTAACAGAGATTGTAGCTCATTCAAGAGATTTTGATCCACATGCAGTGAATTCGTGAAACGGATGATTCACTGGTCGCTATGCGTGATCGACGGTCACATCGTGCCAAAAATTGACTCTTTTTTCGTGGTGAGATTTTCGCTGGCCCCAATGACACGCGCATCACGCATGAAGAAGCGTTGGACGAAATGACTCGCCACTGTTGTCGATTCTGAGATCCAAACTAGTTGTCCCCACGGGAAATGGTCCATGAAGAAGTATGTTGCGGGTGCCACCGCCACGATTATGGCATTCGGAGTTCTTGTTTTCGCCGTCGCTCAGCCGCCGGGTGCAAGAACGCATCGCATTATCGAAAAAGGTGAGCTGAAACCATTGCCAGCAACGTCGACGCCGGAGATTCCCAATGAAGTCACCATTGAGATTGTCGGTGACCAACGCGTCATTACGTCCAATGGCATTCCGAATCACAAGACAGGTGCTTTTCCTAATCGGGGAAATCCGAATCGCATTTCAGCACAGTCACACGTTTATCATGTTCCAGCGAACCCCAAAATCGCTGACACAACGTCACCCATGCATGGACGTTTTGGCGTCGCTATCAATGGGATTCCTTTCGACCCTGGAGCAGCAGAAGTGTTTGAGGGCGCCAATGGACATCGTTGGCAATACGAGCCACTTTCCGGCGCAATCGGGCTGGGAATCGATGTCTCTCATGCGCACGTTCAACCGGACGGTAACTACCACTATCACGGCTTGCCAACAGGCCTTCTCGATTCAGTAAAAGTTGATTCGAAAAGCCATTCGCCCTTGATCGGTTGGGCTGCAGACGGATTTCCGATTTACGCGGTTTACGGTTTCAGCGACACCAAGGATGCGATGTCGTCGATTCAGAAGCTGGCATCAAGCTACCAGCTGAAGAAAGGCGACCGACCCGGCGGTGACGATCCAACCGGAGTTTATGACGGGACGTTTGTTGCCGACTATGAATTCATTTCCGGCACAGGCGACTTGGATGAATGCAACGGCCGTTTTACGGTGACGCCAGACTTCCCCGATGGAACGTACGCCTATTTCCTCACAGAAAACTGGCCGGTGATACCGCGTGTCTATCGTGGAACACCGTCCTCGGATTTCCAACATGGTGGACCCGGCGGGCGAGGACCAGGCGGGCGAGGACCAGGCGCCAGTGGGATTGTTGGCCGCGGTGGGCTTGCTGGTCCGGGTGGACGCGGTCCCGGCGGTAGAGAATTTGGAGGTCGCGAATTTGGAGGCCGTGACTTTGGAGGCCGTGACTTTGGAGGCCCGATGGGGCCGCCGCCCAAGCCCGGAACAGTCTTGCCGCCGTTTTTGACCGACTCATTGAACCTGAATGAGCAGCAACGTGAACAACTCACTGCGCTTCAAAATCTCGTCGACGAAAAACTGGCTGAGATCCTCACTGCCGAGCAACGACGACAGCTTGAACATCCACCACAACACGATCCGCAAAACCCAGGTGCGGGTGGCCCTGGTGCGGGTGGACCAGGAAATGGTCGCCCAGGATTCGGGGGACCTGATCGTCGTGACGGTCGACCTCGCGATAACAACTCTCGGCCTCCAAGCGAGTGATCTTACAGACAACAGTTCAAACGAGAACGCTTCGTTCTCCCGGCCAGAAGCCCCCCCCCAATAAGTCTCTGATCAAGAACGAAGCGTTCATGGATCGTGGGCACGCGATCAAAGTTCGTCGATTGCCGCAACGTTGCCATCGGCGGTGAAATTCAATCGAACGAACTCACTTGATCGAACGTGGCGTCTCCACGCGAAATAAGTATCGCGTGAACAACAAGTAACTCGCTCATGCAAATGAAATACTTACGAGCGATGAAGGTTCCATTGAGTAAACCTCGTCGGAGATTCGGTGACTTTCCGAGCACGATCCCGGAGGGATCTCAGCCACTAGCCGTCGGTTGGAGCGACAGCGGATACCGACGGAATCCTCAACGGCAATGCTTTCCGACCGCCGAAGGTGGTCGCAGCGGACAACGACTGCGACCGCCTTTGGGGTCGAATCCGTCAGGCAGAGCTTGTTTCCCTGGGTGCTGCTAGCGCAACCCACGGCTAATGGCTGCGACCACTTCGTGGTCCAAGCTATGCGAACACCTCATGCAGAGGATCACCGCCGATGATAAGCGGCCGATTGTTGCGATCGTAGATTTCTGTGGACGGGTCGATCCCAAGCAAATGGTAGATTGTCGCAGCCAAGTCTTCTGGCTTAACAGGTTTTTCCGCCGGGTATTTTGCTCGCTCGTCTGACTCGCCGTAGACGTATCCACCTTTGACGCCACCGCCGGCGAGCAGGGTCGTATAGCACTGGGGCCAATGATCGCGGCTGACATTTTTATTGATCTCAGGTGTGCGACCGAACTCGCCCATCCAAACGACGAGCGTTTCATCTAACAAGCCTCGCTCTTCCAAATCGTCCAAAAGCGTCGGCAACGTTTGATCCGTGATCGGCAATTGGTACTTGTCGACGATTTCGTACATGCGAGTGTCATCGAAACCGTGCGTATCCCAACCACCATCATTTACACGTCGGCCGCCAATACTCGACGAAAAATAAACGGTCACGAACTTGACGCCAGATTCCACCAACCGCCGCGCCATGAGACAGCTTTGTCCATAGGATGTTCGACCGTAGCGATCGCGGACGGATTCTTTTTCCGCCGACAGGTCGAATGCTTTACGAACACGATCCGATGTCAACATCGAAATCGCTCGCTCGTAATACTCATCGAACCCACGAGCCTCGGCTGAGAAGTCAAGCAAACGAGCCTGTTGGTCGACCAATTTCTGCATTTCGCGTCGACGATGAAGGCGATCGATCGAAAGCCCATCTGGTAAGCTGAGTTCAGGCAATTTGAAGTTCGCGTCATTGGGATCCTCAAGAAACAACAATGGATCGTGGCTTTTGCCCAGGAAGCTCGCGTGTTGAGCTGGAACGATCGAACCGTCACGAATCACGTGGGGATAAGCAACCGAAGTTGGCATGCCATTCGTGCTAGGCGACAAATGATCGACAACGCTTCCATACGCAGGATACAAATCAAGCGAATCACGAAGCCGCTGGTCATCCGAAGGTGGCTCATGCCCGCTCAGCGCGTAGTAGCCCGCCGATGCGTGGTTCTTCATCGTCCGAATCAAAGTCGTGTGATGCATCCGTTTAGCCGTTTCGGGCAGCAACTCACAAACCTGGATCCCCGGTGCACTCGAGGCAATGGGTCGATAGGGACTTCGCACGGATGCAGGTGCATTGGGCTTCATGTCGAACGTATCGAGCTGGCTTGGTCCGCCCCATTGAAACAAAAAGATTACCGACTTGGCGCGAGGCTTGATCGACGTCGCCCGCTCCGCCGCTTGCATCAACTTTGGCATCGTCAAGCCAAGCATACCGGCACCGCCCACACGAAGAATCGAGCGTCGATTGACTTGAGGAAGTGACAACATGGTTCAACCTTATTTCCGAAACAGAAACTCTTTTGCGTTCATCAAAGCCCAGACAAGATCTTCAAGTGCTGCGGCGCGGTTGTCGCTCGAAGAGCTGATCATTTGGAGAGCGGCCGACTCTTCGATATCTGTGGGGCCTCTCGCGAATGCGGTCCAATAGAGCTCATCGATCACCTCTTTGTCCGGCAACGTCGAACCAGCCAAACGTTGGATCCGATTTTCTTGAGAAGCGAGCCGCTCGTTGAGTCCGTCGCCAATCAACACGAACGCTTGCTTGAGCGTCGTTTCACTGGATCGTTCACAGTCGCACGCCAGTATCCGCTCAGGCTTGCCAAACGTCTTCAAAAATCGATCTCCGGGTTCTGGACTCGAGCCGCGAGACGCCTTGCTCTGTACGCCGGGGATCTGGACCGCTCGGATGCCTAATGGATACCCCAAGAATGACGCTGGCAAATCAAGCACATCGCTTTGCATATCAAGAATGACTTCTGCCGGAAGTCGCCGCACCAGCGCTCGCGAATAACAGGTTTCGTCGTTCGTATTCGTCGCGTTTGGCTCAGCCGACAATTGGTAAGCTCGCGAATTCATGATTTTTCCAACCAAGAAACGTACATTGAATCCACTATTCGCAAAATCACTCGCAAGTGACTCAAGCAGTGGCGGATTGCTCGGCGGATTGGTCAATCGAAAATCATCGATCGGATCCACGATGCCAATGCCCATCAATTGGTACCAAATGAAGTTGGTTTGTGATTTGACGAACAACTCATTTTGTGGCGACGTCAGCCAGTTCGCGACGGATGCTAGACGATCAATCGCTGCCTCGTCGCTCAACTCATCGCCGCCGAGATACTTGGGCTTCGCAATCCGATCGGTGGATGGGTTGCGAATTTCTTTCTGTTTGGAGACGAGGACTACTTGATCTCCAGCAAACTCGTTCTTGTCCAGTTTGTCCTTACGTTCATTCTCACCAATCTCGTAATCAAGCTGTGAAAATAACGATGACCATTGGTAATAATCGTCTTGCGTCCAGCGATCGAACGGATGATTGTGGCACTTTGCACATTGCAATCGAGTCCCAAGAAACAGTCTTGCAGCGGTTTCGCCACGCGTCGACGCATCACGGTTCGCGCGATAGAAGTTTGCGGTCGGTTGCTCGAATGTACTGCCGACTCCTGTCACCAAGTCGCGAACAAACACATCCAGCGGACGACCTTCGGCGATGCAATCGCGAATCCAGCCATGAAAGACCTCGACTCCTTTCGTGTCCAAAACCTTTTCTTCGGTTCGCAGTACATCCGCCCATTTCATGGCCCAGAAATCAGCGAACTCGGATCGCGTCAAAAGCTGCTCAATCAAGCGAGCCCGTTTGTCGGGGTCTGCATTTCGAACAAACTCTTGTGCCTCGGTGGCTGTGGGAATGCGTCCGATAGCATCCAAGAAAGCGCGTCGAACGAAGACGGAATCTTCGCATAACGACGAAGGATTCATTCTCAGTCGCTGTAGCTTCGCAAAGACGTGCGTATCGATCTCGTTGATTTCCTCGGGCTCGCTCCACTTGAAACTTGGCCGCGCTTGCGTGAATGCGATGGGCACTGGTCGCTGTTCTTGCAAGTAGCGAACGATCAACGTTGTTTCACCGAACTTACTTCTCGAAACCACCCCATTTGCGTCTACGTCGGCATTCAAATTTGACAGCTCATAGCATGCCATATCGGTGACATCGCGTGTCGTACCATCTGAAAACGAAGCCGTGACTTGAACTCTAACATCCGACTGTGGCTCGATGAGAATCGCTTCACGGGGATAGACCTCCAAGCGTACCAACCGAGCGGTGTCCTTTGCTGGGCCTCTCGCTCCACTGCGCAACCACGTCATGAGCGTCTCGTATGAGGGCGAATTCATAGCGAACCGAATCCCGCCGCGGTGGGCGACTCCGCCCGTTGCTTTCTGCAAAATCAGACTCTGCTCCGGCGCGGTGCTGTTGATGCGACGGCCTCTCGCGGCGAGCACGAGAGCATGATAGTCGTATTGTGGATCCTGGCCGCGAAGAGACAGCTTCATTCCACCCTTGCCATTCAAGTTGCCGTGGCAAGTACCTAGATTACAGCCAGCTTTGGACAGTACCGACATCACATCGTTCGTAAAGTCGGGGTCGACCGCGAATGCACCACCAACGCACCAAGGCGACGTCGCGAGGATCAGCAGCATTCCAAGTTGTCGGAGCATGGCTAAATTTGCGAGGCAGTATCCGCGTTCTCAGGGCAGCAGTTTGCAACGAGCGCGAATTGGGAGGCGGGACAGGTCATCAGCCTGGGAATGCAGTGTACCAGGAACACGTCCAATTGTGGTCATCCTTTTTACGTGTGGTATAGTAGTGTTTCTTTTGATGACTCCAAGGCTCGAGTTTTCTATCTATGCTCGCAATTTTGCTCTTCTGTGTACTTCTGCATCCCGTCCACGAGACCGTAACCGAAGCCGAATGGAACGTGGAAACCGGACGACTCGAAGTCGCCGTGCGATTACATGCGCTGGACGAACAATGGATTCGCCGCCAACGCGACCGTGAAACGGACGTAGAAGATGTCGCGATGGCGTACGTGAAGAAACACATCCGTCTCAATATGGATG
This sequence comes from Pirellulaceae bacterium, assembly GCA_041739875.1. Taxonomy (GTDB): domain Bacteria; phylum Planctomycetota; class Planctomycetia; order Pirellulales; family Pirellulaceae; genus JBBSJZ01. Next base: position 8,100 of record JBGSNA010000225.1, read on the forward strand.
CTGACACCGACACACTGACCCGTGACGAATATCGCTGGGTCGGTCGCGAGGAAGACGGCGCACAAGTTTGGTGGTACGTAGAGATTACGCCAATTGACGGTCAAGAACCAAAGTCGCTACGCCAAACGATGTTGTTCGAAAACGAAAAGAGCTACATCAATCGAGTCGTTTACTTGTCTCGAGAACCCAAGCTTGCTCAATCGCTCACCATTGCCAAGCCTGTGATCGATCTGAGTATCAAGCCCGCAGCGAAACCTTAGCGCAATTAGTTGTTTTATCGGCCAGCCCAAGCTACCTGACGGGCTCTCGATCATGCACCACGTGGGTTTCGGTTGAACTTCTGGTATGGCAAGCGTACGCCGCCGACGATGAAGGCATCGGCACGAACGTTATCTGGCGCCGCGAACCCAGCTTGGCCGGCGACGGTCACCACGTCGTCTTGATCAACACCGTCACCGCTGACTCCAAACCCGCCGACAAGTTTCGTCGGATCATTATTGAGGTAAACCGCTGTGCTTCCAGGGAAGAACACGATGCCGTTTTGATTTGCCAGGGGTTGGAATGTATTCGTTCCAGCAATTTTCACGGACGCGTCGCCTGGGTCGCGGAAGTTGCGCTGCGGGTTGAACGAATCAAACGCGAGCACACTGGCGTTTGCTGGGTTAGCGTAAACGTCGAATGCGAGTGGTTGGTTGTCGACAATGTTTTCAGCGGTCACAGGATTAATGCCCGCTTGGCGTAGAATGCTTTCAGGCCCCACCTGTTTAGCGATTCCTGGCTTTTGGTCCTGAAGATCGATATTCGGGTCGTTGACCAAACCGGTTCCTGCGCCTGGCGAAAGTTCGATACCCGTCGGATAGCGAGGCTCGACGAGGAAACGGAACGTCCGGTTTGTAAGCGCCGTCCCCTTAGGAACTGTATCACCACTCAAATCATTGATATTCGTCGTCGAACCACCAATCACCCCATCGCCGTTGAAGTCGATCAGATCGGCATCTTGAATGTCGTCCGGATCGGCGAAGTATGCGGTGTTACGCGCCTTCGCAATCGAAACGTCGATTGAAAAGATCGTTGCATCGGGCATGCGATAGACACCCAACAACTCACCATCAAGATCAGCCACCGAAAGCACCATCGCTGTTCGTGCGCCGGGTCGGAAACCCGCGTCGATATCCAAGCGAATCGCAGCACGAGTCAGCTCCGCTTCGGCGACGCCGTTTTCAATGATGGTTTGAACTTGCTCAGCGGTCAGTCCACCAGGCATCTTCGAAGCGTGCGGAGCGACAAGCCATTCTTGCGGAACCGCTTGGCCAGCAAGGAGCGTTTCACCTGCTTTGTTCACTTCCATTAATATGCCGCTAGCGGCTCCTTGACCGATACTTCGCCCAACATTGATGAGGCGGTCGATACCAGGAATCGGCGAAGCCGTTGTTGGGTTCGGCCCAAATACTTCAAGCGTGAGTCCAACCAGATCGATTCGCCCAGTAGGCAGTATGAAATTCGGAAGCGGAGCGAGCTTATTATTAAATTCTCTCAGATCTCGCAAAAATGCATTCGGTCCAACCATGCCTCCGCCTGCAGCAGCGATCACGGCACTAAACTCAGCTTCGAGCACCAAGGGGGCGTTCGTACGCGAAGCTTCCGATTGTCCGATCCCATGAACGAAACCTTGTTCGTGAATTGCGTACCCATCTTCACCTGGATAGAAAACGCCAATGCCTCCGACCAAATTGATCGATGCACTCAATGGTGTTGTGACGCGAGTACCGTCTGGTCGAGTGACTGCTTTGTAGAGAGGAACGCCTCCAGGCAATGTTGCGATCCCACGTGACTGGCTATCGAAAAACTGTTCTGTTTGAATTCCGTATGCTTCCGGCCACGTTGAGAAGAACTCTTCGGCAGCAGCTGGAATGAAAGCGGGGTCCGCATTAAAGCGAGTGCGAAGCGCGAAATCGTCACCGCTTCCCCTGATCCCATCAGCACCAGCAACGATCTGGCTATCACGACTTTGATGCTCAATCGCGAAAAGGTCGACCTGTGGCGTGAACGGAACTTCGGCGGGGAAGTGACCACCAACGCCAATTGGACCGACCAAGCCAGGCCCTCGGTAGTTCGGATCACTTTCCACTGGCGACGATTCAGTCTCCCGTTGTGTGATCGTTGACTGGCTGATGTTTCGAATCGTGCGGCTTGTCAAAGGAGCTTCGTTACTAGCAAAGAAGGCTGCGGTTCGAGCCTTGGCAACGGCACCATCAATCGCAAATGCAAGTTCTTTTTCACGTCCAGCAAACGCATCCAACGCTCCCTGTTCAACACGCACACCAAGAATACGACCGCTTCGGTCCACGACCGCGATGATCGCATCAGTCCGCCTTGATGCTTGTGACGCTCGCGTGAGCAACGTATCAACCTCTTGCGTTGCGAGTAGGTTTTGAGCCCCTATCTGCTCTGCTGCGTTAAACACTGCCGCAAATTCGCCAGCGGCTTTCACACCATCAGTGTCGACAGACGCCCCTTTTGCGAACGCGGCAAAATTCAGCGGAGGTGGCAAACCGTTCATACCTCCGAACTGCTCTCCTTCGAGAGCCAGCTCGTTAATCACCATCAGTGCATCGACGGCTGTGACGAATCCGTTGTTATCAACGTCAACGTACATTCCCGCACCCGGCATCACCGAGCTAGGTATCACAGAACCAGCTTCTCCTTCGGTTAGGAAACTCGCACTGGTCAACTCGTGGGTATTCAAATGATTGATGACAGCGAGCGCATCAGCGGCCGAGACTTGACCATCCAAGTTCACGTCCGTGGGACGGACGAGGTTGTGAAGCGCGGACAAACCGATATCGGCTGCCATCAATTGACGGCGTTCAAGTGATTCAGCTCTCAGAATTCGACGTCTCATCATCTACTCTCGAATTGATCTTGTATTCAAGCCAGGCAGTCTCACCGCTCGAATGGCGCGCCATCTACTCATTTCATCGGCTGAACCCAACGATCATGACCAGCCGCACCAATGACTCCTACCCAATCCCAACATCCTGGGGACATCTCATCTTACTCAAACGCCCTCGTTTGACGAACTGTAGCCCATGAATCGCGGCAAATTTCGTGAAAAACCGTCATAACCCGAATATTCGATCGCAGCCACATAGACCCCCAAACCGATACAACCCGTGGTAGCTGATCTAGCCGGACTAGGGGGCGTCCCCAAAACTAGGCTGAAATCGCCGCTGAAACTGGTAATCCACTGGTTTTCCCCAATTTGCTAGACACGAATTATGCGGCTCTCTCACACATCGTCCTCACGAATCACCGTGCCGGCTGGGTTGCCTCAGGTAACGGTACGCAGCTCGTTGGTGTGCGGAATGGCGATTTTGTTCAGTATTCTGGCGCCGGATGTGGCTGCGCAGGAGACCAAATTCACGGATTTGATCCAGCTTGGTCCGGGAGTTCAATTGCCAACCGAAGTATTGAACCAACCCGCCCACGAAGGCTTGCAACTCATCAAGTCCACCGAGAGTGACGATTCCGAATCGACTCCCACGCTTGCCCAGCTGATTCAGGGAATTCGGCCGACTGATGAGCAAATGCGACTGCTCGACGAAGGGCTGATCCGTCCTGAAGTCTTGCGTGATGCTTTGCAAGCGGAGTCGCGTCTTCCTTATGTGGCGGCGGGCGAAGACCATACAACGTATCCTCTGACCACAGTTTCGCGGGGCTATCCCTATGGTTTTGCTGGACCTAGCGGCGTATTGCCCAGTGAGTCTCAAACGAGCGATCACTTCATCCCAGTCGAAGACCGATGGCGAATGGGCGCAGCCGAGTCAGACCGTTATGGCAAAGGCCACCCGATCATGGATGACTACCCCGGCGTCGAAGGTGCCTGGTGGGATCCCTATAATGAGAACGTCTTGAAAGGCGATTACCCTGTCATTGGCCGACACACTTTCTTGAAACTGACAGCTCGATCATTGAACCTTTTCGAAGGTCGCGAACTCCCCACGCCAACGACACCGTTTGAGTCCACACGGAACCCTGGTCTTGATGAGTTCTTTGGCAATCCCAACCAATTCGTCTTCGCTCAATATGACTCGTTGGCGATTGAGCTGTTTCACGGCAACTCATCATTCAAACCGGTGGACTGGCGCGTTAGAGCGAACCTGATCTACAACATGAACAGTTTGAATGTTGGTGAATTGGGCGTTGTGAATCCGAGCGTTCTTGAAGGAACCAGCCGCTTTCGACAAGACTTTGCGCTAGAAGAGTGGTTTGCGGAAGCCAAACTTACCGACCTCAGCCCTTACTATGACTTCGCCTCCGTTCGAGCTGGTAGCCAACTGTTCGTGAGCGACTTTCGAGGCTTCATTTTCTCGGACGTCAACCGCGGAGTGCGTCTGTTTGGCACGCGACACAGCAACCGAGATCAATTCAACTTGATGTGGTTCGACCAGACTGAAAAGGAAACGAACAGCCTCCTCAATATCATCGACGAAGACCGCCAACAAAATACGTTCATCGCGAACTACTATCGCTCGGACTTTTTGTACCCAGGTTTCAACGTCAACATGTCCTACCACCACAATCACGATCAAGCCACGCGGAAATTCGACAAGAACAATTTCCTCGTTCGCCCAGATCCGGTGGGCGTTGCCCAACCACATGACATCCAAGCACATTACTTTGGTGCAGCAACCAACGGGCACATCGAACGCGTGAACATTAGCAGTGCGTTCTATTACGCCAACGGCCGCGACACACTCAACCCGATTGCCGGTCGTCGAGTTGACATCAGCGCCTACCTAGCTGCCCTCGAACTATCCTACGACCGTGACTGGGTCCGCTTTCGAACGTCATACTTCTACAACTCAGGCGACAGCGACCCGAATGATAGCAAAGCCACAGGCTTTGACGCGATCATGCCGAACCCAAATTTCGCAGGAAACGAATTTAGTTATTGGGGGCGTCAAGGCATCCGGCTTTTTGGTTCAGAACTAACGAATCGCCTGAGTTTGAACCCCAGCTTGAAGCAAAGTAAGTTCCAAGGTCAAACAAATTTCGTCAATCCAGGCATCCATCTTTTCAATGTCGGTCTTGACGCCGACATCACTCCTAGGCTCAAAAGCATTAATAACGTCAATGCCATGTGGTTTGACAAAACGGATGTGCTTGAGACCTACTTGTTCGTTGGTGAAGTCCGAGACTTTATCGGAACGGACATTAGCTCCGGTTTGGAGTATCGACCGCTACAGAACAACAACATCTTGTTGCTCGGTGGTTTGTCGACATTGATTTCCGGAGAAGGTTTCAAGGACTTGTTCCAGACACTTGATGGAAAGGTCGACAACCCTGTCGCCGGTTTCCTCGAAGTGACATTTGAGTACTAGAAACCATCGTTCGTAGCTACGCTCGCCAGAACGCGGGTGAACCAACAACAAGCTGGCTGTTTTCACAGCGAGCATCGCTCGTATGAACACGAGAAAGTTGCGGTTTACCTGAGATCTGCCCAGTGGAGCGACGGGAATGCAAGAGCCGGATGCTCGTCAACGACCAAGCCAAGAACGGACTCATGAATCGATCCTCGTCCCTCACTATGAGGTGGGTGCGGGGCTTCGCCTCGTCCCTCTTCGCGCTAGTCCTCATTCAATCGCTCGCCTCGGCTCAATCGCCTCGCGAACGGATCTCGACACTCCAACAGCTGCTTCAAGCTGGATATGCCGAGCAAGGCAGCCCACCGAAGCCCGCCGTTGCGCCTGCCACGCAATCGACACCGGTGCCAGGTGCGCAAACATCACCGGTCAATCAGGCGACACTGGTTGAGCCGTCGGACGCCACATCACCGACTTATCGAATTGGTGATTTGCCGCAAAAAGCGATGCCGCCCCAAGCGATGCCAATCGAGATTCCGTACGCACCGCAACCTGAGAAAATTCCGCTCCCAGCGATCAGCGCCTACAGCACAGGCCCAGGCCGCTATCATGCCCCGGGGCCCGCTGGGGCCAAAGAGCATGACATTGCCGAAAGCGGTGGTGACCCCTGGGATCTTGCCCGCCGACTCGGTGTTGCGGACAACGCTTCGTACCCAATTCCTGCTGACTTGCGTCACGTTGACCTGACGCGTCAAACCGCCGGTGATGCGTACGCGAGAAGTGCTGGCTGTATTCAGTGCCACACGGACGTTGGTCATATGCACCCGATCAATAGCATCCAAATCGGCTGCGTGGACTGTCACGGCGGTAACCCAACCACGACTGATATCAAGACTGCACACGTCTGGCCCCTTTTCGGACCAGCTTGGAAAGACAGTGCCAACCCTGTCCGCAGCTACACATTGCTCAATCATGAGTCGCCTGACTTCATTCGATTCATGAACCCTGGAGATTTGCGAGTTGCTCACATCGCTTGCGGTCAATGCCACGCCAACGAAGTGCTCCAACTTCGCAAGAGCATGATGACTCACGGGTGCATGCTGTGGGGCGCCGCGCTCTACAACAACGGAGGTGTCGATAAAAAGCACTCTCGTTATGGCGAATCGTATAGCATGAACGGTACACCACAAATTCTTCAAACCGTTCCCCAGCCCACACCCGAAGAAACACGAACCAAGGGTGTGCTTCCGTTTCTCACGCCACTTGCGCCATATCAAGTCACGCATCCTGGAAATACGCTGCGGATCTTCGAGCGTGGCGGACGTTTTCGCGCCGAGATTGGGATTCCCGAACGTCTCGAAGAACCCGGCCGTCCTCGCGAGCGACTCTCCAACCGAGGGTTCGGCACCGAAAACAGAACGGATCCCGTCTATATCGGTTTGGCGAAAACCCGACTACTCGATCCGACGCTCAACTTCCTCGGCACGAATGACCACGCTGGCGATTATCGAAGCAGCGGCTGTAGCGCCTGTCACGTGCTCTACGCCAACGATCGAAGCCCAATCGCGAGCGGTTTCCTTGCGAAGTATGGAAACGGTGGCACCGCCGCTGCTGAAACGGACGAGTGGGTGAAGGCTGTCGATCCAACGATTCGTAAAGACCAGCCTGGTCACCCGATCCAGCACAAGTTCGAACTTCGGATGCCATCGAGCCAATGCATTGTCTGTCACATCCACCCCGGCACGAACGTGCTTAACAGCTATCTTGGCTATATGTGGTGGGACAATGAGACGGACGGCGAGCACATGTATCCTGAGGAGCAAAAACACCTCACCGCCGAAGACTACATCCGCGCTACGGAATTTAATCCTGAGGAAGCGGCGGCTCGTGGTCACTGGAGTGATCCAGAATTTCTTGCGAACGTGACCGACCTAAATCCGCATCTGCGACACACACAATTTGCCGACTTCCATGGCCACGGCTGGGTCTACCGAGCCGTGTTCAAAAAGAACCGCAAAGGCACGATGCTTGACTGGAAGCACGAACCTATTGAACACGTCTCCACCGAGCAGCTTCAAGCCTCCGTTGCTCCACCATCGGCAAGCGAACAGCAAGACGGCAAGTGTCGTCCCGACGCTCCAGTTCACATGATGGACATCCACATGGAAAAGGGCATGCACTGCACCGACTGTCACTTTTACCAAGACAGTCACGGGAACACAAAACTCTATGGCGAAGTGCGCGCCGCGATCGAAATTCAATGCATTGACTGCCACGGCACTTCCGACGAAACGCTCGTCGAGAAAGTCGAAAAACAACTCAACTCGCAACAGCCACCACGAATGCCCACAAGTGGTCCGGCCGCACCAGAAAACGGTACGAATTTGTTGTTGCTTCGAACCACCTTCGACGAGCCTCGCTTCGAGATCATTCGCGAGCCTGGTGAAAAACCAAAGCTAATCCAACGCAGTACGGTCGAGCCCGGTTTGTTCTGGGAAGTTACACAAACGGCCGACACCGTCCGTCCCGATCACGCAAATTACAACCCGCGATCACATGCCGCCAAAAGCGTGCGAATGAATCCCGACGGCAGCGTGGGGTGGGGCGGTACAAGCAAAGAAGACTTGCATGGATGTGCTCACAGCAACGAAAACATGTCATGCATAGCCTGTCACAGCTCCTGGAACCCGAGCTGTTTTGGTTGCCATTTGCCACAACGCGCGAACATCAAATCGCCTGAGCTCCACAACGAAGGTGACGTTACACGAAACCGCACAAGCTATAACTTCCAAACGCTGCGTGATGATGTGTTCATGCTCGCTCGTGACGGAAGCGTGACTGGCAATCGGATCGGCCCAGCCCGAAGTAGCTGTGCGATCCACGTTACAAGCTACAACGCGAACCGTGAAGCTATCTATATCCAACAACAGACCATTTCCGGTGACGGAATGAGCGGGATTGCCTTCAGCACGAACGTGCCACACACCGTCCGCGGTGGCCCCGGCTGGGAAAACGAAACCGATCACGGACTCTCGGGCGTCTATGAAACCAAGAGCTGCACCGATTGCCACCTGTCCGGTAACAACGACAATAACGCGATCATGGCCCAACTGCTCATGCAAGGCACAGGCTTCACTAACTTCATCGGTAAGTACTGCTGGGTTGCTGCGGGCGAACATGGTTTCGAAGGCGTCATCGTCACCGAAGAAACTGAACCACAAGCCGTGATTGGTTCGTCGCTACACAAACTTGCTTACCCAGAAAACTATAAAGAGCACCTTGAGAACGAGCGCAAGCTCGAGCACTCGCACGAACATCCTGGTCGTGACATTCTGGAAACGCTTTCACTTCGATTTCGAAAGCCCGAAGTCCTCGACTTACAACACCGTGGTGAGTATCTCTACGCAGCTTGTGGCGAAGGTGGTTTACGCATTTTTGATATCGCCTTTATCGATGACAAGGCATTCAGCGAGCGGATTACGACGGCACCTGTATCGCCGCTCGGCCAACGGTTCTATGTTCGCACGAAGTTCGCCACCGGCGTCGCTGCACCGACAACGATCGCACCGGATCCGACTCGTGTACAAGACCCATTGAATGAAGAATCCCCCGTGCACGCGTTGTACGCCTACATTTATGTGACGGACCGTGAGGAAGGTTTGATTCTCGTCGGTGCAGGAACGTTGCTCGATGGAAATCCTCTCAACAACTTCCTCGAACGAGCTTTGACGTTCAATCCAGACGGTGTCTTGAAAGGCGCGGAATCGATCACGATTGTGGGAACCTACGCCTACATTTGCTGTGACGCCGGATTGGTTGTGGTTGATCTCAATGACCCAACGTGTCCAAAGGTCACAAGCGTCCTCGGTCATGATCACCACCTCGATCACCCGCACTCCGTTGCGGCACAATTCCGATACGGTTTTGTGACCGATCACCATGGAGTGAAGGTCCTCGATATGACCGACCTCGCTCATCCGCACGTTGTACACGAAGTCGAGCTCGAAGACGCACACGGATTGTATGTTGGCCGTACCTATGCCTACGTCGCCGCCGGCAAACACGGTCTTGCCATCCTCAATGTTGAGAACCCGCTCGAGGCCTTCGTCGACCAAGTCTACAACCCAGGCAACTGCATCAACGATGCTCACGATGTCCAGCTTGGGATTACGAATGTCAGCCAATTTGCTTACGTGGCGGACGGTAAGAACGGCTTAAGAGTGATCCAACTGACGAGCCCGGAGGTTCCTGGTAATGACGGCTTCAGTCCGCGACCGATGCCGTTCCTTGTGGCCACATTCAAACTTCCCAAAGACGGACACGCGCTCGCCATCAGCCGCGGGATGGACCGCGACCGAGCGGTCGACGAGAGCGGAAATCAAATCGCCGTCTTTGGACGTATCGGAGCGAGACCACTCAGCAAAGAAGAATCTCAAAAGATGTACCGTCGCCCCGACGGAAGCCTCTGGTTCACCAGCGACGACATCTTCGATCCAAAGTTCTATCGCTACCCAGCGAACCTCGTCGAGGCGGCAAACAAATCGAGCGTGCACAAGTGATGACGGTTTCGAAACATGCTTGATCAACCAGTAGAACCGTTTGGACTTACACCAAAACGTCATGTTTGACGTTTTCGTTGGGGGTCGCGAAAAGGCGAGAGAAGAAGAGTTTCCCCGTCGCGTTACCTGATCGTCTTCGAAATCTATCCATAAGACTTCTGCAAAGTCAGTAGCAGACGCAAAAGCCCCCCCGGGATCTTTGTCCAACGCGCGGTTAAGAGCGTGTTAGATGCACTTTGCTTCATCCGAGCGAGTCGCGAATGCTAAAACATCAACTCCTCGAACCGGCGGATCGCTAACCGTTCGTCACGTACACAACTGGCTGCCCATATTTGTGTAGCCATTCCAGCGATTTTGGCATTGAAACGCGTGAGAAGAGATTACGTGCAAGTCAATTGTTTCCGTTGCTTGGCGACGGAAACTTTGTTGGCAAAGACGACTCCGATTCGCTAGACTGATCGTTCGTGGACGCAGATCGGAACCGCGACGAACTACGGCGATCCAACCGAGCTGTCGAGCGAATCTCGTTTGCTAAAACATCAACCTCTCGAGTCGGCTGATCGCTAGCCGTTATGCAGGAGAAGCCATGAATACCTACTCGACGTCCGCTGTTACAACATGTTCAGCCGATGGCGTTCTCCAAACGGCACTAGCAACATTGACAAACAATGGATTCACAATTGTCAATCGCGAAAAGCATTCTGTCGACTTAACTGGTCCAGGTCTGAACAGCACGAAACAGAATCCCCTGCTTGGAGCGTCTGCAATACACCTTGAAATGCGAGGTCAGCAACTACACCTCGACGCGGAACTGGGTGGCGTTGATTCGATGCGACGATTTTTGATGCGATTTCCTTTCATGCTCGGACTGGGGCTTGGCTTGTTCTTTGGGGTTTTCGGTGGCGTTGCGTTTGGTCGGCAATTCGGCGTTGGATTCGGCGTACCTTGGGCACGAGGCTTGATGTGGATGCTCTTTGCCATGGGCATTGCCATGCTTCCCGTTACGCCTTGGCTGTTTCTTTCACCCATGATGTCCAATATGATTCGAACACGAACTCAGAACGCATTGACGACACTTGTAAAGAACGCCGTCCAAATGCCCAATACTGCATAGCAAAGCCATGCGCGTCGAGTACGGGATCATCGGCAATAGCCTGGGTCGATCAGAGCCACGCGAAAACAAGCGTCACCCGAAGGTTCTGAAGCTGATGATAGTGCCACGAAAACTTTTTTCATGTGGCGCTGGCGCGCTTTTTAAAACTCCGTTAATTCGCCGTGGACAACGCCATTCCACCCGGACACCTTTTCTTCATCAGTATCGGACATCTTTTTTTCGTCTCGGCTCCGCGTTTGCCTAATGAGGATCGCCGATCCACGAATCCCAGTCGATTCGTTTTAATCGTCGTTCGTGGCAAGGCGAGGTTGACGAGAGGCAAACGCGAATGCGAGGTTCATGATGAATGAACTGAGTTGGACACTGCGCGGAGGTCGCCAGGATCGATTTGCGTCGCCAGTATCGCCGTCACGAATCGATTTTCGCAGTAGCGTTAGACCACGTAGATGTAAAAGCCTTCTGGCTAATGGATTCAGTTGCAACGCAAGCTTCATCGCAGCGTGAGCAATCTTCATCCTCCCGCGACTAAACTGATACGTGTCGCTGCGTTGAACCAGCCTTCTGTGCAGTTTTGGTTCTCGGCTCGGCATCGTTCACGGCTGGTGGCTGCGGCCATCTGCGTCGCTCAATTTCTTTGCAAATCCGCTGGTGCTGCTATAGATTGAGCGAATTGAGCGTGGGGAGGCGATTGGTGCTCCTCACATTTCGAACCGTTTTGCGTGACAAAGCAATGCGTTCGTCGTGAAGGACGCCGAAGCGTGACGCTAAGCGAAGAAAACGCCTTTGAAACCATCACTCTCAGACGTGAACTGACTTGAAACGTACTTGAGGGATAGCCATGTAGGACAGCGACCAGTGCCAAACTCCAAATTTCAACTCCGATTCCCTATGAAGCCCATCCTCTTTCTCGTTCTATGTCTTCTCCCAGTTCCGCTGTACGCACAGTCTTCTTATCCAGCAACATTTAAGGATGCCCGCGTCGAGACCTACCGAACGATCGACTCCACCGAGCTAAAGCTTTGGATCTTCGGGGAGTCGGAGCCCAACACGCCGAAACCCGCGATTGTGTTCTTTTTCGGTGGTGGCTGGAATTCGGGATCACCGGACCAGTTCGAGAGTCAGGCACGGCATTTCGCCAAGCGTGGAATGATCGCCATCACGGCCGACTATCGCGTGAAGTCGCGGCATGGTGTGCAAGTGGCGGAATGTGTGAAAGACGCCAAGGCCGCCATCGCCTGGGTCCGGGAAAATGCCCATCGTCTCGGTATTGATCCAGACAAGATTGCCGCCTCTGGAGGTTCCGCGGGTGGTCACCTCGCAGCCAGCACCGGCACGATCAGCGGTTTCGGCAACGATGAACGTCCCAACGCCATGATCCTCTTCAACCCGGCCTGCACGCTCGCGCCAATCGCGGGCTGGCAACCATCAGGGAGAAAGGCTGATCTCAGCATCGAACGATTTGGCGTGGAGGCGCAAGTGATCTCGCCGGCTCATCACATCGGCCCGCATACGCCGCCGACCTTGATACTTCATGGCAAGAAGGACACTACGGTTCCCTACGCTTCCGTCGTTGCGTTCGAGAGTGTGATGAAGAAGGCAGAAAGACCGTGCAAACTGGTCGGCTACGACGGTGCGGGCCACGGCTTCTTCAATAACGGCGAGAATGCCTCGAAGACCCTCGCTGCAGCCGACGCTTTCCTGGTTGAACTCGGCTGGATCATAAAGTGAAATCTTTTCTGAGACAACAAGCCTGAACCGCGCCGGCTTCCGAAATCAATCTCCCATCAAAATATAGAACTCACGATGAACACAATGAGAACCGCCAAATCCGATACTAGTTTTCGGTTTTGTTCCAGCGGGCGCATTTCCGCGCCGTCAGAACAGCGATACCCAGTCCGTTTGTCTCACTGGCTGCCGCTGCAACTAGTGGTGGCACTTGTGCTTTGCGCCGGGATCTCGTCGTCGTCGTACGCGCAGGCGGACGATCAGCAGCAGAAGCTTGAAAGCCTGTTGCGTCGCCTCCCCGCCGCCGATGCGAACAACGATGGCAAGCTGAGCCGAGAGGAGGCGAAGGTTTACAACGCAGCTCACCCGGAACTCCGGCGGAACCGGTCGACGGACGGAAAAGGCAATGAGCGCGAGGCGAAGTTGGTCGATGATGCGGTGCTCGAACTGTATGAGCCCGGCGAGTTCGAGGGTGTGAAATACCGCTTGCTCAAGCCGATCGATCTGACGAAGAATCCTGACGAGAAGTATCCGCTGATTCTCTCGCTGCACGGCGCCGCCGGCACGGGCCATGACAACGTCCGCAACTTGAGGGAATGGAACACCGTGATGGCTCGCCCTATCACTGCTCTCCGTACTTTCACGATGGGCGTGCTGCTACTCACCAGCCACCTCACCCAATAGAGCAATTGAGCAAAGGGTAGTTTAGGCGAAACGTTTGTTGACTTCACGGTTCCCGTCCTCTTGTTGTTACTTGCCAGCTTCAGCGAGGCGGCAAACAAATCGAGCGAGCACAGGTGATGACTGTTTCGAAACATGCTTGACCAAACTAGAAATCCATTTCGATTTACGCCAAGACCTCGTGGATGACGTTTCCGGCGACGTCTGTTAGTCGGAAACTGCGGCCGTTGTGATAATAGGTGAGGCGTTTGTGATCGAGACCGAGCAGGTGCAGCAGGGTGGCATGTAAGTCGTTAACACTCACTCGATTCTCCACGGCGGCATACCCAATCTCATCCGTCTCACCGTAGCTGACTCCGCCTTTTACGCCAGCTCCCGCCATCCACTGCAAGAATCCGTTGGGGTTGTGGTCGCGACCGTTGCCGTTCTGGGACACGGGCATTCGACCAAACTCGCCGCCCCAGATCACGAGCGTTGAATCCAGCAATCCACGTGTTTCTAGATCCTCCAGCAAACCGGCGATCGGCACATCGGTTGCCTCACAATGCTCCGTGTGGTTCGCCGCCAGATTGCTGTGTGCATCCCATTCGCCGTCGCTATAGACCTGAACGAATCGCACGCCGCTTTCGACCAGCCGCCGAGCCATCAAGCACTTGGAGCCGTACGACTTCGACGCTGGATTGTTGATCCCATACATCGCGTGCGTCTGCTCGGTCTCTTTCGATAGATCAACGACATCTCGAGCCTCCGTTTGCATCCGAAACGCTAATTCGAAAGATTGCATTCGGGCCACGAACTCAGCTTCGCCATGGTGACGTTTCAAGTGCTCATCATTGAGCTTGGCCATCAAATCGAGTTGGGCACGTTGATCCAGTTCATTCATTTCAGGCTGGCGATTCAAATTCAAGATCGGTGTTCCCTGGGAACGAAACAATGTGCCTTGGTAACTAGTCGGCAGAAACCCTGATCCCCAATTGTGCGGTCCGCCTTTCGCTCCTTTGGTATTTCCAAGAACCACGTACCCAGGCAAGTCTTGGTTCTCGGTACCGAGTCCATAATTGATCCAAGCGCCAGCGGTTGGAAAGCCTGGCCTCGCGAGCCCGCTGTTGATTTGATAGATCGCTGGGACGTGATCATTGGACTCGCTGTAACACGATTTGATGAACGCCATCTTGTCGACGTGCTTGGCGACATGGGTGTACTTATCACACACCGCTTGCCCACACTCGCCATACTGCTTGAACGAAAACGGTGACTTCATCAGTGGCCCTGGATTACCATTGAATGCTTTGATGTCCGTTTTCTCACCGTCTCGGCGTGTCAGTTCTGGCTTTGGATCGAACATGTCCACAGCACTCGGGGCGCCCTCCATGAACAACCAAATCACAGCTTTCGCTTTAGCCGGAAAGTGACCGTCATGCGGAGCCATCGGGTTGAGCGAAGCAGGTTCATCCGCCAGTAAACGCTCGCTGTTGAGTAGGTTCGTAAGAGCAAGCATCCCGGCACCGCCGCCGGCTCTCTTAAGCCACTCGCGTCGACCAACCGGCTGGACAACGCGTCCGCAAGGAAAAGGACTGTTCATTATTCTTCTCGTGATAAAGCGATTCGGTAGGCTGTTTCAGCAGTCACATGCAGTGCAAGAAACCGCATTAGTCAACGTAAATGAACTCATTCAGTCCAAAGAGTGTCTGGCAATAGTCAGCGACCGCTTCAATGGGTGCTTCCAGCCTATCTCGTTCTTCCCTTGCTTCACGTTGCGCTTGGATGAACGAAATCGAGGCTTCAGTCTCGAGGTCGCTGGGACGCCGCGAAAAGGCGAGACGGAAAGAGTCTTCGACGAGCTTCATGTCGTTGTCTCCACCATCCGCGAGTAAGTGTCTCGCAAAGTCGATGGCACAATCTCTCACGAACCGATCATTCAGCATGGCCATCGCCTGTGGAGCGACCGTGGTGTTTTGTCGACGCGAACAACCGACGAGCAAATCAGGTCGATCGAAGGCTTGAAACAGCGGATACGGCACAAGACGCTTGTGAAACATGTAGACGCTTCGGCGGCGAGTGTCCGCGTTATCCGGTGCATCGCTGGGATAGTTTTCGCCCTTAATGTTTCGAGCTAAGTTCGCTTCGGGTGGAATGTACGGTTTGAAGCTCGGACCGAACGCTTGCAAATTCAGGGCGCCGGAGACTGACAACATCGCATCACGAAGCGCTTCCACTTCGAGTCGCATCGGCGTCATCTTCCACAACAACCGATTGTCGGGATCCACTTTCATCGCATCGGCGTCTTGTTGCGAATACGGCTGCCAACGTTCAGACCAACGTTTAGACCCTTGTTGGTAAACGGCACTGTTGAGGATCATTCGGTGCAATCTCTTGAATTGCCAGCCATTTGCGACGAAATCATTCGCAAGATACTCGAGCAAATCCGGATGTGTTGGCAACTCGCCTCGAACGCCGAAGTCGTTCTCCGTTCGCACGAGGCCCTGTCCAAAGTGGTGTTGCCAAATCCGATTCACAATCACTCGAGCAAGCAACGGACCGCCGCCAAATTCAACGTCAGTGATCCATTCAGCGAGCGCACGTCGCTGGAAGGTACTGTTTACTTTCTGCGACTCGGATTTTGCCTCTGTCCAGTACTGATCGGCATCACGACCAGCACTTAACATCGATGGGAATCCCATTTTAACTTCAAGCTCGCGATCAAAAAAATCGCTTCGGCGGAACAGCCAAGTCGTACGAACGCTAGAGTCGAAATCTCGAAAAAATAGCCCATCCTCTCCATTAGGCAGCTTTCCTGATTTCCGATCACCGCTGTGGAAAACACTGAGCAGCCGATAGTACTCGCGAGCTGAGAATGCGTCGTACTTGTGATCGTGGCAACGAGCACACCCGACTGTAATGCCGAGCATGCTCGTCCCGAGAGTCGAGATCACGTCGTCCAACTCGTTGTAGCGATTGAACAGACGCTCTTCCTCAATGAACTTTTCATCCAGTACGGAATTTGTACCAGCAGTAAGAAATCCTGTAGCGGCCACTGCAACGGGACTATTCGGTTCATATTCGTCGCCAGCGATTTGCCAACGCACGAACTGATCGAACGGCATATCATCGTTCAATGCGTGAATCACAAAATCGCGGTACCGAAAGGCAGTCGGTCGATCACGGTCCGATTCCTGACCGTCGCTCTCAGCGAATCGAACCAAGTCCAACCAATGCCGCGCCCATCGCTCGCCATAGTGCTGGGATGACAGTAGTTGATCCACGAGCGAACTCACGGCTTGGATTGGATCTTCACCGTAACTGGACACAAACGTATCCACTTGCTCGGGCGTCGGTGGCAATCCGATGACATCGAAATAAATCCGACGTGCTAACGCGTTTGGCGGAAGCGGCTTCGAAACGCTGATTTTGTTCTCCACCAATTTCTCAGCAATGAAGGCGTCGATGCTCGTTCGCGACCAAACATCGCCGCCCTTGGACACTGGCATGGCAGTTTTTTTGAGTCGCTGGAACGACCAATGTTCACGGGCTTTCTCCAGTCTCGGATCCAACACGTCCACTCCCGCAGGCCAAGCGGCCCCCTGGTCGATCCAAGCACGAAGAATTCCGATCTGCTCGGCGTTCAGGGGCTCGTTGTCCTCAGGCGGCATCATTCGGTCCGGCTCAACCCCGGAAACCAAATGCACGATTGAACTGGCAAGGCTATTGCCTCGCACGAGCACTGGCCCATGTTCGCCGCCTTCCATCGCGAGTGATTTGATTGCGAGATTCAAACTCCCTTCTTCATTTCCTGCCGAATGACATTCGAAACAGTGTGCTCTCAAGATCGGCTGGACGTCGTTGACAAAATCAACAGTTCTTGCCACGGGAGACGGCACACTCTCAGCCCACGGAGGTTCTTGGTCGGAACCTGCCTCGTAATTCTGTTTCACTTCGCCAGGCAACAGCGCACGACTGTAGATCGCGACTAAGTGCAATTCGCCTAACCACGCGCGGTCACCCGTCGCTTCGTTCGCCAAAAGCAAATGAAAGTCGTCCCAATTCGACAAATCGCCTCCGACGCTTTGGGATACGATTGCCAAGGAGTTGAGATACATCGTCGCAGTGCCGCTCAGGTCACGGGCGTAAACGATGTGGGCGAGTTCGTTCGAACACGTACCCCTCGCAGTCACAGTCGCCGGAGTGCCATTCTCGCTCGTCGCCGTGGTCCGCAAACGTGCTTCCCAAGCATTCGCGTTTTGCCCGAGCGTGATGTTGCGATGACTCGTGTCCGAAGAAAACGATACGATACGAGCGGGACCGGATTGGGTGTCGTTTGCCGGCTTGACCCACGCTTCAATCGTCAACTCCTTCGACTGGACAATCGACTGTCGAAGTTTTTTCGCCGGACGATCTGATTTCATTAGCGTTTCGTTTCTGAGCGTCACGAAACCTTGCGACCACTGGACCATGTTCGCGTCTATGATTGCCAGGTCCAACGGTTCACCGGTTCCCGATACATCGTGAACCACATCGCCTCTCCCTTCATCGAAGGTGTACAAAACCTGTAAACCATTGGTGACGCGATTTGAATCGGACCAGGCATTCACGTGCGAAATCAACACGAACAAGCAAAACAGTGACGTGCGCATAACTTTCTTCAAAAGCTCAATTCAACGACAAGACAATCGTCCAATGAAAACCCTCGTTATCTTTACATCGCTTGAAAAATAAGTCAGGCATTCGATTAGCTTACCATCTTCGAAATGACCGGATGGAAACCTATCTTACGTTTGCGTGACTTTGCACGTGATGTTTTCTTGCGGACTGAGCCGAGGGAGCCTACCATGAAAGCCGGTTTGCCACTGCAAACACGTGACCTGCCAAGACCCCACCCCCTACTTCGATTGGCTAACGCGATACCGTGCGTCTTGTCTTTTCCATTGCCGTTGTATTGTTTTTCGTGGCAATACCGTGCGCCGCGGATGATCGTGTCAGCACGATTTTCGGAAAACATTGCGTGGCTTGTCACGGCTTGGACGGAGAAGTCAACGGCGAGGTCAACTTGCTCGATGTTGACGATTCCGATTCATTGATCGAGCGTACGGAACTGCTTCGCGAATTAGTCCATGTCATCGAGCATCGCGAAATGCCGCCGGAGGATGCGACGCCGTTAGCTGACTCTGAGCGACTCGCATTGCTCACGCAGCTCCAAGCGTTACTGCGCCAGTCACTCACTCAACAGACGCAATTAGGGCACGCGCCAATTCGGCGAATGAACCGCTTCCAATACAACAATGCCGTTACGGATCTGTTCCAGCTAGATTGTGTCGTTTTCACGCTACCCGAGCGGATGATGCGTGAGCACAAGAACTACTTTCGTCCTGAAACTGGGGTGATGCCGGAAACGGTCGTTGTTGGCAGCCGCCCGCTAGGCAAGTCCCAGCTCATCGAGCCTCGACTCGATGGGGTCGCGGCATTTCCCCAAGATTTGCGTGCCGAACATGGTTACGACAATCGCGGTGATCACTTGTCTCTGTCGCCACTTCTGATGGAATCGTTTATGAAGCTTGGCCAGTCGATCACGCAAAGCCCCGATTTTACACCAAAACGAGTTGGTATTTGGAAAGAGTTCTTCACGCCACCCACTCAGGAACAACGTGAAGATCTCGAAGATGAAATTCGCGGTCGGCTGCGTCCATTCTTAACTCAAGCATTTCGCAGACCTGTCGATGACGCCAACTTGGATCGCTATACATCGTTTGTCACGGCACAGATCGAGAAGGGTGTCGAGTTTACCGACGCGATGAAAGCGGTTGCTGCGGCAACGATCGCTTCACCAAAATTCATCTACCTGTACGATCAAGCGAACGAGAATGAGCTACGAGAGTCGCTTGATGACTTTGAGCTTGCGTCGCGTCTTTCGTTTTTCTTGTGGGGCAGTATTCCCGATCAAGAGTTAATTGATCTGGCACGTGAATCCAAGCTTCGTGAAACCGACGTACTTTCCTCGCAAGTCGACCGGATGCTGCGAGATCGGAAACTAAAGCGGTTCTGTGATAGCTTCCCCTCACAGTGGTTGCAGCTTGAACGCATTATCTCGTCGATGCCCAATCCAGACCTGTTTCCAAATTTCTATTTCGCCAAATATCGCCAGAGCATGCACATGATGCTCGAGCCGCTGTTGTTGTTTGAAGCAGTGCTAATCGAGAACCAACCCATCACGCAATTCATCGACTCGGATTTTACGTATCGATCGCATCTCTTGCGTCAAGCATATAGCGAGGACCTTTCGCTTGAGAAGAACCAGAAGGTTCGTGGCGGTGAGGTGATCACTTTGACGTTTGACCGCTTGCCAATTACTGATCGACGGTATGGCGGCATCATTACGAACGCGGCTGTGATGACGATGACCTCGGGCCCCGATCGGACCCAACCGATTACGCGTGGTGCATGGCTGCTTTCTGTGATCTTCAATGACCCGCCTGAACCACCGCCTGCTAACGTTCCACCATTGGCCGAAAAACCTGCGGAGAACGAAGAACACATGACGCTACGCGAGCGGTTGGCGGCGCATCGCGAACGAGCCGATTGCCGTGGATGTCACGAGAAAATCGATCCACTCGGATTTGCACTAGAGAACTTCGACGTCGTGGGCAAGTGGCGAGAGAGGTACGATAACGATCGCAAAATCGACATGGCGGGGGAGTTATTCCGCCAGCACGAGTTTAGCAACGTGATTGAGTTCAAGGATGCGATTTTGGTTGAGAAGGATCGATTCACACATGGTTTCGCCGGACATGTGCTGTCTTTTGCTTTGGCACGCCCGCTAGACGCGTCAGACTCCGTCACCGTAGACGAAATTGCCAAAACAACCGCCTCGGACGCCTACCGAATCCAAACGTTGATCAAGCAAGTGGTTCTGTGTGAGCCGTTTCGAAGCAAATCAAACTCCAATTTGAAACCCAGCGCTGATGCTCAACCTTAATTCGAAACGTCAATCGCGTCGCCACTTTCTTCGAGGTTTGGGCGGCGCAACACTGGCGCTACCTTGGATCGAAGGCCTCGCGGTCGCAGCGACTGTCAAGGCGACGCCATTACGCATGGCGCATTACTACGTGCCCATTGGGGTCGTTCGCCGCGCGTTCTTTCCAGGTGAAGCGAATGACATAATTCCCGAGGGTAACTTGGGCAACGTGATGGCTTCCTTGGGCAAACAAGACCCTGTGTTCCGAGTCAAGCCACTCGATGAACTGACACCGACCATGCGACCGTTGGAGTCGCTCAAGCATAAAGTATCGCTGATTACTGGGATGGATCGCACGTTCCAGCAAGGTACCGATGTGCACGAACAATGCGCCTCATGCTACTTGAGTAGTGCACCACCTTTTTCAGTCAAAGAGTCGGCATGGCCGCTCAACCGCACGCTTGACCATCTCGTGGCCGACCATGTTGGTACGCAAACACCGTTTCCGACGCTCGAATTCAGCTGCAACAGCCACCGCGACAACAAAGAATCCATCTACTTTGACAACATCTCGTGGTACGGGACGGGGCATCTCGCACCATCGATTCGCGACCCTCGCAAAATGTACATCCGATTGTTTAAAACATCGGAGGTTGACCAATTCCGCGATATAACGGACTTAGTTTTGGAAGACGCCCACGACTTGAAGAAGCACCTCGGCTACACCGACCAACAGAAGTTCACGGAATACTTCGATTCCATTCGTGCGATCGAAAAGCAAATGGACCGGCTCGAGTCCATGAAGTCGGAATTGGCAAAAGTTGACTTTGAGGAGCCTACCGAGGCACACATGCCTCGCGGCGAATACATTCGACTGATGGGCGACTTGATGGTCGTGGCACTGCAAACGGGGCTCACCAACGTAGCCACGTTCATGATCGGTCCAGAACGCTGGGACACGCCGTTTCTCTATGAAACGTTGTTTGATAAGCCCCGCAGCCATCATGGTATGTCGCACGACCAAACGAGAATGATCGACGACTTAATGAAAGTCGATGTTTTTCACATGGAGCAGTTCGCGTATCTTTCCCGGAAAATGGAATCGATCGTGGAAGCGAACGACAAGACGCTATTGGACAACACCTTGTTTACCTACGGATCTGGATTGGGCGACGGGTCGACGCACCAATACAACGACTTGCCAATCATCGTTGCTGGAGGCGGCGATCGAGTCCACTCCGGCCAACACATCAACATGCCCGAAGGCACTCCACTGGCGAACCTCTGGCTCACCCAAGCCCGACTCATGGGGCTGGGTCTTGATCGCTTCGCTGACAGCTCTGGCGAGATCAGTGCCTTGCTCGCTTAGCCCCAGCAAAGCGAACGAGTTCAGTCGTCGCGGCCCACATTGCCACCGTAAACGGCAAACACAACCTTCACGTGCTCCGCGATGGATTGGAGTAACTTCGGGTCGTCGCCTGTGATCGGCGTGGTTGCATCGATCTGGCGATTACGAGCCGCCAGCACAATCGCGGCAACAACGTGCTCGATATCTACCGGCAAGTTCGTCGGCCCCTCAAGTTTGGTCGCTAGATCCAATAAGACGTCCTTCAGCGACGGGTCGATCGTTGCTTGTCCAGTGGCGCTAATGGAGATCCCAGGAACGACTTGATGTTCGGCGCTCATGATGTCCAGAAGTAATTGGCTTGCTTGCGGAACCCCTCGACACGAATCGTGCCTGCATCGTCGACACTGATCATCGAGTAGCCGCTATTTTCATCGCCAGCACCCTCCACCATTGCAACCATCGTGCAATATTGGATGCCATTCAACTCAGTCAGATCGTTGTTGTGACTATGGCCTTGAAACACCGAAAGAACTCGTCCCGAACTCTCGAGAATCCGTCGCACCTCGGCTGCATTCTTGACACCGTGATTGTTTGCGACATCAAGACGCTGGTGCGCGAATGCGATTACATTGCCGCTGGAAGACTCCAGATCAGCGGCCAACCACTCAAGCTCAGCCGGCGGAACATTTGCGTCCGTCCACACCGAGTTTTTTCGTCCATAAGGCGTGTCGTCACAACGAAAGCAGGCATCAAGCACAATGAAGTGAATCCCGCTTCTGTTAAACGAGTAGTACGACTTGTCTTGTCCCACC
Source organism: Pirellulaceae bacterium (assembly GCA_041739875.1). GTDB lineage: Bacteria > Planctomycetota > Planctomycetia > Pirellulales > Pirellulaceae > JBBSJZ01. Next base: position 30,651 of record JBGSNA010000225.1, read on the forward strand.
GACCCGAGAAACTCTTCCTTCTTGAGTGTATCGACGCAGTGATTCCCCAAGACGTAGTGCCGATCTTTGCACATCGCCGAGAACTCACGATCGACTGTCATCAGGTAACGTTTCTCCAACTCCACCGAGTCGGCAGCATCGATCAAGTCACCTAATTCAACCAAAAAAGCGGGGCCGTGTTTCTCAAATGCAGAGCCGGCTTCTGCGAGTTTCCCGAGCGTCTCGCGATAATGTCGCGATCCAGCGGCTGGTTTGTCCGCGTAGTGAAGGTCTGTGATCAAGCCGAACTTCAATGGATCGGTTGGCACGGCGGCAAGTGATGACGACGCACATGCCGCCGCAGTCATCACAAGGGTACCGTTGTGCAAGAATGCGCGACGACCAAGAGTCATTCGTGCATCGTCGGTTGAATTGCGTCCGAATCTCGGTTGAACTGTCATGCTGACTCCAGGGGACATGGACTCGCAGCGAATCCGCGAGAAACTTGAAACGCAGCTTACGTTGAAAGAACAGGTTGTAAACCTAGCCTACTTGTCGGAAATCATCACGTTTTATTCCGGTGATGCTAAGGCTTTGCGATACAGAACAACTCGGTTTTGCTGCGAAGGATCATCTCGTTGTCAACGATCGCGGGTGACGCCATGAATCCATCGCCCAGCTGTGTCTTTGCCAAGAGCTTGAATTCTCGCCCCGCTTGGACCGCGAAGATCTCACTATCCATGCTGAAGAAATAGATTCGTCCGCTCGCGTAGACGGGTGACGCCGCAAAGTTTCCTCCAGCGCGTTCGAGCCAGATCATTTCGCCCGTTGCCGCGTCACGGCACGACAGGACGCCATCATCGCTGTTCATGTACAGCAAGCCGTCGACCAATAGAAGCGATGCCTTCTTCGAAACGGACTTATGATCGTTCCACGCGATGCCGTCCGCTGTTAAATCGCCGTGGCCTTCGGGTCGAACGGCAATCATGGCGCCGGAGCCGTTGGTGATATACAGCAATCCATCACGATAAATGGGACGAGCTGAGACATTCATCCCCTTGTGATAAACGGTCCATAGCGGTTCACCGGTACTTGGGTTGTACGCGATCGTTGCCACGGCACTTGGATAGACCAATTGTTTCTCACCGGCCACTTCGATCATCTGGGCCGTGCCATAGGCTTTCATCATGTCGCCATTGTCGGTGCCGTAGTCAATTTCGCGATCTCGTTTCCAAACCGTCTCGCCGGTTTTGCAATCCAGTGCCACGACGTATTGGAGGTCGAATCCGTCGTACGCGACATACATCATGCCTCCATCCACAATCGGAGACGAGGCTGGACCGCGGTGGTGGTCGCACGCCAAGTCACGCCGTTCCCAGAGAACTTCGGCGGTTGCCGTGTCCAAGCAAGCCGTGAGGTAGCTCCCAAAATGCACATAGATTCGCCCCTCTTCAATGACGGGCGTCGGGCTCGCGTAGCTGTTCGTTGGAATACAAAACGCGGGCGATTCATTTTCAATCAGCACATTGTCATGCAGGACTTTGCCAGTCTTTCGATCGACACAGAGCACCGACATTTGCTTACCGTCTTCGGTGGCAGTCGTCAGCCAGATTTGCTCGCCCCAGACAACAGGCGATGACCAGCCCTTGCCGTGGATCGCTGTCCTCCAGCGAACAACGGACGCGTCAATAGCGATGGGCAAGTCCGCATGGTCGGCTTGTCCGTCACCATGTGGTCCACGGAACTCAGGCCAATTGGAATCAGCGACGACGAGTCCGCTCAGGCCAACGACAAGAACCACGGCAAGCAAGAGCCTCATGTGCAGTCTCACGAATCAAGGAGTCACCGCAGATTCCCAAGCAACCATCGTTTGGCGAATTCACGGTCGCTTAATAGCCTAATACGATTCGCGGTTGAATGCACCAACTCTTCGCCGACATTCTCTTCGCCGACATTCCTAGTCTGAATTCTCAGTCGAATCGAGAAAATCCATCACTATTCGCCGATACTGGAACGAGCGACTCAGTCCTCAGCCAGAGGAAATAGCTTGTTCAGCTTAATGATTTTGAACACCTCGCGTACATTTGGACTGACATTGCAACAGACTAATTTTCCGCCACGCGCGGTTACCTCTTTGTTCAGTTGAACGAGCTGTCTGAGCATTCGAGATGACATGAACGACACATGCTGGAAGTTCAAAGCTAACTTCCCTGGCTTTCCCTTTGCTTCCAGCATTGCCAACAGGTCGGGAATGCTTGTCCCACCGTTTGGATCAGTGACAATATCCATTAGATGCGGGAAAAAACACAGGTACCCACAATTCGGACACGGTGCGTCTCCGGAGGGTATCGACGGTTCGATGCGAAACTCAGCTCCACAGACAATGCACCGATTGGGCTCACCCTCAGGAGTTCGTGAAGAAATTGTCATGGATTGTTCTCGTTCAGGGCATGCATCGCCTATTGATAGGCCGTCGCCATTTTGGCAACAGCTTCGCTCACGGCGGCGCGGAACTCCGGGGGTGAAAGCAATTCAGCATCTGCGCCGAGCGCCAGTATTTTCGGAAGAACTTCACGCGGATGCGACGCTGGGACAGTCATCACAAAGGAACCGTCGTCTTGTGGCTCGAGCTGTTGCTCTGGATGCCAGGGGTCTTCACGCACCCAGGCTGCTGCGCGTTCGCCAAGGCGAATCTTTACCGGTGTCGGCGAGTCGCCGGAGAAAATTCCGATGCTCTTTCCTAGGTGTGCGGACAAATCAATATTCGGGTCTGGCTTGAAGTATTCGTCCAGGGCGGTGGCGTGTTTGAATCGATCCAACTTCCAATTCCGCAGTCGTTCAGTCGGATCTTCGACCTCGGGAGCCGCAGCCACAACGTAGATGCTGCTTTGATAAACCGCCAACCCGTAAGGCTCGATCTTGCGATGGCTGATCGGGCGACCGACGCCTTCGTACTCGATTTCGACGACGCGGTGTTCAACGATGGCGCGATTGATCGTCTTGAGCATCCCTTCGTGTCGCTCGTACGTCTTGCTGGGAGAACCGAAGACATACAACGTTTTGCGATAACGTTGATAGTGATCCCAGACACCTTCTGGCAACGCTTCACGAACTTTGTTCCAGAACGTCTCGATCCCGCGCCAGTATTGAGTGCCAAGCAGCGGATACAGCAACTCGCGACCAATCGATAGCGCGATCAACTCGGTTGCTGAGATGCCAATCTCGTGCACGCCAGTCATATTGCGACCTAGCTTGAACACTTTGCCACGCTCGACCGTTTCTTGCTGGATGCCAAAGCCTGCGGCCTGGAGCGCCTCCAAATCCCGTCGCACCGTGCGTTCGTGAAGCGCAGTCAATCCGAGATCCGCCACCAAGTCATCTCGCAATTCGTCAAGCGTTCGGCCGAAGCGTGAATACTCAAGCAGTTGCAGCAACTTGTGCTGGCGAATCAATTGTTCGTTACGAGCCATCGATGCGTGTTCCTCCGTGACGGATATTGCGTTAGCCCCGTAGTCTCGCCCAGATCCAAGATGCTGAAAAGGTCTCTGGATACCCCTATTTTGTAGACTCCGTATTTGTTTGGGAAACGCACCATTGGACGGCTTGGCTCAGCAATTTCTCGAAAGCGGGGTTTTCAAAATCCTTCCTAGCCCCCAATGACGTGTAAAACGAAACGCCAGAATCCGCTCGCGTGAATGTCCAAGCGACAGGCTCCGGTAGATGCCCCGGAACCACGCCGCTCATGAGCAACGTCGCAGTCGGATGAACGGGCGCCACGACATACAACGAGCCGCCCGCCGTGAAGCCGTTCGGCGCAACCCCAACCAAGATGGGATGGTCGCTCTGTTCCGCTTGCCAAGTGATCTGCGGAAGCAAATCGTTGCCGTAATGATTGGAGTAGCTCCCGCCGAACACCTCTGCATCCCAACTCTTCCAATCGCTCGCGTTTTCCGGAATCTCGCCCGTACGCAAACTGAATGCATGGTTTGCCGTGCGAATTCCGACGACCGCTTTGCCTTGAGCCACAAAGTCTCGCACAACAGACAATTCGCTTGGCGGTGGAGTTCGTCGACGAACAGAAACGAGCAAAGCGTCTGCGTCCGCGATCGCTTCGATTCCCGGGAGCGAATTGGGTTCCGTCTCGCTGCCAAACACCATCGTCAAGCGATAGTCACGTCGCAAAAGCTTCTCCGCAAACACAGGCAACGTTCGCTCGGTCTCGTATTCGGGTTCGCTAATCAAGATAGCAACATGCGGTCGAGTATCGTGCTGGAATCGAAAAGGTTTGCCGCCTAAGAACTGGTCGCTCGTCATGGTTGGACACACGTGCCGTTCGATATGATCGATGATCAAATCGGTGCCGGAGAAGTGACTGACAAAAGGCTTTGCCCGCGGGTTGTACATGGTATCGGTGAAATCACGCAGCAAGGCCACGTTCAAACCAGCCGTTGCGAGTCGACGCAGCCCGAAGGGTCGCCCGAGAACGCACATGTTGGTGTGAACACCGGTGAGAATCACGTGCTGGATACCGTGCTCGCGCAAGACATTCCAAATCTCCTTGCCTTGGTCACTGATATAATCTCGCGAGTCATCGATCTTGATGTCCTCGATTTGTTTCCGCCAAGGCTGCTTCACGTTGCGACCTTCGGCTCGCAGCTGAATTTCCCAAGCGGCTTTTTCTTCAGGCGTATCGTCTTCACCTCCGTCACTTTGGTCGATTGGGTATTCCGCCGCTTCTTCCGACGGGATTTTGTAGCACCACGTCGCAATATTCTCCGGGTGATCATCCGCCACCGGCGACTGGATCGCACGCAATCGAGCCGGGTGCTCAGCGTACGCGTCCATACATCCGCTCGGTGCATGAATGATGAATGCCCCACGTTCACGAGCAACGACGAGCAACTCGTTCAATCGCGGAGCGAATTCCTTCTCTCGCTGGACGGCGTTGTAACAGTGATGCGAATCCCACATGTCGCACACGATGATCGCTGTCTTGGACGGCGACCAAGCTTCGTCGCGAGTCAATTGATGGTATCGCGGAGACGCTTCACTTGTCGGAGTTTGATAACGAAGCGTGACATGGAAAGAGTCTTCAGCATGTAGACGGGCATCCGATGACGAAACACACGCCAAAGTAATGCAACTGAAAGCAAGGCGAAGAAACGCTTGGCGACAATAACTCAACATATTTCTTTCCGTTGACATGAACACAATTTCGGCAAGACGGTCACGTACGACTCGCCTAAAAAAGAATGACCAAGATACCCGAATTTGGACACAAAAACCTGAAGCAATTTACCCCGATAAGCACGGCGATTTTGAAAAACTCGACTAATCCTTTGGAGTTTGGTAGATTTACTTGATGACAGAAAGTTTTTCTTGTTGATTTGGTGACTCGCTGTGTGCTGCTTCGCTCAACCGATCGATCGCGTTGGTTCCACACGTATCTTTGGACGCCTCAGCGGTACTGGGACTCAATTCCTGGCTTACCAGATGGAGTATGAGTCAAAAACGCCCAACGCGATGATCTTGCCGCTGCCGACCAAATTGCCGGTCGCCCAAGACGCAATGCGATTCATCTCACTCGAAAGCTACGGGAAGATGTTCAACGATTTTCAAAAGGGATTTCCTCGCAAAGCCCTTCCTACCTTTCCGCTCGTCAATACTCGAGCTATGAGTGCGATCGCGGCTGAGCAACTCGAGGTTCATGAAGTCGGTGACTATATCACTTCGTTCGTTCCAAACGCGAGTGATTTCGATCGGCTGGACGAGCAGTTTGTGATCCCCAATTCAACTTGGGATTTGATCCCGGACTATCGCGACTATTCGTTTGCCGTATTCCAACTGACGAAACTGAAAAGTACTCCGCATCCGATGGCGTTTGAGTTTCCGACACGTGACACCGAACAAGTTTATTTCCCGACGGTTCATATTCACGATGGGGAAGTTCATGACTATGAAGAGTTTGACCACATCCTCTACACGCAAAACCCAGCTCTCGACGATGTTGCCGGTGACTATCGCGACGGTAACTTCGCCGATCCCGCGACGAAGCTCGTTCGCTCAAATCGAATTGCGAATAACTTCGTGAAAACTGAATTGACCGCTGGGATGGTGGATCCGAATCTGTTATTGCATCGCAAATTGATCGTGGGAAATTTTCCGAATGTTGACCAGCGAATCGCGATCACTCCAGCAGCCCTGGGTCCGAAAGCAAGCGAGAAATCATCCATGCGATTGCTTCCGTGGGCCCTACCGGCTGCTGCATTCGCTTGGTTCATTAATCGACGCTCGCGTATTCGCAAGAATTCTGAGGCCGAGTCTCACTGAGTCGATTCAGATCGCGGTTAGCACGACGCGTCGTGCCGCAGGGTTCGCTTCGTCGATACGGACGCGGACGATATCGCCATTGTTGACGCGCCCCAGTTTTGCGGCTCGCGAACGGATTGCGGAATCGTAGGTTTGAACGATGCCTGAGTCCGCGTCGACCACTTCGGCTTCGAGAACTTCTCCAATTCGATGCTGCAATGACACAGCCTCGATCAAATCAATCACGGCTCGATCAACGCCCTTTGCCTTTGCGTCACCCGCCTCCATCACATCGGGAAGCTGGCCGAGTGTTTCGACCAACTCAGCTGGAATGGGCTCGCCTTTCATGATCAAGTGTGCGAGATCCAAAACGTATCGATCAGCGAGTCGTCGCATCGGCGCGGTTGCGTGAACATAGCTCGCACCAATGGCGGAATGCCAAGGCGGCAAATCGTCCGAGTAGGCCGCGTAGCTAGCCCGTCCACCAGCACGACGAACGATCAGCAAGAACCTTTGGTGCACAAGATTGTTTGGGTCCAAGCGACGCTGTAAATCTTTGATCGATTCATTTTTTCCCCAAGCAATCCTCAGTGCATGAGCTTCGCGGCGCAACCGCTCAATCGCTTGACCCGCCGGCTCGTCCATCACGCGAAACAGACCCAGCTTGGTTTGTTTGAGTAGGTCTGCGAGCGAGATGTTCACAGCCAACGAGAGCGCCGAGTTCACTCGTTCGGAATACAGCATTGCCCGCAACTCCAACCGCACTCCCCCGGGTGCCATTTCGTCCACAACGACTTCCTGTTGAGGAAACTCGAATCGCATGGCACCACGCTCAGCTTCGTTTCGCCACATCCTCTCGGCGAATTGCTCAAGATGCGGAATCGCCCCCAAGTCCACCGATCGATACGAGAGCTTCGCACGGCTTGCACAAACAATGCGTTCGACGCTTCGCAGACGCAACTCGCCTTTGGGATCAATGGAGACGTTCACCTGTACGGCTGGCCGAGGACCATCCGGCAGCAAGCTAGCCGCTCGCTGGGAAATCACTTTCGGATACAGCGAGACTTTATTGGCCATGCCATAGATGGTGACACCTCGTCGCCATGCTTCTCGCTCGACGAGGCCGCCCACCGGAACAAACGGGCTGAGGTCCGCCAATGCATAGGAAAGTACAATTTCTTCCCCATCCTCGCTCAAGTGAAACGCCTGATCGAGATCCGTCGACGTCTCAGGATCCAGAGTGACGTAGGGGATTTCAGTCGCGTCGATTCGCGCGGAAAAAAAGTGTTCGAGGGAAGCTGACTTTGGAGTGTTAAGCTCTTGAGCGGAAAATGCGTTCGAAGCAGTTTCCGCAGCCTGCAAGACTTCCGACGGGAAGTCTTTCGGTAAACCGAACTGCTGTTCGATCGCGTCGAACCCATCACGTAGAGCCCGCTCCGCTTCCCGTTGGACTCTCATGAATGCAATTCAGCTTGCTAGGTCGACGGGACTGGATCAAGAAGTCCGTAGCAAGCGAGCGTCTCACGCAATTTGGCTTCGCCCACTTCATCTAGCCGAGTCATTGGCAAACGCAGGTCACCGGTATCGCGACCGAGCATCTCCATCGCCGCTTTAACGGGAATGGGGTTCGTCGACAGCCCGAGCATATTTCGACAGAGCACAAAGAGCTTGTGGTGCAATCGCATCGCCGACTCAAAATCCCCTGCCTGGGCCGAGCGAACGAGCGCGAGCATGTCTTCGGGAACGACGTTACCGACGACAGAGATAACACCTTCGGCGCCAACGCTCATCATCGGAAGCGTCAGTGAGTCGTCGCCCGACAGCACGGTAAGATCGGTCATGCCACAGATCGCTGAGCATGCATCGAGCATACCGGTCGCTTCTTTCACCATCGTGATGCCTGGGACGTCGGCCAAACGCACGATCGTCTCGACTTCGATGTTCTTTGCAGAACGTCCGGGTATGTTGTAGACACAAACCGGGATATCGACAGCTTCGGCGATCGCTTTGAAGTGTTGGTAAAAACCTTCCTGAGTCGGCTTGTTGTAGTACGGGGCAACTTGAAGTGTCGCGTCGGCGCCTTCCGCAGCAGCACGCTTGGTCAACCGGAGAGCTTCGGCCGTACTGTTACTGCCCGTTCCGGCCATCACTTTCGCACGCCCGGCAACGCATTGGATGACTTCCGAGATCACTCGCTCGTGTTCGTCATGGGAGAGCGTTGGCGATTCGCCTGTGGTACCGACAGGAACGATGGTGCTCGTTCCAGCTGCGATTTGGAACTCAATTTGTTCTCGCAACCGTGGATAATCGACTTCCCCGTCCGCAAACGGGGTAATGATCGCGACTGACAGACCGCCAAATTCCGAACCCTTCCGCTGTACCATCTCGATTGCTTCTCTGTGTTTTTTGACGCGTTTTCAGTGAACTGGCTCTGTTTTACCTGATTATGTGCAAACCGAAAGCCAAAAACTGGACACTCTTGGGTGGAGAAAAGGTTCTACTTGAGCTTGCGAGGGGGGATCGGCGACCAAGATCCTCCGAAAGTAGTTGCGGTTGTCCGTCGAAAGTGGGCGAATGTGCGGTTGCCCGTTCGGCAAGGAATGGCGAAACTAGTACCGGTCGAGCAGGTCCGCAATCCGCTGTGCAAATAGCGGCTGGTGCCTCCCCCGACCGCCACGCCAGCTGGGATGCTGGTCTTGTATTTACAATCCGTACCGACAATGCGTTCACTGAGCGTCCAGAGTCTGTACAGAGTCACTTGAACTGAAACTAAGTGGCCAAACGGCCCAACCGAGGATGTTAAAAGATGGGTTTATCGAAATTTTCGTTGCGTCGACTGATCACCGCGACCGTACTTGCGGTCTCGTTGGTCGCAGGTGTCACACCGACGAGTGTGGTGGCTCAAGAGCGGCTTCAACCCAGCGGTACACCCGCCGCACCTGCCAATGTGACTGAGCCGGTCGTCGTTCTGACCCTCGGTTCGATGAACAAGTTAATGCAAGACATTAACTACCTCAGCAGCGCTGTTGGCCAACCGCAAGCTGGTGGCATGTTCGCAATGATGGCTGGAACGTTCGCGCAAGGCATCGACATGAACACCCCCATCGGTGTGTTTGTGCCGATGGTTGATGGTGTGCCGGAACCCATCGCTATGGTTCCAACGGCAAACGTTCGAATGGTACTCAAGCGGCTCGAAGCCCAAACCGGGCCGGTCGACGAGCTTGAAGATGGGACGCTCGTGATAGCGATTGGATCGAGCACGGTTTACGTTCGCCAATCCGGTAACTGGGCGATTCTTGCACGCAGCCGCGCACTACTTGACGCCGCGCCAGCGGACCCAGCAACTTTGTTTGTTGGCATGGGCAACGATTACGACATCGCGATCCGCTTGAAGATGCAACTTGTTCCGCCACAAACTCGTGACATGCTCACAGGTCAATTGCGTCAAGGCTTTGAACAAGCCATGCGTAACCAAAACGGTGGCGATGTCGACGCAAATCGCGAAATGGCTGAAGCGACAATCAAACAACTTGAACAGTTCATCCAAGAAACGGATGAGTTGAAGTTCGGTTGGAACATCGACCAACAAGCCAAAAACACAACGATGGATTTTTCGTTCACGGCAGTTCCCGGAACCCAGTTGGCGGAGATGTATGGTGGGCAACACGCTATCCCGTCACGTTTTGCTTCGGTAATTCGTGAGGACGCCGCCGCGTTCTATCATGCTGCGACTTCGATCAGCCCCGCATTGGTGGAGCAAAGTCGCGCAAGTCTTCAGACTTCGATCTCCGCGATCAAGAACGCGATCGCAGGCGAAGATCGATTGTCTCCTGAGCAAGCCGCAGATATCTCCGACATGATCGATCGGATCAGCAACTTGGCGGTCGATTCGGTCGCTGAGGGCAAAGCCGATACGGGAGCGTTGCTCTTGGCGGATGCGAACAAGATGCAACTTGTTTTCGGTGCATTCGTTTCCGACGGTAACGAAGCGGCTCAAATTGTGAAGGACGTCGCGAAGAAGCTTGAAGGTGCGGGCGATGCACCTGAGTTCAAGTTCGATATGGGTACGTACAAGGACGTCACGATGCACGCCGTCGAGTTCGCTATTCCCGAAAAAGCAGACGAAGCTCGCAAGGTGTTCGGCGAAAAGGCTGTTTTACGCATTGGAACGGCACCCAAGGCCGTGTATCTAGCGTTTGGAAATGAAAGCGACGATCTGCTAAAGACGTTCATTGATGCTGGTGAATCCGACAACGGTGGCGGACGCCCAGTCGGTCAATTGCGAGTTCACTTGCTCCCAATCTTGACCTACGCTCAATCCATCAAGGCTGATGATACTCTCAGCGCCATGATCGACACGTTGTCCCGATCGCCGGACCCAGGTCTCATGCAAGTCGTGAGTGATTCAGTGCCAAACGGTCAAAATTCGCGAATGACGATTGGCGAAGGTCTCATCAAAGCCATTGGGACTGCGGTTGCCCAAGCTCAAATGAAGCAAATGCAACGCAACGGACAATAGTACGGTTGTTTCGTTTCGAATGTGTTGACTTCGAATGTGTTGAAAAAGGGGCTGTGTGGGAATCACACAGCCCCACTTTTTTGTGATCGATAATTTGCAGCTCTTCAAGGATGACTCGATGATGGCATACGGCTCGCTCCAACGACTGCGTCGACTGGAGTTTTCAAAATCATGAATCGTCGAGTTTGGATCATCTTCTTGACGCTCGCCGTTTGCTTTGTCCTTGTGGCGATTCGTGAGCGACGTAGCTCTCAAATTGTGTCTTCGGCTGAACTCGAACAGCTTGCGGCGCCGACAATTGTTGACGTCGCTGGGTCCAGTTCGATAACGGGCGAGACGACGATGGCGGATGTGTTGGCGCTTGCCAAAGAATCACTGGCTTCCATGCATAGCACGGTGCACGATTATACCGCTCGATTTGTGAAGCAGGAGCGTGACGCCGAAGGCAATCTTGGAGAAGTGGCTGAAATGAAAATGAAGGTCATGCCGCGGCACCGGGACGGAAAGCTCGATGCCCCCATGCGAGTCTATCTTGATTTTCAAAAGCCAGCGTCCCAGGTTGGACGTGAGGTCATTTGGGCGGAAGATCTCTACGATGGCCAACTCGTCGTTCACGAAGGTGGATTCTTTGGCATGTTGACCGTCCGGCTCGATCCGAATGGTTTCATGGCAATGCGTGGACAACGATTTCCCATCAACCAAATCGGGCTAACGCGGCTCGTCGAATTATTGGTCGAACGTGGAACGCTTGATCTGGATAACCCAGACATTTCCGTTGTGATCACCAAAGGACACCAATTCGACGGCATCGAGACGGAACTGATCCAGGTAAAGCGTGCGAAACCGAGCGGCCTGGAAAACGATTTCTCGCTTGCCGAAATTGTGGTCGACCGCAATCGAATGCTGGTGCTCCAATATCGCAGCTTCGGCTGGAACGAAACGGCGGCGGTCGCGTCGCCGTCGCTGGCAAAGGGTGCCGACCATGCTTCCCCGCCCTTGATCGAGTCTTACTCGTACCACGATATCAAAACCAATGTGGGGCTGACCCGTTCCGATTTTGATCCCGAGAATGCTGAATATCGTTATCCGTGACCAAATTCCACGCCCTAGAGCTACTCGACTAACTTTGTTTCAACGATAGTGGGGACATGCCCACAGTTCCGCACAGCAATGAATACCAATCGCAAAGCTCGAGTGTTGCTCGATCTTTTTCAGATGTCGCGCGGAAGTATCGACGCGGACTCGTTGCTGCGTTGACCTTGGCGTCCTTGTTGCTCGCCGGGTCACTTTGGATTGGTCGTCAAATGAGCGAGGGGCTTCGCCATGTCACGCGAGTCTCGGTCACAGGCATCTTGTCGGCAAATGTTGCCGTAACGGAATTGTGGCTGGATCATCAACGCGATGAAATCAGCAAGCTAGCGAGTCTCCCAGACGTGCTCGACTCAGCCCGTGAGGCTTTAACGAAGTACGGGGACCAAGACGCCCCGGAGCTAACCCAGTTACTTGGTGATGAGTCGCTTCAAAGTATATCGAGCCGAATTGCACAATCGCTCGTCATTCGCGACCAAATTGGATGGGTGTTGATGGACTCGAGTGGACGAGTGATCGGCTCAAATCACCAGCGTTTATTGGCATTACAGCTACCGATTCCCGCAGAAGTTTCCAGGAAAATGAATCGAGGCTTGGCTACGGTTTGCTATGCCATCGAGTCGCCCATTCCCATCACAACCCAGGGACCACTCTCACGTGGTGGCGGACCGGTCATGCTAGCGATGTCTCCGATCACCCAAGGCGTCGCTACACTGGGGAGCTTGGCGATCTTGATCGATCCAACTGAAGATTTTTCAAATCTTCTTTCCGTAGCGCGCGCTGGGCGATCCTGTGAAACCTATGCATTCAATCGCGACGGAAAACTTGTCTCGAAAAGTCGTTTCGAAGGCCAGATGCGGCAATTCGGAATGTTATCGAACGAGAACGACGAGACGAGCGTGCTGCGACTCTCAGTACGTGATCCTGGAACGGATATCACTCGCTCCGGTCGGCCGATGCTTGCTAAAGATGACCAACCGCTGACCACGATGGCGCTGAGCGCAACACGTGGCGAACAGGGCGCGAATTTGGACGGCTATCGGGACTACTTTGGCGTGCCTGTTGTTGGCGCCTGGCAATGGATCGACGAATACGACATCGGCGTCGCGACGGAAATCGATGTGGACGAAGCATATGAGCCGGCGCAGTTGCTTCGACGCAGAATGATCGGATTTCTATTGCTAGTCGGTCTCACAATGGCGTGCGCGGTTGCTTGCACCATGATGTACCAGCGAATACAGGAAAAGACTCGCCTGCTTGCCCCCAGAATTCGCAGTCTCGGTCAATACTCCATCGGCGAACGTATCGGCAGCGGAGGCATGGGTACGGTCTACATGGGGCAACACCAATTACTTCGACGCAACGTGGCCGTAAAAGTCCTTGAAGGCCCTGAGTTGTCGCCTCGAGCGATTTCACGATTCGAGCGAGAAGTACAGGCGACAGCAAAACTTCGTCACCCCAATACTGTTTCCATCTACGACTATGGCCGCACAGAGAACGGCGAGTTCTTTTACGTGATGGAGTGGGTGGACGGCATCACGCTCCAGCAACTCGTCAAAGATTACGGGCGACAGCCCGCCGAGCGAGTGATCTATTTGTTGCTTCAGGTCTGTGGTTCGCTCTCCGAAGCTCATCAAAAAGGCATCATTCACCGCGATATCAAGCCTGCGAATATCATGGTTTCGGCCCAATCCGGTCTGTATGATTCCGTGAAGCTGCTTGACTTTGGCTTGGTGAAGGAAATCGATAGCGAAAACACAATCCTGACTATCACGGAGTCATTCACGGGGACACCTCTATACATGTCGCCCGAAGCCGTTCGCGACGCGGCGGTAGTCGACCACCGAAGCGACATTTATTCACTCGGAGCGGTCGGTTACATGCTTCTTACGGGTGTGCCGGTTTTCGATGGTGGGTCGGCGGTCGACATTTGTGTCAAGCAACTCAACGAACAGCCCATACGACCGAGCGAACGAATTGGCGAACGATTGCCCGACGATTTGCAAAATGTTCTACTTAGCTGTTTGCGCAAGTTTCCTGAGGAGCGACCGCGCACCGTGGATGAATTGGCGGAGACGCTCCAGCATTGTGCTGATTCGACGCGATGGTCCACCGGCGAAGCACGACGTTGGTGGGAAAATGTTTACCACGCATCAGAAATGGTGGACACGCAGCCAAATGATCAAGAGACGCTCCACACCATTGACCAGATGCCCAATACCGACCAAAGAGACTTGATGAAGATACGACCGCTGGCATCCGACCCAACGCGGGCCCGATGATGTTCGGTATACGACGAAGTTCGCAACCATCGAGCCTGGAATGGCCGAACCTGCACAGCTTGCTCGAAGACGACGATCGTCGCGCAGCCGTCGAACGCATTTTTCCAGTCGAAGGCCGTGAAAGCTTTTTGAAAGCTCTGCGCCGTGTTGACCCGATCGCTCAAGCAAATGTGCTCGCCGCAGGTCGCCAATTGCATACTGCCGCACAACTCGTCGATCGACCCACCGTGGCTGTCGCGGGGATGCTCAACAGTGGCAAGACGAGCCTTGTCGCTTCGTTTCTGAGTGAGCAAGGTCAGAAACGATCTCTGCGAGGAACAAACAATAGCGAAGGTACACACCGATTCGTGTTGTGGCTTCCAAGTGCTTGGAAACAAGACCTCGAAGTGTGGGGGCTGCTGATGAGTCGCTTCAAGGACTCTCTCGGGCAATCTCCTGAATTACTCGATGATGATCCGATCAAGTCGCACGCTCAATATAATAATCGTGGAGGCTCTGCGGACACGCTCAGTGTTCCCTTGGTGGCGACGGACCCCAAACTCGATGAAGTGGGGATCGGGTTACTGGATTGCCCCGACATTGTCTCCGACGCGGAGATTGGACTGGGATCGCCCGAAGCTCGCCGAGCGCTTCTTGGTCGCGCAGCCACCTTATGTTCTGCGTTCTTGGTCGTCACTGGGGCCGAATCGGTGCGGGATGCGACGCTGGGCGATTTACTTCGAATCGCAGCCGACTTGATGCCTGGAGTGCCGCGTCTACTTGCCGTCAATAAAGTTCGGCCACGCCAGACGCCTGACCAAGTGCTGCAAGCGTTTGAGCCGCTTGCCAAAAGCCACGGGATCGAATCGATCTATACCGCATACGACTTCGATGTCCCATCCAGCCGTCCGTTCATTCCGCGGTTCGATGAACTGGGGATTGCCACGGAGACTGACGCGGATCCGATGCCCGTCTTCTTTTCACTCGAGAAGGACCCCGACCAAAATCCACCGGCTGCGATTCAACCTGATCGATTGCTTCAAGCGCTGCCCAATCGACTGGATCGCGGACAGCTGTTCGACAAGTTTCGCATTGCCTTGGAAACAGGTTTGCGAACAGCGATTTGGGAGCAAGGGTACGTTAAACTGGTGACGCATACGAGTGGCGCGAATCAGGCAACGTCGCGAGCACAGCAGATGATGCTCGACGCAGCACTCGAATTTTTCGCTCATCGTGACGTCGGCGGCGAAGTGCTCGAGTTACGTTTGCACCAAAGCGAACGAATCATTCGTCAACTCTCGGAGTCGTTCGCGGCGACCGCTCCTTGGTACGCTCGATTCAGCGTCCGACTTCACAGCACCGTTCGACGGTTCATCGACGGCGCTTCGGACTTTGTCAAACAACTGACGCCGACGGCCATGGCTCGCCGAGCAGCAACCGACGTGCGCGATAAGTTCACTCGCGGCGAGTACGGCGGGATCGTCACGCCCGAGCGACTGCACTCGGCTATCGAACGCTTTGGCGGGATCCAGTCGATGCCGCATTGGAGTACGATCGTGGACTGGGAAAAACCATGCACCGAAGCGATGCTTCGGTTTGAACGCGATGATTTCACTTCGCTAGATCCTCGCCGACTGGATGAAGCGGTGAAGCAAATGTGGACCGAGGTTCCGATGCACAAGAAACTGGTCGCAGGCTTGACCCCACTCGCCGCGACGCTTGCTGCTTTCGGCGGTGTGCTCATGATCCCCATCGACTTTGGCGCTAACGCACTCGCCGCCGCTTCAATCTCCGAGCTGCTTGGTGCGATGGGACTTGCAGCCATGTCCGCCGTATGGGCTGGTGGTCAAAACTCACGAAATGTTGGTCAACAAGCTGCGCGACAACAGATCGCCGATTTCCAAGCGGTACTCTGTGACGTGTTTGGAATCGCTCGCCCAACGAACTCTCTTGAAGTCGTTGTTGCGGGCGCAAAACAAGTGCTACCAACCGCGCAAATCACCTCGCGAGGTCCGACCGGCCCATCGCTCGAAATTTATGCTGTCCGCGACGAGTTCCAACAAGAGCTTCAACGTATGATCCCGCGTAGCGGAGCCGCCCGACCATGAGTTCATTTCACACTTCGATTTCTGAACAACCACGACGGTCCAGCATCGAGAATAAATCAGTGGATGCATTGGTGGATCCGGGTGATCGGTTCTTGCGGCGCGTTTCTGCTGCCGCCAATCATGTGCTCGGCGACAGCGAAGTGGGGCGGCAAGTTCGCGAGCTTTGTGACGATCATGCCGACGCCCGTGAGATGATCTTGGTGGACCGAAATAGTGGCGCCACGGTCATCGCGATTGTTGGCGCGACGGGCCAAGGCAAATCATGGTTGATTCGCCAGTTTGTTCGACGCTCGCCGATCGCTGCGAATATCCGCAGCGGCAACAACCTGGATGAGGCAACCGAGAAGTTAATTTGGATCGGCCCGCAACCGCCTGCGGATCTTGACAGCCGCACAGAACGCTACTTGCCTTGCGAGACAAACATGATGGAGCCGATTGGTGTTCCGTACATGCTTGTTGACGCACCAGGTTCCACGGATGATCGTCGTACTATCGCGACGGTTGCGACACGTGCTTTGTCGCTTGCCTCCGTCATCTTTCTTGTCGTGCGACGTGACCAGATCCGCAGCCAAGCGGTCGGTGTGCTGACTGAGGCAACGGAAGGAACCCTCGTCGTCCCCATCGTCAATGCGATCCGCCAACGTGACGCGGAACTCGATGCGGATATTGATACGCTCGTTTCGAAAATGCGTCGCGCGGCAGTCACAAGCACGTTCGCTCCCCCAGTTCTCATCGACGACTTCGAGCTCAAAGATCGCGATGAGAACACGACTGGCGAGTTGGCTGCGACGGCAATCGCATCTCGACTCAAAGAACAACTAACGGATGGCTGGGACGGCGATCGTCGAAAGTCCACGCGATTGGCTGCGACTGACGCGAGGTTCAAAGCCGCACTTCAAAGTATCTTACGAGAACATCTGCCGGGATTGACCGGAGCGGTCACGCGCCTCAATAACGAGGCCGTTTCACTTCCAGGCCAAGTTGCTGAGTCGCTCGTCGGTGCGGGAGGCCCTCTTCGTGCGGTGATCCGTTCACGGTTACGAGCCGCGTTACTCACAGAAACACTCGCGATTTGGTTCCCGTATCGATCACTCATGGGAGTGTTGAACCTCACGCATGGTGCCTGGGATCGCGTTGCATTGTCGCTGTCGGGATCACTCCCAAGTCTGATCGGTGCTGCGTGGACCAGTGCCCAGAACCTTCGCGACGGACACACAGCCGAACAAACCGTTCGTGACGGATTGCGAATGCGAAGTGCGGCTGCTGTGGCCGATCGTCTTGGTCCGCTTGCCGCACGTTTTCGAGACGAATTGGCACAACTGCGTCGTGAACCTCGCACTTCGCGTAACGAACCTGGCAACGATTCCTCGCGTTCGCAAGTCGCTTATCTTGCGGGAATCGATACCTTGCAAGAGCGTTCGCAAGCCATCTTTGAGGAAGTGGTCGACCGTGTTGCCGTGGGGCCAAGGCCAGCGTTCTATTGTGGCTTAGCTGGCACCGCAATTTTCTGGTGCCTGCTCGGCGGCCCCATTGTCACCCTCTATCGCAAGTACTTCGACGCAAGCATGCTCACGTTGAGCGAGTTCGGGGGCGATCTTGAAGCGTATCCACACCCCACCGCAGCGATGATGCTGACCAGTATCCTGTTGTCGCTACTTCCGTTGAGTATTTTTTCAATGTTCGTCGTTTCCTGGGCTCAAAGCCGTGATCGAGTGGAACAAGCAGCGATTGCAATTCGAAATGAACACCGAAAGGCGATTCGCGAGCTCCAAGCCGGCGGAGTGTTGGCGCTTCGGTGGGATGACCCATTGCTTGCCGACGCGGAGTTTCTCTTGTCAGCTGGGTCCAGTGGAATGGAGACAGAATCGTAATGCATTGGAATAGCTTGATGTCGCTTCTTGTTCTCGCCCAAACCGAAACTGCCGAAGCGGTACCTGGGTCCGGCGGATTGCTGGACATTGTCCTCAGTGGCGGCGTCTTCGGATTGCTGATTATCCTCACGTTGTTTTCACTGAGTGTGGCGACCGCCTATTTGATATTCGATCAATTCATGACGCTCAAACGCACGGAGATTTTACCCGAGGGTGTGAGCGAAACCGTTCGCCAGTCATTATTGACCGGTCACCCTGTCGAAGCCGATGCCGCTTGTCGCCGTGCCCCGAGTGTGCTGAGTCTCGTTCTACTTTCGGGTTTGAGCGAAATGGATCTCGGTTGGCGCGAAGTCGAGAAAGCCGTTGAAGACTCGCTAGCCGAACAAGCCGCAAGACTGATGCGGCGAATCGAGTACCTGTCCGTCATTGGAAATATCGCTCCGATGGTCGGCTTGCTCGGCACCGTCACCGGGATGATTTTAACGTTCCAACAGGTAGCCTCAACGCGAGGTGCGGCAGGTGCCGGCGATCTCGCGGAAGGGATTTACCAAGCTCTTGTTACCACCGTCGGCGGATTGCTCGTTGCGATCCCTTCGCTCGGTGCGTTTGCCATTTGCCGCAACCGCGTCGATTCACTCGTTGCCGAGGTGGCGCATCAGTCCCAGCATGCGCTGTTGCCCATTAAACGCCGTCCAGCCGCACGCGTCCGGGCGCCGCAAACAGCACCAACGACTGGAGCAACACCTGGATTAGTCATTGACGATCCCAAGAAACCGCCTCGAGCATCAACATAAGCTCGACTATGAGCACTCCAATACTTCCCGCCAAAAAGCTATCGGTTCGAAAAAAACTACTATTCGCGGTCATCACATTAGCGATCGTTGGCGTCGTCGTCGAAATGACACTTGCAATCGCTGGGATTCGACCGAGTACGAACACAGACCCTTACGTTGGTTTCTCCAGCTACTCACCTGTCATGCGTCCAATCCAGGATGCGAGCGGCGAGATTGTGCTTCACACAGCGCCAAACAAACTTGTTTGGTTCAATCACCAAACGTTTCCGTTGAAAAAACCTGCCGGGACACGGCGGATCGTGTGCGTGGGTGGATCAACGACTTACGGACGCCCTTTCGCCGATGCAACATCTTACTCAGGCTACCTGCGTCAATTGCTTCCGCTCGCGGATTCAAGTCACCACTATGAGGTCATCAACGCGGGCGGAGTCAGCTACGCAAGTTACCGTGTCGCCGCCGTGATGCAAGAGTTTGCGGCCTACGAACCAGACCTTTTCATCGTTTACTCAGTTCACAACGAGTTTCTCGAGCGTCGCACCTACGCGTCAATGTTTGAAAAGCCTCAATGGCGAATGGCAGCAGAATCGGTTCTTCGGAAAACTCGAACATGGACAGCCCTGGAAAGGATTCGTGACAACCTTCTTCGAGAAACTTCTCCTAGTGCGGAGACCCTCACAACCGAAGTTGACGAACGCCTCAACCACACCGCTGGCCCAAGTGACTACGAACGCGACGATGCGTGGCAACAAAAAGTGCTGAATCATTACGAATTCAATTTGAATCGAATGGTTGCAATTGCCCGCGACGCTGGAGCACAAATAGTCTTCATTGATCCAGCGTCCAATGAGAAGGATTGCTCTCCGTTCAAAACGGACGAACTGTTCTATGAGGACGGCCGCGATCTATTTGAGATTGGTCTTTACGATGACGCTCTAGTTGCTTTCAAAGCAGCAATTGATCGTGACATCTGTCCGCTACGTGCAACAACGCCGATTGCGGAAATTGGCCGACGAGTTGCCCGGCAACACCATGTTCCCCGAGTCCCTTTTTGCGACCTATTGCGAAACGATTGCTTGGCACAATACGGTCATCAATGCCTCGGTGAAGAGTACTTCGTCGACCATGTCCACCCGACAATCGCGGCGCATCGAGACTTGGCGACTTGGATTGTAGAGACACTTCAAGAAATGGGTTGGATCACCGAGAACCATCTCAATCCGTCCGTCATTTCGACGATCGACAACAAAATACGCGGCGCAATCGTTCCACGCGACCACGCGATCTCGTTCCGCAATCTGGCAAAGGTCCTGCATTGGGCCGGCAAGTTTGACGAGGCGAGCCGACGTGCCTTGGACGCACTGAGGTTGCTCCCCAATGACCTCGAGAGCCGCTTCGTACTCGCCGATTGCATGACACGAATGCAGCAGTATGACGAGGCATTGGACCAATACAAACAGATCTTCGACACCTCCGACTATGAACGCGCGATTCTGCCCTATGGCGAGTTACTCGCATATTGCCAACAGTACGAACTGGCAAAGGTCTACCTAACCATGGCAACCGCTTCAGAGAAAGAAACAATTCGCAAGCGAGCGTTCCAAACCCTCGGTGACGTTCACACCCAGCTTGGCGAAATCGAACAAGCGGCTGACGCCTACTCACGCATGTAGTTTCCGTCCGCTAAGCAAAAGCAATTCACTGCACTACTTTTTGTTCGTCTGCGTCTCGTGTCTTAACTGGTTGTCCATTCCGCGTAGGGATGCGTTCGCGTTGCAAGCGGCATTGCGATGCTTTGCCCACCCGCGACATGGGAGGCAAACGTTGCTTGGACCATCTCAATGGTCGCTCGGGCGTCATCCACCCCGCACAGCGGCTCTCGAGCCTCGGTTATCGAAGCGATTAAATCGCGAGTGGCAAGCAGGTGGTTCGCTACCAGTGGCTTGATGTCTTGGATGGGTTCTTGCATCCCAACGCCAGCACTTGTGATGGGTATCCAAGCTCGCGGTTTCGAGTCCGGCTGAAACGGATTGCCACGTACGAGATGCACGAGCGGCTCAACGTCGATACGGAAATCAATGACGCCTTCGGTTCCGATGAGCTGTAGACCGAAACCAGCTTCTTTGACGCCCAGATTGCGTATCGAATCGAAAAACACGGGCACGTTCGATTCGGTTTCAAACCGAGCATGCAATCGATCCCCAGCAACTGGCCCAATCCCCTCGGCCCCTTCAGTGATATCGGCTGGAACAACAGACCGATCACCAACGTAGTATTGCGATGAACTGGAAGTTGCTTTACCCACGAAGTAACTTGCAAGATTGAATACGTGTGTCCCCAGCACCCATAGGTCTTCGGGGCCACCACGTCGGTCTTCTTTGCCACGGCAACGAATCTCAAACAACTTGCCAATCACACCGTTTTCGAGTGCTGTTTTCACATTCGGCAACGCTGGGTGATACCGATTGCGGTGCGCCACAGCCAGTTTGGTGCCCGTGCGTTGGCACGCGACGATAATTTCGTCAGCTTCCTGAAGCGTCCGACAAAATGGTTTCTCGCAATAAATCCCCTTCACTCCACCATCAATCGCAGCGAGGATCATTTCGCGGCGTTGGTCGATATGCCGCGGGCAAATCGCTACGATTTCAGGTTGAGTCGTGCGAATCATGTCTCGATAGTCCGACGACACGAACTCCGCATTCAGTTTTCGTTGCGCAAGTTCGAGACCTTTGGGATCGGCATCCGCCAAACCCACGATTCTTGCCTCGGGCAAACTCAGCCAAACCGTGTTGAGCCCATGCCCATAGTCGCCTCGCCCGGTATGCCCAATCACACCAACACGCCACTGCTTTGCCGACTCGCCGAATGAAATTCGCGGCAACATCCAAATCGACGTCGCCGACGCTGCGATAAAGACACGGCGAGTCACATGTTTTGGAATCGTCATTCTCACGCGTTCTCAACAGAAGGAAAACACCGTCATGGTCAAGCTTGTAAATAATCGCGTTTGCGAAGTTCACGCATCATTCTAGCCGCACTGCCTCGATGTTGTCCGAGTGCCTTGCTAGCAGGACGAGTCGCTAAGGCAATCGCCGAGTGAGGCAAACTCAATCGGCGATCGCGTTCTTCAGAAATCACGGTGTCTCCTTTCGCGGCGGGTCCTTTCGCACTGCAAGCGTGACACCGCGTATCTTACTGCTCAAAGCGATAGATGCATTCACCACGCGAATTGCCAGTCAGGTAATAAACCTCACCCTGTTCATCCTCGCCGAATCCGACGACGGCCACTGTATCAGGGATCACTTGCTCGTTGCGAATGACTTTGCCGGACGCTGGATCATACGAGAGCGCCCAAATGCGACCGGAAACGTAATCGCCATACAAGTATTTACCATCGAGTGCTGGTACTCGCGAACTGCGGTAAACGCGTCCGCCAGTAATCGAGCGACCGATACGATGGTCGTATTCCCACACTGGATCCGTCAACGCAACGGCACCCGGAGCAAGCGAACGATTGCCAAACGGGTGAACGCCTTCGGCGACGCTCCAGCCATAGTTATGGCCTTTCTCAACGATTAACACTTCTTCCCAAAGTTCTTGCCCGACTTCGCCGCACCATAACGTTCCCGTTTTCTTGTCGAATGCGATGCGCCAAGGGTTGCGAATTCCGTATGCATAAATCTCAGGTCTCGCACCCTCGACTTTCACGAACGGGTTATCCGGCGGAATTCCGTAGTTCAGTCCATTTGAGGGATGATCGACATCAATTCGCAAAATTGATCCGAGCAACGTTCCCAAGTTTTGGCCGTTGCCGTGAGGATCATTCCGCAGGCCACCGTCACCGAGACCGATGTAAAGATATCCGTCCGGACCGAATTCGATCGGTCCGCCGTTGTGATTCTGGTACGGTTGCTCAATGTCCATCAGCACGACCTCCGAATTCGGATCAGCCTTGTTAGGATCCTCTTTCGAAACTGTGAACCGCGATACGATCGACCGCTTATTGTCCACGTGTGAGTAATAGACGTAAACGTAACCGTTGGACTTGAAGTTGGGATGAATCGCAAAACCGAGCAGCCCCTGTTCGTTACCACCTTTGTTTTTCCAGTCGAATACTTTTCCTCGAAGATCAAGGAAGAGATGCGACTTCGAAACATCGGCCTCATTTTTGAACGTCCAAATCGCTCCATATTGGGATGCGGCAAACAGACGATTCGTACCGTCCTTCGCGTAGGTCAAGTCCATGATTCGAAGCATGCGAATGTTGCCAGCGTCATCAACCGCTTCCCATTGATCCCACTTCAAGTTCGGAAACGCTACTACCCCCTTCAAATTCAATTCGCCGTCGATTGGCTGCTGCTTGACTGAACCATCTTTTTCAAGCTCACGCACTTTGATGTTGCGGAACGAGACAAGGTTTCCGTGGTCTTGAAGGCAAATGTGGCCGGACTCTGCTTTACCAAACCCTTCGAATTTCGCAAACTTGCTTGCAGCGACAGCTTCGTTCCACTTCGTGTCGCCCAATTTGAATTGGAAGTAACGTACCCCGTTGACACATACCTCACAGTCGGACTTCGCGATGCGAATATAGAGCTGGTTCCACTCGCCCACTGGACGTGTCATATCCAAAGTGACTTCGCCGTTTTCGGTTGGGACCATGGGTGGTTTGTACAACTGGTAGAGCCACCCTGAATGCTGAGGGTCATGGCCTGCGGCGTTATCTTGAACTTGAATCTCTGGACCGCTGTTCCAAGGTTTTGGATAGTCCTCGACGACATGAAACATCACGCCACTGTTCCCACCTTCGCTGATCTTGTAATCCACAGACAATTCAAACGATTCGTATTTCTTATCTGTGACGATGTCTCCGGCACCTTTGGCGTCGCGTACCAGTTCACCGTTTTGCACCTTCCAGCCGTCAGAGATTTTTTCCGATTGGTAGTTGCGCCAGCCAGCGGTGGATTGTCCGTCAAACAACAACTCCCAACCGCTGCGTTCTTCGGATTCAGTCAGTTGGTTGCTGGGTGCTTCCGCAGACACGGACAAGGAGCTGGAAGCCAAACACATGGCAAGCAGGTTACAGGGCAAACGAAGCTTCATCGCAATCTCGTAGGTAGGACAAAGGGGAAGAAAAAGGAGGCGGGGAAGTTAACGATTATTATTGACACGGACGCGACTCACAACCAGCAAAACAACGAGATACAATGCTTCGTGAGCTCGCTTGAACGTCCGAAAATGCGTAAATCGTGGTGTTGCTCGTACCACATGATCGAGCCTTTCGGACCAAAATCGACGATGCAAACGAGCTTCGACTAACAATTCACCGCCAAGTGCGACCGACAACGTCGCCTTTTTCACCTAATTGGAATTAGAAATGCACTGTTGCCAAACACGCGAAACTGGCGGAGTATCGAATCCGCACTGGCTGCAAATAATCGCCTTGTTCTTCTGCATCACTGGATTTTTCACTCCGTCGTTGCTGATTGGCGCGGCGCCCTCAGTGGTCGTGACGCCCTTTGGTGAAACACCCGATGGCGAGCCCGTTCGCAAGTTCACGATCGAGAACTCAAGCGGGTCACAACTGTCCGTCATCGAATACGGCGCAACCATCGTTGAACTTCTCATGCCTGACAGCGAAGGGGAACTCGAAAATATCGTGCTCGGATCCGAGTCGCTGCATGACTATTTCAATGGTTTTCCCGCCGCGTCAGTGATCGGACGGTATGCCAACCGGATTGGAAAGGCACAGTTTGAACTTGATGGCAAGACGATCCAGCTCACCGTGAACTCTGGGAAAAATCATATCCATGGGGGCAAAAAAAATTTCGCCAAAGTTGTTTGGTCTGGGGAAGTTGCTAAGGACTCGCCGAAATCGGCCGTCACGTTGAATTATGTAAGTGTGGACGGTGAAGAAGGCTTCCCCGGAAACTTGGGCGTCTCAGTCACGTACACGCTGAACGACAACAACGAGTTCATCATTCACTACTCAGCGACGACGGACAAGCCAACGGTGGTGAACCTTACCAATCACGCTTACTTCAATCTGGCAGGTCCCGGCGGTGACATCCGCGACCATGAACTGCAAATCAATTCGGTGCAGTACACAATCCCAGACTCGTCACTGATTCCCACAGGCGAAATCGAATCGGTCGTTGGCACACCGCTCGACTTTCGCAAGCCACATAAAATTGGTGAGCGAATCGATGAGCTAGAGGACACGCGCGGCTATGATCACAACTTCGTGCTTGACCAAACATCCGTCGGATTGCAGCTCATCGCACGAGTTCGGGACCCCGATTCTGGACGCGTCATGGAGTTGCTAACCACGGAGCCAGGTGTCCAACTCTACACGGCTAACGGGTTCAGCGGCAAACCGTTTCCCAAACACGGGGCATTCTGCTTAGAGACCCAGCACTATCCGGACTCGCCAAATCGATCTGAATTTCCAACAACCATTGTCCGGCCTGGTACCGTTTGGAAATCAACCACGGTATTTCGATTTTCCACTGCCGTGGCGCATTAGAAGTTAACGAGAATTTTTCCTTAAACACTCGCTAACACACATGGTGTGGCTACGTTCCTTCCTAGCGATCAAGCCTGTGTTTCTCTAACGATTCATCTTTGCTGATGTCGTCGCAACGAGCGTCACGGGCGAGGAAGCCATTGTGGCCAATGCTTCTGTCTTTGCAATCGGCGTCAGAATTGGTGAAATCCAAACCAAGACTTCGCCTTCAGCGAGTTCTGGTGCTGGGAATATACTTGCACAACATGGCTCTGGAGCAGGCTCAGGTTCGCAACAAGCTGGTTCTGGTGCTGGTTCGCAGCACACGGGCTCAGGCGCCGGTTCACAGCAAACCGGTTCTGGCGCCGGTTCACAGCAAACCGGTTCTGGTGCCGGTTCACAGCAAACCGGTTCAGGTTCTGGCTCGCAACAAACGGGTTCTGGCTCACAGCAACATGCCGCTTTTTTGCAGCCAAACAATTTCTTGAAAATACCCGCCTCAGCCGTTTGAGCATTGAACTGCGAAAGTGCAGCAAACGCCACAGCGACTAAGGTGACTCGTCCCATCATTTTCATTCTGAATCTCCGATATTTCGTGTCATTCGAACGGTTGAAAAAGGGATGGCTGGAGTACATGACGTTGCTCCTAGAAAGGTTTCATCCCCGCGATGAACCGACCTATTGCAACGCCTATGCCAATCAGCGCGATCAGAATGGGCAGCTTGAGACGAAACGTGGGGATGCGGAGATATCAGCAGCACCAGAACAAACGAAGCCGCAAATCCCACCCATAGCCCCCATGTTTTCACTGCCGTCGATTGTTCAAAACCAAGACATTTGATTCAGAACCTGCGCTGCATTCTGGCATTGGTGCCTGCTTTCTTTGCATGCCCCCAAGCTTTAAACAAGCTTGCCATGTTGTTTTCAGTGCCCTATCGGCGAAATCAAAGCGATCCATTGATTCGTGATATGCTAATTGCAGCACGACAGCTGACTGAAACGCTTCTTTTCGACGCAGATGAAACATGGCACGCGGACAACATCCCACGAGGCGACTTACTTTGAATCCTCAGCTACGCTTGCTCGTGTTGCTTCAACTTATTCTGACGGGGCCGATGCTCTGGGCAGCCGAAGACGTCATTGAACCGCCAGCAGCTTCGATCGCGAACCTGTCAACTGAAGAGCTAACGTCGGCGATTCGCGCTTCGCTGGTAACGATTCGAGTTCGCGATCGCGACGGAGATGAACTCGGACTCGGGACAGGCTTTGTCGTTGACGAATCTGGATTGATTGCCACCAACATGCACGTCATAAGTGAAGGGCGCCCGATCGAAGTCGAGCTTTGGCCGAATCAGAAACTGGACGTGCTGGGGATCGAAGCAACCAGTCGCAGCAACGACCTCGCGCTCATCCGTGTTGCACCGGACAATCATAAGCTGGTTGCGATTCCACTAGGCGACGATACCACCATTGACCAAGGCGTCCAAGTGCTTGCATTTGGCAATCCGCTCGGATTGCGTCACTCCGTCGTTCAAGGAGTTGTGTCCGCGCTTCGAGACATCGATTCGCGTGAGATGATTCAAATCGCAATCCCTATTGAACCTGGCAATAGCGGTGGTCCATTAGTCGACCTCAGTGGAACGGTTCGTGGAATCATTAACATGAAGTCACTTCAAATTGAGAATGTTGGCTTCGCTATTCCTGTGAGCAAACTTCGCGAGTTAATTCAGTCACCCAATCCCATCTCGATTGGCCGCTGGGTGCGACTATCTGGCATCGATGCAGATCGCTGGCAACCGGTATTCGGAGCACAATGGCGAGAACGATCGGGGATCATGGAAGTGAGCGGCCAAGGTGCAGGTTTTGGTGGCCGTTCGCTTTGCATTTACCAATCGCCGGTTCCATCAACTTCGTTTGAAGTTGCTGTGAACGTGAAGCTTGACGATGAGTCCGGAGCCGCCGGCCTGATCTTCCACGCCGACGGACAGGACAAACACTATGGATTCTACCCCAGCAGCGGCAAACTTCGCCTAACATGCTTCCAAGGGCCATCGGTCTATTCGTGGGAAGTTATCGAAGACATTGACAGTTCACATTACGTCCCTGGTCAGTGGAACAATTTGAAAGTGCGTGTCGAACCCAACAGCATTCAATGTTTCGTCAATGGCGAATTGGTGATTGCGTCCAAACATGCAGGTTTAACCAACGGAAAAGTTGGACTGGCAAAGTTTCGAAACACGAAAGCTGAGTTTCGCAAGTTCCAATGTGCCGAAAGCATTCCCGAAGATGAACTGAACGATGAAACCAAGAACTGGTTCGATAATTTTCCTGACTTGGATTCCGCTGACCACTTCAGTGAGCTCGAAAGTATCGAGAGTCTCGCGACCACAAGTGAGGCGTCCGTAAGGGAGTTGATGCGAAACGCAAAGCGACTGAATGAACAAGCCAATCGCTTGGTTCGACTGGCCGACGACGTGCGTGTTGCGCCCGTGCTGCAAAAACTGAAAGACCTTTTCATGTCGCATGATGATGACGACCTCCTACACGGATCCCTGCTAATCGCATCGCTTCGACACCCGGACTTGGATATCGAAACATATTTGATGCGATTTGACGCGATGGCCGACGAAATTTCAACAACTTGGGCTGACGGCGCGAGCGATGACGAGAAACTTGCCTCAATCGATCGTTATCTGTTTGAAGAGAACGGTTTTCGTGGTGGACAAGACGAGTACTACCACGAAGCCAACAATCACATGGATCGAGTAATTGACGATCGCGAGGGAATGCCGATTACCCTCACGATTCTTTACATGGAACTCGGTCGCCGTTTGGGTCTCACGATCGAAGGCGTCGGTTTACCAGGCCACTTTGTTGCTCGGTACCGATCCGACGACGGCAAAACACAGCTGATCGATGTGTTTGACAAAGCTCGTCGCATAGACGACGACGAAGCGGGGCGTCTGGTGATGATGAATCGCCAACGAAGACCGACAGAAGACGATTTTAAGGCTCAACTTCCGAAGGAGATTCTCGTTCGTATGCTCCATAACTTGGTCGGTTCTGCGGAACGAACGCGCGACCTTGATGCAATTCGACTGTACACTGAGGGCTTGGTCGCGCTCGACGAAAATGAGGCGGAGTACAGATTCATGCGAGGCATTACCCGTTACCAATCAGGTCGACTGCAGGCGGCTTCAGCGGATTTCGAGTGGCTTATCACCCGCAATCCAGAACACATTGATCTGGATCGAGTGCGTGTGATGCAAGAACAGGTTCAGCGACAAGTAAGTGAAACCAGGAGTCGACTGACTCCATAGTCGAGGCGCCAAAGATAGTCTTCTATCCACAGATCTTCGTTGGACTGAAGCGTACGATGGCTGGAAATGGGAGCCACAAAGTATGAGCATCAAAAACGATAGCTCTACTGCCTTGGCAACGTAACCCCGCAAATCACTGCATTTGTGAATCTGCTTTTTTGGAATGCGCCCCTTGAGCGACATGTCTCAGCCAACAAACATCGAGCACAAATTTTGTCCGCATTTTAAACGTCAAGCCTAAGCCCCGCTCGAAGAGGTGGGCTCAATCATTCCTTCAAGAGATGGATGCCAAGCTGGTTCCCTCTGGCCAAAAATGGTACGGCTTTGTCAGTTCTCCGTAACGTCTCGGGCAACGGCGAAGATCAATCGCTCGTCGCTCACACTCTTGGCAGTCCGCTCAAGCGTGGCGTAATTTCCAGTTGCCGTCAGGTATCGATTGCGAAATCGCACGACGGGTTTCCCCTGACTCAGCACCGACATTTGCTCCACCGTCTCGTCTCGATCGTCCTCGTGAACGAAGTGCAAGAATTTCCGTGAGAGTAAATCGGCATCGCTATGTCCCAGGACCTTCGAGAAATTGGAATTGATCCGCACGAAATATCCATCCAAGTCAGCGATACAAAACAAGTCGAACGACAACTCGAAGAACCGATTCATGTCACTTTGAGCTTCGCGCAGCGTCGATTCTTGATGCGCTCGAATGATTCGCGAAAGAACGAGTGCGTTTTGTGGTCGATGAATGGGGTCGCGACTCAGGCAATTGATTGCCAACCTCACGATCGCATCGTCAAGTCCACAATCCTTGAGCCGCTTTAACGTCTCACTGGTGCGAGCACACGCCGCGTATCGGTAAACTTGCCGTAACGACTTGCCTTCGTACGGCGCGTGTCCACAGAGGATCTCACAAAGCATTCCACCGAGGCTGAACACGTCCGCGCGTTCGTCGAGCATTCCACCGCGTGCTTGCTCGGGCGACATGTACCGTGGCGTGCCGTTGACGCTGTGTTGTCGCGTCATGCCTTCGGCTCGACAAAACTCCACTCGATCATTTCCCGCAGGAGTGCATCGCTTCGCCAACCCCCAGTCCATCACATTCACTTCGCCAAACGCGCCCACCATTACATTGGACGGCTTGAGATCCAAGTGAACGATTCCCAGTGAGTGAGCGAACGCCATCGTTTGGCAAACGTCGGCGAAGATATTCAATCGCTCCGCTGTACTTCGTTGTGGATCGACAAGAATTTGGGCAAACGTGACGCCATCAACAAGCTTCATCGCATGGAAAGGCCGACCGTCTTTGCAATGTCCTAAAGCGTAGATCGGCGTGACGCCAGGATGCGTCAACTCGCTCATCACATACGCTTCCTTGACAAAATCTTGCTCTGCATCTGGCAAGCAAAGCCGATCACTTCGCAATACCTTAATCGCCACGTCTCGGTGCAGCGTTTCGTCGCGAGCTAAGTAAACAAGCCCCATGCCGCCGCGTTTGAGTAAACGAACGACTTTGAATTGGGTTGTTTCGAGTTCTGGGAATGGTTCTTCCGGCACGCCATTATCCGGCAATACGTCGTCTGTAACTCGTTCGTCGACGCCTTCGTCGGACTCATCGATATCAAAGTTCGAATTGTGCAGCACAAACTCAATCGGCTTTGTCTCGGAATTCTGGCTAGGATCGTCCATTCGTCACCCTCGCGTCATCGAGCGAGCTACTACGCATCCGTGGGACACGGACGTCGCAGCGTTGCACCCCACCCGCAATGGTAGCGTTCTGTTGGGGGATATGCAAAAACATTTTTCGAACGTTTGTTTCGGCTTCGAGCCCGCATACGTCATTCATTCGCGGATATGCTGACAAGATACTTTTCTGCGTTTCGATTCACGAGGAGTTCGCAATGTTGTACCCAACGAACGATCTAATCCAATCTCTACGAGCGGGAAATTCGCATGACGCGTACGAGGCGATCAAAGCGGGAGCCGACCCGAATCACACTTCATCCGATGGCGACACGTCGCTGGATTTAGCAATCAGCCGTGGCGATAGCGACATGGTCACCGCACTGATTAAGGCTGGGGCCGATGTGAACCAGACGCATCGCGGCAACACGCCGCTCGGACGAGCTGTGGAATTGGGCGATTTCGCAATTGCGCAGCTGTTGATTGAACACGGCGCATCGCCAGACGCTTGTGGACGTCGCGGCTGGACTCCGCTTTACCACGCCGCTTGGCGTGGGAACTTTGAAATGATGTCGCTTCTCGTGAATGCGGGAGCGGACGTCAACGCAGTCGACTCGCAAGGCGACACGGCGCTCTCGTGGGCGTTCGACAAACTCGAAACGGTCACCGCGCTTCTCACGCTTGGGGCAACTCCGCGAGAAATTGAAACGCACTTGATCAAACCCTTGGATTTCCCCCAGCTCGCCGTGCGCCCCGCATTCACGGAACTGGCAAGCCGCTTGGAAACGATGAGTGGCCGAACTGGTTTGAAGTACCAATTCGTCCCGGGCAGCTTCACGTTTATCATTGCTCCCGAGTCAATCGACGCGTTCATGGACCAAGTTTACGAACAAGCTCTGGCGGAAGATTGTCTTGTCTATAACTCTTTCCACAGCGACGAGCGGGGCCAATTCGTCTACTTGCTGCCAACGTCTGACAAATTCGCAGCGATGGCGGCATCACGAATCGGCGATCGTCCGGATGGACATGGCACGTATGGATTGATCGAAGGCTTCAAGCGATTTGACACCGAGTATCCCTATCAATTGCGAGGATGCCAGTCAAAAGGGATGCAAATTGTCTTTGTCGACGACAATCTTGATCGCGGTGCCGCAGCGCGCCGACTTAACGAGATCTTTGTGGAGCTTAAAAAGGCAGACACGCAACATCATTGTGATCCACCCATCTCGAAGTGGAAGAACACTCCCCGAGGAGCGATCATCAATTGGGAATGGAATGTGTAGTTCGAAAATCGCTACGCGACACGGATTGTGACGGCAACGGTTTCTTCGGCGCCAGCGTCAAGCTCGAGTTGATTTGCTCCAACTCGAGCGGTTTCGACACAGCACATGCGTCGGTATTCGTCGTCTCCGAAGTCCGCCATTTTCTGACTTTTGGCAATCCAGGGATTCCAAACCACCGTCGACTTTGAGTTCTCGGGCCGCAGCACAATCGCGCGTCCTCGAGCAGGATCCTCAATTCGCAGCTCGCTGGTCTCGCCGATATACACGCTGTCCGTTTCACGATCAAAACGAATCGGTTGACCTGAGGGTGGCTGGTGTGATGACGTTACCTTGTCAAAGAAGCCCACCTGCTCCAGCCCATAAACTTCTGCCGTGGTCGCATCTTGCAGATCAAAATAAGTATGCAGTGCCAACTCACAGGAGATTGAACCGACAGAAGTGTTCTCCACCGTGAACAATAGTTTCAAGTCACTTCCAAATCGCATTTCATAAACAAGACGGAGTCCGTCGAGTTCGCAACCGAGTCGAGCGACCACAACATCACCGTCGAGTTGCGTCGAGATGATATCCCACGCAAGGGTACGAACGAGCCCGTGCGCCGGAGCACTGCTATCGGTTGGATGCGGTCCAAACCATGGAAAACAAATCGGGACGCCACCGCGAATCGCTTTTCCAGCTTCGTAGGAGGAATTCGCGCTCATGAAGATAAGGTCTTGGGACTGGCTCTTGGGGCGAAACGAGGCCACGTGTGCTCCGTGCAAAAAAAAACGTCCGCTGCACAGCGTAGAATCAATGTCGCCAACAACTAATCCACTCTCGTGTGCACGAAATGAAAGTTGTGGGCTAAGTCCAAATCGATGGTTCAGCTCTTGGGTCATGCGGGATTCTCGCCAGGCGTGGATAAGTGAAGTTTCGCGAGCAAGATACCATCGTCCCCGGCTGCGATGATAGCCGCTGGCTGATGCAAGCCGCTCATGAATTCCGCCGCGCCAGTTTCGGTTACAATTGACGAAGTATGTTTCGAATTTGGTTCAAACGGAAGGATGTTTTCTGATGTTTCGCATGACCGCTCTTTGTTGTGTTTGTACGTTCGTTTCTGTTTCTTCGGCACTGGCAGAGAAGAATGCTGAAATTGCACCCAAGCTTGCCAAGCTCCAGTCGCCGACGGTTACCGAGACTTTTGATTCACCGCTTTCGAAAGTTATGTCGGGCGTCAAGGGCGAGTGGACGGTTGCCGACGGAGTTCTGGTTGGCAAAGAATTGGCTTCCGACAAGCACGCCGCCGTGTTGAACTACCAAAAGTCGAATCGAAATTCTGTTGTTCGTTTCTCATTCAAGCTTGACGGGGAAACCAACGGATTCAACTTCAGCCTCAATCATGCTAAGGGGCACTTGTTCCGCGTCACTGTGACACCGAATGGAATGAGCGTGAACTTAGACAAAGACAAGAACGATCCGGCGTCCAAGGCGGTCGCGATGGGGAGCGCGAAGGCCAAGTTTGAACAAGGTGTCTGGTACACAATGCAAATCGAGATGATTGGTGATCGGGCTGTTGCGCAAGTAGACAACGGTGCAAGTGTTGAAGTTTCCAGTCCGGCGATTGATGTTGAAAAGCCGAACTATCGCTTCGTGACAAAGGGAGATTCACTGTCGCTCGATGATCTGCACATCTGGGAACTCAAATAGACCACAACCCTTTGGCCACAGCATTGATTTGTCGAAACAAGTCATTCCGAGAGTGAGACTGTCCTCATGCATTCGCTTGATTACGTTCGGTTTCTTCTCAGTACCTGCGCATGCTGGTGGACGTTTGCCAGTATCGTTCACGCAGGCGATGCAGTTCGCCCCAACATCGTTCTGATTGTTGCAGATGATCTAGGGTACGGCGAATTGGGATGCTACGGTGGCACCGAAATTCCCACGCCTCATCTCGATTCGCTTGCGGATAGCGGCGTACGGTTCACGAGCGGGTACGTCACCGCGCCGTTCTGTGCTGCCTCGCGTGCCGCCTTGATGACTGGACGCTATCAAACTCGATTCGGTTTCGAGTTCAACCCAATCGGTGCGGTAAACACGAAACCGGGAATTGGGTTGCCTGTGGCTGAGCGAACACTCGCTGATCACTTGCGTTCCACCGGCTATGCAACGTCACTGGTCGGCAAATGGCATTTGGGAGGTACAGCCGACTTTCATCCACAACGTCGTGGTTTTGACGAGTTTTTTGGATTTCTGCACGAGGGACATTTCTTTGTTCCGTCGCCTTGGTCGAATGTCACGACGTGGGTGCGTCGCAAGACGCTTCCCAATGGAAACCAAGGACGATGGACTTCAAAAGACTCTCGGACGATCTGGAGCACGCACCTTGGAAGCGACGAACCTCCATACGATGCCGACAATCCAATCCTGAGATCGAGTCAACCTGTTTCCGAGAGCGCCAACCTTACCGATGCGTTCACTCGCGAAGCGTGCGACTTCATCCAACGAAGCAAGGCCCAGCCCTTCTTTCTTTGTCTATCGTTCAACGCAGTACACAGCCCGCTCCAGGGCGAGGATCGTTATATGCGGAAGTTCTCGCACATCGACGACGTCCAACGCCGCATCTTCGCATCGATGCTTTCGCACTTAGACGACGCCATCGGAACGGTGATCGCTTCGATTCGTGAGCAAGCACTCGCAGAGAGAA
Organism: Pirellulaceae bacterium; assembly: GCA_041739875.1. Lineage (GTDB taxonomy): Bacteria > Planctomycetota > Planctomycetia > Pirellulales > Pirellulaceae > JBBSJZ01. The sequence goes on from JBGSNA010000225.1 coordinate 65,040, forward strand.
CGTTGGTTGTGTTCCTCAGCGACAATGGTGGTCCGACAAAAGAACTGACATCAAGTAACGCACCGTTGAAAGGAGGGAAAGGCAACCTGTATGAAGGCGGTGTTCGTGTTCCATTTATCCTGTCTTGGCCAGGCCATTTGACTCCGGGAGTGAGCGATACGGTGGTGTCGTCCGTCGACATCGCATCGACCGTGGTGCGACTTGCTGGAGTCGCATCCGCCAAGTCCCTCCCGCTTGATGGGCAGGATTTGGTTGACGCCCAAACAAACTCAGTTTCATTGCAAGAACGGTCGCTTTTTTGGCGAGTCGGTGGTAAACGTGCAATCCGTCATGGAGATTGGAAACTTGTTCGCATGTCGAACGATTGGGAGCTCTACAACCTACAAGACGATCTATCGGAAACCCACAATGTGTCCGCACGTTATCCAGAGATCGTTCGAGATCTATCCGAGACGTGGATGAAGTGGGATGCCCAGCAGTTGTCTCCGTTGTGGAACTAGTTTATCGATATATTCAGAACAACCAGCCGATGGCACCATCAAATTGTTGATACACAAGGCTGAAAGTAATTCTCGGCTGACGCGATACTCAAGGGTGGTGCATGTTTGGGGTGCGAATAACCTTGGGGGCACTGGGGTGGTTACGCATCCAACTTGAGGGGGCACAAGTTCATGGTTCAACCGCTACGTCGCGTCATGCTGGTCGACGATGATAGCACCGACAACTTTCTTCATCGCCGAGTTCTCGAGAAGTCTGGGGTCGTGGAGTCCATCGTTTCGTTTGAGCACGGGGAAGATGCGATCGAATATCTCAGGAGCCATCGCGACCTGGTCGACCTGGTCTGTCTCGATCTCAACATGCCACGGATGAATGGTGTTGAGTTTCTTCTTGAATTTGAAAAGCTTGATTACAGGAGCGGCCTTCGTCCTGCGGTCATGATCCTCTCGACATCCATTGGTCCAGAGGTGGATACAAAGATGGCTATGCATTCGTGTGTCGTCCGGACACAGCCCAAACCATTAACGGCTGAGACTGTCCTTGCTCTCTCGAAACTTCTACCACAACATCAGACGCCATCCGCGTGTTAGTGCCGAAGTGGTCTTCGATTGCTAAACTATTGGATCACCACGACAGAGCCAGGTTTGTGAGTGGGTTCACTAAGGATGATGTTGTTTTCGATCGGATGCTTTGATTGAGTGTAACGTTCGCAATTGTGGAGTGATTTGAACGTGAAAGAGTCCATGTCGGCAACGCCAGCGACGAATGCAAGCGTCGACGCTCAATCCGCTTTAGAGGCGGCAGCGAAGCTAAGGTGGTACCACTGGAGCATCGTGGCGATGTTATTGGGACTGACCATTGTTGCTTGGCAATACGCCCTCAATCAACTGAACGAGAGGATTTCCCTTCAATTCGAACAGGAGGCCGACCAAGTTGTCGAACTCGTGATTGAAAGAATGGCGAAGTATGAAGACGCCCTCTTGGCTGGCGTGGCATTCATTGAAACCAACGACGGCCAAGTCGACATGGAACGTTGGCAACAATTCGCCGCGTCGATCCAGTTGGACGAGAAGTATCAAGCGATCAACGGAATCGGTCTGATAGCGGCCGTTGCCAATGAAGATGTCCCGCAATTCCTCGATACGCAACGTGCTTTTGCACCGAACTTTGAGATTCATCCAAAACGAGTTGCTGAAGAGTACTGGCCCATTTACTCCATCATTCCTCTCCGAGGAAACGAGAAAGCACTTGGACTGGATCTGGCTCACGAACCCAATCGAATCACAGCCGCGAAAGCTGCTCGTGATACCGGCACAGCACAAGTGACTGCGCCGATTGTGCTTGTCCAAGACTCCATGCAGACTCCCGGTTTCCTTTTCTATGCACCGTTCTATCGTCCCGGCACAAGCCGCGATGGAAACGAACGTCAGTTTAGCGGCCTAGTGTATGCGCCATTTGTGTTTCAGAAGCTGTTGGCGGGCGTCCTCGACATGGAGCGACGTCGTATCACGATTCAGATCACGGACGAGGCTAACGTGCTGTTCAATGAGCATTTAGCAAATCAAGAGGATTATGATCCGAAACCGCTGTTTTCTCGCGAGGTTCCTGTTCCTGTCTACGGACGAACATGGCAATTTAGTATTAGTAGCACCCAGTCATTTCGTGAATTGGTTGATTCGACTCAACCCACAACGATTCTATTTGTAGGTCTGCTTCTCAACGTTTTGCTGACCAGTCTTTTTGTCGCCAACTCGTTTGCAGCTCGCAGCGCGCTAGGGTACGCAAGAAAAATGACCAGCGACCTAGAAAAACTGGGACTCGCTGCGCGCGTCAATCAAATTGGCGTCTGGGATTTGGATCCAATCTCTGGTCGACTCGAATGGGACGACGCGATGTTCACTTTATATGGATGTGCACGCGAGGATTTCATAGGTACGTATGAAGCGTGGTGTTCCACCTTGCATCCGCAAGACCGTGGTGAGGCGGAGGCGGCATTTCAGTCGGCGCTCGATTGCGGTTCGTTTGATTGCGAATTTCGTGTCGTTCATCCCAATGGCTGTGTTCGGCACATCAGCGCAAAAGCGGTCGCTTTTCGTGATCACACGGGCCGAGCGATTCGCATGCTCGGCACCAACACCGACATCACCGATCGCAAATTTGCGGCTAGCGAACACGAAGAGACGCGACGCATGAAAGCCGCAATCCAAGACTACGCGGGAGTGGCAATTATTGCCACCGACACCAATGGCTTTATTAAAATCTTCAATCGAAGCGCTGAGCACATGCTTGGCTATTCCAAGGAAGAAGTGCTGGGGATTCAAACGTCCGCATTATTTCATGACCCAGACGAAATTGCTCAGCGCGCACGGGAATTAAGTAGCGAGCTGCAGCAAAGAATTGAACCTGGATTCGAAGTGGTGATCGCGAAAGCCAAGTGCGGGATCTCCGAGCAGCGAGAATGGAAGTACATTCGCAAAGACGGAGACGTGCTTCCAGTGCTCTTGACGGTCACAGCTCTGAGGGACGAAAACGACACCATCAACGGCTACCTCGGGATTGCCGCTGATATCTCAGAACGCAAGATTGCATCCCAGGAGCTCGAGAATGCAAACGCGAGCCTGGCTCGGAGCAACGAAGAGCTTGCACAATTTGCGTACGCGGCATCCCACGACTTACAGGAACCTTTGCGTAAAGTCACCTCGTTTTGCGAGTTGCTTCGCGAGGAGTGCAGTGGCGAACTGACAAGCGATGGCCAGCAATATGTTACGTATATCGTCGATAGCGCACGTCGAATGCGGACATTGATCAAGGACTTGCTCGCGTACTCACGGATCGAATCGGCCGCGAGTGAATCCATCGAGGTGAATGCGAACGAAGCCGTCCAATTCGCCATCGACAACCTGGCGGAATCGATCCGTGAATCCGGAGCCATCGTTACCGTTGATGCTCTTCCGGTGATCGAAGCGAATCCGAGCCGAGTGGCACAATTGTTCCAAAATTTACTCGGCAACGCTATCAAGTACCGCGGTGACCAAACGCCCAAAGTGCACGTTTCATCTTCAATTGCGGATGATCAATGGTCGTTTGCAATTGAAGACAATGGCATTGGGATTTTGCCAGCGCATCGCGACCAAATCTTCGGGATTTTCAAGCGACTTCACACCCAAAGCGAATACAAAGGAAATGGCATCGGTTTGGCGATTTGCAAGCGAATCGTGGAGCAACTTGGTGGCCAAATTTGGGTCGAAACCTCTGAGTCCGGCGGATCGGTTTTTCGATTCACTGTCCCGCGGTCGCCACAAGGGCATGCGATTATTCCTGCAAGGCACCTGAAATCCCGAACCGCCGAGAATGACGTAGTTGGCGTGTGCTGAGCTCATCACTCGGTTAAGATAGAGTGGACTGTTGCGTGCATGTCACGGTACAAGCCACCTTGAATGTCACGAAGCAACTCGAATGCATTGACGCCAAGATGATGGTGCGAACGCGCTTTCATTTGGAAAGCATCCACCTACTTTCAAATACGACTCATGAATCAACGAGCTTTTTCTAAGGTCCTGACGCTTGTGGCTGTGCTGATTTCGGCACTCGCTTTATCGGGGTCACTATGGGCGGACAAGCCCAACGTCGTCTTCATCGCCATCGATGATCAAAACGATTGGATCGGTACGCTTGGCGGGCACCCGATGGCCAAGACGCCGCACATCGACGCGCTTGCGAATCGCGGTACCGTGTTCCTCAACGCGCATTGCAATGCGCCCCTATGTAACCCGTCACGAACAAGTCTGATGTTGGGGCTGCGCCCAACCACCACGGGCATTTATGGCTTGTCTCCTTGGTTTCGCACGTTACCGGAATGGCAAGATCGTGTGACGTTGGCGCAACATTTTGAGAATAGCGGCTACCGCACGATGAGCACCGGCAAAATCTTTCATAGCTGGCGTAAAGCTGGCAAGAACGAGACCAAGCCGGAGTTCCAATTCACAGGTCCCGTTGGTGGTGTTGGAACGAAACCACCAACGAAGCTGATTCCGGCAACGCCCATGGGCAATAACCCGCTGATGGACTGGGGCGTTTGGCCGCTTGACAATGACGATACGTCCAAGGGCGACTATCAAGTTGCTTCGTGGGCAGTCGAACAGATTCAATCGGCTCCTAAAGACCAACCGTTCTTTCTCGCGGCAGGTTTCTTTCTTCCGCATGTACCGTGTTACGCAACCCAGAAATGGTTTGACCTCTATCCCGACGACGACAGTGTCCTGCCGATGATGCTCGAAAACGATCGCGAGGATACTCCGAGGTTTTCTTGGTACATTCATTGGCATTTGCCTGAGCCACGACTGAAGTGGATCAAAGACAACAACCAATGGCGCAACCTAGTGCGCAGCTATCTCGCTTGCACCAGTTTTGTGGACGCGCAGGTTGGCCGAATCATGACAGCGCTCGATGAGGCAGGGATTTCAGACAACACGATCGTCGTTCTTTGGGGCGACCATGGATGGCACCTTGGCGAGAAAGAAATTACCGGCAAAAACACACTTTGGGATGATGGCACACGCGTACCGCTTATTTTCGCTGGACCAGGTGTCACCGGCGGTGGACGTGTCATGCAACCCGCCGAGCTGCTCGACATTTACCCGACGCTAGTCGACCTTTGTGGTTTGCCCAACCGCAATGACATCGAGGGCTTGAGTGTCGTTCCTCAACTCAAAGATGCGAAAACGGTTCGCGAGCGGCCGGCCATTACGAGTCACAATCAAGGCAACCACGGAATTCGCAGCGAACATTGGCGTTATATTCATTATGCCGATGACACTGAGGAGCTTTACGATCTTCGAAACGATCCCAACGAGTGGACGAATGTTGCCAGTGTCGAGGCGAATCAAGCCGTCATCCAGCAGCATCGACGTTGGTTACCCACGATCGATCGGCCACCCGCACCGGACAGTGCTCATCGTGTGCTCACGTATGACAAAGCCACTGACGAAGCTATCTGGGAAGGGACTGTGGTCCGTCGAAGTGATCCGATTCCACAATAGCAAACCTCAAGTGTGGCAAACTGCAAGCTTGGCAAACTAAACGCGTGCCGACAGCGAGTCTCGCGATTGTGAGACACCGAACGTCACTTCACTGCTGAACCAGCTCTTGAAGTTTTGCATGAATTTCTTTCGTAGTCGCTTCGCCGGCACCTGTTTTGACCAGCTGTACGATCCCTTGACGATCGATGAGTACGACGTGTGGGATGCCTCGAACGCCGTAGTCGCTTTGCATCTCGCTGTGGGCGGGTGTCACAAAAACAGGGTGCTGAAGCTTGTGGTGCTCAAGAAATTTGCGAAGCGTTGTGAGTTCATCCTCAGGCAGCACTTCTCCGTTTCCGCGTGACGCGCGATGCTGTTCGTCATCCCATTCGAATTGGTAGTACTGTGTCACGCCGACGATCTCAAAGCCTTTGTCGCCAAACTCTTGTCGCCACTCTCGCAGATGGTCAAAGGTTGCAATACAAGGACCGCACCACATAGCCCAGAAATCAATCAGGACAACCTTTCCTTGGAACGCTTCCTGGGAAATCTCCAGCCGATTGACACATCCATCGATTTCCCACTCAGGAGCCGTTTTTCCAACGAGTGAGGAGACGGGCGTCGCCGTCGACAATCGTTCTTGGCGAAGTTCGATGCGACGAAGCATTGCATCGACAGAGAGATTCTTGGCAGCGACGGAAACTAGCTTTTTGGTCACCCGCTCCATACGTTCCTTGGATGCTTCGGGTTCATCTTGGCGCCACTGAGTTATCATCCGGTATTGGACCATCGCATAGTCCGATTGGATCAACTCCGATTCCGGAAACCGCTCGAATGCGTCGTCCACGACCGAATCGAGCTGGGTGATGCATTCTTCGCGCCAGGCATCGTTGTTCGAATTCTCATCCGCGAGTACCAACAACACCTGAATGATCGTGTGCAGTGTCTCATCGGTTGCCTGCGGTGATTGCAGCATCGCAGTAAGCTTTGCCAGCTGTTCTGTTATAAATGCATTCGCTGCGTCTGTCTTTTTGTCGCGTGCCAGTTGTTGAGCCTTGAGGACAGCGAGTTGACTCGTTGGATGGACTCGGTCAATTTCGTTCTCGGAACCAAGTAGAGCGAACGCCTCGACGCCTCGATCGACCGCACGATCCAGCGAGTCGTTGTCTCGGTTTACGACAGCGATATCGCGAATGCTTTGCACCGTCATCCAAATACCGAACTGGTTCTCCGTGTCGTTGATATTGCGAATCTGGAAGTCAAGCAGCTTCTCGAACTGCGACGTGGCTGCTTTGTATTTGCCAGTATCCAAAAGTTTGCTTGCCAGTGCGTGACGCAGAACATTCAAATCACCTGAGTCCGGTTGGGCCGTGATCTGTGCTTCAAGGTATGCCTCCGATTGCGCCAAATCGACCGACATTCGCTCACGCAGATCGTCGTGCAACTCTCGAAACGATTTCTGCTTACTGACCGAGTCTGGTGACTGACCCGAAGCCTGTTTGAGCGTAAGCGATAGGGACGATGCCCCTCCACCCACTTGCCAACACAAAGCAAACACCAGCAATTGAAATCCGCGTCGGCGGTACTTGAACATTTGCATCGAAATCAAGTCCTCGAATGTAGAAAGAACACGGGCACAAACCGCCCGCCGCTCAAACGATCGCTGTCTCAGGCAAAAAGATCTGTTTCAAGCTAAAGGATTCTATCAGGCTACCACGAGTATCGCCTCGGGACCTGGGATCTGGGCAGCAAAAAAGCGAAACAGGAAACCGGAGCCGTTTTCATGCAACGGCCTTCGCTCAATGACCATCGAGAGTATTCAAGCACCGATTTACATTCGCCTAACGATCCGTGTCGCTCATCGAAATCGGCAGTGATCACCGCTTGGCCGATCCTGAGCCGCTCGGAAAGATTGTTCTTTCGAGGTTAGGCAACGGCTTGCCGACGAACCAGAAACCGCCCCGCCACCGACTCAAAGCGACATCGAACCGCTGCTCGAAGTATGGCCACGATATGGTTTGTTCCGGGTGGTATGTGCTTTTCACTGTTGGTGACATACGCGCGGCGACCAATCTTTTGGCAACAGTGTTACTTATGGATCATCGGCATCTGGTAATGAGCTCGCCGCCGGAGGATTGCATGTATTCCACTCGAATAGAACGCGTCAAAGAGCAGTTCACGCAAGAATGGATTGGTTTCAGATTGCCTGAGGCGAAAGTGCCGGACGCACATCGGCGTCGTGGCGAGCACGGGATTTGGCAACCGTTGTTTTGGGAGCACACAATCACTGACGAATCAGACTATGGACATCATATATAGCATTTCGCCGCAGATCTGCACAGAACGCTCGTCGTATCTCTGGGCTTCGAACTCGGTGTCATCAGCGACTTTTGGGTCTTCGTAACGAATTGGCATTCGCAGATCGCAACCCATCACGAGCGGGCAGGCGTCGTCGGCTTGCGAACAAGTCATCACTGCGCAGTAATCTTTGCTCGGATTCGGTGGGTCGCCATAGGCTTTCGAGAAACAGATCTGCGGAGTGGATAAGTCAGAGGTGTAGATGCTATATCGAGGGTTGGTTGCACCAGGGTCATCGGCAACAATTTTGATTCCGCATCGCTGCATAGCGGCGACTGCTCGCGGGTTGAAAGCCGTTGCTTCCGTTCCGCCCGAGAATGTTTCGACACTGGCCAAGCCATAGTATTCGGCAGCGACCTGTGCCCAGATCTGTGAGAGATGGCTGCGTCGTGAATTGTGTGTGCAGATGAAGGTAAGCTTGGCTGGCTCGGACTTCGACAATCGCTCGCGTATGTAGTCCGCAACCTTGGCGAGATCCTCCTTGCGATCGCTGGGAATCTCATCGAATCGAGTCGTTGCGTCTGTCAGATAACGTTTTAGTTCAGGATAGAAAGCTGTCGCATTGATTTCCGGCTTCTTTGATGTCATTGAGTTATCCTTATTGATTTGGAACTATTCACGTGGGGGGGAAGGTTAGTGATTCGTTGGTTGAGTTGAAACGCGAATGATGCCATCTTCCATGTTCGTAGAACATCTCGAAGATGTCCGGGTTCCGTGGTCGTGGCTGCCCATCACGCTATGGACCACGACTCCTTTGGCAAAGGCATGGCTCGTGACAGGAATGGGCTGACTGCGAACGTACCAGACTGCACCTGCGACAATCGCGAGAACAATCGGAAACTTTAGAGCTTGCAAAACTCGTGAAAGCTTGTTGAAAATGGAAGATTGGCTCATGATGCGTTTCCGGTTCTATCAGCCGCAGCGCGTTAGTGTCCGGTTTCTTTAAGCTGCGAACGGGTCAGCCGGCGAAGGGCCTCAAGTCCTGTGGGAGGCTCGATCTGCCATGGAATGATGGCCACTCGACTGGCTTGAACTTCTTTGACTTCGCGCAGAAACTTCTGCTCATGCGATTGACGCTGTTTCATCATCGGATCGGTGAGCGGAAGTGGGCTGAGCACTTGGTTGATAACCCATGCATAGGGCTCGATCTCTGCTCGACGCAAGTCTCGCTGCAGCGCGGCCGCTTCATGCACCGGAGTCGCCTCTGGAAGAGTGACGATGAGCACGCGAGTGAAGTTGGGATCGCGCAATCGCGGGAGCAGGTTTTCAACGGCTTCCGGCATTTCGCTCGACTGACGTGTTACTTCGCGGTGATAGGCCAACGCAGAATCGAGCAACAGAACCGTATGTCCACTGGGAGCCGTATCGAGCACGACAAACTTGTTGGTACCGGACGCGACTGCATCAGCGAACGCTCGGAACACGGCGATCTCTTCTGTACAAGGTGATCGCAAGTCCTCTTCCAGCAATGCTTTGCCTTGTTGGTCGAGGTTCTTCCCAGCTTTGCCGAGGACTTCGGCTGAATACTTGGCCGTTTCTACTTCCGGATCGATACGACTGACAGACAAGTTCGGAAGACTCTCATCGTTCATGGCCGCAGCGATATGAGCTGCAGGGTCAGTGGTTGATAGATGCACTTCGAAGCCACGTTCGGCGATGGCAACAGCGATGGCCGCGGCAACGGTTGTCTTACCAACGCCCCCTTTGCCCATTGCCAAAATCACACCGTGACCCGGAGCAACAAGATCATCAATTAGATCGGATAGTTGTAGCATCATCCCGAACCTGTTAGCGTCCGGTTCCTCGGCGGTTGGTTCCTTGTTCGTTGATTTGGTATTCGGTAAGTGGGGGCTAACGCCCGGCGGCTGATGGGGATTGCCGAGACGACGCAGGGAATCGATGCCAAGGATTCCATCCGGACTGAGCGGAACAATGGTTTGCGGAAAGTCTTTCAGTCCCTGAGGGATCGCGGCCAGTGCGACCGATCCGCGTTGCTCAAGTGCTACCGCGTATGGGTCGCTTGCATCGACCGCTTGGAACACACCGTTGACGACAAGATGTTGATTCCTCACACCCAACTCCGCCAATTCGCCGCTGGTTCGAGCTGCTTCGCGCAGCGAACTCGCTTCAGCACGAGCGACTAACACCAGGGTTGTCACGGCTGGATTACCAAGCGCTTTCACCGATTCTTGATACAGTTTCTGTTGATCTTGCAAACCAGCGAGTGGTCCGAGACAACTGGTGCCCGTTGTGTTTTGCTCCATGAATCCATCCCATGCGGAAGGCAATGTCAGCAATCGCAACGTGTGACCTGTTGGCGCTGTGTCGAAGATCACATGATCGAACTCAGACGTGGCTTGAGGGTCACCGAGCAATCGCGAGAATTCATCGAAGGCAGCGATCTCAAGCGTGCAAGAACCAGAGAACTGTTCTTCCATACTTTTTACTGCTGCCTCAGGTAGCAGACCTCGATAAGGGCCAACCATTCGTTCGCGATACTCGGCTGCTGATTTCTCAGGGTCGAGGTTCATCGCGAACAACGTCGCGATGGCTGGAATCGCGGTGGGATGATTACCTAGAGTGACACCTAAGACCTCATCGAGATTCGATGCGGGGTCTGTCGACACTAGCAGGACTTTCTTACCAGCGTCGGCCAACCGAACGGCGGTCGCACATGCAACCGAGGTTTTGCCGACGCCACCTTTACCGGTGAAGAATAGGTTGCGGGTCGGATGGGCTAAAAACTTCATGATTCGTATTCCTTGTATTGGTCTCAGTCGCCGGTACGCGTTAGCGTCCGGTTCTAGGCTGTCGTAATAACCGGAGGCTAACGCCCTGCGGCTGATTAACAACAACCGCTCGATCCACAGCATCCACCACTTTCCTTGGCAACTGGCAGTCGTTGTTTCGCTGGCGTGCCGCCGACTAACGCAGAAAGCGCGTCGCGAGTGGGATAAACTTTGCGACTGACGATCTCGCCATCAATGACAACGACTGGAAGTGAGTCCGTTCCCTCAGTGCTCAATACTTGATGGATGGTCTTGTTCTCAATGAACGCTTGAGGTTGCTGTGCAAGGTTGTACCTTTCCACGTGGTGACCTTGGCTCTTGAGCCAGTCCAGATCCGCTGCGAATTGTGGCAGTACGGGATCGACTTCGGGACCACAGACGCCGGTCGAGCAGCACATTGGCTTGTCGTAAACTTGCACATTCTTCATGGTTTTCTCCTGTGAGGCTGGCTGATAATTTAAAAAGGGGATTGTGTTCGCAATGGTGCTTGATGTCTTATGCGATTGACGTGACCGCAGTCGACTCGCTCGTCAGCGTGCTTTTCGCCTCACCGGCATATTGGTCTTGCATATCGTCGAATATCATCCGCTGGCTCATTGTGTGCTCCATTGCTTGCTATCGCATATCGACGAAAGGCGATGGAATTAGCTGAAAAAATTTTGTTTTATCAGTGGGAACGTAGGTGCGTCCGGTTGCGTATGTGATTGTTCGGTAACCGGGGGGCTAATGCCCTGCGGCTGATGTGCTAAAGGTTTGCGATTAGCTTCTTCAGTTTGGCCATCGCTTGTTTATTGATGCAGTAGCAAACACGAGGGCCGTCGATTTCGCCCTGCACCAAGCCAGTTTCCTTCAAAATCTTCAGGTGTTGAGAGACCGTCGATTGAGCTAGTGGCATCTCTTCGACGATCTCACCGCACATGCATGACGTTCGGTTGAGCAGCAATCGCACGATCCGCACGCGGGCTGGATGAGCAAGCGCCCACGTCAACTTGGCCATATCCTCAGCCCATGCGACGTCCGGGAGCGACAGCTTCTCGTTGGTGGTGCAGCACTTTTGAGCCTCTGCCTTACTTCGGACCATCGTTTGTCGCTTTCAAGATCTGAATTACTGGTCGTAACCTAATTGCCTATCGTCGATATACGATATGCGTTTGCATCTTTTCTGTCAAGTCTGAGTAGCAAAACACGTCGAAGTTGACAGGGGGAAATTGGAAAGCTGGTTCATCGTACACACGTCGGCGAAGTGTGCCTTGAGATGATTGGAAAAGGAGGCGTAAGAGCCTGACGCCATGCATTTAAGAACTTGTCGAGATGCGTGCTCACCGTTCTATGGCGTGTTCATTTCGCTTGGCTAGTGCCAGTCAAAAGTTACATTGGTCGCAAGTTAATTCGTTGACTTCAAAGATTGCGTCATCACCGACCAAATCGAATGGACGGCACGCATATCGGATGAGGTTGCGTTGCCACGTCCGTAAACGATGCGATTGTACGCATCAACGACTTGGCTGGCAGGTTCCACCGCTTGGGGAATTGCGGTGCCAATCCGTTTAAGAAACTCACTGGGGGTCTCATCTTTGTTTCGACGCCAGCCTTGTTCACGTGCCCACGCTTCGAAAGCTTGGAAAGTGATCACGACGGCCCGACGCGGATCATTTTCGCGTCCCGCTGGATTGTCGAACGACGAGAACTGGCGAAGCGGGGACTCCTTGGTTGCGTTCGTCAATGTCGTGTCCTCATCGTTTGAATTTGGTGATGGGAACCCGAAGAGTGATCGCCACCACTGGAGCAGCGCCTCGTAGTTTTTCCACACGTAGAAGGTGACGATCGCAACTAATCCAAGCATGATTAGCCAACGCAAGATCCCCGAGATCGCTGGCAGCGAACTGCTAACAGCTTCCAAGCTTCGCTGGGCAGCACTTTGGCCGCCGGAAGAATCTTGTTCGCGAGTCTGCTGTTTTTTCTTTTGGTCATCTTGAGGACTGTCATCAGGTTTCTTGGATTGACTATCCTCTTGACCTGCTTTTGACTGTTCTTGGTTTGTTGAATCTTGAGGCTTACTGTCATCGCTTTGTTTATTCTGCGATTGTTGTTTGTTGTCAGAATTATCGGGAGTTTTTTCAGTATTTTCCTGGCTTTCTGAAGGCGGTTGAGATTTGCTTGACGGTCGCTGTGAATCTTCACCACTATCGATTGATTTGTTCTTGGCTCCTGCTTGACTCTTGGCAGGATCTGACTTGGCGTCGCTGGATTTGTCTGCCCCAGACTCTTTTCCTCCAGACTCTTTTCCACCCGATTTCTTTCCGCCAGGGTCGCTACCTGGAGGTGCGTCTTTGGCGTTTCCGTGGTCTGCTTCGCCAGGCTTTGCGCCAGGCTGTGATTCGCCGGAGGAAGGTGTGTCGTCATTGCCTCGGGGTTGGTTGGATGTGGCGTCATCTTCGGATTGACGTTGAGCGCCTTCGTTGCCCCAGCCGTATCGACTTGCTTGTTTGTCTTTTGGGGAATCCAAGAAGTCTGGGAGCGTGAATGATGCAAGCAACTGGCCAGGGACGGGCGCGATATAGGCAACGAATAGAATCAACAGAATAGAAAGGAGCCCGCCGGCGATCCAGCCAACCGAGACGTTGCCTGGCATATCAGCGCCGCGTTGACGCAAATAACGTCGCAAGCCTAGGAAGCTCGTTGTGACCAGTAGCGACAGACTGGCAAACAGATACATGGCAAGCAAGAACTTTGCACGCCCCCAAGTACCCGGATCATCTCGTAACATGAACTGGCCAAATCCGAACAGCGGCAGCGCTGCAAGCGCCAACCACATCACCGTTCGACCAGGTTGATGCGTCGTTCGCGGCTTGAGTTTCTTGGCCATAGGGAGTTCTAAGCCATCGTTGGGCGACGGATTGATCTTGCTACTTGGTTGGTCATCGGTTGGCTTGTTCGCATGAGCAAGCATCAGCTCTTTGCCGAAGTCCACGAGACCCTGGCCGCTCGCGTCGACCGTCTCATCAATGAGCGTGCAATCGTGGACGATGCGGTCGGCGAGGTAAGAGATCGTGAAAAGGATAAAGGCAGTGAAGACAACTGAACCGAGGTAGCCAGACATCACAAAAAAGCCAGCGATACCGAGGATGCCGGCATAGCCATGTGCGTATGCTCGTGTTTGCTCGATAGCTATCCGCGCGATTGCAACGGCGCCCATCGTGTAAAAAAAGAGCGTCCAGGTAATCCGTGCTGGAAAGTCACCGTGATAAAAGAGCATCACTAAGAAATTGACTAAGCCACTGATCATCAAAAAAATCAGTAGCGGCGCGATCGCGATCGCCGCATAGTCGGCTGCCGTTGGAAGGCTTCGCGTTTGAATGGGAGGCTACCTACTTCTTTCCAGAATTTGCGAGGTGCTCATTGTAGTGAGCCATCGCCGGGGCAACCAAGTTCATTGGAATCCATTTTCCCTTGGTCTTGCTGCTTTGGACCAAAGTATGAGGGACGATCTTTCCAGACTCAATGCGCGACAAAAATTCGGCGTCGGTGATCGGGCCGACGCGCTTTGACTTGCGAATCCAGCCGCTCTCCATGTAGTACCAATCGGCACTCATTATGCGATACTCCGCAGATGATTAAGGGTTGGAACCTACCCCTATCTTAATGGGCAATGCGTCGCAATGGAACAAAGAATGTAGCGGTGCAAATTACCAGCGGCCTGTAAAACGGTCCGATTCCACGATTCGGCGTGCTTCGTCGCTAATTCCAAAAGGCAAATTAGCTTGGTTGAGTTCGATAAAGACGGTGTATTTCTGATGCACAGCGTCTGCATAGACAACTGGCGCGTGCGACAGTCGCATGAAATGGATGGGTTGTCCGTTCCAGCGGCGGGTCATCACACCAGCTTCGAGGCTCGGTTCCGGCTTCAATCCGTACTGAGCCGTCATGAGCTGGCTGATGGCGGTCGGATCGCCCGTAAACCCGTGGAGCATGACGCGTTGAACACTTCCAGCGGTGTCAAAATAGTAGGTCAGTGTCCCGGCGAACGAGTCCGAACGGGTGCCTGTCACGATTGGAACTCGGAGTCCCTCGAGTTGCAGATCGGCGAGAACCGTGCTCACCCGTGCAAACTTTTGGGTTACCCAGAACGGCGAAATATCAAACCGCACGACATCACGAAGATCATGCACTTGGGCGCCGACAAGCGTTGGACTGGCCCCTGGCTCGCCGGGCATGGCCCCGAGCTTAACAGCAAGTTGCTCGTCATACCGATACCGCTCCGTGCTGACGGTTCGCAGCGTTTCGACTTCGTGGTGGGCATGATTTGCGTAATCACCGTTCATGATCGTGCCGAGCGACGGGGCCGAGTCGAACGAAATCAGATCCCCAAACTGATTGACGGCCGACCGGCCAACTTCAGTTTCGGATGCAACGTAGGGGCTGCCAGCAGCAGCTACCAAAAGCGCGAGAATACGAGGTCGAGGAATCATGGTGTTCTTCGTTGGGAGGTCGACTTATCACCACCGTCGCTTATCGTCTGTATCATGCTCGACACTTTGCATGTTTTGAAAACGCATGGTCTAGCCGGATCGATCGATTCAATAACTACAACCGTGTTTGCGCGATGGGGTGTTCGACAAATCCTGGTGAACGTTGCCCGCTGCCTCGTCGACCTCGATCGCCGAGATCCTCTCGGGCATGTTCCGCCAATTCGCTTAGTTCGTTCACGATGTCTGGGTATTTCCCAGCGACGTTGTTCTTGGATGCCACATCGGTTTCGACATTGAACAACAAGGTAGTCGCTTGCTCGGTTGGCTTGAAGTGAGGATGTTTCGTGAATTCGGCAAGTGGTAAAAACAGTTTCCAAGGCCCGCGTCGCACCGCTTGCAATTGATCTCGCTCATAATAATAGAACACGTCGTAAGGAGACTTTGCGTGGGGTGCTCCAAGTAGCAAGGGGCGAATGTCGTGGCCGTCGAGTTTGTTAGGTATTGGCGCGATGTTCTCCCGAAGTCCAGCAAGTCTTGCGAATGTCGGAAGCAAATCCATGGTTGTCGCGAGTTCTTCGCAAACCGTATTGGCTGGGATTTTGCCGGGCCACCACGCAATCGTCGGGACTCGGAACGCGCCTTCGCCGGTCGTGTAACCACGTCCATGGAGAGGTCGATTGGACCCACGCTCGAGCGTGTTGGGCAGATTCGGTGCCCCGTTATCGGAGGTCCAGATGACAAGCGTGCGTTGATCTAAGCCAAGTTCAACAAGCTTGTCGAGGATTTTGCCTTGCGACCAATCCAGCTCTTCAACACTGTCGCCCCAATGACCGTTGGCGCTCTTGCCCTTGAACGCCTCGCTCGAAAACGGAGTGGCGGTGCTTCCTGGCATTGCATGAGGCAAGTATAGAAAGAAAGGCCGTTCCGGATTGGACTCAATGAACTCAATCGCTTTCTCGGTGTAACGCTGTGTAAGTAGATCACGATCGACCGGTGCTTCGATAACGGTCTCGTTTTCCATAAGTGGCAGTGGAGGCCAAACTGCTCCATCGATTTGTAGTGAAACGCGTTGGCCGACTTCCGCCGTCATGTCGTCACTATACGGAATCCCGTAGAACCAATCGAATCCCTGTCGTGTCGGCAAAAATTCGGCTTGGTCACCGAGGTGCCACTTTCCGATCATGCCAGTCGCATAGCCTAGGTCTTTCATGACTTCTGCGATGGTCGTCTCGTTCGTATTCAATCCATACGGCGAAACTGGACGCAAGACTTGTCCATCACGTGGATTATTGTGCATGCCGACGCGCTGTGCATAACAGCCCGTGATGAGACTGCTGCGAGATGGCGTGCAAACACCGGAGGTGACACAAAAGTGCGTGAACTTGCGTCCCTCGTTTGCCATGCGGTTTAAGTTCGGAGTTCGATGCACCGTTGAGCCAAACGGCTCGATGTCGCCGTACCCGAGATTGTCACAGAATACGACGATGAAGTTTGGCTTCGGTGGATCGGGCGTCGCCGCACGGGGGCGGTCAGAGTTTGCCATACACAAGATGACCATCAAAATGAAGAGCCGCGAAACGCTGGTTCGTTCGGGTGCCATGAGTCATGATCCGAGAGAATTCTAAACTGAAATGTTCTACCTTCAGTCTAATGAATCGGAGAGCTCTCAGGTGGATTCGCACCATGATCGACTATTACAGCGACGTCGAATCTGGTGTGGCCATCGTCGGCTCAGGTGACTGAACTGACTGATGAACCGGTGATGCTGCGGTGTCGAGCTTGCGGTTGAGCATTCGACCATTGATATGACCAGCAACGACGGAGCCGTAATACAATGGCAATGCATAGCCAGAAGCTAGCGAACCAAGGCCGTTACCAACATACGTTCCGTAAGCTGGGTACAAAATCCGATTGGCCTCGGCAATGCGATCAACTTCGCCTCGTTCTTGCAAATACCAAAGCGTATCTTCGGTTGCGATGGTTTCCGCCCAAAGTGGAAAGAAAAGATAGCCTGTCGCGTAGGTACCTTTGTAGGTTCGCCGTGTGAAGTCTTTCGCATGTCCGGATTCGTGCAAGGCAATCGCGGGCACGTCACTGTAGAGATGAATTGTGTCCGTAAACGGATTGTAGTGGTCGCCGCCAAAGACACGTCCTGGCAGGATGGTTTCTCCGGCAACGGAGATCACACCCAGCGTGTAGCGATAGGGCCAGGCAACTGTCTTGTTCTTTTTCAGTCGTTTCCAGTCGTCTAGGGGCGCGTACTGATTAGCACGCACTTTGATGTGCGCAAGGTTGTTCTGTTCCAGGTAATCAGCCATTACCAAAACGGTGTCTTCTGAGATTTTGTGGTTCTCGATGCGACGATCCCAAAGCAGGATTTTGCTTGGTATACCAACGACCCAACCCAAGCCGTCGACAATTCGATGAGGGACACCCACTTCGATTTGTGATTGTTTCGTATCAATCAACTCGGGACAGATTTGTTGGGACGTGACACGGATGGGCGTCGGTTTTAGGAAATGGCAACCGCTTGACAGAGACGCCAACCCGGCAAATAACGCGAGGAGTGCCCAGCGGAGTGATCTGCTTTGAATCGAGTAATTATTCAATTTCGACCCCGAATTTTGAAAACGCTGAGTTTCACAGGCGATTGTCAATCACCCGCATGCTCCAACACATCCATTACAAGAATGCAATTGGTGATGTCGATGGCATACCGATCGTACGCCGGTTCACTTCGCTACTTTATCGGCGATCACGAGCAATGGGTGTGAACAATAATTGCGGGACATTGGGTTGCATGAAACTTGGTGCGAACAATGCTGACAAAAGACTAGGTCAGTCGCGATAGCATCAATGTGGCTGTACCAAGAACCAAGAAGAAGCCGCACATATCGGTGACCGTCGTCAATAGCGGTCCACTGGCGACGGCTGGGTCAAATCCCCAACGTTTAAGTAACAGCGGAACGGTTCCGCCGATGGAGACTGCGATAATCGTATTGGCAAACAACGCGACACCGACGACAAGTCCGAGATAGGGGTTGCCATTCCATAGCGTCGCGACAA
Organism: Pirellulaceae bacterium; assembly: GCA_041739875.1. Lineage (GTDB taxonomy): Bacteria > Planctomycetota > Planctomycetia > Pirellulales > Pirellulaceae > JBBSJZ01. The sequence goes on from JBGSNA010000225.1 coordinate 83,238, forward strand.
TTGCGACTAAAATTCCCAACGCGAAACCGTTGATGAATCCAATTCCGAGTTCCTTGAGCCAAACTCGCATCATTTCGGATGGGCGAACCAGACCGAGCGACAATTCACGCATACTGACCGCCACCGCTTGATTTCCGCTGCAGCCACTCATGTCGGAAATGATGGGTAAAAAGACAGCCAACGCAATGACTTTCTCAAGCGTCTCTTGGAATCCGGCGATCACGCTAGCGGCTCCCACATTTAGCACAATATTGATGCTCAGCCAGGACAGACGACGTCTTGCTCGATCCCAGAGCGGCATCGTCCGCAGTTCCTCGGTAACAATCCCTTGGCTTTTGAGGTAGTCCGACTCAACCCGACGTGCAGCTTCATAGTTCACAGCTTCGCGGTGAACGACACCGATCAATTTGCTCTTGCCATCCACGACGGGAACGCCGAGGAAGTGGTGCGTTTCGAACATCTCGATCAACTTGTCCAACGGCAAAGATGCTGGTACGGAGAGTGGATTCTTGATCATCAGTTCGCTTACCTTTTGGCCGCGCCGCGCGAACAACAGGTCTCGCATGGGTAGCACACCCGTCAGTCGGCCTTGGTGGTCGCTTAGATAGGCATATTGAACGTCTAAGTCCCTATATTTCTCAACGTTATCACTGATCGTCTCAATGAGATTCGCCGCGGTGAGGGTGTCATCGAATTGCAAGAATTCAGACTTCATCATGCCGCCGGCCGAGTTGTCGGGGTACGTCGACAGGAGTCGAGCGATCTGGGCTTCACTTACCGGAAGTACACTTAGAATGGCTTCTGCGCGTTCGTCATCCAAATCGCCGAGGAGATCTGCCTGAAGGTCGCTATCGAGTTCCATCAAGATCGCAGCAGCGTCGCTGATTTGCAGCGCCTCGATCGCTTCGGCGGCCTGGGTCTCTCCGAGGTGGCTGATCACCTCAGCGGCATCGACTGCCGAGAGCATTGTCAGCACTTGGGAACGCTGTTCTTCCGACATTCGGCTCAAAGACAGCGCTTGGTCGTTGCTGCTCAGTTCCGACAGTGCGGCGTCAAGCAATTCAGAGTCGCCATCCGCCAAAAGATCGAGCAACCGTTCCCATGGCCGAGCAACTTCGAACAGGTTTTGTTCCGATGTTGCCGCTACGATTTCTTTCTCTTCAGACACGTTACTGAACTCTTCGGGGGGGCTGGCTTTCCACTCGGGAAGAAAGCGAGGCTAAACTCAAAAACTGATTCGTGTTCCGTTTTCATTGGCGAATTGATATCGCATTGAACTAACGCGTACACGAAAATATGAGACGACACTTCTATCGGATGTAAGTGTAAAACGATTGTTTGGTACCGGTTTCTTGTCTTCGGTCATTCTCTATTTCGAATCCCATGTCCAATACGGTGCGACCCTTTCTGCGTGTGGATCAGCTTGTCGTTGGAAGTATTTCCAGAGTTTCTCTCGGGGACGTTACCGGTCGAGAGCTCATTTCAAAGGGAACGACAATCTCATTAGCGCTGATCGAAGAGATTCGGAACGAAGGTGTCACGTTTCTCCAGATCTTGCCTGACGTCGATGCTACAGCAAATCCGTCGGCGCAGGCAACGTCGTCGGCAGAAAGAGGATCGGAACAATCGGCCAGCAAGTCAAGGCTTTTGCAGCCCTATTCGGCTGACCGCGTTGAACAGCTTGACAGAAAGTTTAATGCGTGTCAGTTAGTCGTCGCCCAGATGGTGGATTCACTTCGCCATGGCGAATCAGTAAGCGCCGATGATGCAGTTCAGCAGATCGACGATTACGTTCAGGAGCTCTCCGACGACCCGGACCCTGTTGTCGCAAGCGCTCTTGCATACCAACCCGACTTGACGCTCGAAAAACGCTGTGTGCAGCTTTCGATTCTTTGTATGGCCATTGGGATGGCGCAGAAGTTAGGTCCCGTTGAAGTGCAGGACTTGGGATTGGCTGGGTTGACGCACGATTGGAGTCTGTTTGACGTTCCGCCTGAATCACGTTTTTCGCATCACCATATGACCGAGGATGCGAGATACCAGTTTTCAAAGCATCCACATGCGTCGGCAATGCTCTTAAGTCAAATCCGAGGGACGTCTGAGGTCCAGCGAATGATTGTTGCCCAAGTTCACGAGTTGCTCGATGGATCGGGGTATCCCCTGGGCATTTCTGGAAGGAAGATTCATCCGCTATCACGAGTTGCTGGTGTGGCCGAAGGATTTCTCGATTTGACTAGCGCTCCGCCGGGTGCTGCACGAGTGGTTCCTAGTGATGCGATTGCATTCTTGATCGCATCGGCATCGAAAGGCCGCTACGCAGCGGCATCCGTGTCGGCACTCTTGGAAGCGACAACATTGTTTCCGCTCGGCTGTATACTTGAATTGAACGATACCACTCGAGTGCGTGTGATTCGCAGTAATCCGGGAAAGTACGGCTATCCGATCGTCCAAATGGTTTCGAATCCCAATGTGATTATTGATCTCAGTACGAGTGAGTTGTTCATTACGCGCCCGGTGGTTTCCAGCGAGTATGATGAGATTCGATTGCCGGATGCATATAAAGAGCTAAACTCAGCATCCGAGGGATAATCTCTGGTTTTTAAAGGTTGGCTAATATGAAGAATGATGCTCGACTCGAGTTTTTTTTTGCACTGCTCATCGTCGCACAAGGTTGGATTGGTAGTTCCACAATGCATGCTGAGACACAGTTTGTCATTGGTCATCGCGGCGCATCGTATGACGCTCCCGAGAATACATTGGCGGCCTTCCAACTGGCTTGGAAGCAAGACGCGGATGGCGTTGAAGGTGATTTTTATCTCACTGACGACAAGCAAATTGTTTGTATCCACGATGCGGATACCAAGAGAACGACAGGCGTGAAGCTGCAGGTCGAATCCACGCCACTCGCAGCGCTTCGGGAACTCGATGCGGGTTCATGGAAAGCGGATTCGTTCAAGTCGGAGAAACTACCGACATTTGCCGAAGTGCTCGCAGCCATCCCTGCTGGAAAACGTTTTGTGATCGAGCTGAAGAGCAAAACGAACATTGTACCGGTGTTATCGAAGGAGCTTCGAGAGGCTAAACGCACGGACATTGAGGTTTTGATTATCAGCTTTGATGAAGAGACGGTGGTGAGCTGCAAACGCGAACTGCCCACCGTCGCGGTTCATTGGTTGACGAGTTTCAAGAAATCGCCCGCCGATGGAGAATTTCGTCCAACTGCCGAAGACATTGCCAAGGTTGTCGATCGCATTGGCGCGGATGGCGTTGGCATGAATGGGAATCGAGACATCATCGATTCTGGTTTTATCGAAACATTGAAAGCCGGCGGTTGCAAAGAGTTCCACGTTTGGACGGTTGATAAACCGGACGACGCACAGTTCTTTCGTGATCTTGGTGCTGTCGGGATAACGACCAATCGTCCAGATGTAATTCGCGCGGCGATACGGTAACGCGTCATGGCGGTCGGACGCCCTAGCGGTGTTGATGGTCGTTCGTTGTCTATCTCAGGTGGAATCCGTTTTCTTTGACCGGTCGATATTGTTCGCCAGCGGTTTGTCATTGACGACTTGGCCGATGGCAAACGCCAAGCGGCCAATCATTGCAAAGTAGGTAAACAGTCCGGCAACGCCAAAGAAAATGCAAGCGACGGCGCGCGTCGGTGGTGGCATGGAAGAGGATGCGACGAAGACCATAAACAGTAAAACGAACAGTATGCCGGATGTGAGGTAGAAGCCGCCCCATGACTCTTCGCACCGTGTGACACTTTTCGCTACTTCCGGCGAAAATGGCGTCGTGATGCTTTGCATGTCGAGAATGGATAAAATGAGAAACGGGAACATGGCATAAATAGCCATCATCGTGATTGCCACCGCCGGCAAGCTATGTCCGAATGCCATGAAGGCTGCGCCATAAGACGGCACTGCAGCGATTGCGATTGCTGCAGACGCAACCATCATCTGGCCAAACCATTCCCCAGGATCGAATGCTGGCCATTCACTGACGCGGTCTTCCTCGTTGGCCAATGATTGCAAGATCGCAAACGCGCAGCCTAGCACGACGACGCCAAAGATAATTCCAGCTGGAAAAAGCCCAAGAATCAAAATCTTGGACTCAAACGCGAGCGCCACATACGCGGGAATGGACGCAAATACGGACAGTATGATCCAGTGCGCTAAGACACCGGGATCGAGAAAAATACCGAAAACGTTCTTCGCCCAAGCCATGATATCGGGCGTGTCAAAGTCAGGTTCTGGATTAGAGGCTTCTTGGTTCTCAGCGTTGCGCAGCAATTCCTCCGCACTCTTCAGAAACGGATCGGCTGGGCGATTCGTCGCCTTGGAATCTTCGAAACGAAACGTCTCAGCAGACTCCATGTCGATGGTAGGCTTCTTTGGAACTCGCGGCGGAGGTGGGACCGTGATTTGTGAGTAACAGTCGTGGCACTTGATCGTTTTGCCTTGTTGTGCCGCTTTGGCATAAGTCATCGAGCCGCAGGTGAGGCATCTGACTCGATACTCTGTCATGTACTCAGGCGACTTAGACTCAGGCGACAGGGGCTTTGGTGAATCATCTGGAGTTAAGAATGGATCTGGATCCGCTCCAGCTTCACCATGGCTTTTCTCGAGATTGGGTGGCGGCACTTCATCGAAACCATCGAGCGCCGACAGGTCAACGGGAGACGTAGGCGACCTCGGGCGTGCTGCTGGCGCAACCATCTCGAACGGCGGCAATCCATCGTCCAAGTCGGTCTCTGCGCCGGATGCTTGACCCGACCCGAAGAGGTCATCGGTGCCCTCTTGAAATGGATCATTGGAGACCACGTCTTGGAGAGGTGCTGCGGCATCGTTACCGAGCGCAGGATCGAACGTGTTGCTGCTCAGGGTTGTGATCGAACCCGGTCTCGCCGCCTTCGATTTGGGCGGCGGAACTTGGTCATCGATCTTTAGCCAATCATCGTCATCATTCGTACTACTGGCAAAGCCTGGCACTAGGAATGTCTGTTCACAATGCGGACACCGAACTCGCGTTCCACTGGCATTGTCGGCGACTTGGACGGCGCCGGTACAACGCGGGCATTGCAACGAATGAGACATCGACGGATTATTCCATCACTTCGGCTTCTCGGCCCTTGGCAATTTCCGAAGCTTCGGCTTCGTACTTCTTGGTCAATTCTTGAACCGTCTCTTTTAGCTTGTCACGGTCATCTTCGGTGAGTGCCTTGTCCTTTTCGGCTTGGTCGAGCGCCTTGTTGGCATCGCGGCGAATATTTCGGATCGAGACTTTGGATTCTTCCGTCAGCTCCTTGATACGTGCAACCATTTTCTTGCGTACTTCCGTCGACAGCGGTGGTACGTTCAAGCGAATGATTCGACCGTCGTTCTGTGGGTTCAATCCCAAATCACCAGCAACAATGGCTTTTTCGATTTCCTTAATCGTAGTGGCATCATACGGACGAATGACGATTTGCTGAGGTTCTGGCGTTCCGACCGAAGCGAGTTGCTTGAGTGGCGTTAGCGAGCCGTAAACTTCAACTTTGAGAGAGTCGACCAAACCGGGGTTGGCACGTCCTGTACGAATTCCAGCCAGTTGGTTGCCCAATACCGAAATCGCTTTATCCATGCGTTCTTCGGCGTCCATCATAATTTCGTCACTAGTCATGTCAGCTTCCTTAATTAACGAATGTCTTCAAACTTAATACAGAAAAGGGAGTACTACTTCTTTGGGCCGATCCACGTTCCGGTGGTTTCGCCAGAAATCGCACGAACGATATTGCCTTGCTGCTTAAAATTAAACACCAGAATCGGCGTGCCGTGTTCCTCGCACAGCGCGATTGCGGTCGCATCCATGACTTTCAACTTTTTCGCAATCACTTCATCATACGTCAACGACTCATAAAGTACCGCATGCGGGTTCTTTTCCGGATCGTCACTGTAGACACCGTTGACACGGGTGGCCTTGAGGACCACGTCGGCATCGAGTTCCAAGGCACGCTGGGCGGCGGCAGTATCGGTGGTCACGAATGGGCTTCCGATACCCGCGGCCAAGACAACGACGCGACCTTTTTCCAAATGTCGAATTGCTCGGCGTCGGATAAAAGTCTCAGCTACCGTGTCAACACGCACAGCCGACATGACTCTCGTTTGGCAGCCCACGGCTTCGAGCGCGTCCTGCATTGCAAGGGAATTGATCACCGTCGCGAGCATGCCCATATAGTGTGCTGTGGCGTTCTGGACGCATGCGTTTGCTCCACTAAATTGGGCACCCCGAAGGATGTTGCCGCCCCCAATTACGATTGCGATCTGGCAACCGGACTCATGTGCCGCCTTGATCTGGGCCGCGATTGCTTGAACTTCATCGCCATTGATTCCGCGTTCGCCCGAGCGACAAAGACTCTCGCCGCTTAGCTTGAGAATCACGCGGCGGTAACGGAGCGACGGTTTCAGTGAAGGAGAGTCGTCGGGCATGTCGGCGGATTGTGATTGGAGGAAATTTAGCGAGTTACAGAAACGTCTCCTCATCATAAACAAAAACCCCGTCCAGCCCGATGGGGCCAGACGAGGTTTGTTTGAATCAAGCGAATGCCCCGGTCAAGCCGCCTAGCTGACCGAGACACGTTTGAACTCGGTGATCTCAGCATCTGCGGCGAAATCCTTGATCGCTGCTTCCACGGTCTTGGTATCGTCCAAGGCGAAGAACTGGCTCAGAAGGCAGCGCTCTTGGTCCAACAATGTGTTGTCCGCAATGAAACGATCAAGCTTACCAGGGAGGATCTTGTCCCAGATTTTTTCTGGCTTGCCTTCGGCCTGGAGTTCCGCCTTGATGGCATCTTCTGCCTGCTTCATGACTTCAGGAGTCAGTTGACGCTTGCTGGCGTATTGGGGCACGTTTTTCTGGGGCTTGCCCAGGTTTTCACGTTCGTTGGTTTCGTTTTGAGAGATGATCTGGGCTCGCAGCCCTTCGCATTCTCTTGCAACAAACTCTTCGTCGAACTCTTCTGGACGCAGAATCGAGGGGCTCATCGCAGCGATGTGCATTGCCACGGTGCGGAAGAATTGTGGTGCGGCGGCGTTACCACCGTCCTTGTAGTTAACGAGGACGCCAATCTTGCTGCCCGCGTGAATGTACGACGCGATGTTTGAGCCTTGGACGCGTTGAAAGTCCGAGATCTCGATCTTTTCCCCGATGACGCCTGTTTGCGAAATCAGCTTGTCGCCGATCGTGCCGCCTTCGTATGGCAGCGCGGCAACTTCTTCGATCGACTTGGCATCATGCTCCATGGCAAGTTTTGCAAAGTTGTTGACCATCGCGATGAAATCGTCGTTCTTTGCCACAAAGTCAGTTTCGCAACCAATCGCAAGTAGCATTCCTTCGTTGCCAGCTTTGTTAACCAGCGCGACGACGACACCTTCGGTCGTCTCTTTGTCAGCTCGCTTAGCGGCGACCTTTTGGCCTTTTTTACGCAAGTAATCCAAGGCGCCTTCGAAGTCGCCGCCGGATTCTTCAAGAGCTGCCTTGCAGTCCATCATTCCGGCGCCGGTCGATTTACGCAAATTACTGATGTCTTTGGCTGTGATAGACATTATCTTCCTTCTAAATCAGAAACTGTTATTTTTGGACAGACGCTAGGTCCGTTAGGTAGGTTCACGCTCAAGTGCGGACCGGCACCCTCAAAAGACCTTGGCGACTAATACGAAAAAGCCAATGCGAACACTGGCTCGATTAGTAATCTTGAAACGCAGAAATCTTGAAACGCAGAGGTGATCGTCGCGAATTAGCCTTCGACGGGAGCTGTCTCTTCGCTAGCTTTTGCGGCCATTTCAGCTTCGACGTCGGACTTTGACGCAACAGGCGCTGCTGCGTCTTCGCCCTTCGCTGCGGCAATGTGAGCCTTGCCCGCAATCACGGCGTCAGCCAATTGCTTGACGATGAGCTCGATGCTGCGAATACCATCGTCGTTGCCTGGAATCGGCAAATCGACTTGCGATGGGTCGCTGTCGGTGTCGATCAATGCAACCGTTGTGATTCCCAATCGCTTTGCTTCGCGAATCGCATTGCGTTCCTTGCCTGGGTCAACGACGAACATGCACTCAGGCAAACGGTTCATCGTGCGCAAGCCGTTCAAGTTGCGGTACATCTTGCGATACTCGCGAGTCAACGATGACTGCATTTTCTTGCTGTAGTTATCGATCTTGTCGCCACTACGCAAGTCTTCGAGTTCTTCCAAGCGACCAAGGCGGTTGCGAATCGTGCGGAAGTTTGTCAACGTTCCACCGAGCCAACGCTCGCTTACGAACGGCATGCCGCAACGCAGCGACTGCTCTTCGAGGGCTTCGCCAGCTTGTCGCTTGGTTCCAACAAACAGGATCAAGCTTCCACCAGCCGCTACTTGGCTGAGATACTTCTTTGCTCGCAGCATGCCGCGAAGCGTTTCTCGGATGTCGAGAATGTGAATTTGGTTCTTACGACCAAAGATGTACGGAGCCATCTTTGGATTCCAGAGACTGGTGCGGTGCCCAAAGTGAACACCAGCTTCAATCATCTCTTGGACGATAGGATTAGCAGTTGCCATAAATCAAAACATTTCCTTTCGTGCCACAATGCGGGTTCCAAGAATCGCCAGCAAAGTACTGAAAACGATTCCAGGGCATCGAAATGGGAATCTTGTGAGATCAAGAAACACCACTTCATCGCCCTTCGCCCCCAAATGCCGTGGCAATTTGGTGAAGCAAGCCGCGGCGCACAGCGCAACCACGGTATAACGAGCGGAGAAGAGTACCCCAAACGATTGTTCTCCACAAGCCAAGATCGGCCTACTCTCACCCGTAAATTACTGGCTTTTGGCGAACAACGTGCCTGAAATCCCCCTCGCCAGTAAATTCGAATTTGGGGGAGTATCGCGATCGGCGAGTCCCGTTATGCCGAATTGTCACGTTTTGGAGACTATGGCTGCCGCTGGTTCAACACCAAGGCTACCGCTGGACCTTTGCCAAGATTTGCCCGGTTGCGACTTGCTGGCCTTGAGTTACGCAGATCTCCGCAATCGTTCCGTTATTGGGCGACGCGATCTCCATTTCCATTTTCATTGCTTCTAGAACCAAGATCGCTTGACCCTCGCGAACTTGTTCACCTTGCTTGCGAAGTAGCTTGAACACGGCGCCAGGCATTTGGGATATCACTTCTGTGATTTGTGCGTTCGCTGGCGGATTCGATATTGTCGAATTTGATGTGTCGGGCGCACCCGCCCTGCCAGTCGCTGGTTCGATTGCGACACGATAAACGTTGCCGTTGACTGTCACCATGTTGCCCTCAAATGCCATGAGGATTTCTCGTCCATTCACATTCACGTTGTATTCCGCTGGCCCAGTTCTCGCAGGTGTGCTTGCTTGTGTGCTTGGTGCGGGGGCTTTGGATGGATCAATCTTGCGAACACTCACTTCAGCTTCGCCTTTGAGGAATCGAATTCCCTTTTCCTTGCACGTTGCTGCAATAAAGATATTTTCATCAGTGATAGCCAGGCTGTTGGCCTTGAGTGCCTCGGTCGCGGCCGAGATCCCTTTCGTCGGGTCCTCGTCGTTCATTTCCAGTACAGGCCGCGTGGTCGGCTCGAGCTTGAGTTGTTCTTTCGCCAGAGCGATGACTTCCGCGTCCGGTGTCACAGGTGTCTTGCCAAAGTAGCCGAGCACCATTCTTCCGTACGGCTCGGCGATCTTTTTCCAAGGTCCAAGCATCACGTTGTTGAACGCTTGCTGAAAATAGAACTGGCTCACCGGTGTAACGCTCGTGCCATAGCCGCCTTTGCGGACGACGTCGCCCATGGCCAAGATGATCTCGGGATACTTCTCCATAATATTGTTGTCACGGAGCATTTGCGTATTCGCCGTGAGTGCCCCGCCCGGCATCGGGCTCCAAGGAATGAGCGGCTCCACAGCAGTCGCTTCAGGGGGCAAGAAATAGTCGCTCATGCATTCCTTGAATACTTCCTCCGCCTCGCGGATTTTCTCGACATCCACATCGAGCTCATATTCGCTGCCTCGAAGCGCGTGCCACATGACGAGGATGTCGGGTTGGCATGTCCCGCCGCTGCATGGAGCCATCGACAAGTCGATCGCGTCTGCGCCTGCGTCCAACGCAGCCTTGTTCGCGAGCACGCTCACGCCAGCCGTCTCGTGCGTATGGAAGTGTATGAACGTGCCCGCAGGAAGCATTTTTCTAGCCTCGCGAATCGTCTCATAGACCTTTGACGGGACTGCGGTTCCCGACGCGTCTTTAAAGCATACGGCGTCAAACGGAATATCGGCGTCAAGTATCTGGCGAAGTGTCGATGCATAGAACGCTGCATCATGTGCCCCCGTGCATCCCGGTGGCAACTCCATTAACGTGACGCAAACTTGATGCTTCAAGCCAGCATCGACAATGCACTGGCCGCTATAGATCAGATTGTTGACATCATTGAGCGCGTCGAAATTGCGAATCGTTGTCATGCCGTGTTTTTTGAACAGTTCCGCATGCAATCGCACGATGTCGCTCGATTGTGAATCGAGGCCAACAACGTTGACGCCGCGGGCAAGCGTCTGCAGGTTGGCGTCGGGGCCGGCCGTGGCTCGAAACGCATCCATCATGTCAAACGCGTCTTCATTGCAATAGAAATACAGCGACTGGAATCTTGCTCCCCCGCCAGCTTCAAACCACGTCACACCAGCATCGCGAGCCGCCTCAACCGCTGGAAGGAAATCTTTCGTGAAGACGCGGGCGCCATAGACGGATTGGAACCCGTCACGAAACGCCGTGCACATGAATGAGACTTTCTTTTTCATCACGGTTGTCTTTCCAGGTTGAGTGTTGGGGGCTTCCAAGCCAATGAGTACGAGCGGCTAAGTCCAGCGAGGCTAGATTGCTGGCGCCAAAACCGACCAGAGCACGCCCGCAGCAATCGCCGATCCGACAACGCCTGCGACGTTGGGAGCCATCGCGTGCATCAATAAAAAGTTGTGAGGGTCTTCTTGTTGACCAACCATCTGGACCACGCGTGCAGAGTCGGGGACTGCCGAGACGCCTGCGGCACCAATCAGCGGGTTGATCTTTTCGGTAAGAAACAGGTTCATCAGTTTCGCAAACAGTACACCTCCAGCCGTCGCGATGGCGAACGACAAAGCACCCAGTGCAAAAATCAGCAACGAATCGCTCTGCAAAAACGTGCTCGCCTGCGTGCTCGCGCCGACACTGACACCGAGCAGAATCGTAATGATATCGATCAGTGATGTTCGCGCTGTGTTTGCCAGTCGCTCTGTGACCAGGCTTTCTTTGAGCAGGTTCCCAAAGAACAGCATCCCGAGCAACACAATCGCCCCTGGCGCAACAAGCGTCGAAATCAAGAACGCGACGACTGGAAAGATCATCTTCTCACGCTTACCAACGATGCGCGGCGCTTTCATTCGAATCAGCCGCTCTTCTCGAGTCGTCAAGAGTTTCATGATGGGCGGCTGGATGACGGGTACGAGCGCCATGTACGAGTACGCGGCGATCGCGATCGCACCGAGCAAGTGCGGAGCAAGTTTCGCGGACAAAAAGATCGCAGTGGGGCCGTCGGCACCGCCAATGATGCCGATCGCGCCAGCCTCGGCGAAGTCGAACCCGAGAAACAACGCACCAAAGAACGTCAAGAAAACTCCAATTTGGGCCGCAGCACCGAGCAATATCAACTTCGGGTTGGACAGCATCGTTGAAAAATCGGTCATCGCACCAATCCCCAAAAAGATCAGCGGCGGATAAATCCCCTGGCGGACGCCAAAGTACAAATAGCTGAGCACACTACCGGATTGGTAACGGATCTCGTCACCCTCAAGAATCCATTTCGCATCGTCGTAAACGCTGAGGGACATGCCTTCGATGACAGGAATGTTCCCAATGATAGCGCCCATTCCGATTGGGACGAGCAGCAGCGGTTCATAGTCTTTGCGAATTGCCAGCGTGATGAACGCAATTCCGATCAGGATCATGATCGCATTGCCCCACGTCATGGACCAGAAACCGGTGGTCTTGAGAAATTCAACCAGAATGTCCATCAGTGCCCGCTTTTTGGAGTTCGTTGTGCATTACGAAACCGATCGCGGCCATAACGGCTTCATCATGATCGTTCGATTGCTCGGAGTGCGACGCGGCGCTGTGCCCGTGCTCGATCTCTGGCAGCACTCGCGCGACGACTGCGAGTGCATGTGGAAGCGCGGCGATAAATAAACTGATGAGAATCAGCACAGCAAAGACGATCACAAGTCCAGTGATTGCGATGGCAAACCCACGCGTTATCGTTGGATCATCTATCATGAAAAGCAAGATCATCGGAATCCGTCAATCGGCAGTCTTTTGTTTATCGGATTGAGTAAGAGATGTGGGTTGATGCGAGAGAATACTCGATGCGAACTGTCGGAGCTACAAGTTCGCTGGGCCTCGGGGCAAAAGCAGGTTTGTTGACGCGAGCGACTTGTCAAAACACTACACGAGAATTTCTTTGACAACTTGTCCGTGAACGTCGGTGAGTCGGAAGTTTCGGCCAGCGTGTTCGAAGGTCAACTGTTTGTGATCGAGACCAAGTTGGTGCAGAAACGTGGCGTGCAGATCATGAATGTGAACTCGTCCGCGTATACCTCGGAAGCCGAATTCATCCGTCTCGCCGTGTGAGTAACCTGGCTTGAAGCCGCCACCGGCAACCCATGATGTAAACCCAACGGGGTTGTGATCGCGGCCCGTTCCATTCTCTTGAGCGTAAGGCGTTCTGCCGAACTCGCTTCCCCACCAAACTATCGTATCATCGAGAAGCCCACGCTGTTTGAGATCCTGTAATAGCGCCGCGATCGGCTTGTCGACCGCTCGAGCGTGATCCGCATGCTTGGGCAAATTCGAGTGCTGGTCCCACGCAGGGTTCGCGGAATTGTCGCCATAGTTGACTTGGATGAAACGAACCCCGGCCTCACACATTCGTCGGGCGAGCAGGCATCGCTCGCCATAGCTTCGTGTTTTCGGATCATCCATGCCATACATGCTTTGTGTCTCAGCCGACTCGGACGAGAAGTCCATCACTCCAGGAGCGATCTGCTGCATGCGCCAAGCAAGTTCGTACGATTCGAGCGCCGCCTCAAGTTCAGTATCATTCGTTTGGCGCCGCGCAATCTGTGCATGATTGAGCGCTTGCAAGAGACTGAACTGGTCTTTTCGGCTTTGCGGAGAGATGTCTGTGCGAGTCAAACTTTCGATTCCGAGAGCACTTCCATCCGCGTTGCCAATGCGCGTGCCTTGGAATTTTGGTGGCAAGAATGCGCTTCCGTAATTTCGCGGTCCCCCGTTACCGATCGAAGGTGCGATCGACACAAAACCAGGGAGATTAGAATTCTCGGTACCCAAGCCGTAGAACACCCATGAACCAAACGAAGGGCGAACGAAATTGGTTGAGCCGCAATGCAAAAACAAGGTTGCCGGCCCGTGCGCCACACCCTCCGTGTGCATGCCATGAAGAAAGCACAAGTCATCCACGTGCCGAGCGGTTTCGGGAAACAGCTGCGATACCGATTGGCCACACTCGCCGTACTGCATGAACTTCCAAGGCGACTGCATCAAACGATGCTCAGTGCGTTTTCCCGTCTTTGCTAGTTGCCTCGCATCATCGAACGGCATCGTTTGGCCGTCTCGCTTGGCGAGAATGGGCTTGTAATCAAACGAGTCCACTTGGCTGACGCCGCCTTGCATGAACAGAAAGATGATCCGCTTCGCTTTGGCGGCTGGGTTGGTCCTCTCGGTGCTCGCTAACGATCGGAGCGGGTTCATCATCGCCGCAGCAGCGAGTGCGCCAAATCCACAGGCTGTGTGGCTGAGCATTGCTCGACGATTCGATTGAAATGGGTTCATGGTTGCGTCATCAATCCAGATATCGAAAGTCCAACGATGCGAAGACTGAGTGTACCAAGAGTTGAAGCCGGTCCAAATCTTGGGAGTCGTCCAGATACCTTAACGATTCGGAGATCTCGATCGGTGTCGGCTCGCGACACAGGCAATCTTGGAAAATGGTGCGAATCAAACGTTCACGATTACTCGAAGCATACAGGTCTTGATAACGTTTCGCCGCAGCGATTGCGCGGTCGCTCACCCACGGATGATTGAGCAACACGAGTGCCTGGGACGATACCGTGCTGCGTGGTCGCTCGCCCACAGAGACACTGGCATCGGCAAAGTCGAACGCTTCAAAGAGATCCGGAAGCGAGTTGCGAAATACGGGCTGATAGATGCTGCGCCGAAGCGAAAGGTGCTTGTAACCGTAATCCGCGTTGGGGGAACCAATAATCATTGATCCGCCCATCGTTAGGTCCAACTCACCACTGATTTGTAACATCGAGTCTCGAAGCGATTCTGCTGTGAGCCGACGTGAATGGCCTCGCCAATAGTAACGATTCGCAGGGTCCACACGCTGCTGGTCGTCAGTCGGATTAGAGATGCCACGGCGATAAACATTCGACATCACGATGGTTCGGACAAGATGCTTTGTCGACCATCCGCTTCGGATCAATTCACTGGCGAGCCAATCCAGGAGTTCCGGATGACTCGGATGAGTCCCGGTCGTGCCAAAATTATTTACTGAGACCACGAGTCCTTGGCCCATCAGCCAACACCAAACTCGATTTGCATAGACTCGTGCCGTGAGCGGATTGGCGGGATGGCTCAACCATTGAGCCAATTCCAATCGGCCACTTGAACTCGCGGCGATTTCAATGCGAGATCCAATGTCGACTGCACTTAAAAAACCACGGGGAACGACTTCGCCGAGGTTGCGAACATCTCCGCGAATATGGATCGCACAATTCGTTGGTGACTCTTGCTCCACGATCGTCATGAAGCGAGGACGGCTCGCCAGCAATTGCTCGATGGTCTTGCGCTCGGACTTAAGTGACGCCAATTCCTTTGTTGCCGGCTTGTCGATCGCTTGTGGCTTAGAATTTTGTTTCTCGCGGCGCTTCGTCGATTCGTTGACCGCGACAATCGTTTCGTTTGGGATAGGCAGGAACTGGACTGCGTCAACAATCACGTGACCATCGGATTCGTCATTGGTGATAAGCACGAATGCTTGGCCGTCTTTTTCAAATCGAAACTCACCGAGGGAAATCCAAATCGCTTCTTCGGGAGGGTTGGATCGCTGGTCAATTCGTACGAGTGTTTCACCATCCGCACTAAAGACACGGACCATGGCATTGGACGCACGGTTCTCGCTAGCAGAATACGCCAAGCGGACGCGGTACTGTCCCGGTGCAAGTGCCGACGGCTCGAACGTCGCGGTTTTTTTGCCCTTGTCTGTGTTTTCATCATGGATATAGCCATCGCCAACGAATCGGCCCACATGAGTCGATTCCATCCACGATCCCACGAGCTTCGCGTGCCGACTGTCCACGACCACGCCATCCAGTTCTTGCACAGGAATAGCGCGGACGTCTTTGGCCAGCTTTCGGTCGTTCGCTTGATTGAGTTTCGCCAGTTGTTCGTCGATGCTCGCCAGTCGTTGCTCCAGCGACGCGTAGTGAGCCTCGTCGCTTTCACTTAACGGAAGCGGTTTTTCGATCCACTTGGAAAGGTTCGCGTGCTCAAGAGCGAGTGAAGAGTGGAGAATGCCGGCGAGCGAGTAATAGTCACTTGTTGGAATCGGATCAAACTTGTGATCGTGGCACCGGGCGCAACCGATGGTTTGTCCCAGGTAGGCTCGTCCAATCACTTCCAGTTGCTCATCGACATAATCCATTTCGAGCTGGGTTTTGTCTTGTTGCTCAAGATTCGTGTTCCCAATCGCCAAGAATGTCGTCGCCGTCAGCTGCATCTGGCGCTCTCGCAGATCGTCGGACTGCATCAGATCACCAGCGACCTGTTCACGTATCATTTGATCGAAGGGACGGTCTTCAGCGAATGATTGAACGAGATAGTCGCGGTATCGCCAAGCTTCGGGCAGGACGAAACCTCTCAACGTAATGGACTCGGCATAACGCACCACATCCATCCAATTGCGAGCGAACCGTTCGCCGAAATGCGGTGAGTCAAGCAATTTGTCCACCAGCTCGCGATAGGCAGAATCTTTGTCACGCTCGAACGCGTCCAAAGTGGCGTTTGTATCGCTTGAGGGTGGCAATCCCGTTAAATCGAAATAGAGTCTGCGCACCAGCGCGCGAGAATTTGCTTCCTCAGTTGCCGTAAGCCCCAATGACGTGATTTGGCGCCCCACGAAATCATCGATCGGTGAAATTGAATGACGGGTACTTGCTTCCGCGATCAATGGAGCTTGAAGCTCACGATACGCCCAATGGTCTTTGGCTTTTTCAACGGACAGTCCCGTTTGTGGTTTTGGAATCGGCGACGTTGCTGGTCGTGGGTCAATCGCACCCTCCGCAATCCATTGTCGGAACGCCCCGATGAGAGCTTGCGGCAACTCACCATCAGGCGGCATCTGCAAATCGGGGTTGCCGTAGGTCATTGCCACAAGCAAACGACTTTGGTCAGGGTCGCCTGGAATAATGGCAGGCCCAGAGTCTCCGCCCTCGGCCCAGCCACTATTCGAGTCGAGTAACAGCCCACCGCTCGCTTCGGTCTCCGTCGAATGGCATTCAATACAGTGCTCGATGAGCGCGGGGCGAATTTCGGACTCAAAGAAATCAATCCTCGCCTGCTCAGCTGACTGAAGATTCGATTGCGAGAAAGCAACGCGGGAGTCCGCGAACAGCGCGGCCGTGACTGCTAATGCAAAAGTCAGGATTGCTGATCGAACGTGCATCACGAATTCTGGGGCGGGAATAGAGGGTGAGAGGGTGAACTAAGCTTACTGTATTTCGCGCACTCAGGTCAAACTTTGTCGATAATGATCAAGGATTGCACTGCGCAGCGAGATTGCACTGCGCAGCAAGGATTCCACAGCGGAGTACGTGCAAGAACGGCACCCTGCCTTTCCCGCGGATCGAAAATGTGAGCGACGACGATTTCTGCGATTTTACACCGCGGAAAACCAAGCGGTCAAAATTGTGGCACCCCGCATAGGCATCTGCTAAGTTGCCTAGCTCATTCAGTCGTAAATTGGCTTGGTCATTACAAACTCCCAGAGACTTTCATGATTCGCTACCATTTATTCGCCACTTTGTTGACCTCGTTTTTCTTGACGCCAGCAATCTACAGTCAAACGGCTGCCGCAGAATCGAATCGAAAGATTGTGCTTGTCGCAGGCGAGACAGCGAAAGTTGATGCCGTTGGGCACCATGACTATCTTGCTGGATGCAAGTGTCTCGAAGTGCTGCTCAACCAAACTGTTGGTGTGATGACTGTTCAGGTGACAGAAGGCTGGCCGAGCGATGAAGGCGTGTTTGAGAATGCCAGCTCCATTGTGTTTTACACAGACGGCGGCGGGAAACAGGCTTTCCTTGCTTCTCCCGAGCGTGTTGCAAAAATGCAATCGCTTGTCGATTCAGGGGTCGGTATCGTGATGATTCACCAAGCAGTCGATTTTCCGAACGAATTCACTGAACAAGGTCGCGCGTGGATCGGCGGTGTCTATGAAAACGGTAATTCTGGACGCGGGCATTGGCCGAGCAATCACGTTGACTTCCCCGATCATCCAATCACTCGAGGCGCGACGCCTTGGCAGATTAATGATGGCTGGCTCAATGGGATTCAATTCGTTGAAGAGATGAAGGGCATCACTCCGCTCGTGTGGTCTGGGAAAGAATACGCCGGCAGTCGTGCGGGCTTGGATGTGGACATCGTCGGTTGGGCGTATGAGCGACCAAAAGGCGGACGTTCATTCTCTTTCACTGGACTCGACGCACACTCCGCTTGGTCGCTTCCCGGAATGCGTCAAATCGTCGTTAACGGAGTGCTGTGGTCCGCAGGCGAGGAAGTGCCGCCACACGGAGCGTCCAGCAAAGTCGAGCTAGCAGACTTGGAACTGTTGCAAACACCTCGCGAGCCAAAGAAACCAGCAAAGAAACCCAAGGCTTAACTCGGTTGTTCGTTCAGTCCAAGGATGACTTTAGAAAAGAATAATACGCCATAAACACCATTCGAATGGAATCGGCGCACGCACCGGTCGGATGAGCGTGGATCTTCCAGCACAATGCTCACTTGAAGTTGCGGTTACTTGCCAGCTTGGATGGATATCGACATTGACTTGAACTTTACGAGCCAAGTTCCAATGACGGATTCAGCTAGTGTAGGCTTGTCTTTGGTTAACAGCGTGTCAGCCGGCGTTCCCCAGTAGAAGCTGATCCAACCGTCGGCATGTTCAGCGGAACGGGTGACGAAGTCTTCGATGCTCGCGATGTCCGCTTTGAGCGGGAACATTTCTTCGATGATGAGCGGCTTTCCGATGTCGTACTTTTTCAATGCTTTGAGGGCTTCGTCGATCTTCCCCGTCTCGGGATAGAAATGCACGGCGACAAAATCGAGTGGGCCGCTGACTTCTGGAGAATAAAACAGGGGTTCGCCACCGCCGAAAACAAATACCCAGGGAATCACACCGACGGTCACGAGATGCGATGAGTCATGTTCGCGGATTGCATCAGTCATTTGCTTCACCCACGCAGCCGCAATCTCCTTTCGTTCGCGTCCTTTGGCATCAAGTGAGATTCGTTGGACGAAGAACTTTCCGTCGAGATCGCCCGTCAACCAATCCGTCTCTGGTTCTTTTCCAGGCAGGATGGGCTCGTTCATCAAGTCATAACAAAACACGGCGGGGCTCGATGCACACGTCTTGGCAACGGCTCGCCAAAACGACGCCTGGACCTCCCATCGTTGTGTCTCATCAAGTGCGTCGTACCACGATGGAATATTATGTTTGTGGTAGCACGCTAAGCCTGTGACGTCGAGATACAACCCAGTCGTCTCGGCTAGTTGGACGAGCTTTGAAAGTTGTTGAAGCGCCCGCTCATTGGGCTGGCTTGGCGTGTCCATGAACTTGCCGAGCTGTAAATGCACACGAACGCAATTTGCTCCGAGTTCTTTGATTTCCTGGAAGTCGTCGACGACAGTATCCCATTCATCGATCCAGTATTCGTCAAGCAACCTACCGTCGGAGTCGTGGTCGTAATTTACGCCCCAGATCACAAACCGTTCGAGAGACGAAGCTTGGACGAAGTGCGTTTGGTCGTCACTGACACGAATAGGCTCCATCAAAACAGGCGCAGCAGTGGGCGCTAATCCAGACGCACCTGTCTGGGCGAAGAGAGTCGCTGCGGTGCAGCACCATCCGACAAGACTCAAAACAAGTGCTCGCTCAACCGGATATCGTGAGTCGTTCGTCATTGTGGTGCGTCTTTTTAGACTCGTATTAGCTCGGGGATGGGTTTACCGTGGTCGACGATCGGGGTCGGACGGCCGTTGAAGTCTTCGATGAAAACTTTCGACGAGTCAATGCCGAGATGGTGGTAGATCGTTGCCAAGAAATCGCCGGGGCCACAGTGGCGTTCGACGACGTCTTCGCCCCGCTTATCGGTCGCACCAATGAATCGCCCGGTTTCGATACCTCCGCCAGCCCACAGATTCGAGAAGGCTCTCGGCCAATGATCGCGTCCTGGTTGTGATGTTCCGGCGGCGGCACTCGCGTTACCAGCACCCGTGCTAGGTTGATAGTTGATCTTGGGTGTTCGGCCGAACTCGCCGGTGACGACAACTAAAACACGCTCATTCAGTCCGCGATCATATATGTCTTGGATCAACGCGGTGACGGCTTGGTCGTATGCAGCCGCTCGAAAACGCATTGCGTCGAACACATGGTGATTGACGGCGTGGTCGTCCCAGTTCTGTACTCGACCACAAAGTGGACCATGCAGACTGCTTGTAAGCACTTCGACACCCGCTTCGACAAGTCGACGCGCCAGCAACAATTGTTGGCCCCACGTGTTGCGTCCATAGCGGTCTCGCGTCGCATCATCTTCTTGGCTTAAATCGAATGCGTCTTTTGTTTGCGGGTTCGTGAGCAATGTCATCGCTTGGCTCTCGAACTCATCCAACGCCCCGAGTTCACCGTATTGGTCAAACGCACGCGACATCGTATCGAGCTTTTGACGAAGATTGACGCGACGTCCCAGCCGATCGATTTCGTTTGCGTCCGTCAGCCCGATGTTGGGAACGACGAAGTTGGGTGCATTCGGATCGCCAGTCACGGAGAACGGAGCATACGTTTCGCCGAGGTACGCTTGGCCGACGTAACTGGTTGGCGGATTCACACCGACATACGTAGGCAGCGGATTGGTGCGTGGTCCGTCTTGGCTTCGCATATAATTTGCGACGGACATCCAATCCGGTAAACGCGGAGCTGGCTTGTCGCGAGTATCACTGTCACCGGACAACAATTGCATGGAACCGGCAGGGTGTCCGCCAGCCGTTTGGTGCATGCTTCGCAGTACCGTGAACTTGTCCGCAATACTCGCTTGCATCGGCAACAGTTCTGTGAAACGCATCCCAGTGACTTTCGTTGGGATGGTCCCGAACGGTCCACGGTATTCCGTCGTCGCGTCGGGTTTCGGATCGTAGGTGTCGATGTGCGAACAACCACCAGGCTTCCAGACCATAATCACGGCTGTCTTTTCACGCTTGGGCGTACTAGCACTCACATCGGGGCTTGCAGCTCGCAATCGCATGACGCCCGGTAGACTTAAACTCACAAAGCCAGCAATGCCAAGTCGCATGAAGCTTCGCCGCTTCAACTCAGCTCGCTGGTGTTCAAGTCGCTGAAGATCCAATCTTGCGTGGTTCACTTGGCCGCCTCCGCTAGAACGCGAATGTTGATGGGTTCCGACACGATGACATCTGCGATATCAGTTGAATTACCGCTTTCACCGGTGACATATTTCACAACGCCACCGCCGTAGAATGCGATGCTGTAATCACCCGGAGGCGTTTTGAGTTTTGCCAGATCCACAGTGACTTCCGAAGCGTCTTTGTCCAGCGGCAAGTTGAAACTTGGATTGCTCTCGAAACCGTTGCCCCATGTTCGCATCGAAATACTAGCGCCGGAGAACTCGCTACGTTTTAAATGCACAAGCGGAATCGTGAGTTGCGAACCGGCTGGCGATTCATACACTTTCGATTCGCGAGGCTGGATCGTGATGGGGGCTGACTCAGCCTTCCCGACGGAAACCGGCACACTGGAAAGCAAACGTTGCGACGGAATTTCCTGTGTCGCGTCCTTCACCAGCCACTGCATCGACGCCAAGCGACAAGGGCGAGTTACGGGAGTGTCGTTGATGGTTGCTCGCCCGAGGAATGAAGCATCTCGCCAACCATACGGTGCGTTTTCATGTGCTGTGACGAGCACGATGCCACGCGATTTGCCTGCGGCGATCTTCAAGCCATGTGCCGTGACTCCGTCAGGCAAGTTCTCCATTGCCAGTTCAATCTCGCCGTCGAACCCGTCGCGACGAATCGCCACAACTTCGATCGCCATCGTGCCGCCAGGTCGCAGCGCGATGGGCTTGGACAGCGCATTGCGATCGCCGTTACGAAGCTCCATGTGCAAGCCCCAGCCAACGAGTGCAAAATCGGGTGCGGCCTTGCGTATGACAAGTCGATAGACGTTCTTGGGGTCGCTACGCGTTCCGCCAAACAGATCGAGTACTTTCACTTGATAACGTCCGTCGACGGGGATCTCCAATTTGCTGAGGATGTCTGATGTTCCCGCCAAGAATGGTGGACCATCATAAGCGTATCCGTTGGACGAGACCTTCACGGGTTGAGGAATGTCTGAGAAGTCGACCACGTCAACAAGCCGCTCGCCGTCCGCGGACGTCTCCACTCGCTGGACAATGATCGACGGATCCGTGGGGCATCCCAATCGAGCCGAAGCAACTTCGACCCACCAAACATCGCCTTTCGTCGCGTTGAATTCGAACGTATCCACGTCCGCCGCTGGAAAGAAACTCGCCGCCATATCAACTGGCAACGTGATCGATTGCGGTTGCTTATTGTTGGGCTCTAGTTCAGCCATCGCCGCTTCTTGGGGAAGACCAACGGGCGGCCAGGAGAACTCGTGGACTTCGTCGATTGAAGCCATGCGAGTCGCATTGGCGTCGCGAGTAAGTTCACGCAAGGCGAGTCGATAGAAGTAATGGGGGCCACCGTTAAATGTTAAGTCATGGACTTTGACGAGATAGTCGCCGTCGCTGGGGGCGGTAAAGTCAACGAGATCTCCACCGCGCTGGACCAACAAGTCTCGGCCTGTGGCATCAGCAACGATCAGCACCGCATTCAGCTTCGACTCGATCCCGCGACCAGCACAATCCACCGTGACGCGTTGGCCTTGACGCAAGGTGAAGCGATAGTGATTGATCGCCTTGACAGGCATCACCGCATTGCAAACTGAGTTCAACGATAGCATCATTGCGTTGTCGATTGAAACCGATGGCGACATTTGCGTCACTTCATCGAGCATGTTGACGGAGAACACTCTCGATGTCGACAAACCAAGCGGCGTCATCAGGCGCGCTTCGTGAATGCCTTCGGGGCAATCATCCGCGATGTTGACAACAAACTGGTTCGCTACCACTTCGCCTTTCTCGTCTTTCTTTGGAGTCGCCGTGAGTCCTGGATGCGAGAAGATCAACTCGGACGCTCCGTCGATGGACTCACCGGTGATCGTGATCTCAACGTCGCAGCCCGCCCGGCCGCCCATCGGCATCGTGGTCAACAATCGGGGAGCAGGTAAACAAACCGATTGAGCCGGAGACCTGTGAGTGATCACCGCCTGCGTGCAAAGGGCAAGAAGGATCAGTGGAATTCGATTGCTCATAGTCGATTACTCATAGTCGATAACTTTCGCAACTCAATAGTTGGAAATCAGTGATTGAACAAGAATTCTTTTGTATTCATCAAGGCCCAAATCAGATCTTGCACACTCTCTCGCTTGGCTTGGTCGGCCGGGACGGGCGAACCGTCCGGCTTCGTGCGTGATTCAGATAGGTAGGCTTGTGCCAACGCAAGCTCATCGGCGGATGGATTGCGGGAAAACGCAGCAAGATACAACTCACGAACTTGGTCTTCGTCGGAAAGCGAGCCACCTTTCGCGAGCTGGTCGGCTCGTCCATCTTTGAAAGCGAGCTTGCCTTTAATGTCCGCCGCGTTGATCAAATGCAAACTCTGGGCAAGACTCGCCGATTGGACACGTTCACACTCACAAACGCTTGTGCCCTCGGGTCGTCCGAATACACGCAAGAACGGCGACGACTTGTTGTAGCTGTTGTCGGGCAAAGCGACGGCTCGAGTCCCAGCCGGCAAATTCGCAAAATCTGTTCGCGACTTGGCTACCATGTCGATTGCGTCCAACATCACTTCGGCCTGCAGTCGCTTCGGATAGAACCTCGAAAAGTTTTGGCGATCGACCAAGTTTGATTCGTTCGGCTCGCTCGATAATTGGTATGCGGTGGATCGGGTGATGACTCGAACCAATTCTTTCAAATCAAAGCCGCTGGTGATGAAGTGTTCCTCGAGCGCAGCAAGCAACTCAGGATTCGTAGGCGGATTCGTGTCGCGAATGTCGTCTTCGGGTTCAATCAGCCCACGGTCAAAGAAGTGTTTCCAGTAGCGATTGACGAGGGACTTTGCGAAAAACACATTCTCGGAGGACTTCATCCAATCCGCGAGTTTCAAACGTGGGTCTTCGTCGGCCGTGATCTCGCCCACGTCGTCGCCCAAGGCACGCGGAGCAATGGTTTGGCCCGTTTTAGTGTTCTTGGCACCAGCGATTCCGCGTTTATGGAAGATGAGGTCTTCGCCCGCAATCGCTGTGGGTTTGCGACCGACTTGGCTGAAGAACGCTGCCAGACCGTAGTAATCGTCTTGGCTCCAACGTTCGAACGGGTGATGGTGGCACTGTGCACATTGCATCCGCACCCCAAGGAACAGTTGTGCGACGTCTTCGATTTGATCTTTCGGCTCAATGACTCGTTTGTACCAAGCGACGGCGGGGTTTCCGATCACGGTTCCGGTCGCAGCCAAAAGCTCTCGAACGATTTGGTCATACGACGTGTTAGCGAGCAAATTATCTCGGAGCCACGCGTGGAATGCGAAGTTCGAGGTGATGTCGCTTTTGTCGTCCCGTCGATTTTTGAGTAGTGACGTCCATTTGTTTGCAAAATAATCCGCATAGTCGGGTGTACGAAGCAAATCATCGATCACGCGATCACGACGATCCTCGCTTTGATCCGCGAAGAATGCTTGCGTCTCGGATTCGCTGGGTAATCGCCCAGCAATATCCAAAGTCACACGGCGAATGAACGTCGCATCATCACAAACCGGTGAGGGCGGAATGCGAAGCGTTCGCAGATTCGCGAAGACAAAGTCATCGATGAAGTTATTGGTCGGCGGTATGTTGTCCACCGAAGTGTCGGTCGCGTCCGCTTCATTCGCGGGCAGCGGGATCGATGCAGTGTAAACGCCGACTTGTCCTTGATAACGAACCATCACGGCGGCTTTGCCGGGCAAGTCGAATGCGTTGACAAGTCCAGACTCATTGACACCGATCATGGCTCGATCGTTGGTTTCGTAAAGCGCGTGCGGGGTCACATCACGTGTGCTCGAGTCGGAATAATGCGCAATCGCACGCAATTGTTCCTTTGCGTGAAGATCAAGAACTCCCGAGCTAGGTTGAATCTCGATCGACTGGAGAACCTTGTCGTTTTCTGGACCAAGCGGTGCACCTTGAGCGATCCAGCGAACAATCAAATCATGCTCAGGCGAGTCGATTGCGATTCGAACGCCACCGCGATGTGGCGTTTGGCCTGTGGCCTTGAGCACGAGAAGACTTTGTCCGGGTGCAGCAAGCGAAATGCGCCGCGTGCGGCCTTCGCGAACAAGATGCTCGTAGTCTTCGAGCGGTTCAAAACCCAACAGCGACAATTGGAAACCGTTCTGACCGCCGCCAGCTTTGGCGTGACAGACGCCTGTGTTGCAACCCGCTTTCGTGAGAATCGGTGCGATCTCGTTCGTAAAGCTGACTAGGGACGCGGTGTCGCTCGAAATCGCGTTCCCGGAGACCGACGCCGAAGCGGACAGGGACACAGCGCTCGACTCAGCGGCTGTGCCAACGAGCGTCGACACCAGTACCATGCAAACGCATAGCACAAGTCGAACGGCGCGAGGATCTCGACAAGGGGTGTCGATACGCATAAAAGCGTTTCTGGGTGGCAGGTGCGGTGGGATAGATTCGGTGGGATAGATTCGATGAGATCAACTCAGCGAAATTGCAGGCGGGAAGTCTTGACGACTGACCCCAGTGTAACGGCAGACCGGGCCGCGTTACAACCTTTTGTGGCAAGTTACTTTCCCGGCAGTTAATCTTTATTACAGTCAACTTGCCGCCGTCCGCCCCATCCCGCCATCCAATCCCACCACTCACGATCGGTTTTTCCATGCCGTTTAAGCTGCGTTCGCTCGTTCTACTTGGCTTTTGCCTCGTCGTATCAACAAGTCGGTCTGAGGACCCAGACCCGAAATTCGAAGTCTTGTTTAATGGCAAGGACCTCAAGGGCTGGTCCGGCAACGCGTCGCTATGGTCGGTCAAAGATGGCACGATCGTGGGCGTTTCGAGTGCCGATGCTCCGCTCCAGCACAACACGTTCCTGGTTTGGCAAGGTGGCGAAGCTGGTGACTTTGAGTTTCGATGTAAGGTTCGCTTCGAAGGAAACAACTCGGGTGTGCAATACCGCAGCGAGTTGGTGGACGCGAGCAAGTTCATCGTTGCTGGTTATCAGGCGGACTTGCACGAGAAGCAAGCGAACTTTGGCATGCTCTATGGTGAGAAACTGGGGAAGCGCGGCATCATCGCGTCGCGCGGCGAGCGGATGGAGATTGATGCGGACGGGACCAAGCACGACATCGCAAAGCTTCCTCCAGGCGACGATCTTGTTGATTCCCAGTGGAATGATTTGCGGATCATCGCCATCGGTAACCGGCTCGTCCACCAAATCAACGGCGTCACAACCGTCGACGTGACGGACAATTTCGAAAACGCACGACGCAGCGGCATCATTGCGTTGCAACTTCATGCGGGGCCGCCGATGAAGTGTGAGTTCCGCAATGTGCTTTTGCGCCACCTGAAAACGGATGCGGATAAGAAGCTTATCGACTCACTATCGATGGTACCGGACAAAACGACTGGTAAAGCCCCAGATCCCAACTTGGCCTCGAGGCCGAAGTCGGTCTCCCGCACAGAGAAGCAATCTTGGCTCACCGAAGCGCCGACGCCCCAGTGGATCTGGAGCAAGAAGTCCGATGCGAACCAGCGATTGCTGTTTCGCAAGTCCTTCGAGCTTGACGCAGATGCAAAAACCTCGACTCTCTATTCGACTTGCGATAACGGGATGACGTTGTGGATCAATGGCACGCGTGTCGCCTCGAGCAGCGATTGGAATGAACCGATCGACATGGACGTAGCCAAGTTTTTAAAACGCGGAACCAACGTCATCGCTGTGGACTGCATGAACGAAGGAGGGGCTGCGGCGTTCGTGTTGAAGATGACGACGGAAGCCGACGGTGGAAAAAAAACGACATTGATCTCCGATGACTCCTGGCGACTTGCCGATACGGCGGCGGAGGGCTGGCAACTGTCGTCATTTGATGATTCGGCTTGGGCCGCGACCGCTCATGTGGTCAATATGCTTGGCGCAGCTCCTTGGCGAATCCCGAAATACAACTCCGATGAGCGAGCCAGTGTTGGCGACGCTCGTGACGCAAAGAATATTCTGACTCCGCCTGGTTTCGTGGTGGATCGTATTTACAACGTGCCAAAATCCGAAGGCAGCTGGGTGTGCATGACCAGTGACTCAAGCGGCGGATTCTACGTGAGCGACCAAGGCGACAAGGGATTGTTTCATGTTCAGGTCGTCGAGGGTGAAACGCGTGTTGAGCCTGTCTTGGTGAAGGATCCAGACGATGGCAAAGTGCTCACCGGAGCACAGGGGCTCGTGTGGGCGATGGATTCGCTTTGGGTGCACCGAAGCGGCGGGTATATCTATCGAGTGACGGATAACGATGGCGACAAAGTGCTTGATACTGCCGAGCGCTTTCCTAGCGAAGCCAATGGTGGAGAGCACGGCAACCATGCCTTGATTGCGACCCAAGACGGCAAGGCGATCTATGTTGCCAGTGGTAATCATGCGAAGCTCGCAACGTGCGAAACCAAGCGAGTTCAATCCTGGGACGAAGACCAATTGCTTCCGCGAATGAGTGACGCCCGCGGTCATGCACGAGGCGTCATGGCGCCCGGTGGCTGGGTCACGCGCCTTGATCCGATCACGAAGCAGCAAGAGTTGATCTGCATCGGCTTTCGCAACCAATACGACATTGCTCTGAATCGTCACGGTGACATGTTCACGTTCGATGCCGACATGGAATGGGATATGGGATCTCCGTGGTATCGCCCAACGCGGATTTGCCAAGTTGTGAGCGGTGGCGATTACGGCTGGCGCAACGGAAGCGGCAAGTGGCCCGTCTATTACGAAGACTCGTTGCCTCCGGTTGTCGACATCGGACCTGGCTCGCCGACGGGTGTCGTGTGTGGAACCGGTGCCACGTTCCCGACGGCGTACCAGGACGCACTGTTTGCACTGGATTGGACGTTCGGCACGATCTATGCCGTCCATTTGAAACCGAATGGAGCGGGTTATGTCGGCGAGCGAGTACCATTTGTTTATGCTTCGCCATTACCCGTCACCGACGCGATCGTTGGTGCGGACGGACACTTCTATTTCACGACTGGTGGTCGCGGTACCGACTCCGCGATGTATCGGGTTCGCTATGTTGGCGACGAATCGACGTCTGCGCCAACGATTGACACGGAGTCCGTCGCGGCAAAGGCGCGCGAGACTCGGCGGATGCTTGAGTCAATGCATGGTCATGTTGTCAATGACGCAGTCGAAACGGCGTGGCCGTATTTGGCGAGCGAAGATCGTTTCATTCGGTCGGCTGCACGTGTGGCGATCGAGTCCCAGTCGGTGGATCAATGGGCAGCTCGCGTTTTTTCGGAACCCAATCCACAAAGTCGAATCACTTCCGCGGTCGCGTTGGCACGCCGTGGTTCGTCGGAGCATCTCGGCCCGCTCGTGGAGAGCCTTTTGGAGCTCAAGATCAGTGAATTGCCGGAGTCCCAGTTCCTCGGTGTCCTGCGTGCATACTCACTCGCTTTCATCCGATTGGGTAATGTCGATGATGCCACGAAACAACGAGTGATTGAGCAACTCAATCCGCACCTACCGAACGCGTCCGCATCGCTCAATCAGGAATTGATCGCGATGATGGTTTACTTGAAATCGCCAGATGTTGTCGCCAAGTCCATGGCACTAATCCGTAACCCGTCGCCGCCTGTCTTGCCGGATTGGGGCAATGTCACGAGTCGAAACCAAGGTTACGGCAAGGGCATTGAAGAGATGCTCGAGAACCCGCCGCCGTCGCGCGAGATTGGGTATGCAATGTCGCTTCGCAACGTCCACAAGGGCTGGACGCTGGATGAGCGACGTGGCTTGATCGAGTTTCTCAATGTTGCCGCGAAAGGTTCTGGCGGTGCGAGCTTGCCGGGCTACTTGAGCAACATTCGAGAAGAAATACTGGCGAACTGTTCGAACGAAGAGCGTTTGGCACTCAAGGATGTAACTGGCGAAGACTTTAACCCAGTGCCGAGCTTTGCGATCGCTCCTGTCGTTGGACCGGGGACGCAATGGACACTTGACTCAGCACAAAAAGCGGGACGTGGTAAGCCTGACTTCGAGCGTGGACGCAGCCTGTACTTCGCGGCGGAGTGCGGCAAATGCCATCGCCTTGCAGGTCTCGGCGGCGGCGTGGGTCCCGACCTGACGAGTGTCCCGAACAAGTTCGACGAACGCTATGTGATCGAAGCGATCGTCGAACCGAGTAAGGTGATCTCCGATCAATACGGTTCATCCAACGTGCTCTTAAGTGATGGACGCATCTTGGTTGGCATCGTCGTTGAGAAGGAGAATGCGATTGAGGTGTATCCGGTCACGGTCACGGAGAACCCTATCCGTGTGTCGCTAGACGATGTTGAATCGATCGAGCCATCAAAAGTTTCCCAGATGCCCGCCGGTTTGCTCGATCGACTCAATGCAGACGAGGTTCGTGATCTGGTTGGCTACATCATGAGCGGAGGAAACCCCGAAGATCGCCGCTATAAGAAATAGCAGCTCACGAAATGTTCTTAAATCGATGCAACCTTTGCACCAGCCATCACAGACGTCTCACGTCTGTCGATGGCTGTCGATGTTGAACACGAAATAAACGTCCAACGAGAAATAAACAGAAAGTTTGCGTTTGCGTGGGAAAGAAACTACTCTCCGAGTAGCACCTCTCCAACCCCCATTCCTACTGTTCGTGCGGACACGTTGTATGTTTTCCAGAATCCGCCGAAATGCGAACCAAAAATCGTCTCGGAAGCGAACGCGTTATTGTCGCCCACGATTCGAAGCGCTTGAAGCTCGGCGAGTGCTAGCGACGTATTTCGTCGATACCTTGTCGGACACCTTGGGTGGAGTCTGTGCGCCCGATAACGCCAGCGGAAACAGTGCGTGTTCGATCCGCGACGCCATGCTCGCGGCGCAGAACAACCCGGGTGCTGACCGAATTGAGATTCCCACGGGCACCTATTTGTTGTCGCAAGGAGCACTCAGCTTCAACATTGTGTTGGCAGCGCCCGGTGAAGTTGCAATAGTTGGCACGGGCAATGGCCCAGCCGATGTTGTGATTGACGGAAGCGGTGGTGGTTCGCGGGTCTTCGAATTGCTGGATCTCACGAACGCATCGAGTGTTTCGTTCTCCAACATGACATTGCGAAATGGCATTGCCAGTGACAGCTCCGACGGTGGCGGCGCGATCAGTGCGGATTTGGTGGATGTCGCAGTCGACAATGTGATCTTCAGCAACAACAGTTCAATTGTTTCTAACACGAGCTTCGTCCTTGGAGTTGGTGGTGCGATCTCGACCAATGGCAATCTCTCCGTCACTGACAGCATCTTCCAAAATAATTCTGCGGATGACAGTGGCGGTGCGGTTTACTTTGCTCCCGCATCAAACGATGTGACGTTATCGATTGCATCGACGAGCTTTCTTAGTAACACAGCTGGCGTTGACGGTGGTGCCATTTACGCCGATGGCGACACTGCGAATGGCGCAACCGTCAGCCTCAGTTCAACCACGTTTGCTCAAAATACCAGTGACGACTCTGGCGGCGGCGTGTTTATCTATCGGGTGACCAATGTGGTTGTTTCGGATTCTGTGTTCACGGAAAACGAGGCACTGGGCGTCAATTCAAGCGATGGTGTTGGCGGTGGTCTGTATATCCGTCGCGCGTTTGATAACGGATCAGGCGGCGGTGCACGAATCAGCAACTCAACGTTCAACGCCAACACGTCCTTTACGGCCGGCGCAGGCGCATTCATCGCTAACTCGTCGACGACGGTTGTCACCAGTTCGTTCGACAGCAACTCGGTGCTTGGAAATGGCACAACTTTTGAAACTGGCGGTGGTGGACTCGCCGTACAAAGTGATGAACTCGATGGATCGGGATTCGCAACGAGCTTTACTTCATTGTCGCAGTCCAACATTCGCGGCAACTCCGCACCGGCAGGCGGCGGCGCCTCGGTTGTTAATGGAACGTTGCGGATCATCGATAGTGATATCATCGGCAATACCGCGACGGAAGCCTCCACCGGCGGTGGCGGTATCGGCGCTTTTCGAAACGCGTCACGCACGTCGCCCAGCCAACTTGATGTGTCGGTCACAACATCGAAGATCAATTCCAACACAACCGCTGGTGCGGGCGGAGGCATCGGTGCACTCGATGCAAGCGTATTCATTACCGACAGCACCATCGATCAGAACGTCGCTTCGGGTGGCCCAGGTGGCGGCCTCGGATCACTGGGCCAGTTCCTTGATTCCCAATTGACCGTTCAACGCAGTACGGTTAGCAACAATTCATCCAGCCAAGACGGCGGTGGCCTCGGCGTCATCGACTCCCAACTAACCGTCTTCAATGCCACCATCAGCAACAACTCGGCTGCAAACACGGGTGGCGGAATTGCCTATCAAAATTCGAACACTTCTTTCTCCGCTGGAGTCACCGCAAGCACAATTGCATCCAACTCAGCAGGTTTGACGGGATCGAATGTCGCTGTCGCAAGCTCCGTGATGCGATTCTTGTCGACCATCATCGCGGATCCGCAAGGCACGTCCCCAGCAGCCAACTTTGTGTCATTTCCGGGTACCATCGCTTCGCAAGGTTTCAATCTTGTTTCCGACAACTCATCGAGTTTCGCATCGGCAACGGACTTGGTGAACACCGATCCGTTGCTGGGCAGTTTGGCGGATAATGGTGGACCAGTTTTGACGCGAGCGTTGCTTGCGGGAAGCCCCGCAATTGATGCCGGCAGCGGGACACCGATTCCAATCGACACTCGCGGGCTTGCGCGACCCGTGGATGGCGACGGCGATGGAACCCCTGTGAATGACATTGGTTCCTTCGAGTTGCAAAGCGCCATCGGTGGCGGTGGAGTTGTGGCCAATATAGACAACGTCACCACGCTTGAAGACACGTCGATCGACATTGATGTCGCGGCAAACGATACCGGCGGTCCGCTCACAATCAGCATCGAATCGGCCCCGACTTTCGGAACTGCGTCGATTGTTGGCGGAATCGTTCGCTATGTCCCGATTGCGAATGCATTCGGAATCGACTCGTTTTTTTATAGAGCCCAAAATAATGCGGGCGACTTTGATCTGGCTGAGGTGACGGTGACAATCACGCCCGTCAACGATCCACCGATCGCCTTTGACGACGCGTTCTCCGCGACAAACGACCAACCGCTGACGATTTCCTTCAGTTCCCTTTTGGCAAATGACTCGCCGGGTCCCGGCGAGCAATCAACCGACTTCGTAACCTTCGTGAGTGCTGGCCAGCCGGTCACAGGCTCGGTCTCGATCCAAGCGAGTACCTTGATTTATACGCCACAAGCTGGGTTCGTTGGCGGAGACACGTTTAGCTACACCATTATTGATGACGGTGGGCGCTCGAGTACTGGTGCGATCACCATCGACGTCAGCGATCCGGGTACGTCCCTACCGGCAACCGTGATCCTTTCGACTGGCAATGGCGAAGCGGATTTGACCGTCACGGTTGACGGCTACGGAAGTTTCGGAACCAGTGAAATTGGTGGAGCGGGAGCCTTGTTTGATCCGATTGGCCCCGTCGCTGCCGCCACCACGGTATTTCGTTCGTTTAACGCGTTTCGTAACTCGGCCAGCGGTCCCAACACGTCGTTGTCGACTCGGAATCTTGATGATGTGCCAATCCAAGCAACCGCGACGACTGCGACAAGCTCGTTCACGGTTGCTGGTTTTCAAATTGGACTGACCCAGACCGTCCAGCCGCGCTTTGATGCCGCTGGATTGCGTGTGGGTGCCGAGCTCGTACAAACCTACAACGTCATGAATGTCAGCGCCGTGACAGATACCTTCGACGTGACTCGGTATATCGACGGCGATTTAGCCTTCGATGGATCGATCAGTGACGGAGGTGGTGTGCTGGCACAACCCGATGGCAATCTTGTGTTGTTCGAAACGGACCGCGGCGGTACCGGAGCAACGGACACGACTTTTGTCGGCATTCGCTCAGTTGGCGGTATCCAGCCCACGACGGAACGATTCGAAATCGACTTCTTTTCAAGTCTCGCTACCAGCGTACTTGCCGGTGCGACTCTCGGTGACACGGTCATTGGCGATAATGACGGGGATGGGTTTGTCGATGACGGCGCAGAGTCAGACGTCGCGCTTGCACTTCGTCGTTTGCTCACCATTCCTGTTGGTGGCTCAAGTGTGTATGAGACCATGACGCTCTTTGGGCAACGACCGGATCAAATCATTCCTCAAAACCCAGGTAGTCTTTCTGGACACGTGTATTGTGACGCCAACGGCAATGGTGTCGAAGACTCAGGCGAGGCAACCGCAGATGCGATCGTGTTCATCGATACGAATGGCAACCGTTTGCTCGATGCAGGTGAACTCAACGTACGTACGAACTCACTTGGCGATTACCAGTTCGCTTCGACGCCCAGTGGGCAAACGATCGTCGCGTTGATCCTTCCGAGCACGTGTCACGGATTACCGACTCAGTTTGGAACGGTCGCTTCGTCGGTTTCGATCGGTGTTCTGCCTCGTGACCTCGAGGCAGCGGATTTTGATGGTGATGGCGATGTTGACTTGCTCGTGGCCAGCGACATTTCGAACACGCTCACCATCCTTGGCAACGTAAACGGCGTGTTGAGCGAGAGCCAAACCATTCACTTGGACTCTCGACCGCAAGCGGTTGCGGCAATGTCACCTGGTTCCTCGTCAACAAATTCCGGACCCGCGTTCGTCGCGGTGGCTGCGTTCGGATCGCCAATAACTTCGAGCTCAAACTCAAGCGTTGGATCAATCGATCAACGAGCAGGATTCGTGTATCGAATTCAAGGCGCCTCAGTCGAGCCTTTCCGTATGGGTAATGGGCCAATCGATGTCTCGCTAGCTGATTTTAATAAGGATGGACTTCCCGATATTGTCTCCGCGGCATCTCGTTCGTCTGACTTTCATTTGCTTCTCGGAGGCTCGATGACACCGAGATTGATCGGATCGCTCGACAATGCGATCTCCGTAACAACCGGTGATTTCAATGGTGACGGGGACCAGGATATCGCGATGGCCGGTTACGGCCGCCTCGATTTGCCCAGCCGCGATCGACTTCCGGGCCAAGTACAAGTGCTACTTGGCGATGGCGCGGGTGGATTCACGGACGCTGGGCTGACGATTTCATTCACTGAGCCCGTGGATCTTCGGTCCGCCGACCTGAATGCAAGTGGCGGCGATGAACTGATTGTGTTGGGGTATCTCGGCGAACTTGCCGTGTTCTCGCTCGGATCCTCCGGCGTTGTCCAGACGACGAGCTTAACTCTCGCCAAAGGCGTGCGAAAAATAGAAGTCGGTGAACTCAACCGAGACGGTTTGTTGGACGTCGCGATCGTGAATCCGTCTAACGAAGTCATCACGCTTCTTCGAGGCGATGGTGCTGGCGGACTTGTCGTTACCAAGGAGTTACGACCGCAAGCTCCCAATCCAACTCGAGCGCCAGCTGACATCGTATTTGGAACGTTCCGAGATGGAGCCGACGACGAACTTGCGGTTGCGTATATCTATCGGGAAAAGGCCTCTGGCGGATTCGATGCCGAGAGCTCAACCACGCTGGTTCGACTCGGAATCGGCCAAGCAAGTGTTGTGGTGTCGTCGACAGCAAGCGCGAACGTCGATTTCACGCCAACGACTCGTTTGGACGTTGATTCAAACCAGATAATCACAGCCGCCGATGCGTTGGCCGTCATCGCTGAGATGAACGCCACGCTTGCCGAAGGCGAGCATCTGGCTCGACGAACCACCGTGCAAACGGCAGCCGACGTGAATCGCGACGGCTACATTTCCGCTGTCGATGCACTCATGATTATCAACTATTTGAACCTCTCCGACTTGAATGAAAAATCGGAGTCAGAACAATCGACATCACAACTTGCGACATCAACGCGCAAGGACGACCTCACGGCCGAAGCTTTGATGCTCGAACTGTTGATCGAAGACCAATTGCGATTGAAAACTATTTTTTGATTTCCAATTGAAATTCTCTGGATGTCTTGATCGTGATTTCACCGTGAATGAAACCTGGATCGATAAACGACACTGACAAAGTCGCTTCGCCTTTGGATAATTTCATCTCGCCCATCTGGTTGGAGTTCAACGTCGCTTCGGTGACCCAGCCAGCTGCTGCTTGTTTCGCGAGCCACTTCGATACGACGGCCTTCGCCGTGCCTGATTTAACTTTGAATTCGAGCGATTGTTTGCCCTGTTCGCTTACACTCGCCTGATCGAGATTTTCAATCGTGATCTTGGTCGGGTTGTCCATTCTTGCCTGTTCAGCCTCACGTTTTTTCGTCGCTGCAGCGATCGCAACACTCGCACGCTCGTTCTCGATCTCGACTTCGGCCGCCGTCATGAACTCGAGTGTGAAACGCGAAAACTCATCGACTTTGTGAAAGACTAATTCAGCCAACTCTTTCTGTTCGTTGCGGAAAATTAACGACTCGCGAAAATCGAGTTGAATCGGTCGCTCGGTGGTGGCTACCCAGCCGGCAGCTTCAAGTGTTTTGCGATAGACGCTCGCAAGTTCAGTGGTCGATAACTTGCTGTCACCATCCAGTTGCTTTGTGACGTCGGCGTAAGCAATCCGTACGAGGTCTGGGATCACTGGCAGCGCCGCCGACATCAGTTCCGTCGAGTACTGCAGTGACGTCTTGCCGGGTTGTGCCGGCGATTCGGTACACATGACTTGTAAACGCACCGCGTTTTTTCGCATGAAAAACGATACTGATGTGTCGCCGAACCATTCCCAGCCCTCATGCTGGAGCAACTCGCGACATGCCGCGCGAGCTTCTTCAACCGACAAGTCGCACACAAAGATTCCTGACCACGGCTGGACATACACCTGCGTTGTTCCCTGAGGTTTTGGCAACTCGCCTACGTTCACGTTGCCTTGGTTTGTAAGGGAAACCGTGACTAGGTTTGGCTCACCCGATGGCATCACCAATAAGTTGACGTGATACCCCAACTTCTCGTACGTCGCTGCGGAATAGGCGTCGGTAAAGGTCGCTCCAGCAAGTTGAGCCAGCCCACGGGATACCAAAGCCGTGTCGACTGCCTTGGCAACCGTCGTTGCATCACCCGCTGCTTTGAATGACTGAAATGCAATCTCGGTCTGAGCGTCGCCAGCGGCTGCAACAATCGGTTTACCCGCCAGATCGATCACGGCCTTTGCTTGAGCGACTGTGGCCGCAACTCCCGTAGGGCCATCTTTTCCCCACGTGGCATTTGTCATCGTTAGCGTTAGACCTACCGCCAACATTCCACACAACATCTCCGTCGCAGACTTCATCATGTTTGCACGTCACACTTTGCATTTTTCCGTTTGAGCTATCGCTGGGAACACCAAGCGTAAGGATAGACGAGCGTCGCATAAATTGGAGGTACGGAACGCGAATTTCATGCGTGCCAAGACATCGCTCGAGCACTTCAGCCCCAGTTCAACAGCGTTTTCCGGAAGCCAACGCATCGATTTCCTGACAAAACGAAGGTTAGCATCGCGTGAACAATAAATGGTGACTTCATAGGCTGGTTGTGTAGTTCCATTTTGGCAATGCTTCATCGTAGATGATTTTCAATTCAGATTTCATTGCTTCACTGAGTTTCTGACCGATTTGGTAGGCTCGACG
>JBGSNA010000235.1:0-10740 GCA_041739875.1 Pirellulaceae bacterium
ATTGGGAAAACGTCAAATTCCCCGCGAATCGTGCGGTTTCGTTATCCGACAGAACGGATAGAAAAATCATAAAAACCAAATGCGGGCGTACCGGGGCGTACCCGAATTGCTTTCCTATCTTGCCAGCGGGTGCGACAGCGACCGCTCGACCGTCACCGTGTGGTGTCCACACTCATGACACCGGCGCTCGCGTCGAATGGATTTCCAATGCCTTCGCGTGCGCCAGACCATAAGCGAATACGATCCACACTGGTCGCATTTTATCCCGCTGGGCTGCGGGTGCTGCTGGTCCGGCTTATCGGTCACGTTGCGAATCCCTGGAAGAACGGAAGCGTGCGGATGTCGATCTCATCATACGTCTTCCACTTGCCGTAGAAAAACGCCTCGGCGCAGTCGACCATATTACCTTTTCCGTCGAGCATCGGCGGTTCGGTCAATGGTGTCCCCTCGGGATCCTTTGCGACGCGTTTGGTGCTGGCGCCGGGCTTCATGTCGTAAGACGCCTGAACCCCGCCCCGGCCGTCGGGTCGGTCGCATGCTTCCACAAGCAAACCCTTGTCCAACAGATTGCGCCGCCACGTGTCGTCGTTCACCTCCCCTTCGAATGTGACGCGTACGAAGTCTATGCCTTCCTCAAAAGCGGGCTCCGTCGACCATCCCGCAAACTTCATCGTGAATGCGAGTATCGGAATAGTTGTTTTTCGATTGCTGACGATCACGTTCTCCTTGTTGATCCATTTTTCGGGGAACGCGGATTTGTTCATGTTGACCATCGCCACATTGCGCGAGATGCGAATGAGACGGTTGTGCAACTCAACTTCTATCGCTGGGCTGAACGGTACGCCGGCAGAATTCGTTATCGCTCTTTCGACGCCTACCGGCCAATCGGTCAGCAAACCGCCCAAATAAATTCCACGCTCTATCGTCTTCAATCGTGTGACGTTGCTGGTCGAGATGTCGGGAATGCGGTTGATGATCGTCGCGGGCTGTCCATCGCTATCGAGTAGTCCGGGCGTCGCGAGTCGATAGTGTAAAGTTACCTGCCAGAGTACCGCGGATCCCGACGCGAGTTGGGGCGGATCGATCTGATTAAGAATGATGTTGTTGTCAGTGTCATTGCCGACGTCGTAACGTCGCCCGTACGTGAACCCCTGAGCGATCAGATACTTGAGAACGCCCAGCCCGGTATCTTGCGGGTCGTCTGACTCAACCCATAGCTCGGCTGACCCGTCATAACCTTCGGTGGTGGCGCCAACGGTATTAAGTCCCGATTTCCAACGGTGTGAAAATGTCATCCGCGTAACTTCCTTAATTCGGCTTCGATCTCATTTTTGATTGTTCGAAGGCGCTGTGATCGTCCGGCGCGTTCAACTTTGTTTAGAAACCCGGTGCCACGGTGGCCTGGATGTTTAACGACTTGGGCGCGTCGAATCCCAGGAAGCAACGCGCCACCACGCCCACGATTCCACGCGAGAGGTTTCCCGCTGCTGCGGATCTTGTGTCGACGTACTCGAGACTCGACGAGGTGAATCGGCGGGTAGAGCCCGGCGCCCGACAATCCACCGCTGAGTCGTCCAGACTTCTTTTTTGCGGACGCGATTTGCTTATCGGTCGCTACGCGTCGGACGTTTTGCCCAACGAGAGAAGCGTAGTAGCCACGGTCAGCCCTGCGGATGTCCTTGCGGGCCAGCGACCGGCGGAATGCGCCGGTGCGACCTTTGGGGGCTGCGCTCTTTGCAGCCTTGAGCGTATCGGATCCGGCTTTGAACACTCCCTTGCGGAGAGCTTTGCGGCCGACACTACCGGGAACGTCAGCGAGCTTTTTAAGCGTCTTGTTGAGCGAACGCTGGTCGATGAATGTAGTGAGGCGCATCATGTTTTGGCTCGTTTGCTATCAGCGATTCGTCGTAGAGTCTCGATGCTACTTTGCGAATCTTCTTGGCAATCCTCTTGACGCGTCGTCGCTCGTTGTCGGTGTAATCGTCGGGAATGTTTTGTTCTAGTTCGCGGGCGGTCTGAATCATTAGCCAGTACATGCTTTCTCTCACTATCAGCGTGTCGGGAAGTTGAAAAACCCATCGAAACAACTTCCGAGAACCGCCGCAAGTCCCTCCGGTGCACCTGTTTGTACGCGTTCAAATTCAATCAAATATGCTTGCGAATGATGCCGGAAAAAACGTTTCGATTCCTCGTGATTTCTGACGATTGGGGACATTTTCGGACGGCATTTTCCAGGGAAAAAAATCGCCCCTATTTTTTTCCAAATATGGTTTTTTTCGAGCGAATGAGGCTAAGCGGTCCTTAGCGATCGCATCGCTAGATTCTCGATCCCCCCTCCCACTCGCAAATTAGTCGCCACTATAGTGCGAACTAATCTCTGCCAACGATCACGCAAATTAGTTGCGACTATAGTACGAACTAATTCCTGCCAACTCTCGCTCCAATTAGTCGCGACTGTAGTTGCGAACTAATCTCATACCGCCTTGCGTTTGTTCGTGCTTCGCAGCTTCGAGATAACACCCTCGATCGTATCGACTGCATCGATCAATCCAACGTCAGCCGCATCTTGCGCGTCCATTACTTCGCCAGCCCCGAACCGCTTTTGAACGTGTTGGATGCTTACGCCTCGATGCTTTGATACGTCTTCGACGAACTCGTTGTACATCTTCTTGATTCGTTGCTCGGTGAACTGTCGCATCGAGTCGGTCATCGGTTCAACGCCCGTGAACCTTGCCTTGCTGTTGGGTGCTCTGGTCACCGATACGTCGATGCCTGCTTTATCGAGTGCCCTGCTGTAATCGCTGTACATCGAGATGACACCAATGCTACCTACGGTGCCTGACCCAATCGACGCGACGTAATCGGTAGCCGTTCCGACATACACGGCCGCGCTCGCCATCAACGTGTCTGCAATCGTCGCGGTGGCTGTGCGGCCTCTTCTTCGGATCTCGTATAGGGTGCTGGCTAGCTCTGGCGTTCCGGCCACGGTACCGCCTGGCGAATCAACAGCGAGCACAATACCGGCTATCGATCGATCGTTGTCGAGTCGCTTAACGAGACGCTCGACGTCAGCCATACCAGCGGCGCTGCTGAACATCCCACTGTATCCGTGACGCGTCAGCGATCCACTTAGCGGAACAATTGCCACGACACCATCGCTACTCGCTTTGGGCTTTTGAGCGCCAAACGGTTCACCATCGAGCGAGTAAAAGCTTGCCTGGATTGCTGGTGGAGTGCGTACGATTGCACCCGGCATGATGTCAGCGCGGGCCTCATCGATGATGGAATTGATCGCATCGGGCAATATCGCCCATGGCTCCGCCAAATAAGAATGTAGTGACCTCATGCCGAAAATTCCTTCACCGTGATCGGGTTTGCGTTCTTGGCCGTGTTTGTCGCGATAGTTCGAAGAATCGCACGGTCAGCCTGTGCTAGTCGCTCGGCCTGTTGGATTTGCTTCTCTTGCGCCTTGATCATTTGTTTGAGCTCGTTTGCTTGCTCGGCGTCCGGTCGTGATCGAAACGGCGTAGGCAAGTTGCCCAGCGGATTATCGAACTTAGATATCTCTCCGGCCGTCGCACCGTCACCGCCAACAGCTCCGAGAGCGACCGCGAAACGCGCATCCCGTACGATCGCTGCTAGTTGTGCACGTAGCTGCTTGGCGTCGATTTGCGGGGCTTGGAAGCGTGCATTGAATCGGGCGCCAATGTCGGCCTGTGATCCCTTTTCGATGCTTGGATTCGTCAGCTCGCGCATCGCGTTTTTCGCCTCGGTCAACGATGCGACCAACTTGTCTGTTTCGCCCTGGATCGCTGCTAGCGCGGTTGGCTCCTCGATCCCTCCGAACTTTTGAGCCTTTGCAATCTTCTCGACAGATTCGCGGAACGCGTCGATCGGGTCTTGGTACTCGCGCCGGATGGAGTCCGCAAACTTCTTTGACTCTTCGGTTAGTTTCGCGATTGCTGCTGCGGCTTCGTCCGCTTGCTTCGCGGTGTCGTCGAGAATCGTCTCGATGCCGGCGAACTGGGGCGGTGTGACAGTGACGCCCATTTTCGCATCGGGCGGCGTTATGCCCATTAACTGCGTCGCGCTGCGCTGCAGGTCATCAAGTCGCTTCTTGATTTCGTCGGCGCCGGTCTTGAATGATTGCTGTTGGTCGCTGCCGAATACTACGTCAACAGCTTCACCTGTTCGCAGCGCGGCCAACTCAGCCACCAAAAAACCAGACGACACGAACTGGAAAGCCCCGGCGATTCCTGATGCCGCGTCGGTAACCGTCTCAGCTAGCTCGCGAACACCATCGCGAATCGGGATGTCTCGACCGCCCGTCAGCAATTGCGAAACGACGTCCTGTAGGTCATTCATCGCGGGCAACAGCCCTTCGCCCACTTCGATCTTGAGAGCGCGAAAGTCGTCGTTTAGCGTGCTC
Organism: Pirellulaceae bacterium; assembly: GCA_041739875.1. Lineage (GTDB taxonomy): Bacteria > Planctomycetota > Planctomycetia > Pirellulales > Pirellulaceae > JBBSJZ01. The sequence goes on from JBGSNA010000235.1 coordinate 4,430, forward strand.
AACTTGCCTTCGGTGGTCTGCGACATTCGCAGCATCATATTTTCGAAGTCGCCCCCGGCTGACGTCATGTCAGCGAACGCTCGAGCAACTTCCGCGAACCCGATTTTACCTTCCGACGCCATCTTGCGAATTTCACCCTCAGCGAGGCCAAGCTGGCGGGCAAGGGTGCTGATAATCGGAATAGCTCGATCGGTCAAGCGGTTCAGGTCTTCCGACATAAACCGATTTTCAGAACGAGCCCGCCCCAAAATCTCGGCTAGGTCATTGATCGATGCACCGGTACCGGCTGCGACGTCACCGATTGACTTGAGCACGGGCAAAACTTGCTCGCCTGTGAACCCGTATGCGAGTAGCTGCTTGGTTGCTTGTTGCAGCTCGGGCGATTCGAACGGCGTCGCGAGCCCGAACGAGGACAAGTCTGCGAAGAGGCTATTGGCCTTCTCGACGCTCTTGAGAAGTATCTCGAGTTGGACCCGGAACGTCTCGACATCTGAGGCTTCAGCGATCGAATCGAATATAAAGTCCTTACCGATGTCGATCGCTTTGAAAGCGCCAAGAGCAGCGAAAGCACCGGTAAACAGCGACGTCATGCGCTCGGTGGATGTGCGAGTCTCGTCGGCCATCTGTCGGACGATTCTGTTCGCCTGCTTCGTCGCGGTCGACAGCTCGCTGACGTCCGCGCCAACGCGGATATTCAAATTGCTGATATTTACGCTAGGCATGACTCAACATCCGTGATTAGAAAAACGGTTGGCCGGCGCCCGCCCAGTACGAGCGCCGGCCACGTGACGACAAGCCACGCTGAAATACGGTTAGACGACACCCAAGGTGCCGAACTGGAACGCGTCGTCTTGGAGCGAAGCGAAGTTGCCCGCCCAGTAGACCTTGTAAACTCGTTGATGACGCTCGAAAGCCTCACCAGCTTCATCGCTCCACTTGATGGTGATTCGGTCGGTCAACACTTGCGCGAATTGCGAGAAGTCGCCCACTACGAATCGATCGGACGCCATCTGCTGAGTGCCGATGAGTCCAAGGTCTCTGAGTGCTGGCGGTGCACCCTTCCACTCACCGTTAGCGGTTTCTTGATTGCCTAGGACGTTTTCCTGCTGGACGTCCATAAGGGCGTAAGTCGGCATGTAGTTACGTTTCCGAACTTCCAAGTAGGCCGCGTTCAATCGCGACCAACTTATGTCGGTTTGCGTGTAGTCCGTGTTCTGGATGCCGTCAAAACTGAAAAGGCCGCCTGGCTTTGTTGGCTCTGGGATTGAGCTTAATCCCGCTTGGTCGACGCCAATGGCGATAGCACGCCCAAATATCTGGGGTAGCATTGCTTCCGTGTTCGGAGCGCGGAACATTTCCAACGGACAAGTAATTTTGCATCCGATGAACTTGCTCGCCAGATAGATCCCAGAGAACGTGACGTCCGATTCCGCGAACGATTCGTTTTCGAGTTTGGTCGTCATCACCGGGTGGCTGGCGACCTTCGCGATGTGAATGTTTCCGTACGGCGCGTCGATCGTGAACATACCAGATCGAGACAGCGCAATTTGATTGAGTGCGATGTCAAGAACTGGATTCCAATAGCCCTCTCTCTGAAGAGTGCCAGCGTCACCGGCTGTGCTTAGCGCGGCGAGAGCCTCAGGTGCTACGCCATCGTGTCGGCCCGTAGCGTGAGCGCAGAGCAAGCGACCGAATTCTCCTGCGTCGCGTCGCTTATACGTAGGAAGGTCCACGAATCGCTGCTTGCCCGAAACACCGTAACACTTCTGGCCGGCGCACGTGGTAAAGGTGGTGAACTTGTCGCTAGTTTGCTCGTCGGCAACTTGGATCCCGCCGGGGTTGCGAAGCGGGTTTGAATCGTCCGACGAAAACACTAGGTTTCCGTCACCTACTTTTGCGAGTCGCTCGGAGCAAAAGTCGAGACTCTCACGCAAATTGTCCAGGCCTCTTTCTTCGGTGCTGGAAAGGTTTTTCTTGCCTTCCAGTGCTTCGATTTCGGCCGTGATTTCGGAGCGAGATTCCTTGAGTCCACGAGCGGTTTTTGAGCGTAAGTCGCGAATCGGAAATAGATCCATTGTTTTTTTTCCTAGCGGGAATGGGGTAGATTGTCCGGCGCCACTCCGGGGTAGTCGTGTGTTACTTGGTTGGTTGCTGGTCGGCCTGTTTGGCTTCGATCCACGCTTGCACAACGGCCGCGTTCCAACGGAAGCAACGGCGGTTGTATCGAACTGGTTTTGGGAATTGTCCATTTGCGGCCCAATTGCGAATCGTCTCAGGGTGCACCCCGATCAGTTTGGCAATATCAGCTGCGCTTAGTGGCTTCAACATAGTTTTCATCCAATGTGGTTAGTTGGTTGCCGGCCCTGGCTGTGAGCAACGAAACACACCAGTCACACAGCGACGCGATACCCTCGGGCAGTCCGATGTAACTTAGGATCGTCGCTCGCTTCAGTGCTAACGCGAGACGTCGGCCACTCCATACCGGCATGATGATCGGGTCGATGTCGGCCGGTGGATCGGTGTGAGTCCGCCGGGCAAATTCCCGCTCAACTTCGTCGAACAGGAATTGGCCCAACGGATCCTCTTCGCCTCGCTCTATTGATTGGCCGACGATGCCGGTTAGCAACTTGAGCAACGTCTCGAGCTCGCGCTGACTTAAGCGCGACAGGTAAAACGTTCGTGTGGGCTTTTCTCTCATGTCGTGATCATTGCCGACGATTGCGAAACAGCAATTGACGAATTCGGCGAACGTGCCATATCTAGCGCGATAGTCACCACTTGATGTGATCGCATTCCCATTGAGCCCACTGGTAGAACGCATCCCATGATTTCGCGTGCAGAACTTGGTCATCACCTTCGCTAATGCGCACCATCAAGTATGCGGTCTTATACTCGATGCCAAGCATGTACTCGCACCACAGCGAGAATCGGCGGCGGTTGCATTCACTCAATCCGATCGCTTCGATGACGCTTTCTGGGAAGATCATGATCGTGCCTCCGAGAGCGAATTCGACGAACTAGCTAGATTTAGCGCGATGCCTAAAACGGAACCGACGCCGACCGAATCGTCGAACCTCTTCTTCAGCACCTCATAGGGTTGCCGCATCGATTCGGGCAACTCTTGCCGCGTTCCCCAGTACCAGTCTTCGACTTGCGCGTTGAAGTGCTTGACCAGCTGCCGACTCGCCCCAAATTTTTGTCTCATATCGCCAACGCGGATTATCTCACGCATAGCTGGGAAGAACCGGCTGTCCTTGTCGGTGCATTTGTTGGGATCTTTTTCATAAAGGTATTTATCCATCCGTGACGCGGCATTTCGCTTGCTACGGATCTCGTTAGCCTCTCGCTTCACGACGATCGCCATGCGGTCGTATTCGTAGTTGGGTGGCATATCACGCTCACCCGTCACGAATCTTTCCACGACGATGTCGGCGTCTGCCTTGTCGACGTACGCGAGCGTCTTGACCCAATATGCACGGATCGTTGAGCGTTTCCGCTCGTAGAAGTCGGCGAGGCTGGGAAACGCGTCGAACAGCGGTTGGATGCATTCTGCGTATTCGCTATCGGTCATGCTAATACCCTCTTACCTTCCTTTGAGTTTGAACTTCGTACTCCATTTCGCTCGTAGTCGTTGTCGCTATCGAGCAGTGATTTTGCTTGTTTGCGTATCGAGAACACGATGTCTCGTTTCGCTTTTTCGATGCCGAGGCCGGTGAGACGCATGATCTCGATTTCACCGGTGACCGCGTCCAGCTCCTTGCCAGTGTTCGCTAGTACGTAGTTGCACCATTGCAGCCACTCGGTATGGAAGTCATCCGCAGGAATGTCTCGAGCCAACCTGTATGAATTTTGAGCGCGCGCGTTTCTCCCTCCACTCGACTTGGCTGGGCTAGACTCTTCTGCGCTAGGCTGGGCTAGGTCAGAATTCCCCAAACATTCTTGTGATGTCCCTGGAATGTCCCGGGACTGTCCGGGGACAGGCTTGCTCTTTGTGGATCGCTGATTGCGTTTTTTGATCCGTTCGGTGATGAAGTACGGCATGTGGTCGGCCCAATCGTGTACGACCAATCCGTCATGCGTTTTGTCCAACCAACGACACTTCACGAGTGCGTCGATTAGTTCTTGGGCATCACCTTCCCAGTCGATGTAGCTGGCGATGTCATCGGGCTCAAATCGAGATAGATCACCATCATCGGTGAATTGGGCAGCCATCGCCCAAAGCGACTCCAAGACGCCGACTGTCGCATACTGAGTTTGGCCCAGCATCTTCATCAATCGGCGGAACTTGGGGTGTGACGTAGTCCCTAGTTTCATTATATTTATGCTCGTTCATGCTATGTCCGTTGCGCAATCGAATGTCGTCCCGAACGCGCAGCGACCAACGAAAAAACGCCAGTGAGTCTTAACGACTTGCTGGCGTTCTTCGTTTCTTGGTGGTGCGGACGGGTTTGGGCTTAACGATGCGACGACCCAGAAACGCATCGATAGCGTCTTGCGAGATTGAGTATCTCGCGCGCTTGGTTCCGAGGCCGATATTTGCGGCCTCGAGTTCGCCAATTTCGATCAGAGTGCCGACATGATCGGAAGAGCACCCCAATAGCTTCGCGGCGCCGGCGGCGCTATGTCGAAGTGGTGGGGCAGGGAGAGATTGTGAGACAGACTTGGGCATGGTAGGTACGCACCTTCATCCACGTGGATTTGGTGCTGCCTGCCCAGCTGGATCGGCATTGCCGACTGACGAAGTAGTTATCGCCACGACGCGACCATCGCGCCGCCTGACTCACCTGCCCCGCAAGGTCGAATGTTATGCGGGGTGGTCACAAGGTGATAGCATTGTTGCGATTCTTATATCGATGTCAACCACTCTTTTTCTTTGGCTTGGGCTTGCCCGCGATAAACCACTTCCGAACGTGTTCGCAGACCTTTTTGATTCGCTTCGGGTCGATCCCGTGCCGGTAGTTCGCTCGGATACTGTCGTCGACGTGTCCCATCACAAAATCGACGGCAATCTGGTCACCAGAATTGCCCGCGACCGTCTCGAACGTGTGCCGGAGTGAATAGAACCCTACGCCTTTTTGGTCACACTTCACCTCCATTTTGAGTTTGCGAAACGCCATCGATAACGGATGTGAAGTCGATCCATCCTCATACCACGGTCGGCGCTGCTTGGTCAAAAAAACGAGCTTGTCGAGCTGTTCGTTTTTCGTGCTCGGTCGTACGTCGATTGCTTCCTTCAGCGCGGCAATTGTTTCCGGCCACAACCACGCCTCCCTTGGGATACCGGTCTTATTTCGGTGCTGGTTCAGACAATGTCGCTTCCAGTCGATCATGTCTTTTGCGAGTAACCCACAATCCGCGATTCCGTACCCGCAATTGAGTCCTAGCATGATTGCAGCTCGGAGTTGGACCGAAGCGGACGCAAGTAGCTTGTGAACTTCTTGGGCGCTGAATTCCTTGGTCGGCTTTCCCGCGATCGACTTGCGAACCTTGTCTTTAGCGACTCGCTTGAGCCCCGGTCCATAGTTAATTTGGCCTTCGATAACTTCGTTGTCGTTCGCCCACTTCCAAAGCACGCGAACGCGGGTCAAGTGACTGTTCACCGTGGTCGGTCCCCATGTCTCGGGGAGCGACTGCCGATACGCGTTAAAGTCGCTTACACGAAGTGACACGAGCGAACGGGACCTTCCAAAATGCTCGATGACATACTCGGTCGCTTTCTCGTAATCTCGGAGATTGCGGGTTGTCATTTCTCCACGGTCGCGCTGCTTGCGTTTCGCCTCAATGAACGCATCGACAAGCCACCCTACTGACTCGCCCTTGCGATACTCATTCGGATCGACGCCGTTGATCAAAGCTTCACACTCTTGCAGCCACCGCGTTTCGGCTGCGATGTGATCGTCCCACGCACCGAAATAGTGTGTGGTCCCATTTACCTTTTTTGCCCACTGGCCGGAGCCATGCGGGTAGAGCGGATAATCTTTGCGAGGCTTGGCGGGCTTAGCCTTTGGCGCGCGAGTGCGCGAGGATACAATCGGTGCGGTCATCACTGCTCCTTACAGCGTGGTGATCAGCCCTCGGACGTTAGCGCGTCGCGAGGGCATTTTTGCTTCAGTACGCCCGAATGATAGCCTGCCGGGCGTACCCTCGGGCGTACCCGCGCCAAAAAAGATGCACGCCCAGTAGGATTCGAACCTACGACCTACGGATTAGAAGTCCGTTGCTCTATCCAGCTGAGCTATGGGCGCGAGTGGGGGTGGTGACGCTTTGGCGTACTTGGGTCACCGGAAAACCAGCGCGAAAGTTAGCATCTG
>JBGSNA010000246.1:0-3149 GCA_041739875.1 Pirellulaceae bacterium
CATCTCGTGGTACAGCTCTTCGCCCTCACGACAGCGTTCGCCGATGCCGCAGAAGATGCTGATCCCCTTTTGACGCGAAACCATGTTGTGAATGATTTCGGCCAGCAACACTGTCTTGCCAACGCCCGCGCCGCCAAACAATCCCGCTTTACCGCCTCGCTCGAGCGGTACCAGCACGTCGATGAGTTTGATCCCAGTTTCAAAAACTTGCGACTTCGTCGACCGACTGGAAAGTGGCGGTGGTTCGCGATGAATCGTTCTCCATTCAACATTGGTGGGTTCTGGTTTACGGTCGATGGCCTTTCCAAAAACGTCGAACATGCGGGAAACGGTGCCCTTACCGACAGGCGCTTTCAAGGGACCACCCGTGTCAATCACGGGCATGCCTAGCGCGAGTCCTTGCGTGGGGTTAAGCGATATGCAGCGAACGTGAAATTCGTCGAGTTGCATCAGCACTTCGATCGCGATGTCGGCTCCGGTACCCGTGCGCAGTAGCGAATAGATCGGCGGCAAGTTGTCGCTGAACCGTGCATCCACGACGCTCCCGCGTATTGATGTCACAACGCCATGATTGCTCACTTCGTTTTGATTTTTCATGGTTGCAAAAACGCGTCGTTAATTTCGCTATCTGCGGGTGCTCCCAAAGGCAGATTCACCGGCACATTCAATCGGGCCACACCAATGCGGCTGTCGGCCATGCCGTAATAGACATCGAAACGGTCAGGGGTGCCGAGGTCATCACGTCGGTCAATCCCAGTCGGGAACACGACGTTGGGCACAATTCCGTGGCGTTCTTCACTTAGCATCGGCGTCAACACAGCGTCCGTCGAACGGTAGAGTATCGTTCGAGGGTGCTCTTTCGATAACACCATCACGCCGGCCGAATACCGCAGACGATGGTCGCCGTCGCCCGGTTCGGTTAATTCGCAAACGCCGTGATAAACAACCAGCCAACCGTGACGACAGAGTATCGGTGGAGTACCACCACCAATTTTGAGCATCTCCCACGGTGACACTGGCGTCGCTAGCCGATGATGCGAATTGAAAAGTCCGATGGGTTGCGGTTCCCGTGGCCCGGGTGAGAGCGGGCAATAGGAAATCCAGATGCTTTCATGGTCGAGATCGACGACATATGACGATTCGTCACACGCTTTCTCTTCAGGGCGACTGCCAGGAAAGAGTGGGCGATGGAGCATGCCAAGTTGCAATTTCCCAGCGTGATTGGGAACCGCGAGCGGGAATACGATTGCGTCCTTGTTGTCCACATGGGCGAAGTCGATACCGTGGTAAGGCTCGAAGGTTGCTAACCCCAAACGTGTCCAATGAAACAAGTCGTCGGAGACGGCCAACGCGATTCGTGGTCCGATCGGCGAAAGCGCCGTGTATGTCATGACATACTTTTGCAACGGCTCGACAAACGTGACGCGAGCGTCTTCGCAACCGCCAGCACCGTGAGGCACGCATTCGTATTCAGCTTCGGGTTCTAGCGCAATTCCCAGACGTTCAACTCCGCATGGGTCGCCAGCCTCGTTGAACTTCACTCTTGCGATACCGATGCGTGAATAGTTGCCTTCCGCGACGAGTCTTGGAAACAGATAAAGCTCGCCATCCGGGCCGCGAGTGACTGCTGGATTCAGCACGCCTTCCATTTCCTGTGGATTGCCCTCTTCGGGCTCCATCAACATTCCCAATCGCTGCAATTGAAAGTCAATCATCGACTTACCTCGTTACAAGAGTCTGTCGCTTGACTGTTTGTCGGATCGCCGGGACGAAACTTAGAGATCATGCATCACCTTGGGTGGAAAAGCGGCTCGTAAAGCATTCAAAACCGCCAATACATCAATCACCTCTTGTGTGATCGAACCCATTACCGGACTCAGATACCCAGCTGCAGCGAATCCCATGCCGATCATGCTCAATGCCATCCCGCCGACGGCACTTTGCAAAGCAATCGTTCGCATCCGGCGGCTGATGTGCATGAACTCGTCGACCTTCTGGAGCGAGTTGTCCATGACGACGACGCCTGCTGCTTCCGCGGTCACATCACTGTTTTGGCCGATCGACATGCCCACTGTGGCGGCCATCATCGCGGGTGCATCGTTGATACCATCGCCGACATACAATGTTTTCGCTTTCGATGTTTCGTCGCGAACAAGAGCGAGCTTTTGTTCTGGGCTCTGCTCCGCGAATACCTCGGTGATCCCAACTTGTTCGGCAAGGTAGCGAACTTCTGACTCGCGATCTCCAGAGACAAGCATCACGCGATTGAAGGCGTGCTTCGGTCCGAGATGCTTGACGAAAGAGAGACTTTCCGCTCGCGGGGCGTCCCGAAATCGAAACGCTGCGGCATAGTTACCGTCGATCACTACGACGCATTCGAGGCCTCCGGCAACGCCAGGAAGCTGATCGGCACCGTCGACATTTTGTGCGAGCAGTTTGTTGCGGCTGGTGATCTGAACGGTACGGCCGGAGACAGTTCCCACCAGTCCCTGTCCAGGTCGCTCGCCCACGTCAGAGGCTTCAGGCAAGTGAATGCCTTCGGCCTTTGCCGCGTCAAGAATGGCACCAGCGAGCGGATGCTTTGAATAGCGTTCAAGACTTGCAACGAGCGTGAGGACTTCTTTTTGTTTGAAGCTCGACGCGATAATCTGTTCGGTCAGTTTCGGTTCACCATAGGTGAGCGTACCGGTCTTGTCGAAAATTGCGGTGCGACATCCAGCGATCTGTTCCAGCACCACCGGACTCTTCACGATGATGGCTCGGCGGGCACAGAGCGAGATTGAACCGATGATGGCAATCGGGATCGCCAGCAGCAATGGACACGGAGTCGCGATCACCAATACCGCGAGAAAGCGGAGAGAATCACCGCTGATTGCCCACGCGGCGATGGCAACGACCAGTGCCACTGGCGTATAAAACGCACCCAGTTGATCTCCGAGTCGCTGCAGCTGCGGGCGCTTGCTCTCGGACTCTTGCATCACCTTCATGATTTTTGCGTAGCGTGAATCGGCAGCTCGCTGAGTCGTGCGAATCGTCAACGCCGATTCACCGTTAATCGCTCCCGAGATCACCATGGAACCGGAGGTCTTCGTGATCTGGAACGGCTCACCGGTCAGGTAGGATTCGTCCATTACGCCGTGACCCTCGAT
>JBGSNA010000265.1:0-8826 GCA_041739875.1 Pirellulaceae bacterium
GTTTCTTTCAGATCGGCACGGCGAGGTTGATTGCAAATCAAATCCCCGAACTGACATTGCTGGCGATTGGGATGACGCTGGTATTGGTGATCGGACAAATTGACTTGTCCGTTGGCAGCGTAATGGCATTGTCGGGAGCCATGCTTGGAGTATTGATGGCTCGGCATGACTGGTCGTTGTGGCCAGCAATGGCGGCCAGTTTGTTAACGGCTGCGGGTTGTGGTTGGATCACCGGAGCGATCTCGATTGGCTTTCGCATTCCATCCTTCATCGTTTCACTTGGGATGCTGGAAATCGCTCGCGGTGCGACGCGTCGACTACTCGATTCCAACACGTTGACGATCGGATCCGGCGTTGCTGTGATCAGCGAACCCGTGGGCGGCATCGGACTCTCGCCAGCATTCCTGATGGCCATCGTTGCCGTGTTCGCGGTACAGTTTCTGCTAACGAGCACTGTGTTTGGGCGCTACTGCATTGCGATTGGAACCAACGCCGAGGCCGTACGCATGTCGGGGATCCGAACGAGCCCTTACGCGATCGGTGTGTTCATCATCAGCGGACTTTTGTGTGGCCTGGCAGGGCTGGCGCCAGTGTCGCTAATGGAAGCCGCCGATCCGGGAGCGGGAATTGGTATCGAGCTATCGGCAATCGCGGCGTGCGTGATCGGCGGCACCAGCTTGATGGGCGGACGCGGAAACGCGATCAGCACATTCCTGGGTGTGCTGGTGATTGCAGTTCTGCAAACAGGACTCAGCCGCATGTCGGTCGAAGACGCAAACAAACAAATCATCACCGGCGTTGTCATCATCATCGCAGTATTGATCGACACCATTCGTCGTCGTTGGGAGAGAGCAGACTCATGAAGAATCAACTGCCATGCAATCCCAATCTATGCGGCAATGTTCGGGGCTGACCCTTTGGAAAACTGTTCGATATACGGTTAACTCTTGTCGTTTGGAAAGGGTCAGACCCAATTAGAGAAAGACAAGTCTATGAATTCATCCATACTATTGCTTATGGTCATCACTTTGCTGAGCCCGACCGCTATGGCTAAGGAAACAAAAGCCTTCAGCAAGGACCTGAACCTGGCGCACAAGGGAACCGCTGAAATCGACACTGCGTTCCTCAATCGAGCACCTCAGCCTGCAACGGTGCAGGAGTTTTTCTCCGTTGCCCGCAAAGTCTTCCGAGACAATCCGAAGGCTCGGTTTGCGGATCGGCCGGAAGTCCGGCAGTCTGCCGAAAAGCTGGGGATCACGCATCTGGGCGGGCCAATGCTGGGTGCCTTGTCAGACGATGGCGCACGCGTCTGGCTGCGGACATTAAAACCGGCCCAGGTTACCGTGCTGGTGCAGACGTCAGACGGGGAACGCAGTTTCGGACCCACGGCAAGCACACCGGACAGCGATCTCACCGCCGTTGTGACAGTGTCCGGGCTGAAGTCGGGTATGAGCTACGCCTACCGGGTGCTGATCGATGGCAAGCCGATCCCCATGCCTGCCGACGCCCGCATTACGCCAGCTTCCAACTCGACGGATCCGACTCGGACGAAGATTGCTTTCGGGGCCGATTTCCACAAGTCGGGCTTGTGGAATAGGCCACTTTTGGAGCGGATCCGAAAGCGCGGGAACGCCGCAATGCTGCTGATAGGTGACAGTGCCGTTGATGACCGTGATGCTGATGTTGGTTTGCCACGCTCGGATTATCTGTTGCGCGACCTTTCGCCTGCGTGGCGGGAACTCGTCGCATCGGTTCCCGTTTACGCAACGTGGGATGTTCACGATTATTTTTACAACGACAAATCCGGTGTTCCGCCAGGAGCCACCGAGGCCAACCGAGCGGCGTGCGGTCGGTATGTCAGCAATCCTGGAACAATCCATCCAGCGGTTTTGAGGATTAGGGGTCGGGGCATTTTTTTTCGCACGCGCATCGGCCCATGTGATCTGATCATGCTGGACACGCGTTTCTTCCGCACTTCAGAAGGCAAATCCGATGCATTCCTTGGCAAGGGTCAGATGAACTGGCTGGTTGACCAACTGGCCGCCTGCACCGGTCCGTTTATCATTCTCTCCAGCGGCACAATGTGGAGCGACGACATATCGAACGGCAAGGATTCGTGGGGGAAATGGGACCCGGAGGGGCGGGAGCGTCTGCTGGACCTCATTGAGCAACGAAGGATCGGCCGTGTGATTCTGCTTGCGGGGGATCAGCATCGTGCCCGGGTGCTGCGCATTCCGCGTCCATCCGGTTTCGTCTTCCACGAGTTTGAACTTGGCAGCCTGGGTGCCCACCCGGGGCCTGCGGCGATGTGGGGAACGCAATGTGGGGAACGCAATGGGGACGCAATGGGGACACTCAACTTTCCCAGGTGGTTTGCCCGCCCCACGACAAAGTGCTGTGTCCCCAGGCCCAACTATTCTTTTTATATGGATCCATTAGGATATAAACATGAACGTTAAAATTGCATCTGCCCTAGCCATTGTCTTGCTATGGCTCGTGCCAACTCTCGCGATCCACGCGGCAGCGCCATCACCGGCGCAGCATCCCAACATCGTCATCATCTTTGTCGACGATATGGGGTACGCCGATATCGAACCGTTCGGCAACGATCAAGTCCGCACACCCCATTTAAATCGACTCACCGAGATAGGTCGCAAGTTCACGAGTTTCTATGCGGCACCGGTTTGTACGATGTCGCGGACCAATCTGCTGACCGGCTGCTACAACCCAAGAGTCTCGATGCCCGGTGTTCTGTTTCCGGGTAGCCCCGTCGCACTGAATCTTGATGAAGTGACATTTGCAGAGATCGCAAAAACACAGGGTTATAAAACCGCCTGCGTGGGGAAATGGCACCTGGGCGACCAGCCAGAATACATGCCCACGGCACAAGGCTTTGACGAGTACTTCGGACTACCTTACAGCAATGACATGACGGCCGGTCGAAAATCAATAGCCCATGGTGTCATGCCACCGCTGCCACTGATTCGCGGCGCGGCCACGATTGAAACCGAACCCGACCAATCGCAACTGACGCGGCGGTACACCGAGGAATCAGTTCGGTTCATTGAGGCGAATCAAGATCAACCGTTTCTTCTGTATTTGCCGCATACGATGGTGCATTTCCCCTTGGCCGCCTCGGAGGGCTTTAAGGGAAAGAGCAAGATGGGTTTGATCGGCGACACGATCGAAGAGATTGATTGGTCGGTCGGACAAATCATGGAGACGCTCGATCGATGTAAGTTGAGCGAGAATACGTTGGTGATCTTCACTTCCGATAATGGTCCTGCGAAGCGATCGGCACCGCCGCTGAGAGGCAACAAGGGGACAACTTTTGAGGGCGGCGTTCGAGTTCCGACGGTCATGCGTTGGCCAGGACGTATCGCGGAGGGGACAACGTGTGATCAGATCTGCGGAACCATCGATGTATTGCCAACCATCGCGAATCTAATCGGCGGTAAAGTCAGCGCCGAGCGAAAGATTGATGGCACCGATATCACTTCGCTGTTGTTAACTGACGACCCTTCGGCGGTGCGTCAAACGCATCTCTATTACAGCGGTTCAGGAAAACTGGCCGCCATTCGTGAAGGCGATTGGAAACTCATGATCGGAAAACCAAAGGCTGAATTGGAAAGTGCCGGATCGCTGTTCAACCTGAAACAGGATATCGGCGAGTCGCATGACGTTGCCAAAGAAAACGCCGCTGTCGTTGCCCGCTTGCGGGCGAAGGCGAATGCCTTTGACGAAGAAATCAAGGCCAACCGTCGCCCGGCCGGTCGTACCAAGTAGCCAATCGTAATGAAGATCAACTTGCCGATGTGGGACCGAGTCTTTATCGCGACGCGCACCGTTACTTTGGTAATACTCGGCTGTTGTCTAAGCATGAGCCTCAGCGCTGCCGCCGACTTGCTGACGATTGACAACGGGACCGTGAAGGTCGGTATCGATCGTGAGAAAGGTGGCGCGATCACATGGCTGTCGTCGGAGTTCTATCCACAGAATACGGTCAACATCGCAGACCCCGGTCGATTGATTCAGCAATCGTACTACGCGGGCCGACCACTTGATCGAGTGCCGGAAGGACAACACAAATCATGGAGTCCTTGGCCATGGAATCCGATCCAGGGCGGTGGTGTCGGCGGTGGTGGCCCAGAAGGAACATGGGCACGTGTGACCGTATTTGAGAAAAACGGAGACACGTTGCACTCCGAAACCGTTCCTAAGCTTTGGGACATGCCTGACGAGGAGGCGGAAGCCGTAATGCGGCAATGGACGACGTTTGAACCCGAGCTGCCGGGTGTCGTTTGTGTTCAGTGCGAGATAGAAACGATGCGCGCTGAAGATGATCCCTGGGGTGAGGCGACGAGCAGCCCGCAGGAGCTTCCTGCCTGTTACTTCACTCGTAACTTCGAATCGGTACGAAGCTATCTCGGCGACGCGAAATGGCGAGATGAACAACAGAAGCCCGGCCCTCCGTGGGGCAAAGCAACTCCGCCACGCAAGGCGCTGGCGATTTTTGATTCGTCTGGTCAGGGGATCGCGGTCTTCTCTCCTACTTCCGGTGCGAGTTGGAATTTTGGTCCTCACGGTCGTGGTCTCAGCAACGACCCTGCGGACGGTCCCTGCATGCACGTCGCACCGATCAATCGAGTGCGGCTAAGTCGTAAGTCAACTTTTCGGTATCGCTACTGGTTGGTCGTTGGTGACGAAGCGGACATCGCATCTCGCTTGGATACACTATGCGCGAAATACTCCGACGAGCAGTAAATTTCAGTCGCGATTCGGCGTGGAATCGAACGGCGGGACTCTCGAAGGTTTCGACGCGGAGCTGACCATCGCCGAACGACTTCAAGCGGCCGGCTACATCACGGCACAATTCGGGAAATGGCACCTGGGGGCTGGACCGAAGATTACCGATCACGGATTCAAGCATGTTTACTCGCAAAACAACGGTGGATCGTTCGCCGCCAACATGACCCTCGATGGCGAGGATCGCGAGATGTCCAACGTACCCGCCGAGATGTATCACATCGACGGTTGCAGCAAGGCCGCCGCGTCGCTCATCGGGCGTTACAAAGACGAACCACTGTTCTTGTACGTGGCCTATAGGGCGCCTCACGTGCCGCTCGACGCCCCGAAAAAGTATCTTGCGCGGTTTCCGGGTGAGATGCCCGAGCGAAGACGACAAGCACTGGCGATGTTGTCCGCCGTGGATGACGGCGTCGGGTTGATCACCGACACGCTGGCGAAGCACAACCTGGCGGAAAAGACGCTGATCTTCTACATCGGTGACAACGGCGCGCCGCTGAAGATTCAAAAGCTCGATGCCCCCGGTGGTGGTCCCGGTTGGGACGGTTCGCTGAACGATCCACTGAATGGTGAAAAAGGCATGTTGACCGAAGGCGGCATGCACGTCCCGTTCGTCATCTCGTGGCCAGGTACGATCCCGGCGGGCCAAGTTTATGACCAACCGATTAGCGCTTTGGATGTGGCCGCGACGGCGGCTTCACTTGCCAAGCTTGAAACCAATCCCGGCGATCTGGACGGCGTCAATTTGATCCCATTTCTAAGTGGCGAGAATACGGCGGCGCCTCATGACGCATTGATGTGGCGCTGGGTCGCGCAGTCCGCGATTCGTGAAGGCGATTGGAAGTTGCTGCGTGGTGGTAATCGCGAATATCTGTATGACCTTCATGCGGACGTCGAAGAGAAGCACAATCTCGCGGCGAAGTATCCTGACGTCGCCAACCGACTACGGGGAAAGTTAGAAGTCTGGGCCGATACACTCGATCCACCTGGATTAACGACCGGTCCGATGGCACAAACTTGGAATCAATACTATGACTTTTACCTGGAAGGAAAAGGCTCAAACGGCCCCCCCAAGTGAACGTTTCCGATGAGGATGAATCGAAGCCCGTCAACCTAAGACGCCGATCGGCAGTTCGCCAAAAAGCAAAGCCGACTGAGTAGACTTAGAAATCCTCCCAAGACACGTTGAGAGAGTTTAAATGGACAACTATGCGAATCGCTTCGGAATCATCGCAATCGAGCAACGCTTGGGCACGTGTCAAATGCCCGCCGTTTCGATACTACCAAAATGCCAGCCATGAAGTTGGAATCGCAACTCCGATGATCATTCGTCAGCCAAATGGCATCAAGCTAGAGAACGGCACCTTGATCGACTGGCCCGCAAGCATCACCGATACCTATCCGACCGGTGAAGAAGTTTCGGGCACCGACCAGGCGCGAAACGGCGACTGAGCGATTCGTGAAACAACCGGCTGTTCATTGGGCGCTGACTTTCAAGGAAACAATCCCACCGCCAGACCTCCGATCTTCCAGTGGTATAGTTTCTCGCGAGCATGGATCGAGGACGAGTGGAAAGCGGTGCAACTGTGCGACGGTCCTTGGCAACTGTTTGGCTTGCGTAAGGATCGATGTGAGGTTAACGACTTGGCGATCGTTCACAAACCGACGCTGACCGAATTCATCCAGAAGTGGAATGCCTTTGCCACAAAATCCGGCATGGATCCGGCCGCCTCGCCAACCCTGCAAACACAGCACGGATGCGGAAAGCCTGTTCATGTCCTCAACGACAGTGCCTATTGGTGGCGATTCCGAACCGCACGGTAGCCAACGTCACTGCGTCCCATTTACTAAGGAGCGCGCGGTATATACGGAACTGGATTTCCAAAGTCACTCGGCTATCCAAACCGGTTGCGTCGGACCACACGCCGTCGGCTCGGAGAGCCGAGAAACAATTATTTTCCGCTCGATCTCAAACTCCCTCCCATTGCATTTAGTGTAAGCTGAATGCCCCGTTTAAGATGGGTTTTGAGCATTTTAAACACCGCAACGGTTCCGCCGACGCCCGACCGCCGAAATCCACGCTCTGACAGGCGTAGCTACGACAATTTAGATCACTTATTCCCCGCCGCTCACCGTCGAAACAGAGTTATGAACCAATTCACCAAGGTCGGATCACGACGCCGATTCATTCTGTCAACCGCGACGCTCGGGGCTTCCACCGTACTGGTATCCCATTCAAAGCCTCTCCGCGCAGCGGCACCAAGTCGCAACTTGCCACCGAGCGAACGAGTGAACTTGGCCGCCGTTGGCATTGGGAATCGTGGTGAATCGGACCTCCAGTCGCTGGTCCAGACAGGGCTTTGCAACGTCGTCGCGCTTTGTGACGTGGACCTCGACGGCGCCCATACGCAGCGCCAACAGAAGGCTCATCCTACGGTTAAACGTTTCACCGACTTCAGGAAAATGTTCGATCAGGTGGCCGGAGAGATCGACGCCGTGCTGATCGCCACCGCCGACCATTCCCACTTTGCAATTGCCTCACTTGCCATGTCGCTCGGGAAACATGTCTATGTCGAAAAGCCCCTTGCACACACATTCGGCGACTGGGGGCCTCACATCCTCGACACGAGTCATCGTTTCCTAGAGCTCGGCTTGCCGGAAAAAATCGCGGCGGTCAAACGGCAAGAAGCGAACCCGTTCGTTTACCCACAGGCGTCAACGATTCGCTTTGGTTTTCCCCGGCGCGGTAAGATGCCGGCATGCAAAATCACTTGGTACGACGGTACAAACAACAAGCCGGAGATTGAGTCCGAATATATCGAAACGGTTACCAGTTTAATGAAGGCCTTAAGGCGCTTTAGCCTCTGCGGGATCAACTGACCGCATTGGGCGAATTGTCTCATCCGCACGGTCGCACGCTGGGTGGTCCCTATCACCATTTGATCGTGACACACACAACGGGCTCCTGGCCAGCACACTTGAAGGTCTACGCACATCTACTCGGCGATCAATCAGCACTGACCGGTGCGTCAATTCAGACACGGGACGTGATGGACACGCGCGGGTTGGTGCTGCACTGGGTAACCGAGTCCAACTAATGAATAGGACGCCGATCAACGCCTGACGACTTCGCAAATGAAAAAGTGCCCGGAGAACATATCCCTTTGGAAAGAAGGCATTAAACGCACAATGATCTGCCAACAACGAACCACCGACCCGAACGCGCCTGTGGCAAAAATGAATCGGCGACCTCGTTCTACCGAACTTCTCCTGCGTGCATCAATCGTGGTGTGCCTTGCCTTATTACTGATTGCAAACGTTTGTCGTGGGCAAGATTCCCTTGTCGATGCAGCGGCTGATGTGAGTCAAGAGTATCTGAACTACACGATCAATCACGAAGGCGATGCCGATCGCGGCAAAAAGCTTTTCAATGATCCCAAAAAGACGTTGTGTAGCAGTTGTCACTTGTTGACGGGGATGGAAAAGAGCGGCCCCAATTTGGACGGCATCGCGGACAAGTATCCGTCTGAACAACTTGCGCGACAAGTACTGTACCCGAGCGAGTTTATCGCTCACGGCTTCGAACAAATCAACATTTTGACGACTGACGGGAAGCTGTTCGCTGGACGGATGGAACGATCCAACCAGATCGAAGTCAAGTTGGTTGATGCGCAAGGTAAAATCAACGGGATTAAACGAAAGCAGATCGAGGCGATCAAGGAAGTGCCAACATCGTTTATGCCAGCTGATCTGTACAGGACGATTACGAAGGAGGAGTTCGCGGATTTGATGGCGTATTTGAAGACGCTGAAGTTCGCACTCCAAGACGGCTATGCCGACGATGGCCGAAAGATTGCCATCGTGCCGCTGAAGAAGTCTGTGAGCGTCGAACCGATTCATCCACCGGAGCTGAACTTTGAGAATCCGGTTTGGTGTGGTGCTTTACCCGGAACGTCGAGTGACTTGCTCGTGATCGAGCACATGACACGTCGCATTTGGCGATTGATCCGCAACGATGGG
>JBGSNA010000269.1:0-22841 GCA_041739875.1 Pirellulaceae bacterium
AAAGTACGATCCATCGAAGTTCCCTTCGCCCAACCAAGAACCACCGGACTTGGTTTCGCCGGCGTTCGAACAGGCGCTGATGTACGGCAAGTACCGAGAGTTGACTGAAGAAGAACTTGCTCGTGCCATCAAGCTCGACCCTAGCCAGATCGCTGGGTTGGGACCGAGCCTCGATATGCTACGAGCATTGCTCGAAGAACGCCGCCGTAAGATCCTTGCCACCTATGAAACAGATTCGGTTCGAAAGCGAGCACGCAAAGCACTTGGCAAGTCATCCAAACAGGTCCAAGTCCCCAAGAAACTCGACTCGCACTACAAGCGTGCCATTGCCCAAGAGCAGCCTTATCTGCTCGAACGCATCTGGTACGAAATTGGCGATGACACGAGCGATTCAGCGACAAGCGTGCTCGACGTCATGGAGCGAATGAAGGACAAGCACAACATTGAGGAACTTGCCAGCAACTATGACTTTACCGGCATCGAGTCGATGTCGATCCCCAAAGCCCTCGAAGTCAAGGAAGAACTCGAGAAGATCGATGAGCTGCTGAAGCAACTCGAAGAAGCCGCCAAGACCGCTCAAATTGGCATGATCGACATGGACATGCTCGGCGAATTTGCTGAGCCAGGCGACTTGCAAAAGCTCGAGGAAATGCGTCAACAAATCGACAACATGCTTCGAGAACAAGCCGAACGGCAAGGACTCGAACAAGACTCGAAAGGCGGAGCGTTTCGGCTCACTCCAAAAGCTCACAAGATCTTTCAAAGCCGTTTGCTCAAGCGAATTTTTAGCCAACTGGCTCCTTCACGATCCGGGCGACATGAAGGCGACGTCGTCGGCGAAGGTGCTGTCGAGCTGCAACGCACCAAACCCTATGAATTCGGTGACAGCGTTGCCAACTTGGATTTGCCACAAACCATCATCAACTCGCTTTTGCGACAAGGCAACCAACGACCACTGAGATTGCACAGTGACGATATCGTCGTCCATCAAACACGCAACCATCCCAAGTGCGCGACTTGCGTCGTAATGGACATGAGCGGCTCGATGCGTTACGACGGCCAGTACATGAACGTCAAGCGAATGGCGCTGGCACTGCAGGGGTTGATCCTTTCGGAGTATCCCGGCGATTATCTGCGATTCATCGAGATGTACACATTCGCAAAGATCCGCAGTGCCGCCGAAGTCATCGAGTTGATGCCCAAGCCCGTGACCATCCACGATCCATGGGTGCGGCTCAAAGCCGACATGAGCGATCCGGAAATCAGCGAAACACAAATCCATCCGCACTTCACCAATATCCAACACGCACTGCAACTCGCTCGCCAGAACCTCGCGGCAACCGATACACCGAACCGTCAAATCATCTTGATCACCGATGGATTACCCACAGCTCACTTTGAGCAAAATTGGCTGTACATGCTCTATCCACCGGACCCTCGCACCGAAGAGGCGACGATGCGTGAGGGAGCGATGTGCAAAAAGGAAGGTATCACCATCAACATCTTCCTCGTACCGAGTTGGTCTCAGAGCGAAGCTGATATCAAGTTTGCATATCGCCTCGCGCAATCCACAACCGGCCGAGTCTTCTTCACCAGCGGCAACGACCTCGACCGCTTCGTCGTCTGGGACTACGTCCAAAACCGTCGAGAACTACTCGGTTAGCGAATTCGTGGTCCCGTAGTCCTGGCCGTTTCTTTGGAGTTGCTCGGATTGCCAGGGCAGTTCCTGGCCTACGGGTTGGTCAATACGCTTTGGCGAAGATCGCCATTTTTTCGGCGGGGCCGCCGGTGGCGACGCAGGTGCCGGGAGTGTCGTTGTTGTCTCGCGGGATGCAGCGGATCGTGACCTTCAACTCCTTGAGCAGCGGTTGCAGTGATTCTTCATCCGCGAAGTGACACATCGCAAATCCGCCGTGGATCTCGGACGAGTCCTCTGTGGTTGTGGCAAAGAACTTGCGGAACTCTGCTTCGGTGGTGATCGTGACTGTATTGGATTGGCGAAGCTCGAGCGCTCGATTGTAGAGGCCAGATTGAATCTTGGTGAGAAGATCTCCGATCGACGAAATCAATTGAGTCCGGGGCATTGATTCGCTTTTACTCTCCGTTCGGATGGCAACGAACGCACAGTCTTTCTCGATGTCCTTGGGGCCGACTTCGATTCGAATCGGAACGCCACGTTTCACATGGTGCCATTTCTTTTCGCCACCGCGAATATCACGGTCGTCGATCTCGACTCGAACGGCCGTTCCAGCATAGTGCTGTTTCGCCAATTCATCACGAAGTGCCTCGACATAACGGATGACGTCGCCTCGTTGCTCTTCGTCACGATAGATTGGCAAGAGAACGACGTGAATGGGAGCAAGTCGCGGTGGCAAGACGAAGCCATCATCGTCGCTGTGCGTCATGATGAGCGCGCCGATCAATCGAGTTGAAACACCCCAACTCGTTGTCCAAGCAAACTGGATGTCACCGTTTTGGTCTTGGAATTTGATTTCTTGAGCCTTCGAAAAGTTCTGGCCAAGGAAGTGACTGGTACCAGCTTGGAGTGCCTTGTGGTCTTGCATCATCGCTTCGATCGAGAGCGTTTCGACCGCACCAGGAAATCGTTCGAGCGGCGTCTTGCTTCCGACGATGACCGGCATCGCCATCCAATTCTCCGCAAAGTCGGCGTAGACGCCGATTATTCGCTCGGTCTCTTCCATCGCTTCCTCGGACGTGGCATGGACCGTGTGTCCTTCTTGCCAAAGGAACTCAGCCGTGCGCAGAAACATACGCGTGCGCAACTCCCAACGAACAACGTTGGCCCATTGGTTGATGAGAATCGGTAAGTCACGATAACTCTGGACCCATTTGGCGTACGTCGCACCGATGATTGTCTCGCTCGTCGGGCGCACAATGAGTGGTTCTTCAAGTGGTCCGGCGGGACGCAGACCGCCCTTGCCATCGGGTTCGAGCCGGTGATGCGTGACCACGGCACACTCTTTGGCAAACCCCTCGACGTGCTCCGCTTCCTTTTCCAAGAAGCTCATTGGGATGAACAGCGGAAAATAGGCGTTCTGGTGCCCAGTCGCCTTGAACATGTCGTCCAAGGCACGCTGCATATTTTCCCAGAGACTGTAGCCCCAAGGCTTAATGACCATGCAACCGCGAACGGGCGAGTTTTCTGCGAGGTCCGCACCGCGAATTACTTGCTGGAACCACTCCGGATAATCTTCCTGGCGAGTGGGAGTAATTGCGGTTTTAGGAGCTTTGGCCATGGGAACGATGGGGCTGGGTATGAGTTTCCGGAATAGTAACGGACGCTCATTGTGCGAACTGGCGGCCCAACAGCCAAGTCCCAGCAAGGATTATCGTCTCAGGTTCAAAAGCTCGTCGAGCAATTGCTGGCTCGTCGTGATTACCCGACTGTTCCCACGATACTGAGTACTGGCCAAAACGAGGGTAATCAAATCCTTACCGATGTCCGTGTTGCTTAACTCCAAGGCCCCACCAATCACGTTTCCGATACCGTTCTCGCCCGGCGAACCCTGAACGGGCAAGCCTGTGTTGATCCCTTGGCTGTAGAGGTTCAGACCTTTCGCTTCGAGACCCACCGGGTTGGCGAATCGAGCGAGTTGCAACTGACCAAGTGTTCGGGTGATACCGTTGCTAAACACACCTCGGATACCGCCGTCTTCGCCGACCACATAGGAGTTCAGCACACCTGGCTCACTACCGTCTTGCCGAGTGGCGGCGAGCGTAGCTTTTTGCGTTGCCAAGCCGGAGACCGATGAGAAGTCGATATTGAACTGTAGTGGCGACACGCTCGGAACGCCAATTCGATTGACTGCGATCTTATCGCTCGTCGCCGTGATGAAGTTACCATTACCATCAAACTTCAAGAGCCCCGTACCAACGCTAATATTCGAACCATTTGCGTCTTGGTTATCTGGACTATCTCCATACCACCGGTACACGGTCTCCGTGTCCGACGTACGTTCTAGTGTTGCAGTCACTCGGACGCTGATTGGCACACCGAGTGAATCATAGACAATGAAGTCACTCGCGGCGCTTTGTCCAACAGCTTCCTGAGTCACTCCGAACGCCAAATTCGGTGTCGTCACATTGCCGAGCGCGTCCGTCAATTTGAATGCAGCCAAATCGATTTCCAAGGCATTGAGTTCGCCCGTATTGCTCACAAATCGGAGTGCCCCATTAGTGATGTATCCACCTGGCACAAGCGTTCCCGTTTCGCCGATGATTCGATTCTCCGAAGCAGGAATCGGATTCTGTGAGTCAACCTGGACTGTTTGAATGCCCGATGCATCTTCGATAAAGTCGATAAGGTCTTGGACGGTGCTTGTGGCGGTCACAGTGAACTCTTGCTGGCCGAGTGCACGACCGCCTTTTCGCCCGTCATAACTCAACGTGCCTTCTTTGAAGACCTGGTTGTAGATTGCACCTTCTCGCTTGAGTACGTTCGTCAGCAAGGTACCGCTGTTGATCGTGGGACCATTGAAATCCAGCAACTGATTGCCCGAAACCGTCAAATCGGCAATTTCGGCATCGGAGCGGCTATCCGTAAATGTTGAACCGGGAGCGACCGTATCAACGAGATAGAAATTGTTTTGGTCACCCGCCAAGTTTCGATAAACGCGAATTTCGTCATAAGGCGGAAAACCGCCGTCGGTCGGCGGAATGGGTGGCGTGGGGAAGTTCGCCAGACTCGTACGGCCGTTGACGATACTTTGCGGACCAATGAGTACACTCGGTCGACTTTGCGCTTCACCATTTTTGAAGTAAGTCACCATATAGGTGTAATTTCCGGTGAGCAACGATTCGTCAATTCGGTTTGCCGTGAGCGGTGCCGACCCATCGTCCGTGAACGTTCCTCCAGCCGTCGTAGCGCCTAGGAAAAAATGATTGGTACCGTTCGCTGCGGTTCGGTAAACATTGACAGTCGGATACTGACCGCTCGTCGGATCTCCAGGCAGGTTGCTCAAATCGATTCGTCCACTCGCACCGACCGTCGCGACGATGGGTCCGCTTGGTACGGATTCATTCCCGGCGGCATCCACGAGCATCACTTTGTACGAATAGGTACCCGCCGCGAGCGATCCCGCACCACCATTGTTCACTGTAACCGAGCTATTGTCCGAGAACGGACCAGCCCCAATCGTGACGCCGCTCACATCGGGACGGGGCACATTTCCGTCGCCAAGAATTGTGCTCTCGATCACTTGCGATACTGTCGCGGTTTCACCGAGCGGAGTCAGGGTGCCCTCAAAGGTCACGTTCTCAGTCGCTTTTGCGACGCTCTCGGTACCAAGCGGCACCTTCAGTGGCACGAGTGAGTTTTCTTGCAAACGGAACTGGTCGTCGATGCCGTAACCCAGCAATCGTTGGCCGGTTGAATTCACGAGCTCCGCGTCCGCATTGAGCTTGAAGATACCATTGCGAGTGTAAAGACGCTCACCGCTTCCACCTTGCACAATGAAGAAGCCGTCGCCTTGAATCGCTAGGTCCGACGGGCTGCTACTAATTTCGATCGTACCTTGATTATGGTTCGACTGAATTTCGGCCACCTGGACGCCGAGACCAACTTGGCGAGGGTTGTTACCACCGTTGTCGGGAGTTGGTGCAGAACCGAGCGACAGAGTCTGTAGAAACTGGTTTGCAAATACGACTCGCGAACTTTTGAAGCCCACGGTTTGTGAGTTAGCAAGGTTGTTGCCGATGACATCGATCTGTGCTTCGGCAGCACTCAAACCTGTCAAAGCAGTGGTAAGTGCGGATGCGAGTCCCATCAGCGAAATTCCCGGAAAGGCGATGCGTGGACGCGATCGTGCGGGAAACTGCACTTCTCAGCCCCCCGACACAATCGTCAAGGCAAGCCGAAAAGTTACTGATTACCCAGTCACGATTTCGCGAATATTCTTTACTTCCATCGTCTTTCCATCCACGTGAACTTTGACACTTCGGAAATTGTTGTCCGCATTTGTTTCAACGGTCACTCGGTCGACCTTGCCAGTGACACTTGTGGAGTCCGTTGCCAACCCAGTGATCGTTTGCCCAATCAACCCACTCGCAGTCACCAACTCTTGATTGTTTGATAGCGAGCCGAGGGTGTTGGTCAACGAATCCGTCGCGCTAATTTGCCGAATTTCGCCGATTTGCTGGACCATCGCTGCATTGTCCATCGGATTCAACGGATCTTGGTTTTGCAATTCGTTGATCAACAGCTTTAAAAATCCTTCCGTTCCCAAGTCATTGTAGGGATCGCTGTTAGTGGATGTTCCTCTCGATTGCGCTGCGGTGAAGTCTGCTGTGGAGGTCTGCGCGATGGATGACATGATCGGTGGCCTGGTAAAGGGCTGGTAACAGGTTCGCTAGGGATAGTGCTTGTACCGATTCGTATTCGATGAAAGCGAGTCCAACTTTGAGGGATCCGACACGAGACGCGACGCAACTGGACTGTCAAAACTTTGCATCCACGCCAGCGGTTAACAAAACTGGATCATGCAGATCCACTGAGTAGGAAACATCGCGGGAAACAGCCAGCTTCGCGACGCGTGGCTCGGACACGAACCGATCGTCTTGCGAGCGTTCCTGGTACGCGTCACGTGCGTTTTGGCCGTAGGCATCCTGTGACGAACTGAATGAATTCTCGTCCGTTTCGATCTCGAAGCTTTCAACCTGCATCCCTTGAGACTCAAGACGATTTCGCAAATCGGCGAGATGATCGCGAAGGATTGTGCTCGCTGCCTCGGTTTCCGCGACAACGCGAGCATTCACTTTGCCTCCTTGGATTTGCATTTCCACTCGCACGCTACCCAACTCGGCTGGTGCCAATCGCAAGCGAATCGAGCCTCCCTCAGCACCAAAATGCTGGAATGCTCGACTCACTCGTTGGACCAATTTTGCACGCGTCACCGCGTCGTCGGCGGAGTTGCCCTTTGCCGCGTTCGTCTTTTCCGTCCCGTTACTTCTCGCGTTGGTTGCGGGCCCTGCAGCCGAAATTGGAGCGGTCGCATCATTCGAGGATGCCCCACTTGAGCCATTTGTCCGTGCGGGCGTTGCACTGTGCACCGCTGTAACGCCTGCAGCAGCCGAAGCGGGAACAGCAGTTGTCTTGGAAGTCGCGTCCATTTCCGGCGATGAGACGTGTTCAGAATACTGAGGCTCTAGCGTCGTTGTGGGTGCCGGGGTCTCAACCCTTGGTGAGGTTGCCTCAGGTGTGACCACAGGCTTTTCCGCCATGGCTTCGACTTTTGCTTGCTCCATACCACGCAATGGGTCACGATCCTCGTGTTTGCGCCGGGATGAACGTCTTGAGTCGCGATCGTCACTCAAGTTCGCTTGAGAGGCGAGCTCAGGGTCGAGTTGCTCGGGATCCGCGAGCGTATCGGTTACCTCTAACTTGTTCGATTCAGTCGACTGAGCACTCGACGTCACGTCTGGCTCTTCGATCGTCGCCGCCTCTGTTGAGCTCACAATGGCTGCACCTCGATTCGACTTTCGCGAATCATCACCAAGATCCATGCTGGAGTTGGCCGCATCTCCTAAACCCAAATCCGCAGATAGAGCGTCGTTGTCCACCGCCTTCGTCGCTGACTCCGGCTTCGTTGCTGTGGCGTCGTCTAAACCCACGGCGGTCTGTGAAACCTCTTTATCGACGACAATGCTGTCCTCCGCTTGGACCTGAACGGGTTGGTTCACGTTTGCGAGCGACTGCAAGTACGCCTCGCGGGCGGAGTCTGGTGGCTCGTTCACATCCTCGGATACAACATCATTCTCAAGCTCGCGATCGTCGTCCTTTGTCTCGGATGATTTGGAGTTGTCTATCAATGGACTCGTTTGATCGACCTTGGAGTCTTTACCGGCAGCATCAACTGTTGGTGCTGACATCTGAGCAAAGACCTGTGCAAAGACATCGACAAGACCGGATGCATCCGTCGAAAACATCAATCCGCTTTGCGATCGCCGCGAAGATGAACTCAAACCCAGGGAATATGGATTGGTTGTCGCGCTAGTTCGTTCAATATCGTTCACGTTGCAGCTCCCCCCCGAAAGCCTTTTTAGGGGAGCTTGCTTTCCAATTCTCGCAATCAACCGTTAGGGATTGCTTCCAGCGTTCGCCGTGGTTTGACTACCATTGCTAATTCGGCTGAGAATTTCCTGCAGCTTGTCGGCCTCTTCAGGCGTTGCAAACTCCGCTAATATATCTTTTCGTTTATCTGTGGGCATGGCTTGAATGATATTGACGACCTCATCAATTCTTTTATCGTCATAAATTCTCAGCAGCTGGTCCTTGGCTTGTGCCGCGTCAAGTGTTTGAAGAGTTCTTTGGACCTGTTTCACGCCTTCTTGTTGTGCTAGTGCGAGCGTTTCTTTCTCTTTCTTATCAAAGGATTGCAAGCGTTCATCGAGCCGTTCACGCTCTTGTTTCGTCGCGGACCACTCGGCACCAATGTCATCCTTCAGCGCAACCAAGCTGCGACGCTGCATATCCATATCGAGCCCCTCGAGTTTCCTGGCCTCGAGGATTTCGTCGAAATCGGGCTGTTCCCGTTGTTGATCGCGACGAAGAATCTCTTCCAAACGATCGCCCGTGATGTCAATTCCGTTAGCGAGTGCCACGACCTTCGTCACCGTCGGGCCATTGAGAGATCCACGCGTTGCCAGATATCCGAACAAGACAAATTGAAAGATGATCGTGGCAACACAAAATGCAGCGAACCAGCGAATTAGTTTGTCAGTCATTCGGATCGGCCTTGGTTTCGAGCGTTAGTCCTTGCTTTCAGTAAATATCGGTTACTTACCGCCTCGTCCAGACTCAATTGTTCGCGGCGCAGCTCTTCTTTCTGGGCGGCCGCATGATCGAGTTCTTTCAATTTTTCAAAACGTTTCACTTCAGATTCCGCTAGCATCAACTTTTCTTGACGAACCGTGAGGGCCTGGACGAGCTGGTCACGCGTGTGGGCGAGCGAACGCAAATCCATTTCAAGTTGCATGGTATAGCGACCGCCGGACAGTAAGCGGT
The DNA here is from genome assembly GCA_041739875.1 of Pirellulaceae bacterium. GTDB lineage: Bacteria > Planctomycetota > Planctomycetia > Pirellulales > Pirellulaceae > JBBSJZ01. Next base: position 9,023 of record JBGSNA010000269.1, read on the forward strand.
CCATCGACAATTCCCCAACCAGCGATTTGGATGCTTGCTGTTTGATCTCTTGCTGCTGCTGAAGAATGGCGTGTCGTTGTTGATCAATACGATTGATTGCTTCAATCGCTTGCCCCACTTCGGCGCCGGCCTCGTCTCGCTGGCGTTCTCGCCATTGAAGCAATGATGCGAATCGGAAATTTCGAGACATGCAAGCAACAGACTAGGTGATTAGTTCGGTGGAAGTGATTGCGTCGCAGGTTGGCTCGCGAGCGCCAGTTTCAATCGATTTTGTGCTTCGCTCATGGGTGTAAAGTCATCCGAGCGCTGACAGAGAAACTCTCGCAAGGGATCACGCATTGCAATCGCACGGTCCACGCGTGCGTCGCTTCCGGCGCGATAGGCACCAATGGAAATCAAGTCCGCGTTCTTGCGATACTCGCTCAAATGCCGACGGGCCTCGGAGACCACGGCACCAACAACGGGTGTCACCAAATGTGGTTGCAATCGACTCAAGCTTTCAAGCACATCAATCGGTGGCCAATGTGCTTCGGCAGCCAACGCACGACTCAAAACAATGTGACCATCTAGCAAACCTCGCAGCGTATCAGCAACGGGCTCATTGTTGTCGTCGCCTTCAACGAGAACAGTGTAAAACGCGGTAATGGATCCACGACTGGTCCGCCCTGCCCTTTCCACGAGCCTCGGCATCGTATTGAAAACGCTCGGTGGATAGCCTCGCGTCGTTGGCGGTTCTCCAGCCGCAAGACCGAGTTCTCGCTGGGCCAACGCAAAACGCGTGACGGAGTCAATGAGTAAGAGAACGTTCTTGCCTTCATCGCGAAACGACTCAGCGATTGCAGTGGCTGTCCATGCGGCCGAGACTCGTTGGGCCGCAGGACGGTCACTCGTGGCGACAACGACGACGCTTTTGGCGAGCCCCTGTTCGCCAAGCGACCTTTGAATGAACTCTTGAACTTCTCGACCTCGTTCGCCGACCATCCCGATCACAACACGATCCGCTTTCGCGCCGCGTGCGATCATGCCCAACAGAGTACTTTTCCCGACACCACTGCCTGCGAAAATCCCGAGCCGTTGACCGATGCCGCACGTCAACATCGTGTCAATCGCGCGTACGCCTGTTTCCAAAGCCATATCAATCGGAGGGCGATCCAGGGAATCTGGTGGCGAGCTATCAGCGTTGACAATACTCAAGTCAGTGGGAAGTGGCTTGCCATCGATGGGTATACCAAACGCGTCAATCACTCGTCCGCAAAGCCCCGGCCCCACTCGCAACTTCGCGCTCACATCGGCCATCCGAACTGGATCTCCGGCGGCAATTCGATCGATTCGCTCCATCGGTGCTAGTACTGGGTGAACGTTGCGAAAGCCGATCACACGAGCAAAGCATCGTTGATTGTCCGTCCCACGCAGTTCACAAATCGCCCCAACCGGAGCTGTCATCCCGCGAACTTCAATGCAATCACCGCTTACGGAGGCGACTTGGCCGGAAACATTCATCAACCAGGCCTTGTCGATACGATCCGCTATCGCTTGCGGACTGATGATTTTCGGCTTTCGAAGCGTAAATCCACTCATCCGAGCATCTCCGAAAGTCTTTCGAGTTGGGTGCGAAGTCCCGCTTGGATCTCGCCGCCATCTTGTCGCACCACCACGTCGGTCATTTCCAAAGTCTCGTCGGGAACGACATGCGTGTTCGTCGGGTACTCGGGTGATGCGACCAAGTCATCGAGTAAAGTGCCAAGCTCCGCAAGCATCTCGGGGTGAACAGCCATCGTTAGCTTCGAAGCCGCTCGAGTGCTCTTGATCGCTTCTTCGGCCCAACGAACAAGAATCGTTTTCTCGGATTCGAGTTTAGCACGAACGATTCGTTCGGCGGCGGACAACGCCATCGTAGTGAGCGATTGAGCGTATTCATCCATCCATTCTTCGTGAGCGCGATAAAGATCGTCGACTGCTTTGTGTATTAAAGCGAGCTGTTCTTTCGCGCGTTTCTCACTGGCCGCTTTGATCGTTGCCTCATTGTCCACTGAGGCGCTGGCAAGCCCCGCGTCGTAGCCTTCTTGGCGAGCTTTCGCGAGAACTTCGCTCGCTTGCGTTTGAGCGGCCGCGATGATTTTCTCCGCAGCCGCGCGACTTCCATCGAGCTGGCGTCGTCCGACATCCGCAAAGTCATCCAAATTAAATCCCGCAAGACCCGTTGTCGAACTTCTTGCCGCCGCTCTCGCGGTCTCGCTCAAGCCAGTCTCGCTAGAACTCGTCGCCTGAGTATTTTTCGCGGCTGTACCGGACGCAGCTGCTTTTGAATGAAATTTGAGTATGGAGGCCATGAGGTGTCAGTCAATGATCAGGTGCTATTATGCGATCAGGTGCAATTATGCGGCCATGGGAACAGGAACTTGACCGACACTGGAAAATGCTTGTGCGCGTGCCTGATCGGGTAACGACGCGATCGCTACGCGTTCCTTGGCGACGTCGATCTCTCGCAATTGCATCGACCCGATCGACGCCAATTGCAATCGAATCTCCCTTCCGGCGGATTTCGGTAAGGTTGCAATCACTGCATCCGTCGTTTCCACAGGAAGCCCACATAGAGTCATCAACGCGTCATGCGTATCAACAGCACCGAGCGCATCTCGCAGCTCAACGGCGGACAATCGCAGCAAGTGGTTATGGATATCGTTGGTCGACCAACTCGCTGGACCTCGACCAGCTACCTCACCGCGAGACTCGCTCGTCGCTGGAGTGGATGATTCGTATTCATCTGGCTCCTGATCATTCCACTGAGTTTCCACCCGCGATTGTGGAGCGATCCGTAAGGGACGCACTTCATTAACGGGTGAAGGCGGTTGCCCGAACGACGGCGCTGGCGTTTGCGTCGGTTGAGGCATACTCGCAAGGATCGCATCGAGTCGACGTCGACCATCTGAATTTGCAACGGGTGTCGCGACAGTCGACTTGGGTTGAACGCGGCTCAGAATGTGCTGGGCAAGCTCTTCCACCATCTCCGATGGTATCTCACCGAGACGTCCGATTCGACTCATGGCATCGCTACGCAATCGAGAGTCAAGTCGCGGTAGGATTCGAGCCGCTTGGGCCGGAGCAATGGATGCGAGCAGCAGTGCGACCGTTTGCGGATGCTCTCCGCTTACCGACTGGACAAGAGCATCGTCTTCCAGGTCGCCGAGCAATGCGAGCGACTTGGGAATATTGGTTGAAGATTCGGCTGAATAAGTCGATGTCGCATTATCAACCTTCGCAAACTGGTGACGCATGGGGGAAGCGGCTGAATTCGCTGCGGCTGGCCGAGCCACTGAAGTCAACAATATTTCGTCGTGTGACATCGGCGGCGCGGACTGTTGTTGACGGACGCTTCCGGCGAATGCCTGGATTGCCCGTTTGCGTTCCAGCGGATCGACGTCGGAAAGCCCTGTCATCGTACGACGAACTAATTGTTTCGAGTTCGCGTCAAGTTCGCCGAGCAAACGTGAGGCGACCGTCGGTGGAAGACTACTCAGGACGATGGCGATTCGTCGAAGTGCTGCTTCTCGCTCTCCCGACATGCATGAGTCCTCGCTTGAATGAATTTTCCGCTAATTCGAAAATTCCTTGTAGAGCATTCGTCGTCATCAAGGGAAGAGCGTTTGCGAAGTTTAGAGATCGAGCGCAGGGACGACAACTCGATCGCTTATGCCGCCTCGCCGACCCAGCCGCGAATCACATTGGCAGCCACTTCCGGATTCCGTTCGACCAACTCAACCAACTCGCTCTTGAGCGAACCACCGGTAATCGTCATCCGATCACTGCTGTCAACGTCGTCCTCAATCACCGGAGGAGGCGCGGGAAGGTCGAGTCCAAAACCCTCCGAAAAATCGCTTGGCGTACTGGTCGTCGAGCGAATTGCGGACCGAGCGACAAGCAAAGCCACGAGCGCCAATCCAATCAGTGCCACCGTCTGCCACGAGTTCGCGATCCAAGTCAGCAGGGCATCGGCCGTGTCCGATTCAACGCCGGGCTGCTCTGGCAAGTCGGGGTATTCGAAAACTTCGACCAATGGGAACCTGTCTTGGCCTGCGTCGACTTCAGGAAGCAGTGACGTCACAGCCGTCTTGATATTTTTGACCGTCTCTTCTCGCATGCTTTGGAGATCCGCCAATAGCATCGGAGGCGTCTCCGTTACGGCAACGCCAGGATTCTTCTGTTGATGAATCTGTGGCCACACTTTCTGGTAATAGCTTGTCGGCAACCCCACTGTAACTTTCATTTGACGAACTTGAAGCGATGCTTCTCGCGAGTTCTCGTACTGTTGTCCGACGACACCGTTACTTTCTCGCTCTTCTTCCTTCTCACGATTCGATTCGGCAGTCGAGTCGATACTTGCACTGCGATTGCCGACAGCGTTGGGCACAACACCTGGGACCCCTTGGTTTACTGGGCGGGTGTTGGTGACTTCACTTTTACGAGACGATTCATTGGTCGTTGTACGCTCAGCGTCATACTTCAATACGGTCTTTTCGATGTCCATCGTGGGATCGATATCCGCGTACGCCGAAACCCGAATCGGACCATAACCGACGAGCAAGCTCTTGACCTTCTGTTCGATCATCGCCTCAGCCTCCTGCCGCTTTCTCAATAGCGGATCAGCATCCTCCGCATCCAACAGCGTGGTGCTCGCATTGACATCAATCACCTTCACTTCATCGACGGACATCCCAGCGTACGAGCCAGCCACCAAGTCTTTGATTTGCTGCATTCGTACACGAGAAAGTGGATCAAGCCCTTCGGGAGTGACAACAACACTCGCGGCTTGTGGGCGACTCAAACTCATGCCGCGACGATCACCACGATCGTATTCGACGCTCGCCCAGCGTACATCTGGAAACAAGGCGATCTTGCTGCCCATGTCTTGCTCTTTGGCATGCATCTCTCGCGCCAGACGCTGCTCGTTGGATTCCAGCGGATTGCCGCTATCGATCGCCTGCTTCATGTTCGTGCGAAGCGACATCGGCAAGGTCGTCGACGCTTCCAAGGCAGCGTAATACTTGTCTCGCGCATCCATCGGTATGACTAAACGACGCCCTTCACGCTTCCAGTCATTCAAGCCTGCGCTTGCGAATGAGAGTTCAACTTCGTCCAGTTCGCTTTCTCCAAAGTACCGTCCACCAAACAGCGGTTCGTAATTGTTGGTTCCATTGCCTTGGACCAAGAACGCCATGCCGATTCCGATGGCGGCAACCAACAAACCCGAGATGATTCGTGATTGAAGAGGCATCGCCATCAACGTTTCACGGAGTTGGTCAGTAGTTTGAGTAACGAGCGACATATCGTGCGGTTTTCAGTGGTCAGTTAGTAGTGTCAGGTAGAAACGAAGAAAACTAGATTTGGATCTGCTGGATTTCGCGATACGCTTCCATCAATTTATTTCGCATTTGCAACAGCATTCGAAAAGCAAGGTCGGCTTTCTGGACCGAGGTCAGCACTTCAGCTTCATTGACATCGCCACCGGTTAAGAGTGACTGCATCATCGACTCGGCGCCTGTCTGCATCTCGTTGACGTTCTTCACCTGATCAACCAACAGGTTGGCAAAGGGACTTCCTTGCGAATGTCCGGTCGATTTTGTCTCAAATGGCGACATCGGTCGTTGCGGTGGCGCAAGCGACGCTGGACGGACAAACGGTTGGCCAGAAATTCTCATGGACGAGGGTTAACTTTTGGTGACCGTACTGATTGCTATTAAGCGAGAATGGTGAGAGTTTCGCGACCCAGACCCTTGGTGATTTCCATCACACCAATGTTGGCTTCGTAAGCGCGCGTCGACTCCATTGCGTCGACCATCTGTGTCGTCAAATCAATGTTTGGATAAGCGACATAGTCTTTCCACTTGCCTTCTTTGATCGCCATCGGATGGTTCGGTTGATATCGATACAGTGGCTCCGCGTCCTCTGTTTTCACTTCCGAGACCTTGACGCCTGACGCCCCACTTGTGGTCAAGGTATCATCCGTTTGAAACACAACCTGTCGCGCCTTGTATGGGTTTGGATCACCATTCTCGTCCTTGAGCGACGAGATGTTGGCGATGTTCCCGGAAATGGCGTTCAACCGAGTTCGTTGTGCCACAAGCGCTGATGTGCTGATGTCGATGGAACGAATCATGTTCGAGTCCTTTCTATCGAGTACTTAGAAAACGTGCGTTGCAGATTCATTAAGCGCGTTCCGTAATCGCAGCTCGTAGAAGCGAGAACTGGCTTCGCATGGTCGTGATCGCAAGGTTATGCATGTGCTGGTTCTTGCTGATCTCGTTAACCTGGGATTCCAGTGACACGTCGCTGCCGTCGTGAAAGACGACCTGTTCCATGGCATCCCGCGGGCCGCTTCGTTGATCATCTCGCGTGCCAGGGCGAGCACCGCTCACCAAATCTCGACGAGAAGTGCTATCGAGTGACTCTCGAAGCGCATTCTGAAAGTCACCTTCGCTCAAGTCGCGTGCGCGATAGTCGGGTGTATCCAGGTTTGCAATGTTGCCAGCCAGTAGTTCGTGACGTCGCTGGGCAAACGAGACGGTTTGCTCGAGCGCAGTCATCGTTTTGTTTTGAAGTACGTTGAACATCCAAGCCTCCTCAATCTCGCCGTGTTTCAAAGTGTCTCGAGTCCCACAACTCGCTCAACAAACCCAACTTCATCGTCAGGCAACGTATGGTCAGGCAACTTGACGCAACGATTGATCTCGCCTGGGGAAGGTCACCGTGACCGCGGCGCCGCCCTGAGGACAGTTTTGCCAACTGAGTTGCGCACCGATCGCGGCGGCCATCATGGGAATGCGATATGATCGGTCTTGAGCGTCCACGCCCGTGTCGGCCATTTCGAGTTCCACACCGCTTGGCGTTTCACATGCCGTGACTGTTAAGTCACCGCCATCGGCCATTTCCTCGAGTGCTTGACGTGTGAGAGAGCGTATCAATTCTGCCGTTATGACTGGATCCGTCGGCACTTCAATCGTCGAATCGACTTCCATATCCAAGCAAACAGGTGCCGGATGATCCATCAACATCGGTGCAATCACCGATTCGACAAGAATCGCTAAAGATTTACAGGCAGTCGGGTCGATCCAAAGATTAGCCATATTCTGTCTCCAGTTTTCTGGCGGAAAGGTCTATTTTCCGCACGCGAAATTCGCAACATCTCGCCTCATAATCTTTCTAGCGCGAGAGACGCAAGAGCATTGCGAAGCTAATTGTCACTCGAGAGATCGAGGCTTGATCCGGAGCAATGCGTTTCACCGGTCTGGGAGTAGCGACTCGCGGCGCGGTGAGAATTATTGACATCGAGCAATTGTTGTCCAATGTCCTCTCGCTGAGCTTGAAGCAGACGCTCGCATTCGCCTTCCCGCTTCAACAACTCAGCAAGTCGCTTCTCACTCAACTGGCTCTTTACGCGACACCCATCTCGTTGAGCATCGTTTTGCCAAAGTGCTCCAGATTCAACTGAGGCAATCGCTACCTGCAACTGTTTCGATAGCTCCTGTAATCGATCAATCGGCTCTTGTTTTTGGGCCAACAAATGCATGAGCGCCGACATATGTCCCGCTGTGATTGCATCCACCTGAAGCTCCGTCAGCTCAGCCAAGAGCTCAACGACATCAAATCGCTCGTCAACAAGCCGAATTACTTCTATAGCGTTCATACAATGCTCAATCCTAATCGCGTTCTCACTACGCCCCATTATTGCCCGAGGCAAAGCGATTGGTCATCCAGGTGAGTAACTTCTCCCAACCCGCTCGATCATAACGCGTCGTGTTAGCGAGTACGTCACCATATTCGGGTTGAATACGCTGGAGCACAACAGCGGCCTGGCGAATAAGCCCTTCAGCCTCGCGTGACCGACCGAGAATCTTGGCACATCGGGCATGGCCGAGCATGGCTTCCAAAGCGACGGGCTCGCTAATGTAACGCACAGAAATTGCTCGGTAAGCGGCAATCGCTTCGTCCCACCGTTTCATCGTCCGCAAGGTGTCCGCTTCAAACATCAGTGAGTTTCGCAGTAGTGATTCGGAACTGGTGGTGAGACGCATTTCTTCCTGGAGCTGGGATAAATAGCCACTGAGAGTCTCAAAGCCTTTGCGGGCGATTTCCAGCTCAGCCTCGGACTCCGCTCGTAATGCGCGGCGGGCTGCGTCCAAAATCTCGGGTGACTCGGCCTCTTCTCGAGGCCAAGTGGCTGCCATTAAATGCGACTGGCTGCGTAAGTACGACGCCATTTGGGCGCGTTCACTTGGCCAATAACGTTCCACAGCTTCATCAAGGAATCGAATCGCGTTTTTGATCTCAGCTTGGTTTTCACGTAATGCGGATGCACGGTCGCCAGCCGGAACACCCACTGCCTTCAGTTCGTTTGCTTGCGCAAGATTGAACGAAATTTCACCAAGTGAGTAAAGCGAGTCGCGCCAAGCCGGACTCTGCGGCGTGAGTTCACCGTCTTGGAGATTATCCATGAGCAGTTTCTTTGCAGCGGGAATATCACCGACTTCACTGTGAGCGAGCGCCGCTAGCAACCGGGCATCGTATCGCAGCGGGTCGCGAGGAAACTCCACAATGCACTCATTGAGTGTCTCGATCGCTCGTGACGCCTCACCATCGGCAAGCAAGGCTCGACCGTAAGCGACCATTCCACGCGATTGGCGAATGCGTTCTTCATATCGCAAGTAGGGTTCGAGCAACTCAACGCTTCGCGTAAAGTGGCGACCCTTCTGATACGCTTCAATCGCGAGCCAAAGTGACGTCAAATACCGCGGTGTGTCGAAATCGATTTTTGCCGATGCAGCATACGCGTCACCGGCCGAACGATAATGGCCACGTGCAACCAACGACGCACCGCGGGCGACTTCACCCGACGGGTCAGTACCAGCGAGAAGCGTGGACTCCGCCCAATCTTGAAAGCTGGTGGCTTCCTGGAGCAGCGCCTCGTTCGGATCGACGATGGGAGGTAATCCGCGTGCTATGTCGATCGAGTACTTATACTCACCCGTTTGGCGAAGGTCGTCAATTGCCGCCGATAGTCGCTTTTGAAAGTCGGCAAACGAGATCATCGACGAATCAAACGTCTTCGGGTCACCCAGCTCACGAGCGACATACCGGGTCGTTTGAAGCATCTCGAGGCCGCGCCCACCGCGAGCAAGTAACTCAATCTCCTCAATCGCCCCCAAACTTGCTTCGGCTCCAAATGGACGCTGTTGTCGTACCGCTGTCAGTTCAGTCAGCGCCAAGTCCGTATCACCTAGACACAACAACGCACGGGCAATCCAGATCCGTGATCGCGAGGAGATTCGTGGCGATGACTCACGTTGCAGATCATACAACCTCGCCAGCGGCTCCTCCAAGATTGCTTCAATCTTCGGCTGAAGTTCGCTATCGGGTGCGCCGCGCGGACCGAAATCAGCGATCGCTTGACGTATGCTCACGACGGACTGCAACAAGATAAATTCATCTCGACGTTCCGCTAGCTCGCCAAGCAATTGTGTGGGTTCTGAGTTGAGCTTTGCCAGGCGATTTTCGATAATCTCATTCGCATCCTCATAACGCCCAAGCTCCAACAACGACTCGACTTGGACTTTCTCTGCCTCTTGGACTTGAGACGCACCCAGCGACGAATTCCGGAGAAGGTCTTCAATGGTCGTTAGCGACTGAGACGCGGAACTTTTCGTGCTTCTCAGCTCAGCAATCGCCAATCGTGTTGCAAGAAATCGTGGCAACGTCGGATCTCGCTCGATCGCACGCCGAAGTGCCACCGCCGACTCGTCAAATCGCCCAAACTCAAAGAGCGCCTCGCCGAGATAACGTTGGCCCTCGCTTTCGCGCCCCGGTGGATAACCTGCCGCTGCCGATTCCTTGAGCATTGGAATCGCATCAAACATCTTGACACGTCTCACCCGCGGATCGTCTTCGTCTCTCGCCCGCTGATACTCCGCCGCACTGATCAAGAACAGCCGCAATTGAATCCAAGGCTTATCGTCTTCCGATTCCGGATCCAACGTTACTTTCTCAGCCAAATCACCAGCAAGCACCAAACTACCGTTCATATATTCGCGTGAAGCGATTCGGAGGGTTTCGTAATTATCAGGTGGACCACTACGCGACCAAATCGTGAACAACATCCCAAAGCCGCCGATGGCCGTGACAAGCCCGACAATAGATAGCAACTTGATGACGGAAGCCTTCACTCCAGCGTCACCTTCATTTGTCGTTTTTTGCTTTTTCTCGTCAGCCAACCTAATCGATCTCCAAAAGAACTCGAAATACGGTCACTAGCAAACTGCACCCAATCGAGGCAATCTCGAATTTGCAACAAATGCTTGCATGCGTGCAATACCCGAGAATCGGAATTGGCTAGTTTGATATCAACGTTTCTGCATTTTGCTGGCGTCGTGGATCATTCCTTTTTCGACTTCGATTGGAAACTTGAGCCGACGAAGCGAATGAGAATTCGGATCAAACACCTCAAACTCAGGGGGCTCTATTGTCGCAACCTCGGCTCGAGGCGATGTTTTTTTAACTGCCGAGTCGACGTCACGCGATAGAGTCTCTTGCGACTGGCTTTCTTTGAGTGAAGAAACTGGCGCTAGCGGTTCCGGAGTGGTGATCGCATCAAGCCGAGTTCCAGTGATGAGCGCCGTCCAATATCGAGCAACGTTTTCGCATACACGACTGGGTCGAACCGCCGCAGCACTTCGTTATCGCAAATGTCTTCGCGAGCCGCGTCGAGTTCTCGAAGCAAAAAGTGAATTGGAACAAAAGCCCAAACTCCACTCACCAATGGTGCATAGACACGATCACTCGTATAAACGTCGGGAACACGGCGGAGACCGAGTTGACTTATCGTGCGCCGCAAGACAAATGTAAGCATCGGACTATCCACCACGACACCGCTGGACTGCAAGCGACGACCACGCACGTCACTTCGAAACACGAACAAAGAGAGAACGAGCGAGCCGAACAGCCAAAGTCCTGTGACCCACTCTATCAAATCACTCCACCTACTCAGTGGAAGATGAGCTGATTCTGCTTCGACAAAAAGCGATGTCGCTGTCACGCTTTCGGCGCTGTTCGAAATCGCCACGCCCAAATTCAACACGGGAAATCGCATCACGACTGCGTCTAAGCTGTGATACACCAGCGAGGTCTTCACCCAAGAGTCATTGTGGTTCTCCCGTGAGCTCGCTGAGCAGCTTAAAAAAGCCGCCTTTACGATCGCTGCTAATGCCCCAGTTCACGGGCACACTTTGATAGCCCTCGTCGAAGCCTTCGTCCTGCATGCGGTAATCAAAGTAACCCCAACCAGCATACTCGCTGACAGCCGATGCGAAATTGTTGCTCGGCTGATCGAAGTTGAAGTGATCATCTTCGTTGAACAATATCGGCATCGGGCGATAACCCGGTACGTTTCGTGTTTTCCGCACCATTTCTACGATACGTTCGGGTTCTTTCACGCCATTGCCATGAAGCAATAGAAAGTTAGACGATCGCACGACGTTTTCACGCGGGATCGAGCCACCGCCGTAACTTGTCCCTACAAGCAATCGTCGACCGTCATGCTCTGTGCGTCGCACTCGCTCGATGAGTTCGTGAATGCGATCCGGCTTTAAGATCTCGTGATCGTAGGCTTTTACATCGCATTCTTTGTTGACTTCGACCAGCACGTTATGAAAGCCGCTCTTGAGCAACCACTGCGTGGCAGAATCGGTGGCAGCAACGACAGCCGCTTCATCTTCCAGTCGCTGATCCTGCCCGAAGTAAAAGTAGCCAACAATCACTACCATTCCTAATTCATCAGCTTTCGTGAGCACTTGCTCAAGCCGTTTGGTGTATTCCGGACGCAATGCACCTGAGTCAGTAAAACCGGAATTGTGCCACGGTTGCTCCTTCGAGTATCCCTGCGGACTGCCTCCTTGCAGATTGACCGTGATGCCGAGCAATCCATGCCTGCGCCATTCTGGCATCGCAGCCAAAAACTCACGCAGATTGCGATCCGCATCCCAGACCCCGGTGTCGGCGTAAGCCCAGCGCTTGCGTGTCTGCGGATTCAAATCATCGAACGTCGCCTGCACCATGCGACTGTTGAGAAGCAGCCCTTCGATCTTTTTTCCCTGCCATTCTCGACCGGCATAGGTTGGCCGTTCGTTGATGTGAAAAGCGTCCTCCACAATGGAAACGCGAGTGCGAGGCTCAGCCGCCAGAGCGAGTCCGCAAGTCTGAAGGAGTCCGAGAAGCACGATGATTGGTTTGAGGTTCATGGTTGGGAAGCACCTTTGGTTGCGAAATTAGGGCCAGTTACGAACTCGTTTGTGTTAAGGAACGCACCGTCACGCACTGTCTTCATGATTTCGAAGCCGTGAATACAAGGAAGATGAGTCTCATGACTTGGGCTTACCAAGGGATTGAAGTTTCAATGGAGTTCTTTGACGATTTCGGGATAGTCATCGCTCTGGCGTGGCAGTATAAGTGGGGCACCCAAAACGATGCTCTCTTTCTTGGCATCAGCCTTTTGAGCCACTTCCGGGAACGGTTCGGGCAACTTGCCGGATTTCACTTTGAGTTGGGGGCTAGACCCTCAGGCTTGAAGTTCTTGTCGCTTGCTAACACAAACTTGTCCATTTCAAAACCATCTTCACGCATCTTCACGCATCGAAAACAAGATTTCGTGTTCGCCGGCTGTTTCGATGTCAAGGAACAATTGCATGGGCACGCCGGTGTGGACTTGAGGCGTCCGCTGCTTGCACTCCCATGCCCTATGATTTTTTTTGACCGTTTGCCAACGTTTGCCCGATTCAGGCCACTGGCCGTTGAGCCCAACATGCACGCCATTGTCTTCCGAACCTGTTGAATCCGAACGTACCCAAACATAGTAACGACCCGGATTGTTGATGTGAACCTTGTATCGGAGGATTGCCATCAGTCCGGCTTTGTCGGTGAATTTTTCGCCCTGAATCAGCTTTTCATCATGATTCGTACGAGTGTCAGGCAAGATTTCAACGAAAGCGCCACCGCTAGCGCCAGCGACATGTGAATCATCGACATCAGGTTTGACATCCGGTGCTTTCTTTGACGAAGTGATGTACCAAGCTCGTTTGTCGGTAAGTTCTTGCTTGTAAAAGTGTTCGGCCTCGACGGCAACGACTCCATTCTATTCTTCCATGACTAAGTCAGGGGCCGCGATCGGCAGTGTCAATTCATCGGAATATGCCACAGTACCGACACATGTTGTGGCTAATGCGATCAACCAGGTTGCAAGTAGTTTCATAAAAGTGACCTAAAAATTGGAGAGAATTAGCTGGTCCACCAATGCCTGAGCAACTTCGGAAGTCGAGGAGGTTCCTCCCAGATCCGCCGTGCGAAATTTCTGCTCGGCAAGCAATCGCATCACTGCCGATTCGATAGCCCGGCCTGCCACATCTGCTTGGGTATCCGAGTGCCGATCACTCAAGTATCTGAGCATCATGCCTGCCGAAAGGATGGTCGCCAGCGGATTGGCAACGTTTTTGCCAGCGAGCTGGGGCGCGGAACCGTGAAGGGATTCCAAAGCACTGAATCACGTTCAGTCCCGCTCGCGACAACATCCCCGCCACATCCGTGGCACCCGTGTTGTCATCCGCAATGCACCCTAATAAAGGCCGACTCATAAGTTCGCCTAGCCCGGATTATTCATGAGTGAGCAAACAAAAATGGCCTCGTTGGCGTCTAAGTGTTTAGCTAACAAGCACTTTCGACAACACAACAAGGCCAGTCATGAGCTTACAGTCTGCGAAGCAGTTTGTCTTCGGTTCTTGGG
>JBGSNA010000132.1:0-27163 GCA_041739875.1 Pirellulaceae bacterium
AAAGCCCTCTATGACCGTTTTGTTGCTGACGGGTTCGATGAATTAGGAGCCTTTGTCAACGTCATCGACGGCTTTCTTGCGGAAGAACGCTTCCAGCCGACCGTCGACTTGCTGGAAGACTTGGGCTATCAACGCATTCAAACATTTGACGTCGGCGAGAAAGAGTATTCGGTCAGCGGCACCCGCAGCGAGTCGAGTGAGAAGTCTTGCCAAACTGCATTCTTTCGATTCCAGATCGCTAATCTGCGGATTCAATACCAGCCACTGAATCGTTGTCTCCTCCGCGGCAAGAACCTGGCGTCGCATCGACCGGAGTCTGACTTTCGTTTCGCGGATTGGTATCCGACCAAGGATGCGCTCGTTCCACCCAAAGCTGGAAAAATCGAAGATCAACTCGCAGACGAGTTCCCCAATGCTGCGATCGCGGCGCAGTTTCTCTACGGCCACGGTTTTGCTCGCTCCAATACATACAAGCGATTAAACAAGAATACGTATTTCGTTGCCGCGAGACATGGCGATGGCCAACCGTCGGGAATTGTGTTTCGTGGCGAAGGCAAGACGTTCTACTATGACTACTATTCCGATACTCGGTTCTTGATGGGCGCGAGCGGACTAATCAAGGATCTTTGCGAGACGGATCGACAATTCAGCGAAGCGATCTCTTTAGCGACGGCAGATATGACTCTATTGAAGGGTTTGGACTGAGCACGTTTTGCGACACAGCGTTTTCAAGAGCTGCATGAAAGCATCGAGCATCCTGGGCGGTGACGTGCCCATTCAGGACGCTTCTCAGCGAACCGCTCGTTTCCTGGTTGCTCATCGTAGGGCTTGCGCAGCACCTCAAGCAACTCGCGAATCATCGAGAAATCGCCTGCGTCCGCTTGATCGATCGCCAATTGGGCAAGATAGTTTCTCAGCACGTACTTCGGGTTAATCGCACACATTCCAGCGCGTCGATCTTCATCGGCGACACCGTCTTGGCGAACACGAGCGATATAATTGCGAAGCCAGAGGGCTGTGCGAGCACGAGTCTCGGCCGTTTGCTGGGTTGGATCGTAATACGCGTCCGCGAAAAGCGCGAGCAACTCATCATCGGAAAGCTCGCTTGCTTCGGACGACACGTTGGCGAGCAGGCGATAAAAGATTGTCATGTCAGTCTCGACGAGCTGCAACACCTCCATGAGCTCGCCGGCGAGTTCGTCATCTGTCTCTTGGTCCCAAACGCTCAGCCCCAGCTTGGCTGCCATCATGGACTTCCATTCAGCCTGAAACACGTCGGCATAGACCTTCAATCCGTGCTGCAACGGCGCGGGCTCGTCGAACAACGGGAACAACGCGTTTGCAAGTTGAACCAGGTTCCATTGGCCGATTTGTGGTTGGTTCCCGAAGCAGTAACGTGCTTGAGTCGAGTCCGTCGTGTTGGGTGTCCACCCGGGGTTATAGTCTTCGAGCCAACCGTACGGACCATAATCGATGGTGAGCCCAAGTATGGACATGTTGTCGGTATTCATGACTCCATGCACAAATCCGACACGCATCCAATGCACAATCATTCGCGCGGTCGTGGTACAGACCTGCTCAAAGAACGAGGCATACGTTTCCTTGCATGGTTCACCGAGATGCGGAAAGTCATTGCGAATCGTAAAGTCAACGAGTTGTTTCAGCGTCTCGTGGTCGCCACGCGATGTGAAAATCTCAAAATTACCGAAACGAACAAACGACGGAGCCACACGGCACACTACGGCGCCATGTTCGCGTTCCGGGTTACCGTCATAGAACATGTCGCGCATGACACGTTCACCTGACATCACAAGACTGAGAGCACGCGTCGTGGGCACACCAAGATGGTGCATCGCTTCGCTGCATAAAAACTCTCGCACGGATGATCGCAGCACAGCCAATCCGTCGGCAGTTCGCGAATACGGCGTCGGCCCAGCTCCCTTGAGTTGCAAGGTCCAATGTTCACCGCGTCCGTTGACGACTTCGCCCAGGTTAATCGCACGACCGTCGCCAAGTTGGCCAGCCCAGTTACCAAACTGGTGTCCGCCATAACACATTGCAAACGGGTCCATCCCGTCAAGCAATTGATTGCCAACAAACACGCGAGCGAACTCGTCCACATGTTCGGCGTCGACGCAAAGATCCAACATCTCAGCGACTTCACGTGAATGCGCCGCGAGAGTCGGCCGCGACACCGTCGTCGGCGCAACCCGTGAGTAACAAGCACGCGTGACTTGACGCCGCGTATTGATTGTCTGTGTATCCGCAGGCAATTCGCGAGTGAATCGATTGTCGAACTTCAGCGATTTCAGTGACTTGGTCATGGGTTGCCCATGGGGTGTGGCTTCGTACGTTCCCGCTTCATGTTTTCAAGCTTCATGCTTCATGTTTTCCTATTGGAGTCCATCGCTGGGACAGATGGGCTTGAGCGATACAATAGCCAAAATCACTGGCCGACGCAGTCCCACGGTGACGGATCGGTTGCGAGCACAGCGGCATTCATTCGTAAAAACAATTTCAATCACGGCCTTCTTGCATGATCAAAACGTTCGATGAAGCTTACCAGTTTGTGTTGGAGCGAAAGGTTTGTACGGTGTTTGGTAGCAAGGACTCGGCCTATCCATCGTTGTGGGACAACACTGGTCTTTCGGAGAAAAAGCCCAAGCAGGGCGGTTGGAGTCCGAAGGTCATGGCCGTTTGGGATTGGAAGACTCGAATTCCGCAAACGTATCCAGACTCCGTGTTCTATGGAAAAGTCGCTGGCGGCGATGCAGTACTGATGGAGATGCAACACTTCCGTTGCGTGCACTATCCCAGTGCGTTTGTTCCGGTCGCTGAGTTGGACACATTGGCCCAAGAATTATTTGAGCTGGTTCGATTGGAGCCTGACTATACGGGTCCACTTCGCAAACGAGCTATCGCGAGGTATGCGTGCAGCAAGAGCCAATTTGATACGGCGCTTAAGAAGCTGCAAGTCAGTCTGAGTATCGTTCGTTCCAACGATCCGAAGCTGAAAAACGATTTCTGGTTGCCGATGCGTGAGGTGCATTTGGACATCGTACAACAACACGAATAATCTCTTGCACGGCCGTCGCACGTTTGATTCAAAGCAAATCGACGATGCTGCCGAACTCCGGATCGACGAGCCGGCGATAGGTGCGCACAGCGAAGCGGTCGGTCATTTGTGCGAGAGTATCACAGATAACGCGAGCGGATTTGCATTCGTCACCATCCGCATCGAGGAGTGCAACTTCGGTCGCGTCAGGCAACAGACGCAGCGGTCGTTTGCGTCCGCCGAGGTAATTGTCGGCGAAAATCCGATACAGTTCGCCCAGCACGCGACTGGCTTTGTGATCCAACTGCTGCAACTGGGGCGAACGAAACACGAGGTCGAGGGAAAGACGTTTGTAAAGCTGGGACTCCGCCGCAGCGTCTGGGCAGACCGTCACGTTGTAACGATAGCGTGCGCTTTGCGAGGACATAAAGTTCGCTGGCGATTGAATAATATTCACAGCGGCGATGAACTCACCGACTTTCTTGCCCATCAACGACTCGAGTCGTCGACGGCGGATCGCGCTGCAAAGATCATCGATGTGCTTGTCTTCGGCTTGAGAAGTCTCGTTTGCCTCCGCCCAGCGTTCGATGTGTTCGAGAGTGATGAAGCCAGCGTTGTTGCCATCGACGATATCGTTGAGCGAGTAAGCGGTGTCATCGGCCCAGTCCATGATCTGGCATTCAACCGATTTGAAGCCGTTGCGTTCCTTGCCGGGTTTCAGGTTCGCGATGAACGCGTCACCGCCAAAACTGAATTCGAGAAATCGTCTTTGAGTGTCATAGACAAAGTGATTGTGTGCATCAGGGATTTCTGAAAGCAACGTTTTGTACTTCAACGTCGCGTCAAGAAATCCGCGTGACGGATCCATCCCACGTTCGCCATAGATCGTCTCGGTCAAGAGCCTCAGCGTTTGAGCGTTGCCTTCGAATCCACCCTTGTCACACATCAATTCGTGCAGGACTCGCTCTCCGGCGTGCCCGAATGGCGGGTGTCCGATGTCGTGCGCCAAACACGCCGCTTCGACAAGGTCGGGATCGATAAAGTATTCGTCATTGAGCGACTGGTGGGTCGCCTTCAGCCGGCAACAGATCGATCGACCAATCTGGGCGACTTCGAGAGAGTGCGTCAGCCGTGTTCGGTAGAAGTCGTATTCGCCGGAGAGGAACACCTGGGTCTTGCTCTGCAGCCGTCTGAATGCGGACGTGTAAAGGATCCGATCCCGGTCGATCTGGAAAGGCGTGCGGTAATCTTCTGGCCGCTTCCTATCGGACCCAGTGAGCGTTTCAGTATCGAAGGCGTCGTAAAACGTGTTCGCCATCATGGGTCACGCGAGCAAGACACTGCGGCGGCTGGTTACCAACCGATGCCGATGGAGACGCCGCCGTAGGACGGATATCCGAATGACGGATACCGATAGGCTGGATAGCCGTATCCGTAATTGCTGCCATAGCGACCGACACCGATCGATACCGCTGGCGGCTGGTAAAGCGGTGCTCGATAGTAGCCCACGACGGGAGCTGCGTAGACGGTTGGCGCCGCGTAAACGCGTTGCACAGCAATTGGCGCCGGAGCGTAGTAGACTTGTCGGGCTGAGCGACGAGCGGCACCACGTCCGCCAAACGCGTCTGCATTCTCCGCAGAAACAGTCAACGAGGCGGTGAAGGCAACGACAGCAAGCAAAAAGAATTTCGACATTTCTGAATCTCCAAGGTTGGATGTACCCCAGGATTGTTGAAGCTGGGCTAGATCTAGGCAAGCACCCCGTCGAGGCAAGCACCCCGTGATTCTGGGCCATAAACAAACGAGAACCAAACACACTGATGGCACGACCCGCACATGCTGGTGGCTCAGGTGAACAAAGTGCCGATTCCAGGGAACCTGGCATGGTCAATTTTGGCAATTTGGGCTAGGATACGGGGAAAGCGATTGGTGGTGGCTCGTGCTTGCGATCTAGCCGTTTTGCCCCGCATTTCTTTTCTATTTCGTGATTGTCCGGCCATGATCGACCTGGTTCAGGTCTTTTCTGCGATCTTGTCACGGGATAGTTGTTGTGAGGTAATCGAATATTTTGTGCTCGGACACTTTGTGTTAGGGTACATGGCCTGCACAGATCGCCCAGACGTAGGCATTTCGGTTCGTTTCCTGAGTCAGTTTTCGTTTTCCAGAAGCAAGATACATCTTGAGAGCACCCAAGAGCATTCAACCTCTGATCGACGAAGGGCTGGTGGACGAAGTCCTTCAGTCGCTGATGAGCGGAAAAGAGGCCCAAGTCTTTCTTGTGCGGTGCGGCGACGAGATCCGCTGCGCGAAGGTCTACAAAGATGTGGCTGATCGCAGTTTCAAGAAAGCGGTCCAGTACCTCGAGGGACGCAAGATCCGCAACAGCCGCCGCGAGCGTGCGATGGGCAAACGCTCCAAGTTCGGGCGGGACCAGCAAGAAGTTGTTTGGCAACGTTCGGAAGTCGACGCGCTGTATCGTCTCGCCGAAGCAGGTGTTCGTGTCCCCAAAGCCTACGGATTGTTCGACGGCGTGTTGCTGATGGAGTTGATCACGGACGCCGATGGAGACGTTGCGCCGCGGTTGAATGACATCTCAATGTCAGCCGAGCAAGCAGTGAAGGATCACGCGACGATCATGAATTATGTCCTGCGCATGATGTGCGTTGGGTTGGTTCACGGTGACCTCTCCGAATTCAATGTGCTCCAAGACGCCAATGGTCCCGTCATCATTGACTTGCCACAAGTCGTGAACGCGGCTGGCAATAACAGCGCCAAAAGTATGCTCCAGCGTGATGTCGCGAACATCACCCAATACTATTCCCAGTACGCTCCGGAACTTTTGCAGACCCACTACGCCGAAGAGATCTGGGAGCTGCACGAAAAAGGTGAGCTGACACCCGATTACAAGCTGACGGGGAAGTTCAAGTTCTCCACCAAGAAAGCGGACGTTGCCGGCGTCCTCCACTTGATCGACGTTGCGTACGAAGAAGAACGCGAGCGACAAGAGCGGCTGCGCAACGGGTAGCAACCTGCACCCGAATTCAAACCGCAACGTTCAAGTTAATACTGAATCGCAGACAATCCGTTGATGAACGAGAAATCACGCGTCCCGAAATCCGACCGCAAGCGGAAAAAGAAAACTGCGTTCAGCGGGAATCATCAACGGGGTTGGATGTGGGGACACCACGCCGTGACCGAGACCTTGATGACCGGTACGTGGCCGGTGACGGAGATTTTTGCGAACCAAAAAGCGTTCAATCAATTCTCCGAACTGCTGGTTGCGAAACAGTCGCTTGGCATTCCACTTGAGTTGGTGGACAGTGATCGACTCGAGCAATTGTGTGGCTCGAGTGAACACCAAGGCCTCGTAGTCCGCATGGCCACGTTTCCATACCAATCTTTCGAGGCGCTAACGGAGCGAATCAATCAACCGCTCACCACTGGGCTCTCGCCCGTGCCGCTGGTTGTTATTTGTGACCGACTACAGGACGCGTTCAACTTTGGTGCGGTGCTCAGGTGCTGTGATGGCGCGAATGTATTGGCTGTGGTGGTTGGCGATCACTCGCAAGCACCCGTCACGCCCCACGTCGCTCGCTCGTCGTCAGGCGCCGTGAATCACCTCGCGATTGTCCAAGTTTCTGATTTGATTGTGACGGCACTGGCACTCAAGGAACTGGGATTCCAGCTCGTTGCTGCGGACGCCAATACGGACGCGAACGTATGGAACTCCGATCTTACCAGCCCCACAGCACTCATCATTGGAAGCGAAGCGATGGGAGTCAGCCCTGAATTGTTGGCAATTTGTAACCAACGGCTTTGCATCCCGATGCAAGGGAAGGTAACTTCTTTGAACGCTGCGGTTGCTGCCGGCATCATGCTTTACGAAATCCGACGCCAGCAATTCTCGCTTCAAGCCAAGACCCTTTAGCCGGTCGACGCGCATACTGGATTGCAAACAGGCTGGATTGCAAACAGACCCGATCGAACGACAATCTAGGGTCCTTCCTGAGTTCGAGCAGACTGGCCGCCAGCACCGGATCGGGTTCAGTCAATCGCATTCGCCTCCATCGACTTAGCATTTTTTACATAAGCTTCGATTACTTTCATGCTACTACGCATTACCAATCTTCGATCACGCGTCGAAGCGATTGAGACTGAATTGCCCCAGCGTGCTGCGAAAGCGATCGGTGTTCACGCGGATCAGTTTCGTTCGTTGAAGATCATCCGTAAAAGCCTGGACGCGCGCCAGCGTGAGTCGTTGGAGTTTGTCTACTCGCTCGTCGTGGACGTTCCGGATGACACGCGGACGCGACACGCCAACGATATTCGCGTGGAGCAGTTCAAGGGCGAAAGCTTCTTTGATCCAGTCCCAGGCCAAACGCCGCTTCCACATCGCCCGGTGATCGTGGGTTCCGGCCCAGCAGGTTTGCTGGCGGGGTATTACTTGGCTCTGCACGGCTACCGACCCATTATCTTGGAACGCGGTTTGGCGGTGAAGGAACGTGTTCCAGCGATCCGAACTTTTGATCGTGGCGGTGAACTCGATATCGAGAACAATTATCTTTTCGGCGAAGGCGGCGCGGGGTGCTTCAGCGACGGGAAATTGACGTGTCGTATCACGGGTGCAGACGTCGATTGGGTGCTTCATCGATTCGTTGAGTGTGGTGGTCGCCCGTCGTTAGTTTACGAACATCGTCCGCACTTGGGCAGCAATAAGTTGCCGATGATCTGTCGTAACTTCCGCCGCAAGATCGAAGCACTCGGGGGTGAGTATCGCTTTGGTTGTCGACTTGACGGTATGAACTTTGATGGCGACAAGCTTCGCGGGCTCGTGACGACAACGGGCACCATCGAAACGTCGCACGTGCTGCTCGCGATGGGACACAGTGCTCGTGACACCTATCAAATGCTTCTCGACGCCGGTTTTCCACTGCGTCAAAAAGCCTTTCAACTCGGTCTGCGGATTGAACATCCTCAATCGCTGATCAATGAGCACAAGTACGGACGCCCTGAATACCTGGAACAACTCGGTGCCGCTGACTACACGCTTGTGGCGAAGGGACAACCGGACCTGTTCACGTTCTGTATGTGCGCTGGCGGTATTGTGATTCCAAGCGTCTCGGAACCGAACATGTATTGCTCCAACGGCATGAGCAACTCACGTCACAATACTCCGTTCGCCAATAGCGGATTGGTGGTGACGCTCGAACCGAACCAATTCGGTAGTGACCATCCGCTCGCTGGAGTCGAAGTCCAACGCAAGTATGAATCGCTGGCGTTTCGGTTGACGGGTGGAAATTACGAAGCTCCGGTCCAGCGTGCTGGGGACTTCCTCGCGGGACGTGCACCGGCGTCAACGGCCTCGATCGAGTCTTCGTACGAACGCGGTGTCGCGCCACGGAATTTGAATGAGGTGCTGCCTCCCGTGATCGCGAAAGCCATTCGCGACGGCTTGCCCATCATGGATGCGAAATGGAAAGGCAAGTATCTCCCCGATGCTGTGCTGGTGGGACCCGAGATGCGAGGCAGCTCGCCTGTCCGGATCGACCGCGATCGTGAGTCGTTCCAAATCCCTGGCGTTGCTGGCGTGTATCCCGTCGGCGAGGGTGCCGGTTACGCTGGCGGGATCGTGACCGCTGCCGTCGACGGGCTGCGTGCGGCGCGCAAGCTCGTCGAACAATTCGCACCATGTAAAGGGTGACCACATGGACGAAATCATTTACCACGATCGCTACCGAGATGAGCCATTGGTAGAGAAAGTCTACGGCGACAGCTTCCTTCGATGGACCTACGGCACTGTCGCTGGGCGAGTCACGCTCAATGCGGTTGTGAAGCGCGCACTGTTTTCACATTGGTACGGCTGGCGAATGGATCGCGCGAAATCAGCGGAGAAGATCCCTTCGTTCATTCAAAATTACGAGCTTGATGCCAACGAGTTTGTCCGCAAGCCCGAAGAGTTCGCGAGCTTCAACGCGTTCTTCTATCGAGAACTCAAGCCCGAAGCACGCCCCGTTGATCCCTCGCCAACATCGGCGGTCTTTCCCGCAGACGGCAGGCACCTTTGCGTTCCAAATTTGTCTGATTGCGAGGGACTGTTTGTCAAAGGAGAAATGTTCCGCCTCGATGAATTATTGGGCGACGAGACTCTAGCAAAACAGTTTGCCGATGGCAGCTTGCTGTTGTCGCGATTGTGCCCAGTGGATTACCACCGGTTTCACTTTCCAGTGGCCGGAACGCCGGGAGCAACGCGGTTGATCAATGGACCGCTCTTTTCCGTGAACCCAATCGCACTGTGCCAAAACATCAATATCCTTGCCAAGAACAAACGATGCATCACAGTACTTGAGACGGAATCGTTCGGTAACGTGCTGCTACTTGAAATCGGTGCCACGTGCGTCGGCAGCATTTGCCAAACTTACGCGGACGGCACGCCAATCGCCAAAGGCGCCGAGAAAGGTTACTTCCGTTTTGGCGGGTCATCGACAATCACGATCTTCGAACGCGGACGCATTCGATTCGATCAAGACCTAGTGGAAAATTCCAAGCGGCATCGGGAATTGTACGCGCGGGTCGGTGATCGGATGGGCGAGCAAGTCGTTGTGACTTGACGCTTGGAGCCGACGTTTTCACGAGCGAACGTTTTCACGAGCGAAAGCGAATCAGACTGGTGAGGGTTCGCCACGATCGAGCGAAGAACGATGCTGGAGCGGCTTCGATGCGGGCTGTTGCGCCAGCACCAGTGAGTACGGGAACCTCAGTCGCTTGCAACTGGATGCGAACGACGTACGTGGGCAACAGCGGTTGGCTGGCTTGAGTCGCCTGAGGGTCGTCACGACGCTCGTGGTTCTGGTCCAGCGTCCATTGGCTTCGAGAGATATCAACCACTTTGCCCCGAACGATCTCGTGAGGCAATGAATCGAGAATCACTCTCGCGTCCGCGCCAACATGGATCCGCTGCACATCAGCGGCTTGGAGTGAGGTTTCGATATCCCACTCATTCGGCGATGTGACGGTCATCAACTCCGTCCCCGTCTCCAAATAGCACCACAGATTGATTGGATCTGTTGCCCGACCCGACCAGCTCGCAAGCGTCAGTTCCACATCGCGAGGTTCAGGAAACTTCGGCGGCTCGATCAGCATCCCTGACGCTGGTGCCATAATCGTTAAACCGTCGACGCGTGATTCGCGATTGCGTAGTTGCTCTCGGAGGTCCTCGAGAATCGCGATGGCGGTGGGAAGTTGATTGCCGGCTTCGATTGATTCGACTTGGCTTTGCTTCAACGAAGCGACCACGCCTTCTTGCGTCGCGACACGGCCTCGCAATCGCGTCGCTTCAAGTTCGATTTCCTTGTTCTCAAGCCGTGCGATCGTGTCGCCTTTTTGCACCATGTCCCCTGGTCGATGCAAGAACTCGACCAACTGGCCCGCCGACGCAACATAGATAGGTGTCTCGACTCGCGGAAGCACGCGTCCGGAATGGGTGGTGGTGGAAGCGAACGGATAACACCCAAGTGCGATAAGCCCAACCGCGAGGGTGGACGTACTCAACAAACGCTTCATCTTCAGTTGTCTCCGTCGTGACGGGTTCTTGAGGAATCGAATCGGTGCGCGAGTCAACGAGGTGACTAATCCAATAAACGCAACGAGGCAAAGGATGTAGCCGATCGACTCGAGCCGATACGGACGGAGCATCATGGAGAGCATCCAAAGAATCAGAAACGTCAACGATAAACGATACACTTCGGCCGCGACGGCATAGCCGATCAATCCGACGCGACTCGGGGTATCCAATTCGTCCTCCTGCGGGTCTTTGACACCGAACAGGATGGATGCGAGACGCGTCGAAAGTAAGCGTTTAGAAACTTCGCCCAAATTAGGCACATCGATTAGGTCCGACAGGACATAGTACCCGTCGTAGCGAAGCAGCGGATTGGCGTTGAACAACAATGTGCTGATTCCACACACCACCATGATATTCATGCAAACTACATGCGCAAGTCCCGGAGAAGTATTGGACCAAACGATCGCCGCGACGCTTGCGATAAGAATTTCGGTAAGCATCCCGGCCATACCGACGAGCGCTCGGTGGACTCGATTCGGAAGCATCCAAGAGTCCGACGTATCGCAATAGAGTGCTGGCGTGAACACGAGCAACATCGGCCCAATTGAATGACACTCGCCACCAAAGTGCTTGCAAGCGATGGCGTGGCCCAGTTCGTGAAAGACTTTCGTCGTGCCGATCACGATGGCAAGGACAAGCACCGAGTCGGCGGTGAGCCACTGCTGAATGCGAGGAAACTCCGCCCAAAAGTCAGACCATCGCGATGCGAACATCACGAGTGCCGCCGCGACTAGCATGACAAAGCATGCGACTCCGAACCGATTGAGAAATGGACGAACGAGCGGATACAACCGTCGCAAGAGTGGTTCCGGATCGATACCTGGAAAGCGAATGAACAGTACGCTTGAAAGGGTCTGTTTCAGCTTCTGGAGTGCTTCTTTTCGCTGGCGTTCGTTCAGTCGCTCGCCCTGGTTCGCCGCTTCCGAAATCGTCAATCCGCTTTGGTGCAAACGCATGAGCAACGAGTTCAGATCGCTGGCCGAGACTCGTTGTGGTGCAAATCGTGTTTCAAACGACTCGCGTAATGACGTGAGCGTCGCACCCGGCTCGAGTTGTTCGAGAACGAAGTACTCTTCAGGCTCGAGGCGATGGTATTTCATCGAGATCGGGTCTTTGACAACGATCGCCGACGAGTTGCGATGCTGCGTTTGAACGACTCGCAAATCCCGCCGTCGCTGGACCGATAATGGCCGCCGTGTCAGCGATTGGGGAGAGCGAGGGAGACGCATTGAGATGGGAGATTGGGGAACTGAGATTGGAGTATGAGTGTTAGCGAAGGTAGAAGAGCACATTGCGGTTGGCGAAGTCGATGACGTCACTGAACCAACTCGTGATCGCAGATCGCTTGCCACAGACGACTTTGGCGGTGACGCCGGATCCGACGCGGACGCGGCCGTCTCCTTCGTTGTTGGAAATCGTGTCGAGCAACTCAGCGACGAGTCGCTGGTCGGCGTTGACGTTGGCGATTGCGTCCATCACCTGTTTACCTGACTCGCCGATGCGTGATGCTGTTGAGACGGAGACGAGAGTTGCGTCGTACGTGCGAGTGGGTTCTGTCGCGACGGCGAATCGAACCGGTAACGATTCCGTCGCGTGCATCGACGCCAAAACGGTTCCCGCGTCTTCGTCGGCGACTTCGAGATTCAATTGCCACGGGCTGTTGTAATCCACGACAGTCAGTAACAGATTGCCGCGAGCGACCGGACGGTTCTGCAGCCGCTTTTCCAATTGCCACGCAACGACTCGACCATCGATGGGGCTGTGCACGATCAATTCCGATTGCATCTCGTCGATGATTTTGGCTTGAGCGTTTAGATTCTCGAGCTCGCTTTCCAGTTGCCGTTGCTCCAGAGCGAGTTGGCTCTCGCGTCCAGACTCGCTCGATCCAGTCAACCGGACGCTGCGAGTGGATGCAAGACGCTGTAATTTTGTTTGAATCTCACCCGCGATCGATTCGGCTTGACTTTGAAGCTCCGCGTTCTCAAGCTCAAGCAAGACGTCGCCGGCATGAACAGCTTGGCCGTCATGAACATGCAATTGCTTGACGGTGCCATCGAAGTTCGCGAAGACTTGCTGGCGCGTCATGGGTTGAATCGTTCCCGTCGCGATGAGTTGGTGATCGACTTGAACAACGAAACCAGCAACCACGGCTAGCACGACCGCGAGACTGAGTGTGAACCATAGCACTCGTTTACTGCCGTGAACGACGCGACCGATGGCCTTCCAAATGGGCAAGCCGAAAACGACGCGGTGTTCGAGAGCGTTTCGCAATGCAAGAGTTGAGTCGCGGCGAACAAGTTCCATGGACTCGGTGACTTCACTGGGCGCGGAGCCTGCGAAGTATTCCAACATCATCATGCCGGATTGCTTGTGGTCTCGCTCGAGCGTTTGCAGCGTATCAACATCACGTACCGTCGCATCACTCGACTCATCTTCTCGAGCAAATGCAAGCGGCAACAGCACCACAGTCATCACGCCTGATTCGTCCAGGTACTCATCGAGCGGTCCCGTGATCTGGGGTGGCAGGTCTTGTTCCCCAGGCAAGACGATGGGGCGACCCAACACGCAGGCAGCGCGACACAGTTTCTCACTCGCACGAACAGAATTGCTCCGGCGATCGACGACGGCAACACCGCTCACTGAGGCGACACGAAAGTCCCTGCCGCTCATGGTCAGCACACTGACTCGATCTGCACCCAACAACCGACGCGACTCATTAGCGATTCGGTGTGTCGTCGCCGCGAGATCCAAATCGAGATGCAACCGGCTCAGATCACCAGCACTAACGGTTAGTTTGGTCTCAGGTGATTTGCCCTCGGTTGATACAGCGTTGCTTGAGCCATTCTCGGAGGTGGATTCGACCTTCGCGTTGCTCGTTTTCATGTCGGCTAGCAGTGGCGAAACCGATTGTGCGACATCTCGAAGCTGTTTCAGGCATTGAATTTGATCGGCTGTTCCCAAAGTCACGTTGTTCGGGAAGACAACCAGCACCGCCGATCGATCAGGTTCGGAGGACAATTCGATACCAAGTGCGCGCACGGTACCATTTGAGTGTCGGATATCGCTGGCAACAGGTAAGTTTCCGAGCGATCGGAGTGTGGCAACGAGAGACTCGCGGTTGAGACTTCGAGCGAGTTGGTCGTCGACAACAAACATTGACGGTGCATCAATGTCAAACGCTTGGATCGCGACAATCGACGCGTTGAAGTGGCGTTGCAACTCAACACCGATTCGCCGCAAGAATTCTGACGGATGTGCAGACTCTTTCGCCAATCGATTCCACTCAGTTGCTGGCCGAGGACCGAATGCCGACGTCGCTCGACTTGGGAGATTGGTCGTTTGAGTCAGTGGCGTGCTCACCAAAAATTTGCCCAGCTAGCAAGTAACGAGAAACTCCCGGCCGGAGTCGACGGCCAAATCCCGAAGTTAGTTCAAGAACCTGGCCTTTGGCGGATGAAAACGTGCTTCTGTATCGGAAAAGGTGCACGCTAGGCAGACAAAACGCGTTGTAAGCGTTGTAACGGATAACACGGTTACACGGTATTTGCTGGTGGTGTTTGCTGGTGGTGTTTGCCGGAGGTGTTTGCCGGAGGTGTTTGCCGGAATGCGGTCGACTGGTCGCCCGCGATACGACCCCAGCCGTCTAGATCGTCACTTCGTTCGATTAGCGGTCACTTCACGAACATGGCTTAAATACTTCACTTCGCAGTTTTCTGCTTCGTTTCACGCGGTTAACGCAACTTAATCGATTTGCCGCAGGTGCCTGAACGATTCTCGGTACCTGGTTTGCGTTCTCGGCATCTGGTTTGCGTTACACGATCTGTATTCACGTTCGTGCGGTGCTGAGTTCACTGGCGCGCAACCTCTCGGCAAATCACCCCACGCATCGTCTCATGGAAAAACACCTCGTGTCACAGAAATCAAAGATCTGGAAAAAGCTATTGGGCGGAACTGCGCTGCTCGCGTTTCCACTCCTATCCTCGGTAGGAGCACAACAGAATCCACCTCCTGAATCGCCGATCGAGCGAGCTGCGGAAAACGCGAGCAATCAATCGTTCGACACCAACAATCCCAACAACGATGAACTGGAGGGAGTCGAATATTTAACCCGGGGTCCGTTGCATGAAGCGTTTGCGACTCCCTATTCCGAGAATCCAGAGCCGGGACAGGTCGTGAACCAGGAGCCGCCGACTCCCATCGACGAAGTGCGTCCGGAACTCAAACCGGAAGGTAACAACATCGAATGGATCGCAGGCTACTGGGCATTCGACGACGAGAAAGAGGACTTTATCTGGATCAGCGGCTTATGGCGGGACCTGCCTCCGAATATGCGCTGGGTACCAGGCTACTGGGCGACGACTGATAGCGGCTTTCAACGAGTCGTCGGCTTTTGGGCGAACTCGTCTGCGGATGAAATCGCTTATCTTCCCCAGCCACCAGAGTCCTTAGAAAATGGACCGTCATCGCCAGCACCGAGCGACGATCACTTCTATATTCCAGGTAGCTGGGAATACGCGTCCAATGACTACTCGTGGAGGCCCGGATTGTGGGCGCCTCAGCAACAAGAATGGGTCTGGGTGCCTGCGACTTATATCTGGACTCCACGCGGTTGCGTTTACAGCCAAGGCTACTGGGACTACGAGCCAACGTATCGCGGTGTGGTCTTCACGCCACTCTATTACAGCCAACCCGTGTATCGTCAAGCAAACTATCGATACCAACCGCGATATGTTGTGAACACCAATCTCGCTCTCTTGGTCCACTTGTTCGTCGGCCCCCAACGTCGCAGCTACTACTACGGGAACTATTACGGTCCAAGCTACAACAATCGATTTTCACCATGGGCAGGTTATGGCAGAAACACAGGTGCCTTTTCGTATGACCCGTTGTTCTCGTACTATCAACACCATGGCGGTCGTGGCGGCCAAAATGTTGCTCAATGGGCATCGAATCGCTATGACTTTTTCGAGAAGAACGAGAATTTGCGTCCCGCCAATACGCTTCGTGAACAACGAACGAGGCTGACAGCGAATGGGGCAAATGATGTTGACGCAACGATTCAACCTTTGTCGACGCTCGCTTCCGACTTGAATGAGCTCGCGAACGGCAATGACCCAACGCTCCGCTTCAACAAAACGACTGGCGAAGAGCAAACGCAAGCCGATGAAGGCTTGAAATCCCAAAAAGCAACCGCCCGCGTACGTCAAGAATTCGAAGCCGCCGTGAACAACGCGACCGCGAAATCCGAAGGCTCGACTCAGGGCGCTAACCAAGGTGCTGTCGCTGGTGAAATGCGCGGAAAATTGCGACTTTCCGAAGCGAATGTTGCTGGCGGAAATGCAGTTGGTGGACAAGAGCCAAGAATCAAACGAAATCCAAATGACAAGCAAAATCCGAATGGCAAGCAAGGTGGCAATCAGTTGCCGGGTGTGAGGGCCAACGTCACAGGGGAAGCCGGAGCCAATACGAAAGCAACTTCCGATTCGCGAGATGCAAACGCAGGCTTAAAAGCGAACTCAGACGTAAAAGCAAACGCAGGCTTGAACGCGAACTCAGACGTAAAGGCAAACGCAGACGTAAAGGCGAATGCGAACGCAAAGACGCCGGAGCGTCCACGCGAAATGGCTCCGCCGAACGCCGTTGGACCTGGCGCGAATGAATTGACCACACCGGGCTTACGGAGTGGAAAAGCAGAAACGAATAACGTGCGACCGAACACGAGTCCTGGCGCTTCATTGGATCGAAATCCAAATCGCGTTCCCAACGTTATGCGAGAGACGGATCTTCCAACGATACGGCGTCAATTAAATGAAAGGACACGAACGCTGCCTGGACCACCAGGAGTAGAGAATTCGCAACCTCAGCCCATCCCACGATCGAACCCGATTCGAGGTCTGCAACAAAGCATTGGCAATCCGAATCCTGGTGGCGGAAACGCTAACCCCGCTCGCAAAGCGGGTGGTAACCCAGCTCGCAAAGCGGGTGGAAATCAAGGTGGTAACCAAGGTGGAAAGGGGATCCAGGGAGCGGTGCAGGGCGCGAAATCCGTGCTGCCAAAGTTGTAACTCTCGCAAACCTATCCAAACACATCTCGCCTTGGAACCAGTATCTCACGATGCTGATTCCAGGGCGTCTTTTTTTGCGATTACGATCTGCCTCTCTCGAACGTTCTATCCCTTGATTCGGAGTCTTTCTGTTCACATCGCGATGGAAACTCCTGGTCGATGTTATTACAGAATGCTTGGCTTTCGAGCTAAATTGCGATGATTCCAATCGAATCAACGCAATTTTCGCAAATGAAAGCAATTGGTATGCAAACTGCTTTACGGAGAGACCTGAAATGCAACTCAGCATCTGTTCGGAAACTACTTCATCGTGTCCAACTCGGGACCCGTGAGTTGAGTTTGGAACCTGACAAATCAGGATTCACAGACGACTCACAAATGAAATCCCAGCTGTCGATCACGAAATTTTCGAAGTTCTTTTCAAACAGATCTTGAGTATGACAATCCAAGGTTTTGGCAGGAGCTTCCAATGTCCACCGTTGATCTGCACCATCCGTCTTCGCACCGTCATTCATCCGAATACACTCATCCTCAGAGCTTCCGCCCTGAAGTGTTGACGCGCAACTCAACCAGCATGACATCGCTGAGTTGGTGGACGATGTTCAGCGCCAGCATGGTCGCTTTTGTGGTGAGCGGATATTTAGTATGGTCATCGATCACGTCGTCTCCAGTTGCCGGATGTGGAGGCGGGAGCGTGTTTGATTGCAGCCACGTGTTGCACACGAAATGGTCAACCGTTCTGTCAATTCCTGTGAGCGTCCCGGCTATCGCGACACACTTCATACTGATCGCGTTACTTCTTGAGCAACCAACGACGAAACGCTTTCGCCGACTTCGTTGGCAAGCCATCGGTTTTGCTTCACTTGCCGCCGGCGCCGCAGCGATCTGGTTCATCTCGTTACAAGTCTTCGTGATCCGCCATCTGTGCCCGTACTGTCTCGTTGCACACGCAGCAGGCTTGATTGTCGCTGGGGTGTTCTTGATGAATCGTCCCGTATCAACCACCGCGCTTCGCTGGATCAGTTCATCAGCGGTCGTGGCTGTCCTCGGGCTTGTCTCGCTGCAAGTCGCTTCCGAAGCACCTCCGACGTACGAAGTCATCCAATATTCAAACACACCAAATTCAAACACACCAAACTCCTTCTCGCCGAATGCAGCGGAAAGTTCAACTGGATTGAGCGACGATACGGAGCTGTTCGCTCCGCCCGCTTCGGCAAACCTCCAGACTTCATTCAACCAGACGGTCGAACGTTGGCAATCGGTGAATTGGCTAGGCATGGTTGCTACCGTCGTCAATCCCGCAAGCAGTCTGTTCGCTCAAGTCGATGCCACATCCGCGATTCGCTCCAAGACAGCAGAGATTCTTGGCGGGGTATCGCTGGAGACGGATGCATGGCCATTGATCGGCAAGCCGGATGCCGAATTGGTGTTTGTGGAGATGTTCGACTATACCTGTCCCCATTGCCAACGAACGCATGAATCGCTCAACGTCGCGAAGCAAAGTTACGGAGATCGATTGGCTGTGATTACACTGCCCGTGCCGATCGACCAGGCCTGTAATGCCACCGTTCGTACGACACAGCCAAGCAACAGTGAATCGTGTGAATTAGCAAAGTTGGCGATTGCAGTGTGGACGATCGATCGAGCAAGATTTGCGGAGTTCCATAACTACATGTTCCAGTCGAAGCCAACCTATGCTCAGGCGCTCGGGCACGCAAAAACTCTTGTCGAACCAAGCGTTCTCGATACCGCACTTCGCAGTACGGTGCCGAGCGACTACATCAAGCGTCATGTCGCGCTTTATCAAAAAGCTGGTGCGGGTCAGATCCCGAAGCTGTTGTTTCCAAGAACGACAACCGTCGGCGCCGTTGAGTCACCTGATGAGATGATCCGTCTCATCCAACAAAACCTGGGACGCTAAAATCCTCCAACGAACCAGCACTCATGTTGCGACGTGCCGTGGAGAGGTTGCGTTTAGAACGATATCTCGGTGTCTCTCGACGCCGCTGAAATGTCGATTGCCTCAGCCATCGGCATGATGAAAATCTTTCCGTCACCGATCTCCCCTTCGCTGCCTGTTCGTGCAACGTCGCAAAGCAAGGCGAGGGTACGCTCGAGTAAGTCGTCTGTGACAACAATCTCAAGCGTTAACTTTCGCAAAAGATCGACTCGATACTCGTTACCGCGAAACGTTTCTTTTTGGCCACGTTGGCGACCATAGCCGAGTGCATCGCAAACGGTGAAGCTTTCGATGCCTGCATCCGCAAGCGCTTCTCGTACGGTGGATAATTTCGTAGGCTGGATAATCGCCACAATCATTCGCATAACATTCGCCTTTCGAAGCAATACTTATTCAAGAGTGACGGTAGATTCCGTTTTGATGGACTGGGCCATTGCGTCCAACATCCGCTGGGTGTCGATCGCCTGTTGCCAATATTCGTTAAGCGGCTCATCACTAATCAACCGTGCGATCATGGCTTGTTCCTGGCTGCCCTCAAAGCCCAGTCTCTCGACATCGCCCGACGCTTCGTGGATCCATGCACCGGCCGGCTTGTTGGCCCATGGGCGAGTGAAATCGTCACAGACAAGCGACGCCGCACTGCCTGCGATTTCACACCACTTACGCGTCGCAGTGTCATAGCCACATGACACCGTCGCAGTGATTGCGTTGTCGAAATTCATGATCGCCGTCACGCGTATCGAAACATTGTTCTCCACCGACGCTTGTGCGAATACCCGATTCGGCAATTGGCCCGCTGCGAAGCGAATCAAGCCGGCACAGTACCACCCCAGATCCAGCAACGCACCGCCACCGAGTTCAGGACTCAACCGATGATCATCGCTCAGAAACGGTCGATAGAACGATACACCAGTGCTGATGTGTCCAATCGTTCCCAATCGACCAGCGTCAAGCAATTGGCGAAAGTGGCGAGTTCGTGCGTGATGCAGCCATGCGGTGGCATCGAGCCAGCGGACGTTGTTGTCTTGGCAAGTCTGGGCAAGATCAATGACCTCCTCGACACACAACGCAAGCGGCTTCTCACAAAGCACATGCTTCTTTTGCTGAGCCGCTTTCTTTGTCCATTCAGTATGCAGCGATGGTGGCAACGAGATATAAACTGCATCCACATCGCTGCGAGCGAGTAACGTGTCGTACCCAGTGACAGGGGAGGCAATGCCATACTGGTCCGCGAACCAAGTTGCGCGATTCGCATCCCGGCTGGCAATCGCAGTGACCTCCACACCGTCGGTTGACTGTAAATCCGCAACCAAGCGACGGGTAATGCGTCCGGTTCCCAAAATTCCAAAGCGTGTTTTCATCGCGGCATTGTAGCGGCATCGCGTAACGTTTTACAGCTGACAACTTTTCAACCCCAGCACCAGTCGATAACCTACTCGTTCCTCGACTTACTTTTGATTCGAAATCTTCAAAAGGTCGAACACGGGTGATGTCATCAAGGTTGTCACGATCGCCATGAGTACCAGCACAACAAACAGCTCTTCCGAGATCACTCCGCGTTGCAGCCCAATGTTGATGACAATTAATTCCATCAAGCCACGTGCATTCATGAGTGCTCCGATCCCCAACGCGTCGCGTGGGGCAATACCCGTTCTCCATGCTGCTGTTGCACAGGCGACGCCTTTTCCAAGAATCGCGACTAAGAGCACCACTCCGCAAATGAGCCAAAGTTGCACACTATCCAGGACGCCGATTCGCGTATTCAGACCCGAGTAGGTAAAAAAGAGCGGTAGCAAAATCGCGACCGTCAAAGGCTCGATTCGCTGACTTAGCTGCCTAGTCATTGGCCCGCGAGGTATCACGGTGCCGATTACGAAAGCGCCAAACACAGCGTGCAAATGAATCATGTCAGTGAACCATGCGCCCAACGACATCAAGGCAAGTGAGGCGGCCAAACCCAGTTCACTCAATTGATCATCGTCTTGCAGTGCAAATCGGTAAAGTCTTGATAAGATTGGACGAACCACAAACGCGGCGACTAGGACAAATCCAATTCCACCTCCGATGCTCCAATATGCGAGACCTAGATCATTATCGAAACTCGCGAGGACAACAGCTAGAAAACACCAGGCAGCGGCGTCGTCAATCGCTCCCGCGCCAATCGCCACCGTGCCCATGCGCGTGCCCGTCAAGCCTTTGGTATGAATGATGCGAGCGAGCATCGGAAAGGCGGTGATGCACAACGAGGCACCCAAGAACAACATCGCTTCAATGAGGCCCGTTTGCGGCATGAACATGTTCGTGTAACGTACAAAGAACCAAGCCAGCCCTGCTCCTAACACGAAGGGAACCAGCATGCCAGCGACCGAGACGGCGATCGAACTTCGGAAGTGTTGCTTGACGATATCAATCCGAAACTCCATGCCAACAACAAACATGTAGAGTGCTAGGCCGAGTTGTGAGATCGGGTACAGGTAGCTTTGCGAATCACGAATCGACTGAGTTTTGTCCCACGGAAAAAGCGATTGCTGCCACTCAGGAAACCATAGCCCGAATAATGAAGGCCCAAGTGCGACACCGGCGATCATTTCGGCAACAACTTGTGGCTGGCCAATTTTCAGCGCTAGCCATCCCACAATCCGACACGTGACCAAAATTGCCGCGATCTGGAGAAAGAATTGGACGGCCAGATCAGGATTATTCATCGCGAGCGAGTCGATTCAGCGTGAATGCTACTGATGCGTGGGAAGAATTTAGACGATACGATACGAAATTTTGGCAGCCGCAAGCGGTATCGTAGGCGCATGGTAATCGCAGGCTATGTGGCCATTGTGACGCAACAAACATTGAAATGAGCATGAATTCTATTACAAGTGATCCCGTCCAACTTGACCAGCTTCACGCCACCGAAGCCCAGTTTCGACGTGATCGCCCGTGGGTTTGGGCGACGACATTGTACGGGCCATTTATCTTCAGCGGGATCCTCCTATCGGTACTGTTTTTTTTCGGAGGCTGGGATTTCGCTTCAAGGCTAGTCACAACGACCGCACTTGCGGTTTGGCTGATCGGACGATTCATTATCCTTTCGGGTGTGGAAGGTGGCGTCAGTGACTTCGAGGGTGGCTTGTCGTCATTCCAACTGTTCTTGTTGATCACTTACCTCGACGTCATGCTGGCCCTCGTCTTTGCGTTTCACATTGGATTCCTGTTTCGTCTGCCGTATATCGGCCCACGCGTGGAAGCGTTGATTACCGACGGCCACTTTATCTTGGACGCACAACCTTGGATGCGCCGAACAACCTTCTTTGGGTTAATCGCGTTCGTCGGGTTCCCATTGGCGGCGACCGGAAGCGTGGGAGGATCAATCTTTGGTCGACTGCTGGGACTCAGTCGACCGATGACATTTCTGGGTATCGCTATCGGAAGTATCGTTGGCAATGGCATCATGTACTGGTTCTCCGACTTCATCGACCAGTGGATTGACAAGGACAACTGGGTGATTCGCTTTGGAGGCATTATCTCCATTTTGGCAATCGTGCTTGTGCTGGAACGTCGCTACCAGACACTACGAAAACGCTTCGCGGAACAGAATGCCGCTAGATTGGACGAACGGCCTGACTCAGCCCCATAAAACCTGAGTAACTTGACGTTCAAATTGCTTTTGCCGCCCGGTCGATTCGACGAGTCCGTCGACTAGAAATATGACTTCATCATCGAGTTCGAAATCATCGCTCCTGACCGACGAAACGGGCGTTCGCCGTTGTTGGTGGTGTGGCCAGGATCCTGAGTATGTACGTTACCACGACGAGGAATGGGGACGGCCTGTGCGGGACGACACGCGGCTGTTCGAGAAAATCTGCCTCGAAGGTTTCCAGGCGGGACTGAGTTGGCTCACGATCCTGAGAAAGCGAGATTCGTTTCGTGAGGCATTCGCGAATTTTGAAATCGAACGAGTCGCGAAGTTCACGCAACGTGACGTTGACAAGTTGGTACTCAATGCCGGGATCGTTCGTCACCGAGGCAAGATTGAATCGACCATCAACAACGCGAAACAAGCTATTGAATTGGCCAATGAGAAAGGATCGTTGGCGGAATATTTCTGGGAATTCGAGCCCCGTAAATCACCGAAGCTGCGTTCGAAAAGTGACATCGTTGCGACAACGGCCGAGTCGACTCAAATGAGCAAGGATCTCAAGCGACGAGGCTGGTCATTCGTTGGCCCGACGACATGCTACGCGTTCATGCAATCCATGGGCATGGTCAACGACCACATCCTAGGCTGTGCGTTTGCGAAAATCGCGAAGTAGCAAAGTGGGCAATTGGAATGACCTGGTCTTTCGAGGTCCAGCCAATGTGCGATACATTCTGTTGCTCTAGTCAACGTCAAGCCTTGCCGCCGGAAGTCGGATGTCAGAATCGAAACCCAAACGAGCCCCTTGGTACAAAGATGGCTTGAGCTTTACTTGCACTCAGTGCGGCGATTGCTGTGGCGGCGCGCCGGGGTACGTCTGGGTCGGCGAAGATGAGATCAAACTACTCGCGGACGAAATGAAAATGGACGTGGACGCGTTTGAACACAAGTTCGTCCGAGTGGTCGGAATCCAAAAGAGTCTCGTTGAGTATCCCGACGGGGACTGCATTCTGCTCGATCCAGACACTCGAAAATGCACCGTGTATGAATCGCGACCGATTCAATGTCGGACTTGGCCATTCTGGGACAGCAATCTGAAGCGTCGTCGCGATTGGGAAGAGACGTGCGAAGTTTGTCCGGGTGCAGGCGTTGGCAAAGTTTACACGCTCGATCAAATCGAAGTCCAACGTCTCAAGAAAAGCGTCTAGCGGTCATGGCGTCATCGACGGCGACAGGACTGCTTTCGGTTTTTTATAATCGGCGTCAACATCGCGTGCGTGCTGGGTGGCGACTCCTCATTCACCTCGTCGCGACAACGTTCGTGCTCATCGCCGCTTACATCGCCATCGGCGTAGCATCATACTTCGCCAATATCTCATCCGACGGACATGTCTTCGTCTTCCTTTCAGGATTCGTCCAGTCCTCGGTGCTCGTCATGACGGTTTTGCTCGCAAGTTGGCTGGTGGACCGACGCCGAATGCGTAGCTTGGGTATCGATCGCGATTGGCTTGTCGAGCTCATCGCGGGGTTCGCACTTGGGGCACTCGCGATGCTCGGTATTTTCGCTGTCGAGCACACCATGGGCTGGATCGAGATCCAGCGACTTGGACCATCCGATGAAGTTGCTGTTGGCACGCTCGTTGCCAGCCAGTTGATGTGGCTCGCGATGATGATCCTTGTCGGCGTGTCCGAGGAGATGCTGTCTCGAGGCTATCACATGAAAAATCTCAGTGAAGGTTTAAGGCCACTCGGAGTTTGGCCGGCCGTATTGATCGCTGGACTGTTGTCATCGTTGTTCTTCGGGCTGCTACACGCAATGAATCCGAACTCGAGTTGGATCAGCAATCTCGGGGTTACGCTCGCGGGGATCATGCTTGCCACCGGGCGCATCGCGACGGGAAGCCTCGCGGCACCGATCGGATTACACATCTCATGGAACTTGTTTCAAGGTCCTGTGCTCGGTTTTCCGGTCAGTGGTAACACGACCGACAACAGCGTCATCGCGATTGCCCAAGGCGGCGATCCTGTTTGGACGGGAGGCGAGTTCGGGCCCGAGGCTGGGTTGATCGGTGTGATCGCAACGTTATCGTTACTGGCTGTCTTTATGGCCTGGGGGCAAATTAAACACCGCACGTCGCGATATGCTGCGGCATTGTCGCATTTCCAAGATCGTCGGCCACCTTGGGTTGTCGGCGCTGTCACGACGGAAATAACCGTCCCAACCGACGACCATCCCATTCTGGAGTAGAGAACTTGGCGATCCTCGTCAACGCATACAGCACACTACGCGATCAAGTTGCGATCGATTTTCCGCACACGGCGCGCAATCATCGATCGACCGGCGATTCGGGGATGCGTGAACACTTAAACGGATTCATGGGATTCGTGTGCGCCGGCGGCGAGCGGGAAATGACTGCGACGTTGTTCTCGGTCATGCGTCACATCGATCGAGTGCACCATCACTTCAGCTTCGAAGTCGAAGAGGAGCAACTTGACGAGTTGGCGGATTGGGGACGGCGATCCAACTCGCTCTATTTCTTGCCCGACGGTTCCGTTCGTGATCCGGCGGGCGCCGTCCTCGTTGATCCTGTGACCGGTATCGCACAACCAGAAGCAACGGTTCCATTCCCCACAGACGCGATTGATCGCTCCAATCGCAGCGACATTTGGCTGGCGAATCGTGGTATTCCAACTCTAGCGTCGTTGCCGCCAGTGATTGGCGAATACGAAGTCTTGTTGCGATCGGCGGACGATGTCGCCTGGCGAATTCAGTCACTGTTCATCGTTGCAGTCCGAGCGGAGTCGGTGGCCTCGGCGAACTCGATCCCGGCCACCCGACTGAAAGGAAAAGCTCCGCTCGCATTCGAAGCCATGACACCGATGGAGACTGCCTTCGTTCATAACGACCATCCGGACCAGGTCTCAGTGATGCAGTTCGCGTGGCGGTACGAGGCGTTGTACGCGCTCCAGTGGGCCTTGTCGCTACATGAGGAATTGCGATTCCCCGACGAGATCTGTGACGTGCCATTGGTGGCTCAGACGATGCTCCGCAGCACCAGTCGTGAGATGATTCTGGATGCTCGCTTGCGATCGCCTGCGGAGATTCTCGATGCGCTCGATCTCAATGGTCGAATGTTCTGGGCGGCTCGCCAAGCCAAAATTGACGGCAACGAACCGCCCGCAAGCATCGACGGCAACGTCCTGAGCGAACGTCAACACGCCTTCAATTGGCTCATTCGTTTTGGCGACGCACCGTGGGACGAAGTTGACACACCGACTTAGCAGGCCTCGATCGAGTCATCCGGCAGGCTAGGAACCTGCCCTATCGCGTGTAAAGTCGAAACAATGCCAAAGTTCGCATCGCGAAACCAAACACTATTTTGCGGCTTGTTTTCGCTGGATGTACTCCGTCGCCTTGCCAATCATGAGAGGGCTCTTGAGACCAAGTATCGCAGCTTCCGCCTGAGCGGCTTCGATTGACAGTCCCATGTCCAAGACGCGGAATGCGATCCAACAAGTTCCCACGCGTGCGGCGGAAGCACAGTGCAACAAGACGCCCGATTCATTCGTAGCACATCGCAACAACTCTCGCGTCTGGTCAAGCTTCTCGTCCGTGAAACCGTTTGCACTGGCGATCGGAATCGAAACATACTCGAACCCCAAACCTGTTACGACGTCTTTCTCGCTCCACGTCAGCTCCACATCTGGCCGAAGCGTGACGACCGTCTTGATGCCCTTGCTCTTCAGCAATTCGAAATCGCTCTGTGACGGTTGTCCAGCGAGCCAAATGTTCCCGTGCCGAAACGCGGGTGATGTCGCGCCGATGGGTGCTGGCTCAAGTGAGGCGGGCTTGATTGAGGTTTTGCGCGTCGGCTTGGGTTGCTTCTTCCATCCGCCTTGTGGCTCGACGGGCACTGCATCCTCGGGAATGCTCGCTTCACTTGCTGTCACGAGCGGCAAGTCATCCGGCAATCGCTTCAAAAAGAAATTGCGATACCGAATCGTCATCGGTGGACCGACGTGGACTTGGACACCGAGTACACCTTCGAGACTTCGATTCGCCACGTCCAAGTCAACAACATCCACCGTCAACACATCATCAATCCAGTGTCGATGATGGTTCCCTTCGACGAGCACTCGATAGCGATGCCAGCTCTCTGGCGCGAACGTCGGCGGCGTTTCACTAGCTGTAATCCACGGTTGGCTGTCCGTGTCGATCACGACTCGTTCGCCGGTATGAGCCAGGATCCGACGGCCGCGTTCTTCGTAGAGCATACCGTTATACTCGGCGCGGTTTGAAACCACGTCGCATTGGTACCCCGTCACAACGAATGGTCCCATGTCGGGACGCTCCGTGCTCCGGTATTGCAAGCCACTATTGCCGCCATCGGAGATCCAAACTTCGACTTGCAATTCAAAGTTTTTCACGGGATCAATATCAGCGACAATGAATCGGTTTGCCTTGAGCGTCCCGTCCGCCGTTCCAATAAGCTCGCCGTCGACAACCTTCCAATCCTCGACACCGCCGCGCCAACCTTGCATCGAGTCCGATGCAACCAGCGAAGTAAAACCTTCGAGCGGTGCCTCCGCCAACAAACAAACGGACGGCAATCCAGCCAATAGTACACAGAGGGTTCGAAGCATCACATCTCTCTCGATTCGGAATAGGTCGTGCCGACGCACAAGTCGTTTAGCATCGCGTGAACATCAAGTGACGAGATTGGCTTGACTTGGTAAGACGTGTGATCAGGTTACCATTTTCTTTGACTTTTTAGGGTGTCACGGATGGCATTTGCATTTCAAAATCAACTCGACGAGGCTGCCGAACGAC
>JBGSNA010000314.1:0-2513 GCA_041739875.1 Pirellulaceae bacterium
GCCGCCGCTGCGGCACGCTGCATGGCTCGATCCGTCGTGATCATAGGGTCTCTCGCCGATTGAAAGAAAAGGTCGCGATTGCGTGTTCGCTACCATAGTCAACGCGACGAACCGGCGAC
Organism: Pirellulaceae bacterium; assembly: GCA_041739875.1. GTDB lineage: Bacteria > Planctomycetota > Planctomycetia > Pirellulales > Pirellulaceae > JBBSJZ01. Next base: position 120 of record JBGSNA010000314.1, read on the forward strand.
ACTTCATAGACCACGTCCCTACGGTAGATTCCTGGTAGATCATGCCTTATGGAATCGAAATCCACAAAAGCTTTTGCGATCTCGCAAGCGGCCAAAGAACGTTCATTTCAAGGTCATTCTCTCAACGAATAAACCGAACCGATCCGGTCCAAGATCAATTGTTCGGCGGCACACAGCTTCCCGAAACCAAACAGACCGCCGGATGCCATCGCGACGCGGTAAGCCTGCTGGATCAATTTCTCGCCCTCGGCTCGCCAATGCCCCTCGTCGTGCCGGTGACGCGTCGCAAGCGTGTAATCGGACCACAAATCCAATAGGTCATCCGAGGGACGATTTCGCAACCAATCACGATACGTCTCGATCGCGTGGGCGTTGCCGGACAATGGCGAGTCAAAAATCGCCAACATCGCTTGCTCGCATTCCTGTTCGCTTACCGACCCGCTGGCCCATGCCATTTCGGACAAGGGGACCAGTGTGATCGCAGGTAAATCCTGACCGCTGAAGCCGAAATTGAGCAAACGTTGCAGGAGTTCGTCATCCAGTTCAGCACACTGTTCCCTCATCTCATCACGTAAGCGATCCCTCCGACAGGCATCCAATTGCGCTTTTCGCAGGTCGATTTCGATTCGCAAGCAATGCAAATCTTCCAGGCGTCCGATCCGATCGTAAAGTTTCATAAATGCGACCATGGCCGAGGTACTCCGTCAGGGAATGGGTAATCGTCTCACATGCCAGCGGTGTCCACTTCCGATTACACCGACTGCCTAGTGCCGGTAACGTGAATCAGCCTTGATTGAAAAGTGCATTTGGCTGTAGTCTTCGCCAATTCGCCAGATTCACTTTTCTGTTGGAGTGCCATCATGCCAGGGAAGGCAGCCAAAATACAGGTTACTGAACGACAATTCGAGATCCTCGAAGAGATCGTTGCCAGTCGTACCGCTGCGGTACGTTTGGTACAGCGTGCCAAGATTGTTCTGCTTGCCTTTGCAAAGCACAACAACGAGGAGGTCGGTAAAATCGTGGGGCTCAATCCCCAGCAAGCCAGCGTCTGGCGAAAACGATGGAGAGACGATTGGTCACGAATCATTTCAATCGAATGCAATGAACCGCGCTCCGTCTTGAAAAATGAGATTGAAACCTTGTTTGCTTATCAACCGCGAAAGGGCCGAACTTCAACTTTCACACCCGAACAGCAAGCCGCAATTGTGGCAATCGCTTGTGAGAATCCCGACCAAGAATCGGAGCGTCCGATCTCACAGTTCACCGCTCGTGAGATCGCCGCCGAAGCGATCAAACGAGAAATTGTTCCAAGCATCTCACGCACTACAGTGTGGTCTTTTTTAAAATCGAGCCGATATTCAGCCGCATCGAAGTAAGTACTGGTTGTTCCCGAAGATCGAAGATCCCGAAGCTTGGAACGCACAGGTTCTCGAGATCTGTGAGACCTACCGCGATGCCATCGAGTTGTATCGCACTCAAGGAATTCACACCGTCTCGATCGATGAGCAAACTGGCATCCAAGCGATTGAGCGAATCGCCGCTGATTTGCATCCGCAAAGTGGCATGATCGCTCGTCGTGAATACGAATACATTCGCCATGGAACGCTCGGGCTATTTGGAAACTTACACATCGCGACCGGTAAGATCCTTTCGCCAATACTTCGTGAGACTCGAACCGAAGAAGACTTTCTGGAAAACATTGATGGTTTGGTCTGTACCGATGCGGAGGCTCAATGGCGTTTCGTGACCGACAACTTAAATACGCATGCCAGCGAATCATTGGTACTCTACATTTCCGAACAATGCGGAATCGAAACGGATCTTGGAGCTAAAGGTAGTCATGGTATTTTACAGTCGTTGCAATCACGGCGAGATTTTCTGACGGACAAGAGCCATCGAATTCGGTTTGTCTACACACCGAAGCACTGCAGTTGGCTCAATCAAATTGAGATCTGGTTTGGAACGCTGCGAAGAAAGTTAACTCGATATGGATCATTTCGTTCGCTTGACGACCTGGCAGATCGCATCACTCGATTCATCGACTATTATAATGAAACCATGGCGAAACCCTACCGCTGGACCTGCGACGGAACGCTACTGTGCAAATAGCAAAGATAACGCCCCCATCAAACGTCAACTCCCAGTTCCGGCACTAGACTGAACAAGTCGCTGCATGCATCAACACTTTGACCGGATGCTTGTTCCGGCGACATATATTGTGGTGTGCCAGGATGGAACCCAGAACGAGTCAGACTGGCATCGTCGGCTGCTCGGGCGAGTCCAAAATCACTGATCAACGCTCGGTCGACATCTTCTTCCAACAGGATGTTCGACGGTTTGATGTCGCGATGGACAATGCCCTGATGATGAGCGGCTGATAAGCCATCGGCGACC
>JBGSNA010000320.1:0-50285 GCA_041739875.1 Pirellulaceae bacterium
TCTAGCGACCCGTCGGTTTGTTCAAGCAGCGGCCTAGCGTATTCGGATAACGCATCTCCTATGGCACCCATCGTGCATTCCTCCCTTTTTGAATTAATTGAACGGCAACAACACTTCTACCGTAGCTGCAAGTCACCAGACGTTGGACATCGCTGATCCAACGTCCCGATACTCTGACTTGGAGTGTATCGGTGCCATTTGGTCGCGACAAGTTGCTAGTTGCAAGCGAACGTCGAGTACGATCAGTTTGCTATCAAAAAACCTTTGGCAGCTGAAAGGATTGCAGAAGCAGTGCCTAAGAGCTCGCGCTGCGATAACTCTTGAGTGCTAATCGAAATACGGCGCGGCTGGCGAAGACGCTGGTGATGGTGGCGACGACGGCCCAACCGATGAGCCAGTACTCCCAGCTCTGGCGCGGTGAAATCGGCGAAGCAAGAATTCGAGCGGGGACGTTTACGACAACAAGCACGGGCACAATGAAAGTGAAGAAACCGAATAACGGCTGGCCCCAGCCGCGGTTGTAAATCTCCATCGGATAACGGCTGAAGTTGGTGATGTAGAACCAAAAGTCATATAGCGTTTGGTTCCGCCCGAGCCAGATACTCGTGGCACTCAGACAAATCATCAGGCTGTAGAGAATCACGACGCCGCAGAGCACGAAGGCAACATACAGTACGCTCGCACCAATCGATGGCACGTACGGATCCACTTCGCGAGTGGCGAGCGAATAGAGCGAAACGACGAGGATCACGAAACCTGCAAAGAAATTGGAAAGTGCACTCCAGTCCATGCGGCGAAACGAAATCAAGAACTGGGTGTCAATCGGTTTCAACAGTGCGAAGTCCAATCCGCCCGTACGAATCAGCTCGCTGAATTCTTCAGCGTTGGGCATGAAGAACGTTTGCACAAGACTGTTGACAAACCACGTCGTTGCAAGAAACACAAAGAATCGATCACGATCCCAACCCGTGTCTTCACCGATCGATCCCGTGTATTGAAAAATAATCAAATAGAAGCCAACGTTCATCAACGTCCAGCCAAGACTGCTGACGCATTGAAAAAAGAAGTTCGCGCGGAACGTCATATCGCGAACGAGACTGTTGTGGGCAAACGTCAGGAAGACCTTGGAATAGCTCGGTCGTGTTGACGCAGAACGTGATTCGGATGCGACGCTTGATGTGCTCATGATGAATGCTCAGCCCCCGTAACCGCTGTAGCGACGAACGCCGCGTGAATAGGCCACTCGCGAGGCGACAATAAAAGCGACCAGCCACGCGGCTTCGACGCCAAGCTCAATCCACAATTGGTCCTCGGGAATCTTTTGCAAGAAGACGGCTGCCGGGAAATAGGCGAGGTACTTAAACGGCAAGAACTGCACAAAGCCTTCGATCCCCGGCGGCAACAATGACAGTGGAAACATGTGCCCAGAGAGGAAGAAGCTGAACAGCATAAACACAAATAGCAACGACGAAACTTCGAGAAACCAGAACCCGATCATGCCGATCGCGGCTTCCATGAAAAAACCAATCAGGAAGCCCATCAATAGCGATGCGAGAAACGCGGCAAATACTGGCAGCGGTGGAAACCCATCGGTGAAGTAACTGCGACAAAGAAAGAACACCAGTCCGAATGGTGCAATGGCGACGGCATAGTACGCGACCTTGTGCGCGATCCGCGTGATGAGCAGGAATCCGACCAGATCGATGGGCTGGATCAGATAACGCTTGATTTCGCCTTCGCGGATCTGGCGGCTGATCCCTGACGCGAGACCTGGCATGCTTGAAAACGCTCGCCCAATCATCGTCAACAAGTAATAGGCAACCATTTCTTCGAAACGGTAACCGCCGATCTGAGCGGCATCGTCGCCGACCGCGTGACCGATGGAATCGTACACCGCAAACCACAGAAAGATTTGGGTAACGATCGGTAAAAATCGCATCAACGTCCCGAGAGCGAAATCCCCGCGATAAACGAGTCGTTCGCCAAGCGCCGTGCGGAATACCATCCACCACAGCGACAATCGCCACGCCAGACCAAAGTCTTGCGGTGGATTCGCGGATTCGAAAGTGGTGTTTGCGTTTGACACGGGTCAATGAATCAAGCGTGAGGAACCGGACAATACTCCATTGTGATATCGTGTCTGGTTGGATCTGGCGAGACGAGGCGTTTCGCCGGGACAGGAAACCTAGGAGCTTTTTTCATGCGAATGTTGTTAACTTGCTGGTTGGTTGTCGTTTCGGTTGCGATGTGGTCGTACGACGGGTTCGCAGCAGACCCGTCGGAGTATGCTATCGTGGATTTGTGGCCTGGGACTGGCGAACACGCACCCGAAAGCGGTGATCGACCTCAGCTTCTGATTGGGGACAAACTCGCGAAAGAGGCGACTGCGGCAATCGTGATTTTGCCTGGTGGCGGATATGGCGGTTTGGCGATGGACCATGAGGGCTACCAGATCGCAGACTGGATGCAGTCACTCGGCATTCGCGCGGCAATCTGTACCTATCGCCATCGTGGAAAAGGAAATGATGGCAAAGGCTATGGCCACCCCGTTCCGATGCAAGACGCCCAGCGAGCCATTCAATACCTAAGAGCGAACGCGGATCGTTTGTCCATTGATCCAGATCGCATCGGCATGATTGGATTCTCTGCCGGTGGTCATCTCGCATCGACCGTCTCGACTCACTTTGCGGCTGGGGAACCGACTTCGGACGATCCGGTGAATCGAATGAGTTCGCGACCTGACTTCAGCATCCTTTGTTATCCCGTCATCGCTTTCAACGAGTCGTACACGCACAAAGGCAGCCAGAAAAATCTGCTCGGTGACAATGCGAGCGAGGAGCTCATTGAGTCGTTGTCTAACGCTAAGCAAGTCAGCGACCAGACGCCGCCAACGTTTTTGTTTCACACTGCGGAAGACACGGCCGTCCCGCCACAAAACAGCTTGGTATATGCAATGGCCTGTGCAACCCACTCCGTACCGGTCGAGTTGCACTTGTTTCCGCAAGGTCGTCACGGAATTGGACTGGGAAAAAGCATCCCGGGAGCGTCGCAGTGGCCGAATTTGTGCGCTGAATGGCTGACACGATTGGGCATGCGCGACGCCAAGTAGAGATCACGGATGCAATTCAACTCACGCCGTTGCGAACAGACGGCGTGGTGGTGGCGAATCCGTGGAAGAGCCAACAAAACCCGGCGAGTGCGGCTCACGCTCAATCGATTTCAACTGCTCCGCAAATCCGCGTTTCGAATCACCGCGACATGTCGCGATCAATTCGTTCGCTTCATCCAGGTCAGTGATCTCCGAGATCGCATGCACTCCCTGGGCTGTTTGTGCAAGCACGACGACACGAGTTCCGACGCGAATCAAGGAGAGTTTTGTTCTCGCGTCGATCACCGAACTTCCTAGAATTTCGACGGCTTCGTTCGGAACGGTTCGATTGCCTCTTGCTCCAGCGCCGAACCGACGAACCAGCCAAATCGTGCCGGCGAACAACCCCAGCACAACTGCGAGGCTGCTTGCCACCGTGATCGTCGGCCCTGAAATCTCGCTGGCGGAAGGATTCGCCGCTTGGTCGGAGTCGCCCGGCACAGCACGCGAACGTGGAACGAGCGGCGGAAACGCTGGTCGCGACGACACGATCTCGGCCTGGCTGCTTGGTTGAACTTGAACTTGAACATTGCTGTCGCGACCCCAAGTCGATTGTGGTTGGGACTGAGCGAATGCAACTGGCGTTGGTGCGAGTGCTAAAGCGAGTGTCAGTATCGCTTGTGCCATAAGCACGAGCCGCAGACGATGCATGACTTGGACTTCCATGTTTCTATGTCGCGGCTACGCGCCGACGAGTTCCGTAACGCGAATACAAAAGTTGTCGTTCATCACAAGCACTTCACCGCGCGCGATCAACCGACCATTGACAAAGATGTCCACAGGATCACCGGCAAGTTTATCCAGCGCGACGACACTGCCGCTTCGGAGTTGCAACACTTCTTCAAGTCGCATTTGGGTCCGACCAAGCTCGATGCGGAGATCCAATTCGACTTCGCCGATCAGATCCATTGGATGGCGAGTTTGATCAGACTCGGCCGGCGCTAAATCGCCTAAAGGAAAGGGCTTGGGCTCAGGCGATTTGGTGGCGGACGGTTTGGCCGCAGGCGCTCCAGCAGCTTCATTCAGCGATTGGGACGCTTGCTCGAGAAGCTTCTCGATATCGTCAGTGCTGAGGTTTTCTTTCTCAGTTTGTGGATCAGGCACGCTGCACCACCCTTCCCTAGGTTCACAGTCTCAAACCGCGACAATTATTCACGGCCAGTTTCACGCTCGGCAATTCATACCGAGCCGCAATTTAAAATATGAATGCACATCGAGATCGAAATCACTCTTCGATTAGCTGGTAATCGTTGAATCCAATTCCGAGAAGCAAGTCTTCGTCTAGCAAGTGATTACATGTCGTCAAAATCCGTCGTTCCAGCAAGCCCAATTGGTTGTCCTGGAGTTCCGACAATTCGCTGTTTCGGATTTTCATACGGATTGCATGTCGTAAACGTCCCTGTTTCTCCTCGAATTCCTTCTTCAGTTTCTCCTCGTTTTTCTTTTGCACGAGGGCAAAAAGTCTAACTTCGACACGGAATGAACGATCCGAGTCTGTGGGGCTGAACGTTTCGCCGAACATTCCCATTTGGAACTCTTGAGGGACATTTTCGTCGACCATTTGCTGGTCCGCTTGCGCCTCGCCTTCCTGGATCGACTTGATCAGTCGTGCTTCGGCCAGCGCGCTGACATCCTCAGCGCTGGGCACGAGAAAGAAAAACATTGCTGTTTCAACAAGCACAACGATACCGACGAATGCTATCAACAGCATCTTACCGGCCTTACCAGCAGGCTTGTCAGCCTCGGGTGCGGGATTCGAGTTGTCTTCGGCCATCAGATTTTCTCCGTGGGAATATCAGTTGAATTGGCGTTGTCGTTGCGACGTTTTTCAGGAGTTTCGCTGAGGTCTTCGACGTTTTCGTCCAACAAGAACACTTCAACGCGTGAGTTTTTGGATAAGGCACCGCTGCGTTGCATGGGTTCTGCGTCCCCAGCTGACGACATGCGAAACCGATTGGCATCAATTTTGGCTTCTTTGATTAAGAACTGTCGAACGGCTGACGCACGTCGGAATCCGAGCATCATTGCTTCGTCCGTTCCAGCGGTTCTAGCAGCGAATTCGGCGCTTGTATGTCCACGCACTTCGATCTTTTGCGGCTTACCTCGAAGCTGTTCCGCCGTTTGCATGAGCACAGTCATGGCTTCCTTATCTAAGGAGTCATCGGCAACGTCGAAGAACACGACACTTCCAACCGCTGTGGTCTGGCCAGGCCGAATGATTCGCACCATCGGCTCCTCACCATGGGGCGCCTTCTCAGGTACGCCACCCTTGGCCGTATCTTTCTTTTTAGCGCGACCTTCGGTAGCCAGCACGTTGAAGCTTGTTGCTCTCGGTGTACTGTCGCCTGGAGACAAACTCTCAGTGGCTTTACTGTAACCGAACTGTTGCTGCATCGATTCAACGAGCGCTTGGTAGGTTTCTTTCTCTTTGATTTCGCTGAGTGATACCAACATGATAAAGAACGTTAGCAACAAACTCATCATGTCACCGAACGTAACAACCCATTCGGGAATCGCAATTGGTGGATCTTCTTCACCCATGATAGGTTTACTCGGCGTTTCGTTGTGACGGTGGCAAGAAAGTTCGGAGCTTTTGTTCGATGGCTCGTGGGCTCTCGCCCGACTGAATCGCCATCACTCCGCGAATTGCAATCTCATAGACCATCATCTCGGCCTTGCTCAGCAGTCCCAGCTTTTCCGCGAATGGAGAGAAGAACACGTTTGCGACGATCGCACCGTAAAGTGTCGTGATCAATGCGACCGCCATACCAGCACCGATGCCCGACGGGTCACTCATATCGCTGAGCATCATGATCAAACCCATGAGTGTGCCGATCATGCCGTAAGCGGGAGCGAATCGACCAAGTTGGTCCATGATTGCTTTACCTTCGCGATGGCGCGCAGCGATCGCACCGACTTCAGTCCGCAATACTTCTTCAACAATCTCCGGCGTACTGCCGTCAACCGCCATTTGGATCCCAGTTTTTACCAGCGGGTTTTCAATCTCAGCCACTTTGGCTTCGAGTGCCAACAAACCGTCACGCCGAGCAATTTCGGCCAAGGCGACGATCGACTTGATCAATCCCAGACGATCAAAACTCTTGTTGAAAACGACCTTTAAGCCGATCTTGGGGCTTTTGAGCATGCTGCCTAGCGGGAAACAGATCAACGCGGCGGCGAATGCACCACCAATGACCACCATCACCGATGGAATGTCGATGTACGCGGTAATCGGCGCCGACCCCAACAGCATCGACCCAACGATAAGGCCGAGAGCAAAGATCAGTCCAAGGATACTTGCGATGTCCATGATGCGGTAAACGTACTTGAAGGTTTAGGTGGTGTTGGCCGAGACCGGCGAGCTAACGTGACAGGTCATTACCCAGGCGGGCATTGCCCAGGAATCGGACAGTAGTGCTTGAGCTGTTGGTAGCGAACGGCTCGCTCAACGACTTCGTCCATCGTTTCCGTCACAACAATGCGTTCACCTGTGGTCAAGGTGATGAACGTGTCAGGACGAAGTTCGACATATCGAATCAGATCCGCGTTCAAGACGAACGCTTCGCCATCGAGTCGTGTGAGCTTGATCATTTCGCGGTTCCCGTGCACTCCGTATGTCTCTAACTGTCTAAAGCTAGGACACGTAGTGGCACCACGACGGGCGTTGCGAAAAAGAAACGCAGAGAAACCGCAGGACGATCGACCTAAAGAATCAGCACAGCCCTCGCAGTCGCCACAACCGGACAGTCTTGGCCTGGTCGGCTCGCCCACGCGTTTAGATACACAGCCTCAGATCAAATCGGTCCGACAACGCTAAACCCGGCGAGGACGATACAAGTCCAAGTCGGCCCGACCCATGAGCGACGCAAAAATCGCAACGATCTCACGCCAACCTCGTTTTAAGTCTTGCTCGACGTCACCGCTAAAGTTTTGTCCCAGCGAGAAAAAATAAGGCGTCGAGTCAGGAAAGCCTAGCTCAATCGAACGCGAGCGGCCGGTCGCGAGCACCACACATTCAAACCTATCTTTGGAAATGTTGCCGGCTTCATCGCGAAGCGTGAGCTCGAAGTCGGGCGGAACGTCGCCATCCAGCTCATCCAAATCTTCCTCATCGAGTTCGACTGGCACGAGCTGGATCGACTCACACAATACGGGCATCATCAAACAATCCGCCAGCAAGTCTGAACTCGCGACAAGACCTAGACCATCTCGTATCCATTGCTGGACCGTGAGCGGCAAGGTTCGCGGCGTCATGGTTTCTAATTGAGCCTCGATCGCACTCAGGGCTAGCGGTGACAAACACCGATCCGGCATCATCGGCAGAGGCTGCTCGGCGAATGAGTTCAACGATCCGCCAATCGCACTCGCTTCGATAACGACCACGTCATATCCGAGGAACCTTGCATAAAGCGCGCACTCCAAACCCATTGGACCACCTCCGATCACGGCGATTCGGCCTGGAGGGTCAAGGGTGAGTTGGTCGTCAAAATTGGCGTCGATGTCGGACATCTGGTAAGCGCGGGGTTTGTGGAGGTGAGTTAGATTCGTGCAGTCGTGTACTGTTGTTGTTTGCCAACTTGAAAAGCACCCAAGTCCATGAGGTTGTCGTGACCTTCGATCAAATTTGCAACCACCTCTGCAGTTCCGCAAGATAAATGGATACCGCTTCGATAGTGCCCCGCGGCGACGAAGACGTTGGCGGTCCCAGGCATTCGACCAATCATCGGGAACCCGTCAAACGTCATTGGTCGCAAGCCAGACCACGAGCCCGCGATTTCTGCGTCATGTAAATGCGGACAAAGCTCTACCGCAAACTGACGAAGTGTCTCCAACGTGTGCGGTGTGGTTGCGTTAACGAACCCGACTTCTTCTTCGTTCGAACCAACGAGCGTGTATCCGTCGTAACGTGGCACAAGGTAACGGTTGCCGACGTTGATGATCGACCGGATGGGCTGGGTCGGTGTTTTGAATAACAGCATTTGACCACGAACCGGAACGAGGCTTGTCTGTAAGTGGAATGCCTGATCAATCTGTCCCGTCCAAACACCACTGCTTAAGACAACAAAATCGCTCTGGAGCAATGACGCGTCGGTTTGCACTTCGACAACCTCTCCGTCTTGAACGTCGCGCACCGAAGTGTCTTCGAGGAACTCAACACCTAAGTTGCGACATGCGGCAACGAGAGCTTGCAGATACCGCGGACACCGGATCTGGCATTCATCGGGCACCCACCAAGCGGATGGCACTGGATTGGATTTTGACTTCAAGGCGAGGACAGGCTCTCGATCCGATAAATCCCCTGCGGCGATACGTTCGCAATGAATCGCAAGGTCGTCCCAGTACCCCGCCATTCCAATCATGGCTGCATGCTCACCCGGCGTGTCGGCTAGATACCAACCACCGCAACGTCGAAAGCCGCTATCGATACCAGTCGATGCCAGCAGTTGTTCATGCCAGCGGGGAAACAGTCGATGGCTGAGTCCTCGCAGTTGATCGATGGGGTCGGTGGCGGTCGCGAAATTGGCGGGTGGTAGAATTCCCGCCGCAGCCCACGACGTCGCTCGACCCAGCGATCCTCGCTCGATAACCGTGATGCGATGTCCGCGTTGGGCGAGTTCCCATGCAATGCAAAGACCGATGACACCGCCACCCACGATGGTCCCCTTGGAGGAAGCTCGGCTAGCGTTCATCGGCTTCACTGTCCCCAAAACTTTTCTCATCGGTGATCTGCATCGCTTCGGTGATTCGTTTACAAAGTTCTTGCTCGCGGGCATTCGACGACTCGGCAAGCTCCATTAACAACGCCTGCAAGTCATCGACTTCGTCAACATCACGTCGCGGTTGCAACATCGCGAGCGACAAACGCGATGCTTGAGCCGCAGCAACTGTCGATGCCAACACGCTCCCCGTACTCCAAAGTATGTTGCGAAACAAAGCGTCGTATTCAAAACGAAACGGTCCCGCTAGTCCGATCAGATAGTAACCGCCATCCAAAGCAGGACCAATCACTACGTCGTACCGGTCGAGCAAATCAAAGCTTTCGACAATTACCTGAGCGGGTAAAGTCGGGCAGTCGCAACCGATCAGAATAGCGCGGCGCGAACCTGCGTCGGCAAGTGCATGCTGGAACCAGTTCCTCATTCGCTCACCCAGATCGCCATCGGTTTGACACTCCAGACGCCAAAGCTCGCGGCATGTCTCGCTGGCCCCATTAGTCCAGTTCCCTTGGTTCGAGAGTGTCTGCTGGAAGTCGGCAAAACGGTGGGGCGGGTCGAAAACGATTTCCAAATCGACCGCATGTGCCTCAACGGGCACTAGACAGACGTTCTCCACCGCCGACGTTTCGCATGCAGTCTCGTTCATCGCAAGTTGGCCCAGCGAAAGTGAATCGATCAAAAACTCGCAAAATTCCCGGTGAATCGCAGCTGCTGATTGCATACCGATGACGTGTCCGAGCCGGGTTTTCACGCGTCCGGGCTCCCAATACTTGGCCATGACTCCAAGTTTTCGCGACGAATTCGGCTCGTCGGCTAGATCCATCGTGAGCAAAATTCCCGGGTGAAAAATTAGTAATGTCGCGAAATTTAGTTACGATTAACGACGTGTGCGTGTTAACTCTCCGCATCGAAGTTGTTATCTTCTCACAACCTACTTCAACTCTCCATGGGGTCACGGTCGGCAGCCCATGTCGCAGCTTACGTCGGAACGCTTTCTCGAAATGGTCGCTAAAAGCGGACTGGTGGATCCAGCCGCCGAGCAGCGACTACTAGACAAGGTCCGTGAAAAGCTAGACGGTTCACTGCCCGACAGCCCAAAACGGCTAGCATCTGCTTACAAACGTGCTGGACTGTTGACCGAGTGGCACATCGAAAAACTGCTTGCGGGGAAGTACAAAGGGTTCTTCCTCGGGAAGTACAAATTGCTTGGTCACATCGCAACCGGCGGGATGAGCAGCGTTTATCTGGCTGAGCATACCCGGATGCACGACAAGCGTGCGATCAAGGTGCTCCCCAAAGCTCGCGTGAAGGACGCCTCGTACCTCGCCCGCTTCCAACTCGAAGCCCAAGCGATCGCGTCACTGAACCATCCGAACATTGTGACGGCTTATGACATCGACAATATCGACGATGTCCACTTCATCGTGATGGAGTACGTCGAGGGCGTCGACTTGCAAGCGCTCGTCAAACGTGATGGCCCACTCGATTTTGCACTTGCTGCGGACTTGATCGCCCAGGCAGCTCACGGACTCCACCATGCACATTCCAAAGGCGTGATTCACCGTGACGTGAAGCCCGCGAATCTATTGCTCGATCTGAATAACCGCGTTCGGTTGCTCGATATGGGGCTCGCGCTCGTCACAGCCGGAGACAATGAGTCGCTAACGGTTGCTAATAATGAAAACGTTTTGGGAACAGCCGACTACCTTGCACCCGAGCAAGCGCTCAACAGCCATACCGTGGACCACCGCGCCGACATCTACAGCCTCGGTTGTACGCTGTATTACCTGCTCACAGGCAAGCCGCCATTTAGCGACGGTACGCTGGCTCAGCGAATTGCTCGACACCAATCGGAAATGCCGAAAGAGATTCGCTCGCTGCGAACCGACTGTCCGGGAGAACTAGCGGGTATCTGCCTGAAGATGATTCAAAAGGATCCTGCATATCGCTACCAGACCGCAGAAGACGTTGCCGAGGTTCTTGAAAAGTTTGCTGTAACGACCCCTCGGGGCCAGAAGATCGCCGTGACGATTGCCAATAGTCTCGCCGATAGTGCCGGAAGCGATTCATCCTCTATTTCAATTGGCGACGACAAGAAATCCAAGTCATCGATCCAAAATGATACGGTTGCCAACAAGAACGACGATACGCTCACTGGAAGCGAGTCCTCGATCAGCCGCATCAATGAACTAAGCAGTGGTGACAGCGGACGTCTTGTCCAAGTGCGGACCAAGGCTGGTTCGAGCGACTCGATCGAAGGGAGTTTTATTGATCTCGAAGTCGAGTCTGGTTATCGTGTCCGCGGAATGAATCCGCGAGACAGTGGCCACTCGAGTGGTAAACATGCGGCGGTTTCCGAAAATTCTTCCGCGTACCAATCGAGCATTCACTCCCAAGACCAATCGGGTGCCAGTCGCATTACGAGTAGCGGGCGACAGAAAAGTAGCGACATCGGCCGGCAGAGTTTGGATCCCCTGCTGATTGGCGCCTTGCTCACGGCGCTGTTTATTGTTGCGATCGCGATCGGTTTTTTCTTAGCCCGCGTGACGTCGTAACCTTCTTTATCATCGCCGCTTGGTGACTCTGGCACCGAGATTGTTCAGGGAATTGCACGGATGACCGTCGTTTTTGATAGGCCGTATGAGTTCGTTCCGCCGCATCGTGGAAACGGCTGGCCGTCCTTCATTCAAATGTTCAAGATCGTTGACAAATACCTCAAACGGAAAGAAGGAATCGTCTCGCACGAATGTCGACACCTGGATCGACTCAACGATTCGCTTGCTCGTGGTGACGGTATCTTGCTTGCCCCGAATCATTGTCGCTACGCCGATCCCCTTGTCCTGGGCTGGCCCGCCCGCGAGGCAAAAACGCACGTTTATGCAATGGCTTCGTGGCACCTGTTCAACACGGGTGGCTGGGACGGGTTCGCGATTCGCAAGATGGGCGGTTTCAGCATCTATCGTGAGGGCGCGGATCGTCAATCGCTCGAAACCGCGATCGACATTCTCGCGGATGCCGAGCGGCCGCTGATCCTGTTTCCTGAAGGCACCACCAATCGCACCAACGATTTACTCAAACCGCTCCTCGAAGGAGTCACGTTCATCGCTCGCACCGCAGCTCGGCGCCGGGAAAAAAAATCGGGCGGCCATGTGGTCGTTCATCCCGTTGGCATCAAGTATTTGTGCGCTGGCGATATCCGACCTTGGGCGGATGAACAACTCGATCGACTCGAAATGCGGTTGTCTTGGGGACCAACCAAGCACCGATCGATGACGCTCGTCGAACGGCTTTGGCGATTATCCGAAGGGCTACTCGCACTCAAAGAAATCGAGTGGACCGGAACATCCAAACAAGGTCCGCTTCCCGAGCGACGAGACGCACTCATCGAAGCCCTGCTACAACAGTCCGAAGAACGTAATGCAATCGCACCTGAACCCAACGCAACCGTTCGTGATCGAGTGCGAGTGATTCGGTCCACTGCCGCAATAAGCTTCTTTGCAAACCCAGCTAACCTGGAACACCGCCACCAATGCGAAGCAGATGTCCGAGCCGCTGACTTGGCTCAAGACCTATCGTCGCATCCCGATTGCTATCTTACGCCAGGCGAAATCACGGACACACGTGTCGTCGAAACCATACAGCGCATTCAAGAAGCCATCGAAGGCAAAGCCAACGCAAAAGTACCACTACACGCCGTGGTCGAAATCGATGAGGCGATTGCGGTGCCCACCGACAAAGCGCCACGCGGCGCTGAAGACCCACTCCTAAGCCAAATACGTGACCGGCTGACTGCGATGCTAGGTGGACTATCCAACGAAGCCCGCCGGATCGACGTCTAACCGGACACCACCACATCGCTTGAAGAAAAAGATGTCCGTGAAGAAAAAGGCGTGCTTGTTTCCGTGGGTGGCGCTGCGCTTACCCACGGCTACATTCCGAAACCGCTCCGCGGTGGCTCCATCCATCCCGAGTGACGTCGATTGTATTACTGAAACATTTGGGGTGTGATGCGATAGTTGTCCCCAGCAATTTTTTTCGCCGAGATCGTGGATTGCCTTCTCGATTCTCGGGACGCAACCGATCGTTTGGTGGCTCACCGGGCAAATCGTCCATGCTCGTAAACGGGAGAAATAACGAGGGCCAGTGAACGATAAGACGAAAATTGTCGCTATCGGAGGCTTCTTTTCTCTCTACAATACGTTTCCAGCCTCAAAATTCGCTGAGTTTCCCACGATTTAAGTCTTTGTTCGATGCAACTTCCGGTTATCAACCAACCCGCAATTGACGCTGCTGAGAAGCTTGCGCCAGCGATGTCGCGCGATTATTTATCGAATTTGACAGCTGGGGGACGCACGCCAACTGGCCCCGTCGCCGCCCTGCCCTTGCCGATGACGATGGTGGAAGCTCGAAAACGCCGCTGGAACGAACTCGACGTCGTGTTTGTAACTGGCGATGCTTATATCGACCATCCAAGCTTCGCAATGGCGATCCTCGGACGCACCCTCGAGGCGGCGGGGTACCGTGTTGGCATCATCAGCCAACCGGATTGGCGAAACTGTGATGCGTGGAGAGAGTTCGGCCAACCGCGACTGTTCTTTGGAATCAGCGCCGGCAACATGGACTCGATGATCAACCACTACACCGCGAACAAGAAAGTACGCAACGACGATGCTTACTCGCCTGGCGGACGCATTGGGCTGAGACCCGATCGCGCGACGCTTGCTTATTGCCAACGAGCTCGAGAAGCATTCAAGGGTGTGCCGGTAATTGCTGGCGGTGTGGAAGCGTCTTTGCGTCGCTTGGCCCACTATGATTACTGGAGCGACAAAGTCAAACGCAGCATTTTGCTCGACAGCAAAGCGGACCTGCTCGCGTTTGGCATGGGCGAAAACTCAATCGTCGAAATCGCTCGTCGACTCGAAGCGGGTGAGACCGTCAAAGACCTGCGCGATATGCGTGGTGCGGCGTACGCGCTCGGTGCTTCGGAAACGATCCCCGAAGACGCACTTGAACTCCCCAGCTACGAAGAAGTGTGCAGCGATAAGTTCGCGTTCGCTGAAGCGACACGAATCATTCACAACGAGACGAACCCACACAACGCGCGACGCGTGGTTCAAAAGCACGGTACGCAAGCGATCGTGTGCAATGTTCCACAAATGCCGATTTCGGAAACGGCGATGGACCAGATCTATGGCTTGCCGTACACCCGACGTCCCCACCCTAGCTATAAGGAACCGATCCCTGCGTTCGAGATGATCAAGAACTCAGTCACGATCATGAGAGGATGTTTCGGTGGCTGTACGTTCTGTAGCATCACCGCGCATCAAGGCCGCATTATTCAATCTCGCAGCAAAGAATCGGTGCTGAAAGAGATCACAAAGATGACCGAGGATAAATCGTTTACGGGTGTGGTAAGCGATATCGGCGGCCCGACAGCCAACATGTATCAGATGCAGTGCACCAAACCCGAAGTCGAAGCGGTTTGTCGTCGCCAGTCCTGTGTGCATCCAAAGATCTGCAAATTACTTGGCGTGGATCACAAGCCCGTGATCGAGTTGATGCGTGAAGCAAGAAATTTGCCGGGCATCAAGAAAGTCCTCGTTGCCAGTGGCATCCGCATGGATCTCGCACGTACGTCGCCGGAGTACTTGAGAGAGCTAACCGCTCACCACGTTGGCGGCAAGCTGAAAGTCGCGCCCGAGCATGTCGACGCTGGCACGTTGAATAAAATGCGAAAGCCAAAGAACGACGATTTCGAACACTTCACCGAAGTCTTCAACGAAGAGTCGAAACGTGTTGGCAAGAAGCAGTTCATCGTGCCTTACTTCATCGCGTCGCATCCCGGCAGCGACGTCAACGCGATGATCGAACTCGCCTTGTTTCTGAAACGCAACGGATACAAGCCAGACGCGGTACAAGACTTCATCCCCGCGCCATTGGATGTCGCGACGACGATGTATTACACCGAGATGGACCCTTTCACGAAAAAACCGGTCTACATTGCCAAAGCGATGAAAGAAAGGAAAATGCAGCGGGCTCTGATGCAGTTCTTTAAACCCGAGAACTACTTCGAAGTCCGCGAAGCACTTCGCTCAGTCGGCCGAATGGATTTGATCGGTGATGGCTGTGACAGTCTGATCCCGTCCAAGCCACCGCGCGAAGCGGTTGATAATCGCCGCAAGGATGCAAACAAGCGATTCCGCGGCGACTATGTTCACACCATTCCGGGTGCATCAACGGAGGATGCCGCCGCAACGGACGAGCTCAAGAAAGGCAGTAAAAAGCAACGCCGCGATCGCAAGAGCACGGGCTACCGACCCAAACGTCCTGGTGCCAATTAGCTCGGTGATTACCACGCAAGTGCAACTGGGAAATACTCAGCAATGAGATCTTCGTAGTACGGTCTCAGCGTCGCAACGTCCATACGTTCGTCGCGTTTGGTGTAGAGGTCGTACTGGTTGAAGTCATCGACCCACTTGAACATCTCAGCATCCCGTTCGTTCATCAGTTGTCGGTACTCGCCCTCGCGATGAATTGGATAGCAAGAGTGATACCGGATCATGTAGAGCGATGGTGGTGGCAAGAAGTCCCTCACGACGTGGTACAGATATTCGTCGTGCCCCCAAGACATACATACTTTGTCGAGACCACAACGTGCTTTGTAGATGCCAATTTCCGTTTGGTAAGCGGAGTTTTGGCTATCTGGGTTTGCGGCAAAGGCTTCGTGGTAAACGATCTTGTCAGAGAAACGACAGCCCACCGGGAATGTGTCACCAACGACCGCCCATTGCGGCTCGTCCCAAAGGCACAAGATCTTTCCGAGATCATGAATCAGTCCCGTCAGGATGTACCAACGCGGTCGGCCATCCGCTCGAATCGCTTCGGCAGTTTGCAGCAAGTGTTCGATTTGAGGCAAGTCGATGTCAGGATCGCTATCGTCCACAAGCGTGTTCAAGAATTCCATCGCCTGCCAAATGCTCATTTTGCATTTGCTCAGCGAGAGATACTGAGTCCGCTTGGCTTGAACAAAGTCAAACGTTTGAAAGCGATGATTCAGCTCATAGAACTGCTTGACACTCTCGCGCGCCTGGGCTGCATAGTCGCGAAACTTCTTGGTTGCTTGCGGTCCATCGCTAGACTTGGCCGGATAACGCAACAATAAGTCGTCTTCCCATTCGTCCAGCGACGCCAGTGGATGTGTCTCGTGATTCATTCGCTATCACCTTGTTTGCGTCAATTCAGATACCGCAGAAATATTTTACAAGCGCCCGGAAAACACTCTTGAGAAGAAGCATGATACGATTTTTTCCCATACAATGGTATGAATCCAAATGAACGCTCAAGAGAAAGCAGCCAATCCATGATCATCGGCGTACCCACCGAAATAAAGGCAGACGAATACCGTGTCGCGATGCTGCCTGTCGGGGTCGAGGATTTGGTCAACCGCGGACACAAAGTCATCGTCGAAGCCGGCGCGGGAATCGGGTCAGGATTCGCGGATCACGATTATTTGCGTGCCGGGGCGGAGATGGCCGCGTTGGGCGCCGACGTGTTCGCTCAAGCAGATCTCATTGTCAAAGTAAAGGAGCCTCAGGTCGAGGAGTACCCGCTCATTCGTTCGGGGCAATTGTTGTTCACGTACTTTCACTTTGCCGCCAGTTTGGAACTGACTCAAGCGATGCTTGATAGCGGCGCGAGTTGCTTCGCGTACGAAACGCTACGTGACGCCAAAGGCACACTTCCGCTGCTTACTCCGATGAGCGAAGTGGCCGGACGCATGAGCATCCAAGAGGGAGCCAAATATCTCGAACGACCTCAAATGGGTCGAGGAATTTTGCTTGGCGGTGTACCAGGCGTCGCGCCAGCGCACATCACGATTCTTGGCGGTGGTATCGTCGGCTCCAATGCGGCTCGGATCGCCGCAGGCTTCCGCGCGGACGTCGCAATTCTTGACAACAACCTGGATCGGCTGCGGTATCTTGATGACGTGATGCCGCCCAACGTGAATTGCATTTTCAGTGATCGACACAATATCGTGGAACAGCTCGAGCGAGCAGATCTAGTCATCGGCTCCGTGCTCATCCCCGGTGCGAAAGCGCCGAAGCTTGTTCGTGCCGAAGATTTGCGGCGAATGAAGCCCGGCAGCGTCATCATTGACGTCGCCGTGGATCAAGGCGGATGTGTTGAAACTTGCCGCCCAACCACACACAGCCAACCGACGTTTGTTGTCGACGAAGTCGTCCACTACTGCGTCGCGAATATGCCTGGAGCCGTAGGTAGAACGAGCACTCATGCGCTTTGTAACGCCACGTTGCCCTGGGTCGTTAAACTAGCAAACACAACCGTATCGAGCCTCATGGAACTTGACCCACTTCGACTTGCGTTGAACATCCATCAAGGCAAAGTCACCAACGCCGCAGTCGCCGACGCGTTCGACCTTCACCTCCACACGATCTAACTCGCTACGATTTAAATCACCATGCAATCACATAATCTTTCCCGTCGTGAGTCGCTTGCGATCGGTGCCGCTGCAGTCGCCACGTGCCTGTTCGATAGCGCTGCCGTTGCGACGAACGGGGATTTCCGACTTCGATACACCGTCGCCTCGTGCATGTACGGATACGCACCCGTCGACGAAGTCTTGGGCCAACTCGCCGCTTGTGGTGCCGAATCGATTGACCTTTGGCCCAAAGTTCACGGCGACCAACGCGAGCAAGTCGATGCCATGGGAATCGATGCGCTCCAAAAGCTCCTTGAGCAACACAAAACTCGCGTTGATGTCATCTCGGCCTATCGATTCAGCATTTTCGATCTTGAACCAGAGATCAAATTTGCTCAAACGATCAGGTGCCCGATGCTCGTCACTATGGCGAAGGGCCCATTGGGTTTATCTGGTGTGATACTGAAACAAGCCATCACTGATTTCATGAAAAAACTTCGGCCGCACATCGATATCGCAGCCTCCAACAACGTAACGCTGTTGATCGAAAACCACTCGGGAAGCATGATTGATAGTGTGGATGCGATTCGATATCTCGTCGATGAATTCAAGAGCAATCACGTCCGACTGGCACTAGCGCCGGCACACTTGCCTCAAGAGGCGGAGTTGCTTGGCTCGCTTCTGAAAGAAGTCGGTGACCGACTCGGATTCTTCTATGCGTGGCAATACGGAAAAGGATTCCGCGAGAAGATGCCGCGTGAAGATGAGCTGTTGCAGATGCCCGGACGCGGTGAACTAGATTTTGCGCCCATGGTGCGTGCACTTCGCGACATCCAATACGCTGGACTCGTCGAAGTCATGATGCACCCGACACCACGCGGTATACCGATCATGCCAACGACTGCGGAGGTGACCGACGAGATCGCTAAGTCACATGCGTACCTGAGCCAACTTGCTCAGGCATAAGCAAACTCGCTACGCAACGGTTACGAGTTCAGAATGAACACCCTCGATATGCTCAGCACCAAGTTGCTGTAGCTCTTCGGCGAATCCGACCATGAGTGCCAGATCGGCGAGGCGATTGATTCGCCGCGGGATTCCCGAAGAACGTTGGTGAAGTGCATCGAAAGCTTCCGGCGTGAAAATTTCTTCCGCATCGCGACCAGCGCTGCGCATCCGATGTTGAACGTACGACGCTGTTTCGTCAGGCGAGAATCGATGGAGCATGCATTTTGCGGCAATGCGTTCGTCGAGCGAACGGTTCCGCTCAATCAAACTCATCAGTGTCGGATGCCCCACGAACACCATGGTCAGCGCGGATTCCGACTGAGCGCTGGGGCTACCGAAATTCAGCAGCAACCGGAGAGTCTCCCATTGGTCGGATGTCGCCAACAAATGAGATTCATCCATCACGACAATCGCGTGATGACCAAGTTCGATGTTCTTATCGAGAAACGTTTCGAGGCGGGCAAGCGTCAGGCGTGTTGGCTCGGTTTCGCTGCCAAGCGATCCAGTCAACTTATCAACGACGTAACCAATCAGTTGATCACCGGCAAGCTGTGGAAACACGATTCGCGTCGTGGGGCTGAAGTCCTCCGGCAGTTGCGTTAACAGTGCTTGGACAAGCGTTGATTTACCCATTCCGCTCTCGCCGCAAAGCGCGACAGCCGATTGACGACTCTCAATTGCGTAACGCAGCTTCAATCCCGCTGTTTGATGAACTTGGGATGGATAATAGAAGTTTGGTTTGAACCAGTTCACGAACGGACGAGTAGAGAGTTGCCAGTGATTTTCGTACATGATTCACCCTTAAAAAACCGAAGTCGTTCAACCACTAAGCAACGAACTAGCCCACAAAATTTTCGACAACGCCAACGCCAGCGATCCCAGACAATCGCAGGCGGTAAGAATATTCGTTGACGTCGGCACGAGCAGTTCGTGTTTGGTCAAAAACAATCATGGCGCTGTCATATTGGCCGCTTGACCCTTCCGTCGCTTCGCAGTCGCTCGAGCCACCATCCACGATAATTAAATCAAAACTTGACTCGAGACTCTCAATCAGCATTCGAGTCTCGTCGGCCGTCGCGGCATTGGCACCATGTGGCGTCAACAGCGGAACAAACGTAACCGCGTCTTGCGTCGCATGGACACATATTTCTTCAAGTGGAATCTTGCCGCGAAGAGCCTCGATCCATCCGAACTCAAGGTCTAAACGCAAATCGTCGACGAGCGTGGGCGCCGTCGTGTCCGCATCCACAAGCGCCACTCGCTGGCCGGATGCCGCAGCGGCAATCGCAAGTCCGATAGCGATCGTCGAACGGCCTTCGCCACCGTGCACACTCGTCACCAAGACCTTTCTCAGTCCAGTCGCAGCGGCATCAGCAAGTTGTTCAGCCACCTGTTGGAACAATCCGCTTTCAAAAAACAAATCCGCTACCACGGGAGGAACGTCCAAAGCGTCAATCTCCCAGCTCGCTCGAAATTCCTTTCTCGCGTGCTTAGCGGAAGCAACAGCATCGATTGGCTTGGAAACGTCTGGTTCGCGTACTGGGTTGGCTGGCGGTGCGATAGTTGGTCCAGGCGTTTCTGCACTTCGAAGGTCTTGCCGTTCCAGCTTCGACAAGTGTGGTGCCTCCACCGCGTTCACGCTGAGGTCGATGCGATTGGAAACCAGTTCACGCTCCGAAGAATCCGGCCTGGCGGGCACAGCGTCTTCAACGAATGATACTTGTTGCATCAAAGCGAGCTTCTCATAACCCGCTTCAAGAACCGACAGCCACGACGAATCGCCCTCAACAATGGCATAAGCCGTGTGAACGTGCGGATCGGGAGCGGTCGACGATGTCGGCATGGACTTCGATGCAACCGTTTGTTGCAAAGCGAACTTTACTTCAGGGACCTTGGCCTCATCGATAATCGTCGAGGGTGGCACCGACTTGGGCATGAGCGACTTTGGCAGAACAGGCTGGCTCGAAGCAACGTGGCTCGAAGCAACGTGGTTCGAAGCAACGTGAGCAGCATCGACGCGCAGACTCGCTTCACCCGCTTGGTCAATCCACACAGACGCCGTGTCCGCAGCGCTCGGAGCGACAACTAAACCATCATCGTTTGAGAAATGTGGTCCGGATTTGGAATTAGCACGCTGTCTTCGTGCGTAAGCTTTAACAAACGCTTGGTCGATTGCACTCATGTTGATACTAGCGTATTTGCGTGGAACTTGTGGAGACGGGCAATTGTGCTTGCGTGCCTACAGTGTCATTTGGGTAGTTCTCGTAGGTATCCTGGAGATAACCGACGGGTGCTGTCGCCTGGGTGTTACCTGGCGACGTTGAATCGAGATATTGCTGGTAGCTGGCGATCGGACTCCGCGGTGTATCGCTGACCGCTACGGTTGCTGGCTGTGTCGACTGGAGGTTGATGCTCGGCAAGTACTGAAGCCAATCATTGATGCCTGCTGGCGTTTGTGTTTGCACATAGCCACTGGTGGTTTGGCTGCTTGGCACTTGGCCATCTGCAGCAACAACGTTTACCACTTGAGCATCTTCACTTGGTTCAACAGGGCTCGTCGCAACGGCGATTTTGCTTGACGCAAGCGACGTCGGAGTGCCCAGGTTCACTTGAGCAGGATTAACGCTATTCGTTGTCGCTGGACTAGCGATTGTTGCATCCTTAGAAATGATCGGAGGCAGTGTTGGCGAAGCGGTGGCGTACACTGGAAGATTGCCCGAGTTCAACATTTCTGCTTCAACATCTGAAGTCGCTGAGTCCGTAGAAGCCGCATTCGCACTTTGCTCCTGGAGCATTGCTTTTGGGTTGAGAGAGTCGCTCGTGGTGGTCGAAGCTAAATCAGCATGCGTGGTTGCTGATGAGCTCGAAGGTCCCTCGTTGTCATATGCGGAAGCCACGTCGCCAGAAACCACTGCATCGACAGACACTGACTCCGAACCTGCTTCGACGGGGACAGAATCTGAATCCGCCAACAGGGACACATTCAATGAGCTCTCGTTCTCCGTGACTTCCTCGCCACCACGGTTGCCGATCACAATTCCTGTGATCGCTATCGCTAGAATGACAAATAAAACGAGAGACTGGCTCGACAGCCGTGAAACTAAGCTTCGGTGAGTTGTCTCGCTGCTGGCGATGTCTCGGGTTTCGTTTTGCAGTGGATTCACAGAGTTCGTGGGGCTCTGTTCCCCACGCTCTGGGGCCAGGGCATAGTCCATCTCCGGCGAACTAGTCTCCGATTCGTACGTGACCGACGCAGCAACGTCTGACTGGGGCACATTGAGGTTGCGTAACCTAAACAAGGTTGGCGGCAGGGATCTCAGGTGAAAATCGTCCTTTTGCGCAGGCCCATGCACTCGATAAGTTCCGTTCGCTGGCCTCAATCGCCCTGAATTGGACGAGGTCGCGGTATTTTGACTGCGTAGCCGATGGGGCAAAGCGGTCATAGTATCCATCCTGGTTGAGTGGTAACGCAATCGATTTGGAGACGACCCAGGGCGTGGGTGTGAACCGACTCCATGGTTCTTCGGTCATCATCGGTATCGATTACGACGATCTTTAGCTCTTTGCGGAATAGCCAAACTTTCCGGACTAGGCAAGATCGAATGTCGTCAAAACGGTTGCTTCGTCTTGCCGACTCGGGCACTCCCGAGGAAGATGGGCGTGTCAAATTTCAACCAAAACCTCGAAAAACATTGCCATGCTCCGTTCCAGCAGCACCGAATCTCAACTGACAGAGCTCATCCGCGAGCGAATTTTGCTGCTTGACGGTGCCATGGGCACCATGATTCAACGACTTGGACTGGACGAGGCTGCCGTTCGCGGCGATCGTTTCGCAAATCACCACAAGGATTTGAAGAATTTCTCCGACATTCTTTGCCTGACTCATCCAGACAAGATTACGGCGATTCATGCTGCTTATTACGAGGCCGGCAGCGACATCGTCGAGACGAATTCTTTTGGTGCTTCACCGGTTGGCATGATCGAGTTTGATCTGCCACTGGACCTCGTCGACGAGATCAATATTGCCGCTGTCGCTTGTGCTCGCAAAGCGGCCGATGAGTGGACCGAGCGAACCCCCGACAAGCCCCGCTTCGTCGCTGGGTCGATCGGCCCGACGACTCGCCAACTCGCAATCAGCACCAAGGACGATCCGGCGCACCGCGACACGACCTTCCACGAAATGGTGGAAAGCTATCGAGCCCAAGTCGAATCAATCGTTAACGCTGGTGTCGACATCCTGCTCCCCGAGACGGCGATCGACACCCTGAACTTGAAGGCCTGCCTGTTTGCGATTCAAGACTTCTTTAATGCTGGCGGTCGCCGCGTTCCCGTCATGGCAAGCGGTACGTTCGCCGACGGCGGACGGACCTTCGTGAGTGCTCAAAGTGTCGAAGCTTTCTGGACAGCGATCAACCACTTCCCGCTACTGAGCGTCGGCATGAACTGTGCCCTCGGCCCAGACGTGATGCGACCGCACATCGAAGAACTTTCGCGAGTCGCTGAGATCCCGATCAGCTGTCACCCGAACGCGGGCCTGCCAAATGAAATGGGCCAGTTTGATCTGGGTCCAAAACTGATGGCTGAGAAAGTTGGTGAGTACGCCGACAACGGCTGGATCAACATCCTCGGCGGTTGTTGTGGCACAACACCTGACCATATCCGTGCGATGGCCGAGCGAACGAAAGGACTCAAGCCAAAACAAGAAACGCACGGCCCGGTCTACACCCGGCTCTCCGGCCAGTTGCCAATGGTCATGCGTCCAGAGATCCCATTCACCATGGTCGGTGAACGTACCAACGTCACGGGCAGCCGCGCTTTTGCGAAACTGATTCGAGACGAAAAGTACGAAGAAGCCGTCGAAGTCGCACGTGAACAAGTCACTAACGGGGCGACCATCATCGACATCAACTTCGATGATGCATTGCTCGACGGAGCTGAGGCGATGACACGCTTCCTGCGCCTAATCTCCGGTGACGATGTGGCGGCATCCGTGCCCGTGATGATCGATAGCAGCAAGTGGGAAGTACTTGAAGCAGGTTTGTGCAACGTTCAAGGCAAAGCGATCGTCAATTCGATCTCGCTCAAAGACGGCGAGGCTGAGTTTTTGCGCCGGGCCAAACTCGTTCGGCAATACGGTGCAGCGGCGGTCGTGATGGCATTCGACGAAGAAGGCCAAGCGGCTGATGAAGACAACAAAGTACGTATTTGCAAGCGAGCGTACGATCTGCTCGTTGAAAAACTGGACTTCCCACCCGAAGACATCATCTTCGATCCGAAGATTCTCACCGTCGCCACGGGCATCGAAGAACACAACAACTACGCCGTCGACTTCATCAACGCCGTTCGCCGCATCAAAAAGGAATGTCCGGGGGCGAAAACGAGCGGTGGCGTCAGCAACATCAGCTTCTCGTTCCGTGGTAACGACCGAGTCCGCGAAGCGATGCATTCAGCATTTTTGTACCATGCGGTGAAAGCTGGCTTGGACATGGGGATCGTCAACGCCGGACAACTCGAAGTTTATGAAGAGATCCCCAAGATTCTCCTAGAACATTGCGAAGACGTACTACTCAATCGCCGGCCCGACGCAACCGATCGAATGCTCGATCTTGCCGAATCCTTCAAAGGCAGCGGTGGCAAGAAATCGGGTGAAGACCTTTCCTGGCGAGAAAACCCAGTGACGGAGCGGCTCAAGCATTCGCTCGTCAAAGGCATCGATAAGTACATCGTCGAAGACACTGAGGAAGCCCGGCAACATTACGATCGATGCTTGCAAGTCATCGAAGGGCCATTGATGGACGGCATGTCCGTCGTCGGCGACCTTTTTGGACAAGGCAAAATGTTCTTGCCGCAAGTCGTTAAGTCGGCTCGTGTGATGAAGAAAGCCGTCGCCTACCTCGAACCGTTCATGGAAGCGGAAAAACTAGCCGGAGGTGCCGAAGCGGCGTCCGCGCGAGGCAAGTTCCTGATCGCTACCGTCAAAGGCGACGTCCACGACATCGGGAAGAATATCGTTGGCGTCGTGCTCCAGTGCAACAATTACGAAGTCATCGATCTTGGCGTGATGGTCAGTGCCGAAAAGATCCTCGAC
The DNA here is from genome assembly GCA_041739875.1 of Pirellulaceae bacterium. Taxonomy (GTDB): domain Bacteria; phylum Planctomycetota; class Planctomycetia; order Pirellulales; family Pirellulaceae; genus JBBSJZ01. Next base: position 24,402 of record JBGSNA010000320.1, read on the forward strand.
GAAGCGGAAAAGCAACAAGTCGACATGATCGGACTCAGCGGGCTGATCACGCCAAGCCTTGACGAGATGACTCACGTTGCGCGTGAGATGAAGCGACGAGGTATGACGATGCCGCTATTGGTCGGTGGAGCCACAACGAGCGCCAAGCACACCGCCGTCCGAATCGCGCCAGCCTACCAAGCCCCCGTTGTGCACGTACTCGACGCGAGTCGCAGCGTGGGTGTGGTCGAGAAGCTCCTCAACAAAGAGACTCGTGATGCTTTTATAGCGGAGAACACGCATTTGCAGACTGAACTCGCAGCGAGTTTTCAAGCGAGAAATCAAAAACTCGCTTCGTATGAGGTTGCCTGTGCGAACCCCTTCGAAACCGACTGGAAAACGGTACAAATCGACAAGCCGTCCTTCATTGGGACCCGTGTGCTATCGGATGTGCCGCTCGCCGAAATCCGCAAGTACATCGACTGGTCGCCGTACTTCATGACATGGGAACTCAAAGGCAAGTTCCCGAAGATTTTCGAAGACAAAGTCGTTGGGGAAATTGCCAAGGAAGTCTACGAGAAAGCCAACGCGATGCTCGACCGTATCATTGCTGAAAACTTGATTCAAGCCAAAGCGGTTTATGGCTTCTGGCCAGCCGCTGCGGACGGTGACGACGTCGTTCTTTACACCGATGAATCGCGTTCAACAGAAAGAACACGACTGCATTTCCTTCGCCAGCAATGGGAACGACAAGGTCAAAAAGATTATCGCTGTCTTTCCGACTATGTGGCGCCGGTTGGCGGTGGCCGTGAAGATTACATCGGCGGGTTTGTGGTCACCGCCGGCATTGGCGCTGACGTCCTCGCGAATCAATTCAAGAAAGACCTTGATGATGAAAGCTCTATCATTGTTCAAGCTGTTGCGGACCGCTGTGCCGAAGCGCTGGCGGAATACTTACACCAACAAGCTCGCCGCGACTGGGGTTTCGGAACGAATGAAGGGCTATCGACCGAAGAGTTGATCGACGAAAAGTATCGTGGTATTCGGCCCGCCGCCGGTTATCCGGCGTGTCCTGACCATACCGAGAAGACGACGTTGTTCGAGTTGCTCGACGCCCAGACAAACACGACCGTCGAGTTAACGTCCAGCTTCGCGATGTGGCCAGGTGCGAGCGTCAGCGGCTTGTACTTTGGTCATCCCGAATCACGTTATTTCACCGTCGATCGGATCACGAAGGACCAAACGACTGCCTACGCGAAGCGCAAGGGTTGGTCGCTCCGAGAAGTCGAACGCTGGCTGGCGCCGAATTTGGCCTACGAACCCGATGCCTAGCCTACGATGGCTCTAGCCGTCTGGGTCGTCGATCAAAGCTTGCAAGCGTTCATCCAGAGGTGGTTCAAACTGAGCCGGCCAAGTTGCGTCGATCAATCCGACTCCGATCATGTCCAGTATATGGACTTGGTCTTTCCGACGATTGCTCAGCAACTTCATTCGCACGAGCTCAACTAGGTCGACAATTCGCTTGCCATTGATGTCGAATGATTTTTCTGGATCAGGCGCGGGTGAAACATAATCGGCTTTGACTCGTTCGTTTGCCCAAATGACATGGACGGCCTGGCTCGGTTTTCCATCCGGCCCGTCGATGAACATTGTCACGTCGAATACTATTTCACGCCTGAAACCGTACTTCGCCAGTGCGACAGTTGCGCGTTCCGCGTCTTCTGCGCGAAGCAGGATGTCGACGTCTTGCGTATTTCGAATTGCCCCTTCGTCGCGAGTTGCAACCCAGGCGGCCACCGCGTTGCCGCCGATCACGGCATAGGGAACACCGGCTTCCCCGAGCGCACGACAGGCACGCTCGAGTCGTTCACGTACTTTTTCCATTGCACCAAACATCCTGTCAAAGACGTAGGGGCCCTGCTCGCGGACCAATTCGCTAAGTTGCTCTGGTGTCATGATTTCGATTGTAAACGAAACCAAGGCGTACGAATATGATTTAGACACGTTTTCGCAGCGAATCAAACTTACGTGAGAATTCCACCACGTATACCAACGCATTTGAGCTAACCAATGACTTCGATTCGTTCACATTCAATCGACGAACCGTCAACGAATGCTTCGCTGCTACACGCCAATTCGAACCGCTCCCGAAATTTATTCCTGTCTCGTTGAACGCCCAGGAATCGGAAAGCAAGAACTCAGTCGTGACAGTCGAGCTGCCAGGTGGCATTCGCATCCGATTCGAAGTGCCTGCAGACAATCAGGTTCCCCACTCACAAGCGCGCAGCTCATGATCGGCTTGCCCGACGGGACCCCTATTTACCTTTGCACCGAGCCGGTCGATTTTCGCAAAGGTTTTGATGGACTGACCGGTATCGTCACCACGTCGCTTGGGAAAAACGTCACTAGCGGTGCGATGTTCCTGTTTGTCAATCGAAAGCGGGACCGCATCAAAGCCCTGTGGTGGGAGACTGGCGGATTGACACTGTGGTACCGGCGACTGGAGCAAGGCACTGTTGAATTGCCCAAGCCGCAAGATAACCAGTCGCATGTGAGCATCGACTGCGTCGAGTTGGCGATGTGGATCGCTGGCATCTCGTTGAAGGCCGCTAAGCAACGAAGAAAGCGAATGCAAGCAGCGTAAGCCAAGCCATCCATCATCTCATCACTGATGTGAAACCGATCGCGTGGGAACATGATTCCTGCCGATCGGTTTTTTCATTGATCTTTTGCAAAACGTTTGCTTCAAAGTGAGAGTGGGGTCTTGCGCAAAAGCAGCATGTTTTTATAATGTTATCATCATGGACACCAACTCATTTCCCGCCGACATCGAAGACTGTCATCGCTTGATCGCGACGCTGGAAATGCATGTCCAAGAGCAATCTCACTCCGTCTTGGCTCTTAAAGACAACAACGATCAGCTCGACAAGAAAGTCATCGAGTTGAATCTGACGATCGAGAAGCTTCTCAAAAAACTCTATGGTCGCAAGAGCGAACGCAGCATCGATAGTGTCGGCCAGTTGCTGTTGGACCTCGGCGAAGAAGCCACGCCCGAAGTCGTTAGTGCGCTCGAAGAAGCGATCCGCGAAGCCCAAGAAATCGTTGAGGCCGCTGACGAGAAACAAACACGCCCGCCCAAGCCTCCCCGAAAAAGCGATCGCAAGTTCCCCGAACATCTGCCTCGCTATGAACGAGTTGTCGATCTCCCCGAGGCACAACGCGAAGGCTTGAAGTTTATCGGTTATGACGAAGTCGAAACACTCGAACTGATCCGATCGGAACTTCGCGTGCGCGTGACGAAGTACGCTAAATATGCTCGCCTGGCCGACAAAACCCAGGGAATCGTCAGCCCCGAGCGACCGACTGGGCTGGTCGAAGGCGATCGCTTTGACGCTTCCGTCGGTGTGGCAGTCGTCGCGGCGAAGCACTTCTATCACCTGCCATTTTATCGCCAACAAGACATGTTCGCTGGCAGCGGTTGGACGCCCAGTCGCAGTACACTGCAGAACATCGAAGCGTCTGTTGAGTTCGCTACTAGCGTCCGCTGGCCGAGTACTTGCGATGCTATTTGAAACAAGATCCAACGATCGGTTGCGATGACACCGGCGTGCTGCTGATCACTCCGGCCGTGATGCCTGACTTAACGGACCATCCACACGGCGAGCGGATCCGCGAAGTGGTTCAAAACGCGATCGACAATGGCAAGCCGAGCATCAACGCGAAGATGTGGGGCTACTATGCTTCGCGTCTTCCGGTGGTGGTGTTTGACTTCACGGTCAGCCGTCACCGTGACGGACCGGACGAAGTACTGCGTGACTTTGGAGGTAACTTACTCGGAGACTGTTGGTCGGGATTTCAAAAGATTGATGTACGAAGCGATTCGCGAATCACGTTCGCGGCGAGGGTGGGAAAAGGTGTCCGACACGAATGGCACTGTTTAATGTTTTACCAATGATTTTCTAGGCTGCCAGGTTGGAGTCGAGCTCCATCCGGTACATCGCACGTGGTTTCGTCATCAGCGCCAAGACCTTGGGCCGTCGCTTGTTGACGCGAGGCTCAAAGCGATCAGGACGATGGCCGACGACTTCGTCAGCAGGTGCCGACTGACCAAGTTGAGCCAAAGCGTCCGTAACGCCAATCACAGCCAGCAACACCCAGTCACTTGATATCAATTGGAGTGTGCTGGTAAAGCTCATCGAGCGAACGTCACGGACGCTGCTCACTCCGCTTTGAAGCATCTTGATCCGTATCAGATTGTACGCCAGCAGGCATGACCACAGTTCCGTGCGTACCATCGGCGGCGACTTGGCTCGGAGGATGTCCATGTGCAAAGACTCTTTGATCGAGCGGATATCTAGTTCCACTAACCAGCGACTACGGTAAACCGAGGCGATCCAGCTGGCCGGATAATTGCTGCGGTCCATGATCGTAGTCGCGATCGTGAAACGATCAGGACGGAATCCCTTTTTGTCTACTGACACATCCACCAAGCGAATCACCAGTCGCTCCGGCAGTAAATCGTATTCCTCATCGCTCATCCACTCCGGTCGCTCGGGCCGATCCCACTGTGTCGTCCGTTCATGCCCGTTGTATCGGAACGAACCTAGCGGATCATCGCTGCGTCGGTGATGGTTTTTCATCACAATCTCAGCACCGCGAAGTTGACACGCCGCGACGATAAAGTAGGTGCATAGGTAGCAGTCCGCAACTAAAATATCTCCAGGACGAAGATGGTCCATGAGCTGCCGAGCCAGCGATGTTTCGCCAGAGAGCTTTCCGCTGTAGGGTCCTTCGACAAGGTCAACGAGCAGGCCGGTCACCATCGAGATCAACGACAAGCAACGCAGAATCGGAAACCCGATACCTTCTTTCTGAGCCGGGTTTTGCGGCCACTCTTGTTGATTGTCCGGTGTATCCGCTGCAGTAACTGTAAAGCCATCCAGTAGCAGTATACGGCCTGCAACCGGGCGACGCTTGACCTCGGCGACCGTCTCCGGTGCAAGCGTTTGTCCCAGCAGCTCAAGTTGTTGCGTACTACCAATGACGAGGCTCGAGTCCTGATCGTGATCGATCGTTGATTCCGTCCCCTGAGCAACCGAGGTTGTGATTTGGCGAACCGCCTCAAAGGGAATTTGAAGTCGTGCTCGGCAATAGTCCCCGATGTTGGTATCGCAAACCGTTTGCCCTCGCGCGGCCCACAGCAGCGAGATCCGCATGACAGCGGCCTTGCATGATCGGTTCTCCTTGTCGAAGAAGACTTGAGAGATCAACCCCCAGAGCGTGATAGCGGGCGTGTAGATCGCATCCTCAGATTGACCAAACTTTACCCCGTGATCTTTGAAGGCGATTGCGAACTCTTGTTCATCGATTAAGTCGGCCAACGGAACATGATCCGATTGCAGCAGAGAATCTTTGATGATCGAGAATGAGCTTTTAATAAAAGCTCTCAGGGGATAAAACGGCATGGAACCATCCTTGGCCAAGTTTTATCGAGCCCGAACCAAGGATGGCCTTGCCGCTCGAGAATCATACCGGCAAGAGTGGTCCTGCCCGACCCAAAACCAGATTCACGAGCAAAAAAAGTGAAAATTCATCACCGCGACCCGTCGCGATTCTCGATGCTGCGCGTCGAACCCGTTTAGACACTAAACGGTGCCATTCGTACCTGACACCTTTTTCGCATTCAAGGATCCCGAATCCTGGTCGCGCTTACCGTGAGTACGTCAAGCAAGGACAGAACGTTCCTGAAGACCCGTTCACGAGCCAGCGACGCGAGTGGGTCTTTGGCAGTGAAGACTTTTTACGTCAGATGGTCGCCAGGGCAGAAGCAGGGAATCCCATGCGGCATCAATCGACCAGTCGCCGACTACCTAGCTTCAGCGTGAAAGAGATCGTGGAGGCAACGGCCAAGGAGCACGGCGTGTCTGCGCTAGACTATCGACAGTTCCGAAGCAAAGCTGCCGGACGGGAGATGGCAGCGTGGCTTTGCCGGCGTTGGTCGGGAGCGACGCTTGAGGAACTCGGCGCATTCTTTGGAATCAGCGGAACGGGCAGCGTATCAAACCTGGTCCGCCAGGCACAGACACGCCACGATCAGTCCCGATCATGGAAAGCGAAAGCAACGAAGGTGGAGCATACCTTAGATCTGAACACTCAACACAAAGCCTGCCCCCGGCGATAGCCAATCCACATCAGAGAACTCGTCTACGAGCGCCTGAAAAGAAATTACCTAAAAAGAACAAATTTCGCTTGACTCTATCCACGAACCCCCCGTATCGTCCAAGGTGCAACCATCTTCTTCTGGACTTGCAATTCAATCTAACTTAAATGGCTTTAATCTCTTTTTAGCTGTAGCCGCTTACAGCAAATTATAATCGCACTTGTACTCGGAGATATGGGTACGGGAGTGACAAGCACATATGCTGTATTTTTTCCGTGTACTCTCCTATAGGAGGGTCATTCAACGCCGTTTTTCTAAGTTTCTTTTGTTGACCTGCTGAGTAGCACCTGCTGCTCAGCTTGCGCTAAAGTTGCAAAACCGTGCAGGCCAATCGGTGCCTGCAAGTTAATATCACACACAAAGCGACCTTCCGCGCTTTCGCGTCGACTTCACTTCGATTTTTACCCAAACCTTTCTTTTCACTACGCTCTGCGACAAAAAAACTGCAAATAACAACCTTGAATACGTTTGCTTCCTTAATAACTTGGTTTTGAAAGACGGGGGTAGCTGCGGTGGTTATCTATCGTGAATTGCGAGACACAATCGAGTGTCGGCGTCATCGGTTTCGTCAGTCTAATATTGGCTTGAATTTATCGAATACACCGTCATTCAAATCGTTGGCGTGCTATTTAGTGGCGTTCACGCTACTACTAACCTGTTGCGGACAAACTGCAAGAGGTGAGACAAAAGACAGCGATGCAGCCAGACGCAAGATTGATGTTGATCTGGATGAGGTCGGAACAATTCTTCAAGCACACGTGGACGGTGGTGAAGTTACTTCGGGAAAAATCCAGAAGTTTTTGTTCCGAATCAAGAACCCAACGGATTTCGAATTACGAATCTCCGCACTCGAAACCTCGTGTTCTTGCGCTCGTGCCGAAATCGACTCATCGGTCATACCGTCAAGTGGATGGGTCAATTTAAGCGTCGCTGTTACACCTCCCGAGCGCCGAACGGCGACGATTTTCTATTCCTCGATAAAGATCAAGGTGGAGGGCGAGAAATCGAGCCCGTATACAGATATTCTTATTCGGGTAAGCATGAGCATGCCCGAATTACTTTGCTTTCCTGATTCGCTAGTGCCTGTATCAATTCGCTCATCAACAATCTCGACTTTCCAAATCCCCTTGGTTTGTGGCGATAAAATCTCAACAAGAAACCTTTTTATCGAGGAAGGGCTTCCAGACGCTGTACTCGATGCACATCTGGTATCGACCGAAGGCACGACGTTTCTCGAGTTCAATGTCGACGGAAAATTAGTTCCAAGAGATGGCCTGCCCATCCCAATCGTTGTGCGAGTGAAAGGGATGGACATTTCAGCAAGCGTGACGGTTGTGATGAAGCGAGATGACGGCATTGCGATTGTTCCCAAAACAATTCAATTTTCTCTCAAAGACGGTTTATGGGAGGCCAACGCGATGGTGCGTTGTGTCGAAGAAAGTAACGCGGAAACTAAGCAGGTCACAAGCGATACGCAAAGTCTTGATTTATTTTTTGACACTCAAATAAAAGGGAGGAAGATTCTAGTTTCTGAAACAAAGCGTCTGGGAAAAAACTTTTACCGTCTAAAGTTGGTCTTGTCGCCCGAGACGGTCAGTGCCCTGGAGGCACAAGCGTTGGAAAACGGAGATAAGAACCACTCAATCGAATGGACAATTCGATCTCCGAACAAAACGTACACGCAAGTCACTCCTGTACGTTTCTATTAACTACATTCGTGGGCTACTACTTGCCAAACCCACAAAACTCAAAGCTCTACAATGCAAAGGTGTATCATGGTTGCTCGATTTGCGGTATTTAGTTCGATCGTGGTTGTGATATTTGCTCCTCTTTCGAATGCGGAGTGCTCAAAACTTATCACAGAAACTTGCAGCCAACACTCGCTCGGCATAACCGAATCCTGTGCCGAAGTTGGTCAGTGTGTAGGTGAATACCCAGAACTTCCAACCTGTTCGTGGATTTATAATGAAACTCGTGCCGCGAAAGACTCTGAAGACGCGAGCCCGCAAATTAACCTTACCGACCCAGTAATTGGTTCAGAGTCTGGAAATGATAATTATGAATACACGGGAAGCCAGGTAGTTTGCGGCGAGACACGAGACTGTCACCCTGACTGCGATTTGCAGATTGATGACTGCAAGGCACTAACCTCCGCCAGTTGGTTACCGCATATTATTTACACGAATCCTGTTCCCGTGGGAAATTCTTGCCAGCCGGAGTAGACGCTCAACGCAACTAAAGCGCCGTAGGAACACTTCGCGTCAAGCTATCAACCTAGTCTTAGCCCTGGCAAGGTGGAGGCTAGGTCGACCGACCCCTATTCAATGGTTTTAAGATGTATATCCTTCGAGTTTTAATTTTCTTCGTTCTTTCTTTTTTTTCGCTTAATGCTTTTTCGGACGGAACTAGTATTGAGGGAGACCGGGGCGAGGCGTTGGATCTTCTTAGAAGCCTGGATGCCAATTGGATCGCACTTAAGTCTTTTGATGTGCATTTGAATTCGTTCGAGTCATGCCTTCGTCCGGATGATGTTGCGGAACAGAAACGGACATTGCAGCGTTTCATTGTTTCGGAGGATTCTCAATCCTTTCTTTACGTGCGTCGATTCGATTTGGAACTTATCGGATTGCCAGCAAAAAGCTGGTCAACTTATGATGAGACAGTTGACGTGCGGACACGGAGACTGCATAAAATCGAAGGCAAAACTGAAGACGATCCATTCGTCAGGCGTTCGTTTGGAGTCTATTGGGCGTTTTTCACGAATGGTCGCCTGCGGATTTCCGAAAACGCCGGTTCCCCAAAGCTTTTTGCTATCGAATCAATGACCGATGCCAGAAAGAAGGCTGAGTGCCCCGATTTCTCATCCATTGGGTTTGTCCACTTCCCAGGACAGAATGCAAATCAATTTTCCGCCGAGGAACTAGTGCTTCCTGCGGAAACGGTTTCGGTTCGAACGACTTCCGATACGACCACAATTTCGATCTCAAAGCCATCGGGCGCGAAGTCTAGATACCATCAATGGTGGCAATTAGATTTGGAACGTTTTGCAGTCCAAAAGTACGAGCGATTATGGGGACCACTTGATATAACGTCTTCGGAAAAGCCAATTAAGCTCTTAAGTCAACGAATTGAATGGGATGAAGTATCGGGTGTGTTTATTCCAACCATGGTTATCGGTACGTCAATGGGAGCATTGCCTGACGAGCAAGGAAAACAGTTTTCGTACGAAAAACTCGATGAATGTGAATTTGTTTGGAAGCAAGTCAATCTAGTGAAGAAGATTGATGTGGATGTCGCAAAGCTCACGCAAGGTGAGTTCATTCTAGATTTTCTAAAAGAAGACTAACTTTCACTTCTTTATGCGATCTGGAAAAGCGTGATGCGGAGCGTTGGGGCCACCCATAGACGAACTAGCACCGATCGCCGCAAACGGTGTGCTTTTTGGATTCACTTTGTCGGGCGAAGGAAAGGCGGCTGGACGAAGCAAAGGATGGAAGTTCCAAGAATTTTCCAGGTCCGGCGACTAAGGGCGATTGGTTGGATTCGCTCGTAGAGCGCGCTGCTGTTGGACGGGATTGTTCGGCGACAGTTAGAATTGGACTTTAGCGACAGTTAGATTTCCCCAGTAGAAAGTTTCTTGGTTGAGGACAATCAAGTGGGGGCTTGGGAGGACTGTTCCTTCTTCGCTTGCTCCAGGCGATAGCTCGGAACGTTCAGCTCCAGGATCACACTGTGATGCACCAAGCGATCGATCGCGGCGGCTGTCGTCATCGGGTCTTTGAAGATCTGTTCCCATTTCGAAAACGGAAGATTGCTGCTCAGCAAGATGCTCGTACGCTCGGGAATCAATTGGGGCCACCCAAGGCATGTGGGCTGATCGAGCTGGGTTGGGTGTGGGGAGGTGGCTTGATGTTTGCACTGCGGAGTCTGTTGATGTTCCGAAAACTTTGTGACAAAATTTTCGATTCGACTGATGTTGAGGCCGGTTAACGCTGAGGTCTTTCGTATCTGGGGGTATCATGATGTGCGGGAAGCTGATTTCACGCTTTTTCCGCGTCGAACGTGTAATTTCCCCTGGAGTCACTCGATCGCCGCCATTTGATTACACTGATCTCATCTCAATAACTACTTTTTTGGAGTGTTCGATGATGCGGCGTGTTGCTGTGCGTGGCGTTTTTTTGGTTGCTTGTGTGCTGGGTAGCTCGGTCCAGGCTCAATACGAATCGGGCTGGAAAGCTCACGATTGGGATCGCCCTACCCCGCCGGTCGTTCAACCGGGCGACGGATGCTTGCCCATTCCGCCACCGAGCGATGCGATCGTGCTGTTCGACGGATCGAACCTGGACGCTTGGCGGAGTGCTGATGGTGGCGAGTCGAAATGGATCATCAAAGACGGCGTCATGGAATCAGTGCCCAATAGTGGTTACGTCTTCACGGAACAGGAATTTGGTGATTGCCAACTGCACGTCGAGTGGGCGTCCCCGGCCAAGGTCGAAGGAAGCAGCCAAGGTCGTGGCAATAGCGGCGTGTTCCTGATGGGATTGTTCGAAGTCCAAGTGCTCGACAGCTTCGAAAACCGCACCTATGCCGACGGGTCTGCTGGCTCGATCTATGGCCAGTTCCCACCGCTTGTCAACGCCAGCCGCAAGCCCGGCGAGTGGCAATCGTACGACATTGTCTTCAACCGGCCACGCTTCGACGAAGACAAGCGATTGGTCGCGCCCGCACGACTGACGGTCTTGCACAACGGCGTCGTGATCCAAAATGCGACGGAGCCTTACGGTGGAACTTCGTGGCTTGTCCGAAATCCTTATGAACCTACTCCCGACAAATTGCCTCTGTCTTTACAAGACCACGGGAACCCGGTTCGCTATCGAAATATTTGGATTCGCAATCTTGATGAGAATCCGCGACCGGCTCCCGAGACGCCCTACCCAAGCGAAATCGTCGAACTAAGTTCCGACGAGCTCGACGCGTTGGCTGGCCAATACGGCCAAATCAAAATCGAACGTCGTGACGCTGGGCTGTATCTGCTGATGGGTGGACGCGAGCTAGAAATGCTGTCTCTGTCCAGCGATACGTTTGTGCTGCGTTACACCTCGGGGATGGTCAAGTTCGAACGTGATGCCGAAGGCAAACCTCACAAAGTGAGCTTTGAGTTTGGTGGCAGCACCACACGCGGCGAACGCAAATAGTATTTTCAAAGCTGGGTAAGCACGAGTTCTTCTGTTAGTCACTCGTGCCGCCGCAGCCATCCACTGATTGGAATCAATTCGTCCATGGACGTTTCACGCGAACTGATCGACCGAGTACTTCGGCACGTTTACGATGCCGAGTATCGACCGGTCAAACCCAAACAGATTGCATTAGCAATCGATGCTTACCCCGATGACTATCGCGAGGTTCGGCGCGTCATCAAGCAACTGACGCTCGAAGGCCAGATCGTTTACGGATCCAATCACATCGTCTTCCCGACAGGCAATCGCCCGGCCAGTGGTGGGCTCGTTCGCGGCACGTTCCGTCGTGCGATGGGCGGTCAATTTGGGTTCGTTCGTCTATCGAGCCCAGCGACTGGTGCCAAGAAAAACGATATGGCGGAGGACTGTTTCGTCCCGCCGGGATACACAGCCGGTGCACTCGAAGGCGACATTGTCGAGATCGAACTTCGGCCGAGCGAGCATGGCGGAACCGAAGCGATTGTCAAGGAAATTATTGAACGTGCTCGCCGCCAGTTCACGGGAACATTTCGACTGCAAGGCAAACATGCGGTTGTTTTCCTTGACGGCACGCCCTATACCGAACCAGTCGCCGTTGGTGATGTGCGAGGCTTGCCACTGGAGGACAACGATAAGGTATTTGTTGAAGTCGTTAAATTTCCTGGCGACGGCGGAGCCGATGGCGAAGCCGTGATTCTCGAGCGACTCGGCAGCAGCAAGAATCCGGCGATCGACACATTGACGATCATGCGCCAGTACGGGCTGCCGGACGAGTTCGATGAATCAGTCCTCGATGACGCGCGTGCACAAGCAGATCGTTTCGACGAGACCAAGCTGGATCCGAATCGACGTGATCTGACAGGGTTACTCACGATCACAATTGACCCGTTCGATGCACGCGATTTCGATGACGCCATTTCACTTGAACGCGACGGGCGATTTTGGCGGTTACGAGTCCATATCGCGGACGTAAGTTACTTCGTCCCACGCGGCAGCAAACTCGATGACGAGGCACTCAAACGTGCCACGAGCGTGTACCTTCCCGATCGCGTGGTTCCCATGCTTCCGGAGATCATCAGCAATCACCTCGCGAGTTTGCAACCGGAACGAGTGCGCTTAGTAAAAACGGTCGAGATTGAATACGACCAAGATTTGAACATTACTCATAGCGAGGTGTACAACGCAGCGATTCGCAGTGACATGCGGTTGAACTACGAGCAAGTCGACCAGTTCCTCGCGAGCCCGGATGTCTTTCGCGAGTCATGGGGCAATGAAGTCTGTGACCTGCTCGCAACGATGCACGAACTCGCGATGGCGATTCGCAAGCGCCGTTTCAAGCGAGGCTCGCTGTCGATGGACATGCCCGACATCAAACTCGACTTGGACCGACTGGGCAAAGTCAAAGGTGCTCACTTGGTCACTCATACCGAGAGCCACCAAATCATCGAAGAGTTCATGCTTGCGGCGAACCAGGCTGTCGCGACTTGGCTTGACGACCAAGAATTGGCATTCTTGCATCGCATTCATGCCCCACCGGATCGCCGCAAACTTCGTCAACTGCAAACGTTCGTCCAAGACCTTGGGCTCAACGTAGATACGGTGGAAAGCCGTTTTGAGATCCAGGCGATCTTGGACCAAGTCGCGGGAACGCCGCTAGAAAATGCAGTGAACTTTGCCGTGCTCAAGGCGATGACCAAGGCCGTGTATGGTCCGCAAGTCGAAGGCCACTACGCACTCGACATGGAGCACTACTGTCACTTCACCAGCCCCATCCGTCGCTATCCTGACTTGACCGTGCACCGCTTGGTCCAGCGATTAATTGACGGCGAAACAACGCCGGACGATTCGTATGAGTCGCTGTTCAAGCTCGGGCACCATACCAGCGACATGGAACGCAATGCCGAACGTGCGGAGCGTGATTTAATCGAGCTGAAACTGTTGCACTTCTTGAGCAAACAAATCGGCCATACGCTCGAAGCTGTCATTAGTCGCGTGTTTGCCGACGGAATTCATGCGCGTTGCGTCAAGTTGCCTGTTGATGGATTCATCCCAACGGCGACACTACCCAATGACAAATACCGTTTCGAAAAACGCGGCCAGATGCTCACTGGCTTCAAAGACGGCAATCGTTATCGACTTGGCGACTCGCTCACCGTTCGTATCACAAAGGTCGATTTACAGGACCGCCAACTGTATCTTGAAGTCATCAAGAACCACTCTGTTGGTCGAACGATCAAAGGGCCTGCCAAAGCAACCGCTGGAAAGGCTGTGGCGAAACCCAAACGCCAAACCGTTCGCCGCGAAATGAAGAAACGCCGCAAGCGTTAAAGCAGATAAATTCAACCACCTATTGGAGAAGCCCCTGTGTTTCGTTTCAGTAATCGATACGCCGCGATGTGTGCCGTCGGCTTGTTTTTCGCCTCCACGAGCCAAGCTCAAGACGTTGTTGCCATCGAAGGTGTGATCGCGTCCAACGCGAAACTTGAATTGATCTCGGACGGTTACGAGTTCACAGAAGGTCCAGCTTGCGATGCAAGTGGCAATGTCTTCTTTACGGACCAGCCCAACGATCGAATCCTTCGATTTGATGTAGCAACACGCAAAGTGGAAACATGGATGCAGCCCGCGGGGCGCAGCAACGGGTTGTTCTTCGCTCCCGACGGGACGCTCATCGCATGCGCCGATGGCAAGAACGAACTATGGTCAATCCATGTTGCAGACAAATCGCACCAAGTAATCGTTGGCAAGTGGCAAGACAAACTGTTCAATGGCCCCAATGATTGCTGGGTTGATTCCGACGGATCCATTTACTTTACCGATCCGTTCTACAAGCGACCTTACTGGGATCGCGGTGACAAAGAACTTGAAAACCAAGACGTTTATCGTGTGTCACCCAATGGCAAAACGATCACGTTGGCGGCAAGTGAGTTCCAACAACCCAACGGAATCGTCGGTGACCGCGACAAGCGAGTCTTGTTTGTTGCTGACATTCGCGAAGGCAAAACGTATCGATTTCGCATCAGTGAAACGGGTGAATTGGTGGATCGAAAGTTGCATTGCGAATCGGGTAGCGACGGCATGACGCTAGATCGCGAAGGGCGACTCTACGTCACTGGGAAAGCGGGCGTCACGGTGTTCGATCCCGACGGCAAAAATCTGGGGTCGATCCCAACGCCAGCGGGCTGGACCGCGAACGTTTGTTTTGGTGGCGAAAATCGAGACGAGTTGTTTATCACAGCCCAACAAGGGTTTTATGCCATCAAAACACTCACTCGCGGTCTGTGACAAAGCCACTCACGTACCCCTACGAAGACTCCACAATCAGGGATAAACTGCAAAGCAACACCGATCGTTGACATCCTGAAAAAGCCTGAACTCGCGACAGCATGCATTTCTGCCCCAGGCAGATGTGTGATTTGTCGATGGAACTTCATTTGCGATGAGTAACCAGCTACAGACCACGCCACTCGATGCGTGGCACCGCGCCGCCGGTGCTCGTATGGTTCCCTTTGCGGGCTTTGACATGCCGATCCACTACGGGTCAATTGTCGCAGAGCATCAAGTGTGCCGTACCTCGGGCGTGCTGTTCGACGTTTCCCACATGGGACGATTGCGATTGGATGGCGAAGGCGCCGCTCGGTTGTTGGACAAGATCCTGACACGGCGAGTGACGGACCTAGCGATCGGAAGAACACGATACTCGCTTATCTGCCAAGACAACGGCGGCATTCTCGATGATGTATTGGTGTCGAACCTCGAAACACCCTCGGGCCAACAATACTACTTGATGGTCGTCAACGCATCGAATCGGCACAAGATTCTTCAATGGATCACGCCCCAACTTGAGCATTTTCCGTACGTCACCTTGAGCGATCGCACGGAGCTAACTGCGATGATCGCGTTGCAAGGTCCCAAGGTGATGGAGACTTGCGGTAAGTTCTTCAAGTTCGATGCGAATCGATTGAAGTACTATCACTCCGTGATTACGGAACATCTCAAAAAACCAGTCATCGTGAGCCGCACCGGTTACACCGGCGAAGACGGAATCGAGCTGATCGTTCGAGCCGAAGACGGCCCGAGAGTTTGGGAAAACATGTTACTTGCGGGGCGTGAAGCCGGGTTCACCGCCGCTGGATTGGGCGCACGTGACACGCTTCGGACCGAAGCTGGTATGCCGCTCTTCGGCCATGAATTATCGGAATCGATCACGCCGATCGAAGCTGGATTAAAATTTGCCTGTAACTTGGACGGTCGCGAGTTCATTGGCAGCGACGCGATCCGCAAGATTGCTGAGGAAGGCCCGTCCCGTGTGCGAATCGGGTTGACTCCGAACACGAAACGAGTTGTTCGCGATGGAGCAACGGTGCTCAATCGAGCGGAAGAAAAAATCGGCGAAGTTACCAGCGGGTGTCCGTCGCCGACTTTGGGGCACTCGATAGCGATGGCTTATGTCGCTTCGGCGAACGCCAATGACGAGACAGTGCTCGTGGATTTGCGAGGTGAACTGGTGCCTGCACGCGTCACTCCCCTGCCCTTTTACCAACGCTCACGTTAGCCATAATCCTGTTTGAATTCCTAACTTATCATTGAGGTCAGCGATGTCTCGCGACGAAAAAGAGCTTCTGTACGCTGAGTCACACGAATGGGTTGACGTTTCCGATGTCGACGGTGCAAAGATCGCGACGATCGGTATCTCGGCGTTCGCGATCGAGCAACTCAACGACTTGGTTTACATGGATATGCCGCAAACCGGCCGCATCCTCGGTGCCGGCGAAGAGTTCGGCGAAGTCGAGTCGGTGAAGGCCGTTAGCCCGCTGTATTCGCCGGTCTCTGGTGAGATTGTCGAAGTCCACAGCGAATTGGCAGATAGCTTGGACCAACTCAAAGAAAACCCATACGACTTCGGGTGGATCATGAAAGTGAAGCTGAACGATGAGTCGTCTTTGGACTCGTTGCTGGATTACGCTGCCTACAAGCAGCAGTGTTCTGAGGCCGGATGAGTGATCGGTGAATAGAACGTGATACCTGGACGTTGGATCCCGCTGGAGTCGCACGACGGACCGCTCAACATGGCGATCGATCAAGCGATTCTCGAGTCGGAGTATCCTGGACCGACGCTTCGTTTCTATGGGTGGTCCGCACCGACACTTTCGCTTGGTTATTTTCAAAAGCTCGCTGACCGCGAACGTCACAAGGAAAGCGCCGAACTCACGCTGGTGCGACGAAGTACGGGTGGTGGCGCGATCGTGCACGACCGCGAACTGACCTACAGCGTGGTGTTGCCCTGCCAAAGCCAACGGGAACTGTTCCAATCCGCATCAAACTTGGGTGCCATTCTCGAACTTTACGAATCCGTCCACCAGTCGGTCATCGATACACTAGGCGAGTTCGGGGTACACGCCACACTCCACAAGGATTCGCTCGCTAGCGAAAACAGCAATATACTTCTTAGCGAACCCGAGCCGTTCTTGTGTTTCCAACGTCGATCCGAATGGGACCTGACCGTGAGCGGGTATAAAGTGGTTGGAAGTGCCCAGCGCCGAGTGCGTGGCAAAATTCTTCAACACGGTAGTTTGCTGCTTGGGGCTTCGTGCTTCGCCCCGCAACTGCCTGGAGTGAGCGAGTTTGATCGTGTCCAGTTGGCGACAGAGAAAATGGCGCCAGAAAAAGTGGCCGCCCACTTAATGAAAAAACTAGGGACAAAACTTGGTGTCCACTGGAGTGCCGAAACTTTGAGCAGTGAGGAACAGGAATTGAGCAAAGTAATTCGAAAAAGCCGCTTTGCAGACCCCACTTGGACAGCCCGTCATTAGAAACTGCAATCGCCCGCGTTCAAACGGCACGATTTTCGCTGTGCCTTACTCGCAAGAAACGGGCAGTAATGGTGCCCCAGATAACGCTAATATTGCGCCAGGGGGATGATCACTACCAAAGAACCGAGTATAGTTAATGGTTCGGAGTGATCCCAACGGGTATCGGATGCCGATCCGGTACGAATGATGCTATCTGTTTCTAGATTCATTTTTTTGTCGGTTGACACTAAAGGCTTTGGCCTGAGACGACGGCGGTCGAGAACTTATTTTTTTCTTTTGGGTTTGCGTTTTAAGCCGGTCGTGAATGTGGCGAGTGCGGAATCAGAATTGCGGAAATTGGGTGAAAAGGGTTTTGTATGCAAGTTAAGCTTCGGGTGCTGACGGGAAGTCAGCTTGGCAAGGAGATCGCAGTCAACAGCGAGAAGTTCCTCGTAGGCAGGAGCGACTCTTGTCAGTTACGTCCCAAAAGCGAGTCGGTTAGTCGCAAGCACTGCATCATCGTCATTCGTGACAACCGCGTACTCGTTCAAGATTTGAAGAGTCGCAACGGTACTTTCGTCAACGAATCGCGTTTGCCAACGGACCGCGCTAAAGCTCTTGAGTCAGGTGACAAGCTTCAAATTGGCAAATTGAGTTTTGAAGTGGTCATTGAGCATGGTCTCCAGGCCGCAAAGAAACCAGAAGTGGTTGACGTTTCGGATGCAGCGGAAAGAACGGTCGAAGCAGGTTCAAGCGACAGTCGTTTCGAACCTGTGGACGTTACGTCTTGGTTAGACGAAGCAGATCAAATCGATCGCGTCCGAAAGCTGTCGGATCCAGAGACCCGACAGTTTCGTATCGAAGACACGGTTTCCAATACAGGCGGCGATTCCGACAGCACCGAACTTTCGGTTGACGAATCAGCAAAGTCCAATTTGCTTGGGCCCAACAAAAAGAAAGCCCCGCCGGGCAAATTGCCAACCGACACCAAGAAAGCAATGACCGCCAACTCGCGAGATGCGGCTGATGATGCACTCAAGAAGTTCTTTAGTGGTCGATAGGACCTGTCGAATCCAACGCACACACCGAGCAGGTCGATGGTATCTGTTTGGTGTTGTTTTGTTTCTAGGCTGGACTTGTCGAGTCCCCGAAGCATCGGCGGAGCAATTGATTCAGCTGAGAAATGGCATCATTCTCCGCGGCTTTCCTATAGAAATCGCGTCGCTGGACCAGAACCCGTTTGCAATGGGCGGTGCTGGCGAAATTCAATCCCGACCCATTTGGATGGTCGACGACGGGCTACGACGTGTTTATGTCCACAAGCTCGCGATGGTTGTCGGCGAGCCCGTGAACGTCGGCGATCTGCAGCAGACGATTACTCTTTGGCAGCCAGAACCTGTCGGCGGACGGGAAGTCCAAGGGCTCGGTGAGTTACTTGGGATATCGTCGCTTAACGAATATGGACGACGAGAAATCATTGTTCGAGGCCCCGACGGAGAACCGCTCCCCATCTTGCAAGGAATCACCGAGATCAATGCTCGGTACGCAAAGCTACAAGGACTGAAGTCAAAGCCGTCGTACATTTGGGATATGCGGCTAGCGACCAGTTCGCTGGAATCGGCCTCACTTCGTGCAATCTTCAATCGTCGTCTCAACATGAACGATCTCGACGCTCGTTTGGACGTTGTGAGATTCTTTAACGAGACCGAGCGATACTCCGATGCCAAGCAAGTGTTGCTCGAAACGATTCAGCTTTTCCCAGAGGAAGAACGCCTCCAGTCGCAAATCGCTTCGATCACCGAACGACAAGCGAACCAGTTGCTCAAGGAAGCCCAAGTCCGACTCGAAGCTGGGCAGCCGGTCTTGGCTCAGCGAATCCTGGAGCAGTTCCCGTTGAATGATGTCGGACGGGTTACGAAAATCGAGGTCCAAGATGCGCTCGCGGAGCTGCGTAAAACGCAATCTCAGGTGGAATCGACCATCACGAATCTGCGTCAACAAATTCAGCAACTTCCGCCGGCGCAGGCCGACGTGATCGGGAAACTGGTGGACGAAATGAAGCTCGGCTTGTCCGTCAACTCCATTACACGAATGAGCGATTACTCTCGCTTGGGCCAAGCCGAAGAAGTCCCACTGGACAGTCGGATTGCGCTCGCGATTTGTGGTTGGCTGCTCGGCAGTGGGAGCGGCGAACAGAACCTTTCAATCGCGGTGTCGTTGATTACAGTTCGCGAGAAGGTTCGTGAATACTTAGCAACCGCGAATCCGGCTCGCCGTGCCGCGATTCTGAATGAGCTTCGTGACATTGAAGGTTCGGAACCGGAATACATGAGCCGAATGCTTCCGCTTCTTGTCCCGGTGAAAGAGTTTCCGGAAGCCGCCGCCGATCAAACAATAAGCGGCATGTACCGAATGCGAGGCATCGATGGCATGGCAAGCGATGCCGATTACGACATCCAGTTGCCGCCCGAGTACGACCCGCAACGATCGTACCCTTGCATCGTTGCTCTCGCACCACCAGGGGCGGATCCGAGCAGCCAGATCGAATGGTGGTCGGGACGTTATGACGAAAAGATGGAATCTCGATTGGGGCTTGGATCACGTCATGGTTATATCGTAATCGCACCGAACTGGACTCGATCTGGCCAGGGTCTCTATGAGTTTACGGCCATAGAACACTCGCGAGTTTTAGCATCGCTTCGCGACGCCATGCGACGGGCACAAATTGATTCCGATCGAGTGTTTATCGTCGGCCATGGCGAGGGAGCGTCCGCCGCTTGGGATATTGCCCTATCGCATCCTGACCTGTGGGCGGGGATGGTATCGGTTGGCGGTGAACCTCGCAAAACCATCCAGCACTACGATCTCAACGCCAAGTACGTGCCACTTTATCTCTTGATGGGAGAAAAAGATGGAACGCCGGCACCGTTCATCCGCAGCGGACCGACGATGGATGATTACATGGGTATCGGCTATGACGCGATGGTCGTGATGTACCGCGGCCGTGGACGCGAGTACTTCTACGAAGACATGCCCAATATTTTTGAATGGATGAATTCGTCGGTACATGTTCGCGGCACTCCGCCCAAAGACATTGAAACAGCGACAATGCGAATGGACGACCGATTTTTCTGGTGGCTTGAGCTGAGTGCCATCAAGCCCCCAGCCGCAATCAATCCGGTGCTTTGGGACCAAGCGGAGCGACTCCGAGCCGGCAAAGTTTCCGCATCCATCGGTGCAGAGAACCAAATCCGTGTCGGGCAAGGCCCGGCTGACTCGTTTACCGTTTGGCTTCGCCCCGATATGGGACTGGATATGTCCAAACGTATCACCGTCCGCTACAAGCGACCGTACTATGTGGACTTCCAAGGTGATCTCACCATCATGCTCGAGGATGCCCGCACGCGTGCGGACCGAAAACATCCATTCTGGGCCAATGTGACGATGCCCTAGTGCATTACAATGTGGATTCATCGGACACCCTTGCGGGCCTGGTGGGGAAAGCATTACGGCCATGCACTTTCCATGCTCCACGAGATTGTAAATCGAGTGAAACTTTCTCGTCGGAGGTTAGTCCTATCATTTAAACTTGTTGAAGACACAGGAGTCCTCAGGCGTGAAACGACGAAATTTTCTCTTAGACAGCGCAGCTGTGATTGCTGGCGCAGCGGTCGCCGCAGAATCGCTTGCGGTGGGCGCGGCTGGTCCGGCCCCAGCCAGCGATTCTCGCTCACGTATCCGCCAATCCGTGATGGGATGGTGCTTCAAACCGATGAGTGGCATCGAATTAGCCAAACATTGCAAGCGAATTGGCTTAGAAGCGATGGAGGGCATTTCAGCAGACGATTATCCGGAAGTTACGAAACTGGGGTTAAAAATCTCGCTCGTGGGCAGTCATGGTTTCGCAAACGGTCCGCTCGATCCAGACAATCATGCGATCGTTGAATCCAAGCTTCGAGAGGGAATTGATTTGGCCGTGAAGTTTGGTGCTCCCAATGTCATCACGTTCACAGGCATGAAGAAATCCGGAATTAGCGAAGATGCTGCGAAACGCAACTGCTTGGAATGCTGGAAACGCGTGGTGCCGTATGCCGAGGAAAAAGGAATTGGGATAGTGCTCGAGCATCTCAACAGCCGAGACGATTCGCATCCGATGAAAGGCCACCCTGGGTATTGGGGCGATGACATCGAATTGTGTGCTGACTTGATTCATGCAATCGATTCACCCAACTTTCGATTACTGTTTGACATTTACCACGTGCAAATCATGCACGGCGATTTGATTCGACATGTCGAGCGCTACCACAAGATCGTTGGCCACTATCACACCGCTGGCAACCCGGGACGTGGTGAACTCGACGACACCCAAGAAATCAACTACCCACCGATCATTCGTGCGATCATGAAAACCGGTTACACCGGGTATCTCGCACAAGAATTCATCCCTACAAGCGACGATCCGATGCGTTCTTTGGAGCAAGCATTCCAGCTGTGCGACGTTTAGAGTCCCTACCCCGATTTAGATCGTGTCGTGCTTCCCGCTAGGCACACTCGTTTGATGAACACGACCTCACCACGATCAACCGAACTGGACCCAGGCGACTTTGATCGCCTCGGCGTTCATCCTCAAGAATGCCGATTGACGGTCATCCGTCGCGCGGCAGCCCGTGCCGCATTGCTAGCGGCTCAAGCGAACGCTCGACGCGACACGACTCAAACCTCCGATGCTCCGGAGGCTAACCCAGGTCTTGCACAAGAACTCTCATTGGTTGCCGCGTCGGCTTACCGACTGCTAGACCCGCGACGCCGAGTGGATGCAACCGAGCGAGCACACGTAGGAAGAATTCTCCCGGGAGCACTGCTCGCCGCTGGGCACACGAAATTTCATTCGACACCGTTTGGAAACGACGTGTTTGATACGACGGAAGACGACATCGCGGCGCCCCTATTGATCGGCGATACAGCGATCACTGAAACCGTTCCTCACCATGAACCGTGGTCCACCGTCTTGACCAGCAACGCAGCCAAGCTGAGTGAGCAAATTTGCACTCGCGAATTGGTTCGACATTACGAATCGATGCTCCCACTTGAACGCTTGAGAAGATGGGTCCATCAACCACAGATGATCCTCGGTCTGATCGCTGCGTTGCTGCTTACGTCGGTCTGGTTGGTCTTTTGGCGACAAAGAGAAATCTCGCGAATAGACAATTCGACATTGGTCCAGCAGCCGCCATCACCTCCTTCAACAGGATGGGTGATCCCAGCAGCCACGCTCTCTCAGGATAGATCTCCGGCTTCGACGCAGCGCACCATTGAACAACTCAAGCCGGAAACGCCAGCCATCGTGCAACCTTCGATCAATGAGCCAACGGATCCCGACGTGCGATGGGTACGTTCATCACGCATGAGACGTGACTGGACGCTGCTCATCCAGAATAGAGCTTCTTCAAAAGCGACGGCCTCCGCCCCCGCACCGATCTTCGAGACCGTGTCGGCGACTCTCGAAAATTCAGCAATCGATCGAGTTCCGGCGTTCTCGACCTCAGCGAGCAAAGAGACTCGAAAGCTGCTCCTCCAAGAACTACTGCCGAGTGACTATCTGGAAACGCTTGACGACGTCAATGCCGTGCAAGTCGCTGCTGATCGATTCCTAGAATCAAGCGCCGATGGAACCGTTGAACATTGGTCGGGCGAAATCATCGCTGCTTCACCGGTATGGTTCGCCGGCGACTTTAGCGAGTTGCACCGACGATGGCGAGCGATCTCCAAGATCTATGATGTGAACTTCGCTCAGTTCGTCACGACGACGTACATTGAGGCCACCGCCCTGCCCTGCTCCACCGCACTCAATGACAATGTCATTGAGCACGGTCTCGAAGCCGTTCAATTCATCCTTTCCAATAGCACCTTGGACGAGTGTGACGAGTTAATCCGTTTCAGCCGAATCCATAGTGATGATGTTCAACAATGGGAGAATCTGAGCGAGGCCATCAAGCAAGCCAAAAGAACCCACACCCGTGTGGCCCAGCGAGGTCCCAGTGATGAAGCGAGCCCTTCCGAAGCCACAATCATCGGTCGACATCTCTGCTTTATCTCTCGTGATTGGAGCGAGGGATTGTCGTGGTTGGCTCGATGCAGCGACGCCCGCCTCGCTGGCATGGCGAAGAAAGAAATTTCGCTGGCGGAATCTGCTTTGAGCACTGCCAGCGATTGGGCTGAGGCGTCGAAGACTTGGCAAGGCTATTCCGAAGGACTAACTGGCTATAGCCAGCAAGTCGTTCAACTGCATGCGGCTGAACTTCTCACACGTGCTGCTTCGCTTGCCAACCCCATCGATGAGCTACGATTGACCGAACAACTCGAGCAGCTTCATTCTCAGCTCCCGAAATCACTGCTCGTTGCCAACGAATGGGGCAATCGCTTGGACATCCAAAACGTCGAGAAGCCAATCGAAGAATCTCCATTGGCCTCCAAACCGTTTCCAGCTTCACCCTCGTTGGAACCAAATCACATCGAGCCGATTTACTTGAGCGGGAAAGTCTGCATGGCTGAAGCCGCCGATGAGTTACTGTCATTACGCTACGAAGCGGGTACGCTCATCGGCCCCGCCAAGCTAGCGACGATCCAGCGTCACTCGCAATGGCTATTTTCTCCGCTGCATCTCGAACTTTCGGGGACGTTCTCCGAGCCCACGGACACAACTGTCGTCGTACGCACTCACGTTTCTTCAGTGAGTTTGCGTCAAACGGTGTACGTGGATGACCAGCAAATCGACATCGATCCCATCGAGGGTATCGCCCGATGCAGTGTTAGCAAGGGCGAGCATACCGTCCGCTGGGTCGTCGACGGCGTGAATTTCGAAACACTGTTTCTGAGCCTCGACCGGTAAAGTCCCAGACACTTTGACTCCGGCACATTGGCGAATGACGGGTTTTGGCGGCGAAAACGGATTTACCTCCGCGACACCGTTGTCCTCCGCGCTACAATCTACCCGGACAAGTAAAACCTCAGTAAATACCTCACTCGGAATATTTTCTATGAACGCGGTCATGATGGCTCCCCCACAACCATCGACGCTTGCCGAACTGCGGTCGAGCGGTTGGCGAAGCCGCTCGGTCAAAGATGAGATCCGCGCAAACTTCACTCGCATGCTCCGCGATCGTGAAGAATTGTTCCCAGGAATCATAGGTTACGACGACACCGTCATTCCTGAAATCAATCTGGCACTGTTGGCCGGACACGACATGCTCTTTCTCGGCGAGAAAGGGCAAGCCAAGAGCCGACTGATGCGGATGCTCACTCGTTTCATGGACGAATGGATTCCTTATCTCGATCACCCAGAACTTCCGGTACACGAAGACCCAGAGAATCCAATCACCACTGCTGGCAAACGCCTCGTTGCCGAAACCGACCCCGACAACATCAAGATCGCTTGGTGGCATCGAAGCGAACGTTATGCGGAACGATTAAGCCCCGGCACTAAGTTCGCCGACATCATTGGCGAAATCGATCCAGCAAAATTGACGAGCGGAGTCAGCATGAGTACGGAGGAAGCCTTGTCATTTGGCTTGATTCCGAAAATGCATCGTGGCATCTTCGCAATGAATGAACTCCCTGAACTCGATGACCTCGTTCAGGTAGGCTTGTTCAACATCCTCGAAGAACGTGACGTGCAAATCCGCGGCTTTCCGATCCAGTTCGAATTGGACATCGTGATTCTCTTTTCCGCCAATCCGTCGACGTACAACCGTTCGGGAAAGGTAATTCCACAACTCAAGGACCGTATCGGTTCGATCATCCAAACGCATTATCCGGCGGACCGTGATCGCGGCATCGAGATCATGCAACAAGAAGTCGGTGATGATCTGCAAGGGGAATACCCAGTCCAGGTGCCGTACTTCATGTACCAGATCATCGAAGAGATCACCAACCAAGCCAGACGCAGTAAGTACATCGATCAAGCCTCAGGCGTTTCAGCTCGTTTTTCGCTCGCGAACTTTCGCACCATTGTCGCATCCGCTCGCCAGCGTGGAATTTTGCACGACGAAAAACCGTCGGTCCCTCGGATCAGCGACCTGGGTCACTTGTACGCAAGCTCCCTAGGAAAACTCGAACTCGATTTGATGGGCACACACCAAATGGGTGAAAAGCAAGTTCTCGATGCCGTGATCTCGCAAGCGATTCAAGTCGTCTTTGCCGAGTACGTCGAAGAACACGGATTGTCCGAAATCGCTGAAATCTTCCGCGGTGGTGTGCGCGTGGAAGTTGGTGACTTGTTGCCAAGCAGCGAGTACGCCGAGCGATTGTCTCGCGTCCCGAAAGCCTGGGACAAAGCGTTCGAAGTCAACGCAGGTGAGAACGAAGCGGTCCGTGCAAGTTGCGTCGAGTTTGTACTCGCGGGCTTGTTCAGCATGGACCGCATCAGCCGTTCGCAACGGCACGGCAAAATCGAATACGAATTTTAATTTTGACCGAGCACGTTGGTGTCCAGGCTTTAGCCGAACTTCCATTCAATCACTCACACGTAGCAACTCCCATGCCCTTTCGTCCCGGTGGAATTATCCATTCGTACCAAAAGTACGATCCATCGAAGTTCCCTTCGCCCAACCAAGAACCACCGGACTTGGTTTCGCCGGCGTTCGAACAGGCGCTGATGTACGGCAAGTACCGAGAGTTG
>JBGSNA010000371.1:0-1921 GCA_041739875.1 Pirellulaceae bacterium
GACGAAAAAGTGATCGTCATCTTGAATGGGAAAACTTTTAAAGCGTCCTTGATAAACCTGTCCCTGTCCCGATGTTCCCTAATGGGCATGGTATCGCTGTGTATGTGTCAATGTCACCCAACGCAAGAAATTGCTCATTGCGCCGTCTTCGGACGGTTGCAGTACAAAGTGCCAGTGGTTAGACATTAGCTGATAAGCAAGGATGCGGCATGGAAAACGCATCAACCCATCTGCAACAATTCGCTAGAATGCGTCGTAGTCAGCATCTTTCTTGAAGATTACGGTTTTCGCATTGCCACGATTCAGGGCGTGGTAGATGCCGTGGGCTTCATCGGCTCGCTTTGGTCTGGGCATCCCCTCAGCGTTTCACGACCCAGCTTACTCAACAATGACTATCGCGGTAGGGACGGCTGTTTCCAGCCGCCCCCCGCACAGATCCGTACGTGCGGAACTACCGCATACGGCTCCTACCTCGGATGTTGACTCGCGAAACGTACATTGGGATATGGATGCAGAATCTTGGGCGTCGGTAGCCACTGGCGAGTCAACGCTGAGAATTTGTCCCACGTCAGGTTGCGTCCGCGCTGGCTGCGTCGCCGCAACACCGCTAGCCACATCTGTTGCAGGGCGGTCTTGAATTGCTCTAAACGTACATAGTTGCCAGGCACAGCATAATACTGGCACCAGCCTCGATATACGCTCTTGAGCCAACCACCGACCACCGCGAGGTCCGCGTGGCGGCGTTTGAGCAATTGCAATTTCATCTCTTTGAGCTTGGCCCCTAATTTCTTACGCGACGTTTTGCGGTGGATCGTATAGTCGCCTCTCCGAGTCTTACCACTGATGTGCGTAAAACCCAGAAAGTCGAAAGTCTCAGGCGGGCCTGCGCTTCGCTTGGCGCGACGTTCTTCGGCGTATCGTCCGAATTCGATCAGCCGCGTCTTGTCGGGATGCAGTTCCAAGCCGAACTTGGCAAACCGCTCCGATAACGCTGCTAAACATTGTCGGGCGTCAGACTCCTCTCGGAATCCGATCACGAAGTCATCGGCGTAGCGAATCACGGTGACTTCGCCTACAGCTTCTCGTTTTCGCCACTGGTTGATCCATAGGTCAAAGACGAAATGCAAGAACACGTTCGCCAACAGCGGTGAGATCACTGCTCCTTGCGGTGTGCCTACTTTTGTCGGTGACCACTGACCGTCTTCGGACACGCCTGCTCTGAGCCATTTCTTCAGTAGCCGCAGCATCCGAGGATCGGCGATTCGATGCTCCAGAAACTTCATTAACCACTCATGGCTAATGTTGTCAAACGACAACACTTCTTAATACCCACCTCAACAACCCAAGCAATGCTAGCAATCAATGGGCCGAGGTCACCGATCCACGCGAGCCGCTCTTCGGCAAGCGACTGCTCGTCGAGTCTATCGCCAGGACCGATCCACAGATCGCTCATGTCTTTCTGCGCACCGCGGACGGTGTCGTGCTGAGAGTGCCACTACGAGCCACTTCCCTTTCGACGTTGGTCGATCACGCGCCGCGCACCACACTTAACAGCCAGTCGGTTACTCAGTTCCTGCAACTCGTGAAGGAGTACGCCTTGTGCCAGACCAACAAGACTCGGCGATCGAAAGCATCTGGAGATCGCTCGGCCCGCAACAACAGCAAGAAGTCGTAAATTTATTTCGCCAAACGATGAAGGAGATGATCCATGAACACTTCCGATTTAGTCCAACCACGCCATCTATCACGACGAGCCAAAATCTATATTCGCCAATCCAGCCCCAACCAAGTCATTACCAATCTCGAGAGTCAGCGGATGCAGTACGCGTTGCGTGATCGAGCGATCGCGCTAGGATGGGACGACTCCGAGATCGACATCATCGATTGCGATCTCGGTCGCAGTGGTGCAACGATCGATGGT
>JBGSNA010000374.1:0-4057 GCA_041739875.1 Pirellulaceae bacterium
CGGTCAAGCATTGCACGGCAGGCATCGGCAAATGGGATTGGGCGAGTAACGATGGCGACGCCGAACCGGATGTCGTCATGGCGTGCTGCGGTGATGTGCCGACGCTTGAGACACTGGCCGCAGTCTCAATCCTTCGCGAACACTTGCCAGAACTGAAAATTCGCGTCGTGAATGTCGTTGACTTAATGAAGTTGCAACCGACATCGGAACATCCACACGGGCTGAGTGATGAGGCTTTTGACGCGTTGTTCACTTGCGACAAGCCGATCATCTTTGCCTTTCATGGTTATCCGTCACTGATTCACCAACTGACCTACCGGCGAACCAATCACGACAATCTGCATGTTCGCGGCTACAAGGAAGAAGGCACGATCACGACGACGTTCGACATGACGGTGCTGAATGATCTCGATCGATTTCACCTGGTGATGGACACCATCGACCGCTTGCCACAGACCGGCGAGAAGGGCGCTCGCTTGAAACAGCAACTCGTCGACAAACTACAAGAACATTACGTGTATATCCGCAAGCATGGACTCGACATGCCAGAGATTCGCGATTGGAAGTGGGAGACGCGGGCGTTGCTTGATAACGCGTAACGGAGTTGTGAACGACGACTCTTGATTTCTTCAACTCATTGAAACACGAGGCAAAAGATGACACAGAGAAGTAACTTGCTCACCATCGCATCATCGACAGGACTGGCGTCATTCAAACAGATGCCGTGTCTGTCATTCTACCAAAGGAACACAGTATGAAGATTCAATTGAATACCGACGCGAACATCGAATGTCACGAGTCACTGGCCACTCAGGTCACTAGTACCGTGGAGAACGCCCTCAAGCGATTCAGCGATCACATCACGCGAGTGGAAGTCCAACTGAGCGATGAGAATAGCGACAAGAAAGGCGGCAATGACGATATGCGTTGCGTGTTGGAAGCCCGCCTCGAAGGCCGCAAGCCGATCGCGGTGATGCATCATGCCGCAACCGTGGACCAAGCCGTCGACGGTGCCGCAGACAAGTTGCACCGTTTGATCGAGAGCACCCTCGGACGACTGCACGATCACCGCAGCCACAGCCCTGACCTGCCGCCGTTGGAAGCGACAAAAGATTGACAAGACTGCTGTGGCATCTCCCGATCTGCAGCACATTTTCGTGCCCAGCCTTCATATTGCCCCTTTAGGAATCGCAATCCATGACAACGAAACAACTGATTGAAACCGCAAACGCGATGGTTGCCGACGGCAAAGGACTGCTGGCGATGGACGAAAGCAATCCGACGTGCAACAAACGATTTGCTGCACAAGCCATCCCGCAAACGGAAGAGCGTCGTCGTGCCTATCGCGACATGATCGTCACGACTCGGGGTCTGAGTGAATGCATTAGTGGCGCGATCCTTTACGACGAGACGATCCGACAACGTTTGACTGACGGCACTCCGTTTGCCAAAGCTCTCACCGCAGCCGGCATCATTCCAGGCATCAAAGTGGACGCGGGCACCAAAGACTTGGCTGGGCATCCCGGTGAGAAGATCACCGAAGGATTAGACGGATTGCGAGAACGGTTGGCAGTGTACGCACAGATGGGGGCTCGCTTTGCCAAGTGGCGTGCGGTCATCACTATCGGCGATGGAATTCCCAGCTACGGTTGCATCGAAGCGAACGCTCATACGCTAGCACGGTATGCGGCGATCTGCCAGGAAGCTGGACTGGTGCCGATTGTCGAACCAGAAGTCTTGATGAACGGCGACCATGATCTGATGCAGTGCAACGAAGCGACTGAGAACGTATTGCGAATCGTCTTCGATCAGCTATCGAAGCAGCGTGTGTTGCTGGAAGGCATGATTCTGAAGCCGAACATGGTATTGCCGGGACTCGAGTGTCTCGATCGGGTATGCGTCAACGAAGTGGCAGGAGCGACCGTCCAGTGTTTGATGAGAACTGTTCCCGCTGCAGTCCCGGGCATCGCATTTTTGTCAGGCGGTCAATCGGCGGAACTTGCTTCGGCCCGGCTGAACGCGATGAACGTTTACTCCAGTTCACGAGTACCGTGGGCGCTCGCGTTCTCATTTGCTCGTGCGATCCAGCAACCAGCGTTGGAAATTTGGGCCGGCCAGGATGCCAACGTGGCGGCAGCTCAATCAACGCTGCTGCACCGAGCACAATGCAATCGAGCCGCGCGGCGTGGCGAGTACTCTCCAGAGATGGAAGGTACCGTCCTGCGATGAAGAAATTGATCGTATTCGATTTGGATGGCACACTCGCCGCAAGTAAGTCGCCGATCGATCAAGAGATGGCAGGGTTACTGACTGGTCTTTTGCGAGTGACACGTGTGGCCGTTATTTCCGGAGCAAACTGGCCTCAATTCGAGAAACAGGTGCTGGCGAATTTACCCAGCAGTGATCACCTGAAGAAATTGACGTTGTTGCCAACATGCGGAACGAAGTTCTACGAATATAACTCGGCGTGGACAAAGCTTTATTCCGAAGACTTCACGTCGACGGAGCGCGACCAGATTGTTCATTCACTCGAACAAGTCAGCGAGGCTTCGGATTTCAAGGTTGACAGAGTCTGGGGTGATGTCATCGATGATCGTGGCAGTCAAGTTACATTCTCCGCACTGGGGCAACACGCACCGATCGAAGCGAAAGAACATTGGGACGCTGACTTTGCGAAACGAAAACAAATGAAGGTGAAACTGGATGAGTTATTGCCTGAGTTCTCTATCCGTCTCGGAGGCACCACGTCCATCGACGTGACCAAGAAAGGCATCGACAAAGCGTATGGCATCCGAAAACTTCGCGACATTCTTGGTATTCAAATCAACGAAATGATCTTCGTTGGCGATGCACTGTTTCCAGGCGGAAACGACTACCCAGCAAAAGAGGCTGGCGTGGTGTCGATCCAAGTCGCAAACCCTCAGCAAACCAAGCGGGTCGTCGAAGCGATCGTCGCTTGTTTGGAAGACAACAGGAACGAACAATGACCCTACGACTGTATTTCATGCGACACGGCGAGACCGAGTGGTCCAAGTCCGGTCAGCATACTGGTCGTGCTGATATTCCTCTGACCGCAGATGGCGAACGAGAGGCCCGAAGACTTGGTGAGCGGATTCGTTCGATCACGATTGACCACGTTCTAGTCAGTCCACTCAAGCGAGCCCGCCAGACTTGCGAGCTAGCAGGTTGCAGCGAACAAGCCGAGACGGAGCCTGACCTGATCGAGTGGGACAATGGCGACTATGAAGGGCAAACGCATGTCGATGTCGACAAGCAGCGGCCTGATTGGAATATATTTCGTGATGGCTGCCCGAACGGCGAGATGCCAGAACAAATCTCGGACCGCGCCGACCGACTGATCAAGCGACTCAAGCAATTGGATGGAAACGTGTTTATGTTTTCACACAGCCACTTTGGACGCGTCCTTGGAGTGCGCTGGATTGGGTTGCCAGTTCATAACGGCCAGCACTTCGTCCTCGATACTGCTTCGATAAGCGTGTTGTCTTACCAACACGAAAGCAGAGACGAACCAGCCATCGATTCATGGAACAGCAAAGGCCTCTGATGCGCACCACTGCGCACGCGGATGCCCACATGTGGGCATCGAAAACATGCGGTGCAACAAATTCAGACGGCGGGGCACGCTCTTTCTATCGCCGCCTTTAACACGGCGATGCTGACTGGCTTTTGCAGGTAATCAAAGATGAACTCGACGTCTTCGATGCTAGGTCTTTCGTGTGCCGACAGGACGATGATCGGGACACGCTGCATCTTGCTGATTTCCTTAGCCGCCTCCAGCCCAGTCATTTCCGGCATCATCACGTCGGTGATGACGAGGTCAGGTTCGGCAGTCCGACAAAGCTCCACAAGCTCTCGCCCGTTTCTGGCTTCGCCGACGAGTAGATACCCAAGACGTGGCAATATCCTGCGAAAATACTGTCGAATGTCCTCTTCATCGTCGGCAATTGCGATTCTTAGTTGACGCGTCACTTGGAAGTCCTTGGCAATGAGATGAGGAACTCAGCTCCGCCATCCTTGGCGTCTCCAACAGAAAGGC
>JBGSNA010000385.1:0-25291 GCA_041739875.1 Pirellulaceae bacterium
CAAATACATCACGAGTACAGCTCGATCGATCTCCGACAACGAGTCCAAGAATCTTGCAAGCAACTCAGTCTCATTCAAAACATCTGGCTGCGACGTCAGCGTCTCTGCCCCCAGTCGATTCTCCGGTGGCTGCCTCTTTTCTCGCGTCACGCGGCGTCTCCAGGAGATCGCGGTATTGAGAGCAATCCGGTATGCCCATGTTGTCAATTTCGACTTCGAGTCGTACTCCGGCAGGCTTCGCCAGATCTGCATCAGGACCTCCTGGACAAGGTCTTCGGCATCCGCACCCGCGTAGACCCTCGCGATCCGTCCAAACCGAGCACCATTCTCGCCGATTATCGACGCGAAACGCTCTTCTCGCAGGTGTTTAGCTGGTATGTCCACACTCTAGTTTGTCGCCACTTCTAGCCCAGTGTTACATGGAATACATCGTCGGGAGACGTAAATCAACAACTTCGCCAACCGCCATTTGCTGACTTTGTTGGCTAAGGTAAAATATGGCAATAGATTCAACACTAGGCGAGTGATCAAGAGAAAAATGCGATGGGTAGAAGTTTTGAAGTCCGCAAAGAGTCGATGGCCAAGACTGCGGGTCAAAAAACCAAGATCTATTCCAAATACGGAAAACAGATCTACGTAATGGCAAAGAACGGTGGTGCGCCCGCTGCGAATTCGTCCTTGCGGAGCTTGATCGAAAAGGCAAAGCGTGACCAAGTTCCCGCTCACGTGATCGAAAAGGCGCTCGACAAGGCAAACGGCGTTGGCGGCGAAGACTTTGTCGCTGCACGTTACGAAGGCTTTGGACCAGGCGGTTGCTCAGTCATTATCGATTGCCTGACTGACAACAACAATCGCACAATCACGGACGTTCGCAATTGCTTTACTAAGACAGGTGCCAAGTTCGGAGCTCAAGGATCCGTGGCTC
Organism: Pirellulaceae bacterium; assembly: GCA_041739875.1. Taxonomy (GTDB): domain Bacteria; phylum Planctomycetota; class Planctomycetia; order Pirellulales; family Pirellulaceae; genus JBBSJZ01. The sequence goes on from JBGSNA010000385.1 coordinate 926, forward strand.
ACGCGTTTGAGCACCTGGCGATCCTCTCGTTCAAAGGCAACAGTTCCGATCAAATTCTCGAAGCCATGCTCGCAGCAGACGTCGATGTGATGGATGTCGAATGCGAGAACGGCCAGGTGACGATTTTCGCACCCACGACTGAATTCTTTAAAGCCAAGCAAGCACTCATGGATGCGATGCCCGACACGACCTTGGATGTCGAAGAAATTACGTTTCTGCCCCAAACGCGGACCGAGATCCCGGCGGAAGACGTGCCGATGTTCGACAAGTTCATTGCAATGCTCAATGACTGTGACGACGTCCAAGACATCTATCACAACGCAATCCGACCGAGCTGAAATCCCAGCTTTGACTTGATTGTTTTCGTTTATTGACCATAGTCGATCCCGCCTATTTGCGGCTCGGACACTTAATTCCTTTACATTCGATATTCACCACCCGCCTCGTGATGACTGAAAAAACTCAAACTTTTGCGACTGACGACCTTCGAATCGGTGCAATCAAGCGACTGATGCCGCCGCGCGAACTGATGGAAGAGATTCCCGTTGAACCGAATGTGGCTGAGACGGTTTTTAAGGGCCGAACTGGCATTCAACAGATTCTCAACGAGAAAGATGATCGGCTCGTTGTTGTGATTGGGCCGTGCTCGATTCACGACCCCAGTGCCGCGATCGAGTACGCGGAACGTCTCGTTGTCCAGCAACAGAAGCATCAGGAGCAATTGCTTGTCGTGATGCGAGTTTACTTTGAGAAGCCACGCACGACGGTAGGCTGGAAAGGTTTGATCAACGACCCCGGTTTAGACGACAGCTTCGAAATCAATCAGGGCCTTCGCACCGCTCGTGGGCTGTTGCGAGACATCAGCGCAATGGGCTTGCCAACGGGAACGGAGTTCTTGGACTTGATCAGCCCCCAATACGTTGCAGACTTGGTTGGTTGGGGCGCGATTGGTGCTCGAACCACCGAAAGTCAAGGACACCGCGAGCTGGCGTCGGGACTTTCGTGTCCGGTGGGTTTCAAGAACGGTACGAGCGGCAATGTGCAAATCGCTGTCGACGCAATTTGCAGCGCCCGGCGTCCTCACCATTTTCTCTCAGTAACGAAAGAAGGCCAATCGGCGATTTTTGCAACCTCTGGCAACAGCGACTGTCACATCATCATGCGTGGTGGCATCCACACCAACTATGACGCGGCGAGCGTTGATGAAGCGTCGGCGCTGCTTAAGAAAGCAGGCCTGCCGGCACGTATCATGATCGATTGCAGCCACGCGAACAGCCGCAAGATCCAGAAACGGCAACGATACGTTTGCCGGGATGTATGCAGCCAACTCAGTGACGGAGATCTGCGGATCATGGGCGTCATGGTCGAAAGCAATCTTGTCGAAGGCAGCCAGAATCTCTCCGACGGCAACTTGGTCCGCGGAAAGAGCATCACGGATGCCTGCATCGGCTGGGACGAAACCGTCGCGATGTTGCAGGACTTGAGCGATGCAGTCGTCGCGCGACGGGCGAATTAGTTGCGAAGCTCCCGCCATAGGGCGTGATTCGCGTTGGGCTGGCGCATGAGATACGATGACGTCGGAGGTTTTTGCAAGAAATTTCAAAAACCTGCGCGCGGCATGCTCGTCTCATCGCACTAGTCTGTTGTGAATCCCATGAACGCACACCCTTATCTTGTCGCCGTGTCGCCTGAGCCGATCCAATCGCTGAACGATCGAGTGTTGCTCGACGCGTGGACGAGCGAACAAGATCATGAAGCTTTCGCGGCATTGGTTCTTCGCTACGCGTCACTTGTGCTCGGCGTTTGCCGGCGCCAATGCCGTCATATCCAGGACGTTGACGACGCGTTCCAGGGCACGTTTTTGTGTCTCATGCGGAACGCGTCCAAAATTCGAAAGCCAGACGAACTGGCGGCTTGGTTGCACGGCACTGCCTATCGCACAGCCGTCGCAGCCCGGCGACGCGAACGCGACCACGTGACTGGACTTGTCGAGGATCCACCGATGGAAAACGATCCGTTGATCCAGGTTTCACGCCGACACGAGCTGCGTATTCTTGACGAAGAACTCTCGCGACTCGACGAGCCCTACCGCTCCGCCATTGTGCTGCACTGGATCGAAGGGCTCGCGACGGCTGAAGTTGCCGACCAATTGCGTGTCACGACGGATGTCATTCGCGGGCGATTGCAACGTGGCCGCGCTCAGCTGGAATTGCGACTACGTCGGCGTGGTGTCACTGCGTTTTCAGTGATGGCTGCACTCGCGGCGTGGCCCGTCGATCATGCGGCCGCAGCATCGGGTGCGGACCGGTTCATCACAACCCAATTCGACCCGATCACTCCGACGAATACTGGATCGGATCTGTCTGCAAACAACGCTTCTCTTGAATCTCTTCTCGAAACAGGAACCTCGACGATGACATGGACTATGACGATCGGCTGCACCGCCGCACTCGCGTTTGCGGCGATTGCCTCACTGGCTTCATGGACAGATAACGGCAACGCACAAACGGTGCTTTCTAGCGGCGCGATTGCGGGTGAGGCTGGTAACGCAACCAGCCAATATCCGAGCCACTGGAGCGGTCTTGGCACAAGCAGTTGTGGCGACGCCAGCACAAACATCGGACAAGAAAGACGCTGCGGCTACGCCAGCCAAGCCAAGCGAACCAGCTATCGATACAAAGCCAGCAACGCTTCGAGCCTCGATCGAAACACAGATGCTCGAGACAGCCAACTTTGCAATCAACGACGCGACGATTTCAAATCTCGCCGCTCAATTGCGAGAGGCGACTGGCTTGCCGATTGTGATCGATCCACGCGGCACTGAGGTCGCTAGTGAGTTGCGGCCCGACCCGACGTTCACGTACGAAGCGAGCGTGCTGCCACTGCAAGTCGCACTGCAGGAAATGCTTCGTCCAAGTGCATTACGTGCGGACGTTCGAGAAAACTCCGTCGTGATTACCGCCGACACCGCAGAACTTGCCCGCCACGGAATCGGCACAAGCGTTTGGATCAATGTGGACGAGGATGCAGCAAAGAAAATTCAAGATGCCCTGAGCACCGAGATCACAGTAGAATTTGTCGACCAACCTCTCGAATCAGCTTTGCTGGAGATCAGCGAGATGCTTGAGGTTCAAATCTCGCTTGATATTCAGTCGCTCGAGGCCATTGGTTTGACACCCGATACACCGATCTCAGAAAAGGTTTCCAGCATTAAGGCAAGCACTTTGCTGGATGTAATCCTACAGCCGCTGGAATTAACTTACACGATTCAACGCGAACGATTGGTTGTAACAACCCAAGATAGTGCCGAAGAAAACAGTCTTAACCGAATCTATTGGCTTGATGGATTGGGATTGCCTCCATCGAGCGACTGCTTCGATTCGATCATGATGATGATCCAGAGTTCCATTGATGCCGATACTTGGAAAGCGCTAGGCGGACCTTCTACAATGTCACCGTTTGCATTCTCCAAGGAGCAACGTCCAGGGCTTTTGATTTCAACTACGTGGTCCACGCATGAGCAAGTTGAATCGTTGATCAACACGCTGCGAAAAACGAACCTCGGTCCAGATGTCGGTACAGCGATGCCTCCGTTCGTTCTGCCAGTCCAAAGTCAGCATCAACCGACCGGTACGATGAGTGGAATGGGTGGCGGTGGATTTGGAGGCGCCATGGGAGGCGGCGGGGCCTTTTAGTCGCAAGTACTCGAAAGCCGAGCGCCAACACGCTAATTGTTTTCGTCACTCGTCATAGAACTTCCAGCTCGGTTTGAAGTCTCGCTCCAGCGGTGCGTCAGTCAGCGCCGCTCGGAGCAGTTCGATTGGCATGTAGTTCTCTCGCATCACGCGGTCGTGGAAGTCTCGCTCGGTCATTTTTCCGCCACTGACCATCTCCTCGTGCAATTTACGAAGCTGGATCGCACCGAGCATGTACCCAGCTTGGTAGAGCGGCGAGTAGTCGGTGCCGATCGAGCGACGCACCTCAGCGGTCGCGCTGTTGCGTTCGAATCCAACGTTCTCGACAAGGAAATCGACGCACTCAAGAGGCGTCATGCGGCCGAGATGGAAACTGAGAGAGAAGATAATCCGAGCACATCGGTGGGCTCGCCAAACCAGAAACCCAACTCGTTCTTCGGGGGTTCTGGCAAAGCCGCGTTCATATAACAACATCTCCCAATACACGGCCCAGCCTTCACCCCAAAACGGCGTGTAGAACCTCGCGCGATGCGGTTGGTAACGACTCGTCATGTAGCCTTGGAGATGATGCCCAGGAATCAGCTCATGGTGGACGGTCGCGCGAGAAAACATGCGATTGTTACCTCGCAAGCTTTGCAGCTTATCGGTGTGTCGCATCGTTGACGTGGGGAACGAAACGCTGATCACTTCACCACCCGTAAAAAACGGATTCACAAGCTGGCGTTTCGGAGTCATCATGATCATCCGATAAGTCTCCGACGCGACTGGCGGAATCGTGATCCAATCACCTTTCTCAAGCGTCTCGATGGACTCTTGCGCCAAATCACGGATCAGCGATGGTTGCTCACCTGGCTCCACGTGCATTGTCTTGACATGCTCGACCGCAGCACGCCAATCGTCGCCCATCCCCATCTCATTCGCGGCACGCACCAGTTCGCTGCGGCACCAATCATATTCACTCTCCGCAATCCGAATCAACTCGTCGGGTTGATACGCAATCATTGCCGAACGCAGGTCGATATCGATCACTTCGCGACCCACAGGTGTTCCCACGAGATCGGAAGCGTCTTGCGTTAGTGCAGGACGTTGTTTCTCCGTTTCCGGCAATGATGCCTTCATCAATTGCTCGTCTAATTCGCCTTTGAAGAGCAACCAATCGACACGATCGGATCGCGAAAGCGAATCGAAGTTCATTGCGAGAAGTGAGTCGAATGTACTTTTCGCAATCTCGAGTTTGGCGGCGGACTCGTTCTTGCTCGCCCCATTCGAAAGCTCGTCCAATTTTCTTTCATAGTCCGCGATCAGCAGTGCTACCGTACCGGGCAAATAGCGGAGCATCTCCGTTAGATTTGGAGTCGCGACGTTGGGATTGGCCACTTGATTGAATGTCGGTGTTGCCGCTTTCTCGTCGCTCGCGACCCTATCGATCTTCGTAAGTGAATCGGTCGATGTCGGCGCGATGGCGGCGACATACGCATCGAGCTCCGTCATCGCGGACTCGAACGGTGCCGCCACCCACCATGTAAACATCGGGTCGTATTCGTTGAAGAAACTGAACCACTCGCGAAAATGCTTTCGCAACTCAGTGACTGCGAGATGCAGTTGCGTGCGCTGTGCTACGCTCAAGTCCGTCGACGTCACGATCGCTTCGTGAGACCACTTGATTTGGCCGACGAGTGCATCACAAACGCCAGCAGCAACCATGGGATCGAGGTCGTCGACACGTTGCCGCGATTCGAAAAGTGAGATAATTGGTTCGGCAAAGTCGGCACGCTCCGACAGCAGCCGCGAACCCGCCTCAGCATTTCCAAGCGCGACCACAGCCTGTGCGATGTCCGAGCGCAGCTCATTGAGCGTCGCGGATTCCGCGTGACCAAGATCGGTCAATTCGAGGTCATCAAGCGAGTTGGTCCAGCCGGCGTAGTACTCCCGCATGCGATTGATTCGAGTCGGCGAACAGGTCACGCAGTAGAATCGTTCAAGACTGCCTCGGTCAGCATCGAAATGGACGCGCAACGTCTCGGCTCGATTGGGAACAGCAATTCCGATGGATGCGTCGGGTGTTTGCTGAGGCACGCTCGACGGCTCAGTCACGGCTGCGCGAGGCTCGATGCCTTGCAGGTGCCGTTGGAAGAAGTCCCGCATGCGGCGCTGGCCATAGGCTCCCCCGTCACTGTGCCCAACACCTGGCATGACAAGCATCTCAAAGTCTTTATCGGCACGGATGAGCGCGTCGGCGAGCCTCAGCGTCGACTCGGGCGGCACGTTCGTGTCCAACTCACCCACCATCAAGAACAGGTGGCCTTGCAGTTTGTTCGCGTTGTCGATGTTGGATGAGGCGGAGTAGTGCGGGCCAACGGGATAGCCCATCCACTGTTCATTCCACGAGGCCTTGTCCATACGATTGTCGTGACAACCACAAAACGCCGCCGCAGCCTTGTAGAAGTCACCATGAAAGATCAACGCACCGGCCGCGTTTTGACCACCAGCGGATGTTCCATAGATTCCGACGCGATCCAAGTCCATGTACGGTCGTGTCTCAGCGGCGGCACGCATCCACGCAATGCGATCCGGGAAGCCAGCGTCCCGGAGATTTTGCCAACAGACATCATGGAACGCTTTGCTGCGGTTGGCCGTGCCCATTCCATCGATTCGGACCACGATGAAACCTAGTTCCGTCAGCGACCTATACCACTGGTTCGATTGAAAACTCTTGGGGACGTGCGAATCATGCGGTCCAGCGTAGATGTACTCGATGACTGGGTAGGATTTGGACGGATCAAAGTCGCTTGGTGTCGCAATGAATCCCCAAATGTCTGTATCGCCATCGCGTCCTTTGGCGGAGAACACTTCGGGCGCTCGCCAACCACTTGCAATCAAGTGCGTCGTGTCAGCCACTTCGAGCTCGCGTACGAGTGAACCGTCCGAGCTTCGTCTCAATTCATGAACGGGCGCCGCGTCGACCCGCGAATACGAATTCACATAGAGCTCGCCGGTTGTTGAGTACGCGACGGAATGGTTGCCGTTGCCCTGCGTGAGTGTGACGAGCGCGGTACCATCAAAGTTGACGCGGTAGTGGTGGATATGATACGGGTCTTCGCCTGCATTCATGCCGCTGGCGGTGAACCAGATCTGGCGATTCGGTTCGTCGATGCGCTCGATCGACCGCACGACCCAATCACCTTGCGTTATCTGGTTCTTGATCACGCCTGTGTCGAGATCCACAAGGTAGAGATGTCTCCATCCGTCGCGTTCGGACGCATAAAGCATCTCTTTCGAGCTTTGCAAATAGTTCGTTCGCTGAATCGATGGCCCGTGCATCGTCCAAAGAAACGTCTCGCTTTTCTCGTCGATGATCGTTTTGGACACGTGGGCGTGCGTGTCGATTTCGAAGACTCGGAAACGCTGGTGACCTCGGTCGATTTTTTCAACCGTGAAGCGGTGGTCGTCAATCCAACGGATCCTTGGGCGGCCAAAATCAAATTTCTCCGTGAGCGGAATCCATTGCGTCTTGCCGTCTGTGTCGAGCACCGACAACTCATAGCTCGTCATCGCCTCGCCGGGCAGCAAGTAAGGATTGGATTGCAGCTTCGCACGACCACCGGATGCGGGTGACGATTCAATTCGGTTGACAGATTCGGCTTGAACGTCATCAGTGCAAATCACCACGATGCTCTTTTCATCAGGCGAACGGCCGAGAATTTCGAAGCTTCCATCGGTGGATGCTTCCTCTTGCAGCATGAACTCCGAATCACCGAGCAACAATGTCGGCTTGCCGTCTTTATTGGACAGCGAGAGAGTTTCGTTGATCGCGTTGCGTTCCCGTCGACCATTGCCGCGACGAGGCGTGTCGGGCTCGAGCGGTGCTTGGTCTTGATTGAAGACTGCGACGATCGGATCGGACTCCACCCTCAGGTATCCGAGTGTTTGGCCCGCTTTGTTCTTCACCATCCAAAGGTGACCGGCGAAAGTGTGCTGGTCGCGAGTCTGGTTCGATTCAATGCTGCCGTATGGCGTCACACGAGCAGCTGCATCGATCCAAAACAGTTCAATCGATTGCTCAGTTTTGTTGACGAAGCTAATCGATGAGTCCTCACCCGTTTCGAGCGAGCGTCGTGGGCTGGCATCGAACTGCGTCGCCTGGCGCGCTACGTCGGGAGGCAGCACGCCGAGAGATTTATGAAGCGCGTCGCGGCTCGCAAGGACTTGGCGAGTGCCGAGCTTGGTATCGACGATCACGTACTCATCGATCACATCGCTCGACAATTCGTCTGCACTTTGGCGTCGGTACCAAAGCTTGCGATCGTTATCGACCCAATGCGGCTCGATCGCAGTGTTCAACACGAGCCTGCGAGCGGATCGGAGCGGAGTGCTCGTCTCTTGAGCCGCTGCATCTTTCGGCAGGTTGCCCAGCCACGAAGCGAGCAGAACTAGAAACGAAAGGCCAAACCTGAGCACGTTGGAAGTCATGATTCATCCGCGGGCGATAGCGTAAAACGCACCATCTTAACTCGTCGGAAGCACAATCCCTATCCTCGCACCCTGGCCGTGCAGCGTTTCAGTGGCCTCGCCGTGTTTCAGTGGCGGTTACGCCTCAAAAGTCTGGCGATTCTCGCATGGCTCATTCGATTCGTGCCAGTACTTGACCCCCTCGTCACCTGGCGCCCAGCACAAACGAACGCTGCGGCGGTTCAAGACGCCGGGGAAGTCGACGCATCCGTCAATCGGCTGGTGCAGCACGACGCCGAGCGAAACCAATTCAGCCAAGCATTTCTCAAAACTCGCCTCATCCGCATGCAGCGAAGATCGAATATCCCCTAATTCGTCGCGGTAATCGGCAATGGGAATGGTTCCCGTCATTCGATCGATCTCTCGGATTTGTGTCCGTTGCGTCAGAATCGATTGATTGAGCGATACTAAATCCGCCACGATGCGACTGACCAAAGGCAACATCGCCGTTGCCTCGAGCTTCGTAAAAACGCGGTCGCAGCTCGGTGAAGAACCCGAATTGTTGCTGATTGCTCGGACCATGGCTTTGGCTTTCAGTAGTGTGGGTTGGTCAAAGATGCGGCGAGGTGAACTCTCAAATCATCAGCCGGTCAAAATGCCCGCATCGATCTCGAGTGTCTACCCCACGATAAATACGCGTCAAGCGACATCTTGAGCTGGGTAAAATTGCTTGGTTTCGATCAGATGCAGCGAATTACCCACCCGTTCCTCAAAAACGTTCAAGATTGAAGTCGAGGATAAAGGGAGGTGCCCAAGTGTCAATTTCACGAGAAATTTAAGTAATCGGACCAAAAAGAGAAAGAAAACGCTCGGGGTTTTGCTAGCGTAGCTTCTGGGGGTTTTGATCCGGATGGCCGTTGCTCCGGGATGTGAAATGAAAGAATCCCACTCTTGTCAAGGCGGATTTCCTTGACGAACGCATTTTGTGACCTAGAGTTACATGCGTCAGGATAGCGAGACCGTACGGAAATATTTCGCGGACGCAGGCCGACCTACGACGCGGTGAAATATGAGAAGTGGTTTCTCATTGCCCATCTCGACCGTAGGCATCAGACATTGAATGAAACGTATCGGGCCGGTGACGAAAGGACTGGATTATGCTGGTTTTATCACGAAAAAAGAACGAAAGTATCGTAATTAACAACGACATTCGAATTGTCGTTGTGGAAATTCGCGGCGACAAAGTGCGTCTCGGTGTGGAAGCCCCACGCGAGGTGCCAGTTCACCGTCGAGAAGTTTACGATGCGATTCAACGCAGTTTGGAATCGGGCGACGCGACTGTCGACGCTCCAATCGAGTCGTAAATCGGACAATCGAAGATTTCCTGGGGCTTTCTCGCAGGCTTTTATTGCCGTGTGAGATCTCACAGTGTGATCGGGGTTGACGCTCAAACGCAGCTCTGAGGTTTTGATTTTCTTGCGTGAGCTAGATTTTCTTACGCGAATCGTCTGCTTGGAGTCATTGTTTATCAAAGTGACTCCTAACCTTTTGACGATCTAGAAAAGTAAACCAACCTCAGTGCTCTTCGTTTCAGCAAATTTTGGACTGTTGATACAGAAAATTCAGCGACTGAAATTTCGCTGGATAATTGGGAAAAGGACTCTCAAATCGACAAAGTTGTCGGTTCAAGGGTTGTGAACCCTTGACGCATCGAGACGGTCCTGGTTACATATCCGCCTCGCGTGCAACTTGTTCGCGAGACGTGTCCTACGGCCCCTTCGTCTAGCGGTTAGGACACCGCCCTTTCACGGCGGTAACACGGGTTCAAGTCCCGTAGGGGTCATCGGTACATCTATGCCCTGTGTTTCTTGAGTGGTCTCCACTGAGAAGCACAGGGTTTTTTCTTGGACTGACCAAGCCGATCGGCGAATCGCTCCTTTCTTGTTGAGCCCGACTCTTCGAGTCGGATGGTCCTGTTGAGCCCGCGCGTTTTCGTTGACCCCAGGCTCCGCACGTCCAATTCAAATTGAGGCCTTTTTCCCCTCAAGCAATCCTGGAAATCACTGCCGGAAATCATCTGGCAAGCTCAGCAATTCGGTGGAACCAACACTGTCTTCATATCGTCATAGCAGCACTTCTACCTTGCTCGGGGTTTGCTCACTATGTCGCGTCAGCCAACGAATGATCCGATCGATGTGCGGGTGCAGCGATCTCTAAAACGTGTCGGATTTGACGACATCTCGGTCAAAGATCTTGGTGATGGCGCCGTTGAACTGAACGGTACTGTTTCGATTAGTTTTGATATCGCCTTAGCCAACTACGTCGCTTCGACGGTGCCAGGAGTCATTCGGATTGCACATCGCTTGCGAGCGAGTAATCAATGGCGCATGAGCAAGGATTTCTAACAGCGCGAGGCGTTGCCGCCTGAGTTTCCCGACAAGCAACTGGTCGCTACAGACGTTCAGTCGAAGCGAAACTCCCCAGTGACGAAAGATTACTACAGCTAGAGTCCGGTTATGCCGATCTTTCTGGTGATAGGGGGAGCGTTTGCACGAACCACGCGGTCGATGATCGTTTTCGGCACCTGCGGCACGCGTTCCTAGGACCCTTCAGTTTTCGCAAGCGAACACGGACCGAATCATGCGGATCTCGCTAAGTCGTCTCAGTCTCATTGCATTGACGGCATGCATTTTGGCTGCAACAGATTCTCAAACAGCTTCTGCCCAGCGTGCTGTTGTGCCCGGCACCGGCTCGGAAGTGGTCGGTGTCTCGGACGACTTTGAAGATCCGAGTTGGGACTACGTTCCAAATGATCCAAAAAGCACCGAAGACATTGACGAGAATCAACGCACGCCGATGGGTCGAACCACCAATGGTCGTTGGTACGAAGGCATCATGCGAGGCCACCCAGACATCGTCAAACGAGTTGTAACGCCGCCTGGAGGCATTCCAGGAAGTACCGGGTCGATGTTGTTGCGATCACTTCAAACTGGGATTCCCGGCCGACCTAGCGGAACAATGCACCAAGACGACTTCGTCGCAAACATCCAATATCGAATGAAGCGACGCATCGATGTCGCGGAAGTTCCAAACGTGACCACTCGCGTCTTTTTTCCACCAGTGAGTGAATGGGAAAAACGATCAGGACCGCACTTTGGATTCCGGCTTGCTCTTGAGACGACGGCCATGGTCGAAACCGAAACTGGCTTCCTCAACATGAAACGCAAGAAGATGGACAATGAGGTCTACTGGCCAGGTCTGTTTGTCGAGTTTGAAAGCAAGGCAGATTCCAAAAAGTCAGATGACTTTGCTTACTTTCGAGTTCGCAGCAACAAAAATGGTGGCGATTTCCGCGGTCCTCAAATCACAACGACCGGTTGGTGGACTCTTGGTATGAGTGTAACACCAGACGGAATGGTTCACTATTATGCGTCGCCCGGCGTCGATGAACTCACCGAGTCAGATTACATCACCAGCCAGTTTCCTTACGACTATCGAGCAGAACGTTTCAGAACGTTTTTCTACAACGTGTGCAGTGCCGACAATGGGAAGCAATGGAGCACGGCCTTTATCGTTGATGACCCGAAATTCTACTTGCTTCGTCCCAACGGTGGTCAAATCGCAACTGGACCATCCAAGCGACGATAACTCCAGGAAGTCCAAGCCGCCTCAGGAGACGGTTCGCCCTGCCAGGTCGGCTTCATCGGAATCGCCCAAACAAGCCCCCAGTCGCGACATTGTATCGCGACGGGTGCGGTGAGACTTAAAGAGCCTAGCGAACGCTGCTAGCTATGCAGGACGGAGCTGGCTATACGGGTTGGAGAATGGGCGTCGTGTGAATCATCAGGCGCTTGTGATCGCGAACAACTCGCATGAACTCGTCTTCATGAACGGGCTTTTGAATGTAATCGTGGACACCTATTTCTTCGCAACGACGATGAATCGATTCGTCTTCGGACGCGGTCAGCACCACAACGGTGGACTTCATCGCGTCGGCTTGAATCTCGTTCATGGCTTCAAGAACATCCAACCCACTGCCGTCAGGCAACATCATGTCCAACAGCAACAAGTCGGGCCGTGGTGCTCGACTGAAGACCCCCTCGCGACCAATGAATTGGATCGCCTCGCTCACGGTCCGAACGAGCGTCAAGCGATGGTGAATGTGGCTTCGACGCAAAGCGAGAATGGTGACGCGCGCGTCGACCAACCCATCTTCTACCAACAAAATTTCCATCGGTTTCGTCTTAATGTCGCCGAACATAGATCGGAACTCCTGATTCAAAGAGCTGAGTGTGTCGCATCCGTGCGAATGTGAAAAGTAAGTACCGGCTGGATCATTCAGCCGCGGTGGATATGAGCACAATCTGGATCATCTTGCGATCGATTATCTTGCGTTCGGCCCGTCCTAACGGGGGCGAACGTGAGTGGTGTTAACGCGACAAGGCAAATCGAATGACTGTTCAATGAGTTCTGTCTCGAGCGATTCATGCGCACGGAAGTCTTCGTCAAACTGCTTGGCCGAAACAATGAGTGATTGCAATCGCTCGCGAACAGCTCCTCGATACTGGACTTCCTCCGCGCGCTCCGCAAGTTCGCTCAAGTTCAAATACAATCTGCAATGCTGACGCTTCGCTCGTGCGGCCATTTCGTTCGCAATCGAGATTTTCGACACCGCAGGAACTTCAATGTACCCGAAAGACTCCTCCAGCGCGAACTGCGTCGCAACGCGGTCTCGCAATTCGTTTAGAACACGCACGAGCCGCTTGGCAATTTGCAACGCATCCTCGTTGGACTGACAAAGTTGGCGAGTCTGGTGAAGGCAGTGCCATAATCCAGGATTGCCGTCCTTGATCTCCTGCAAAAACGCAGCGTTTACCACCAAGGTCTTGAGCGACGTCATCGTTACCATCACAGGCAAAGCCTCCATGTGCGACTACGGCCTAACTAGAAAGCTTAACGTAACTCCTTTCGATACGAAAAGTCAAGCAATTTCCATTGGTATCGAAACTACCGCCGGAATACGCCGTATTTGACGATGCACCAAATCGCACTCACTCCGTCACGCCAGCCAATTTTTTTACCTTCATCGTACCATCGGTGCTGGTAGCGGATCGGACGCTCAGTGAACCGAAGTCCACTGCGAGCGAATTTCGCCGTCAATTCGATTTCAATTCCGAAGCGATTCTCTTTCAGCCGCGACTCGACCCGCTGAAAGTGCTCCCGACGCGACATCTTGTAGCACGTCTCAACGTCACTAAGCCGAATTCCGATTGCCAGGCTCGCTAGGAAGCTCAGAAAACCATTGACGGCTTGGTGCCACCACGGTGAAAGCTGGCGGTCGTAGTGCCCGTAACGCGTCCCGTAGGCGACATCCGCCTCACCACGCAAAATTGGCTGAAGCAGATACCGAAAATCAGTCGGATCATATTCTTGATCTGCGTCCTGGATCACGATCACATCGCCCGTTGCAGCCCGAATTCCAGTTCGCACCGCAGCGCCCTTGCCTTGGTTCTTTTCGTGCTGGCAAACGATACACTTGTCGACGCCGATGATCCCTGCACGTCGATCGTCTTCATGACTCGCTGAGATGATTTTCATCTCCTCCAACGTGCCATCTTGGCTACCATCGTCTACCAAGATGATCTCCATGGGCATCCCTGTCTGCATCAGCCTCTCGACGACTCTCGCAATCGTTTTGACCTCATTGTAGACCGGTACGATCACTGAGAGGCAAAACGACCCAGGCAACTCATAGATTGCTAACCGGCGACACGCATCCGCCCCCAAGAGCGACTGCATCTGACGAACATATTCGGTAGACCATTGTCGCCTCGCTTGTGCAATGGAGTGCCGTCGCTCGCTGTCGTTATCGATTCTTGCCGATGTCGTCTCGCTTGCTGTGGAGTCGATGTTTGTCATGAATAGCTTTGTTGTTGAACGTCTCTTGTGACCACAGCATGGGTGCAAACGGAGCGATGATTTGACTTTTGCCATCGCCAGTTTAACGCAAACTTCAAGAGATTAGCAGCTATCGTCATCGCTTGTGTCGGTCGCGTCCCCAAGGCTCCCTACGTCAATGGCTCGCGACTTCAAAAACTCGCGACTCAAAGATTCGCGACTTCAAAAATTCGCGACTCAAAGATTCGCGACGCGATTGCGCCGTCGAAAGTTCGGCGCAATGGTCCGAGGTGATACGTGATAGCTGCTTACGCGTGTGTTTGATGATCAAGAAAAAAAACTTCACGCGCGTTGTCCCGTGTTTTCCAAACTCAATCTCAGATTGCAATCGATGAAACGTCAATTGCGTCCGAGATTGTTGTTGACAGCGATCGAAAGCAACGCCAAATTCTCGCACGTCACGCTTATCAATCGCTGTGACTCGACCGCGAGTGAAGCGATCCCTTATCCTCAATTGGAGTGTGTGAAATGCGTTTACCGAATCATGCCAAATTGCTTGTCTTGATCGGCTCTTCGCCTCACACCATCCCGTCTCAGTAACACACCTGCTTTTGTGGCCGAGCTGTGAATTGCTCTCTTGGCTGGTTCAAACGCTTGCAAAAAGATTTTGCTCGTTCGACTGGTTGACTTTTCGCGGCATTCGATGGGTCGAATTCGATCACATAAAACGACTTCTGGCCAGCGAAAGAATCGTTGGCTCAGTGGAGATCATCGCAATGGATGCGATACTGGTTTTGGGGACGCGGCAATGACGGACCGAGCCGGCAGCGAACTTGCTTCCTGCTGACATGGACGTTGCTCCCATTTAATTTTTCTGGGTGTGGTATCACGACATGATTTGATCTTTGCATCACATCATCCAGCGATCCCGCAAGAATGAGGGAAGTTCTGCATGGATTGCTGGCTTCATGAGTTTGACGACAGAAAATGAACGCAGCCGGTCTCGCATGATGCAAGACCGGCTCGTTTCGTTTAGTGACAGTCGCTGGCCACAAGATCTGCTGGCACCGTGCCGTCACTGCTCCAAAACAGCGGGCCGGTTCTACAGCTTGGGCTTGTCTGGCTTCACACTTGGCTGCCACGGTGCGAATCCGCTCAACCTCGTCTTTCGCCGGTACACATCACTTCCACAAGTGACGTAAAGAGTCGCCATCTCATCTCCAGCAAGCACGCAGTTGGACAAAGGGCCAGTCACTTTGGGACGGGAAAATATCATATGGCTGCGACCAGGCTGGTCGAACAATTGAATCCCCATCGGAGTCGCCACTAACAACCGCCCATCGCGTGTCATCGTCGCTCCGTCAGCACCACTTCGAATCGCATCCTGAGATTGATGAACGTAGTGGTACGGTTGCCCGTGCTCAAGCAACGCATCGTCAGTGATCCGATACGACCACACATGCCGCCCAATCGCATCGTTCACTAACAAGAAACGTTTGTCGGGCGTAACTATGATTCCATTGGGCAATTCAGGCCCCTTCCCAACGACTTGTGGGGCGCCAGCTACCCGCGTTTCGCGATCGATTGGTACATACCAAATCGTTTGATTGGGTGGGTCAGTGCAATACAGACCATGGTCAAGCACAACGAGGTCGTTACAGCCAATGCCTTCGGCGACCAGCGTGTACTTTCCGTCCAATTCAATTCGCGTGATCGACGAGCTCTTGTTCTGGGCGCAGTAAAGTCGACCGTCGGCATCGAACATCAAGCCGCTTGGCGATGCTAGCTCCGAGAACTTTGTCGCGCCCTTGCCATCGGCGTTCACTTTCCAAATTGCATCGCTTGGCCCGTCAACAAAATACACACTTCCATCCGGCGCGACGGCTGGACCTTCGGTGTACTTGTGACCCGTGCTCACCAACTCCCAATCTTCGCCATCGATCAACACGTCCTTGAACTCAACGTGATTCGCCGTGCTTGTTTCAATCGGCTTTTCCCAATCTTCCCACAGCCATTTCATTGCGTCTGGGAACAGCGATGCGCCATGCTTTCCGTTGTGCCCGCCCTCACCGAACTTCGAGTCCACCGCGTATCCAGCCCACTGGAGTGCTCGCAGCATCGTCTGATTCGCCATCCACCAATCGCCACCGTAAATATTCAGGTCGTTGCTGCCGTCTTGCAAGAAGACACGAATTGGCTTCGGTTCTGATTTTCGGATCATCGTCGGAAACTCGTTCCCACCCCGCAGTCCAACGAAGGTGCCGACAGTGCTAAAGACGCGACGAAATTGATCCGGCCGATACCAAGCGACGCCGAACGCTGCGATGGCCCCACTGCTGCTACCGGCAATGCCACGCAAATTGGGATCTTCCGTAATCGCAAAGTCTCTCTTGAGCAGTGGAATCATCTCGTCCACGATGAACGTGGCGTAGCGGTCACTGACACTGTCGTATTCGAAACTTCGATTGAATCGATCTTGCGCTTCGTCGTTGCCCGCTGAAACAATACCCGGATTAACAAACAGTCCAATTGTGACTGGCATCTCTCCCCGGTGAATCAAGTTGTCCAAGACAGTCGGTACACGCCACTCACCATCACGTGTCGTGTACTTCTGGCCATCCTGGAACACCATCAATGCCGCTGGCTTGTCCTTGTCATACTGTGACGGCACATACACGAAATAGTCGCGGCTTGTCCCCGGATACGTTTTGCTGATTTCGAGAAAGTGCTTGGTGACAACACCTTGAGGCACGCCGGCTGAAATGGTCGCATCGGGATGGAGCGGATAAGACTCTTTCTGGGCAGCCGCCGTGGTGGCGACGAAAATGGAGCTGGAGATTAAGATTAGCTTCGCAAGTGGTTTCATTTGAATGGCTTGTTGGCGGGACATAACGACGAATTGCAACCAGGATACTCACAATCCCATGATTCCGCTTCGAGACAGCATCCCCAGTCGCACGATTCCTTTCGTGAACTACGCGATGATTGCAATTTGCAGCCTCGCGTTTATGGTTCAGCTTTCGGCGACTGATCAATCCGACCGTATCGTGGAACAGTTCGGGATGGTGCCCCTTCGCTTGAGCGACCCATCCGCAACACCCGAATTCCAACAACAAGTTTTGATCGAGACTCCGTATGGCCGCGAAGTCCAAACGGTAACGAGAACACTTGCGGCACCCGAGTTCATGCCGGCGCTGACGTTGATCACATGCATGTTTCTGCACGGCGGATGGATGCACTTCATCGGCAACATGTGGTTCCTGTATATCTTCGGCGATAACGTCGAAGATCGACTCGGTCACTTCGGCTATTTGCTGCTCTATCTGGGAACTGGAGTCGCCGCAGGATTGAGCCACTACGTTAGCGCACGTTACAGCCCCATTCCGACCATCGGTGCCAGCGGGGCAATCGCGGGCGTCATGGGCGCATATGCGTTGCTCTATCCGCACGCAAGAGTACTCGCGGTACTTCCGCTGTTCGTGTTTATCCAGACGTTCGTCGTACCTGCACCCGTGTTTCTCGGCATCTGGTTCGTGATGCAAATGTTCTCAGGCCTGTCCACAATCACTGGCGAAGCAACCACCGGCGTCGCTTGGTGGGCACACATCGGCGGCTTTGTTGTTGGCGCCGCCTTTGCACTGATGATCGGCAAAACACCTCTCAGCCGCGATGCCGTCGTCGAGCACCGCTTTTGACGATTCGCCACCGTTCCTTCGGCATCTGGAACACCTACTCGCGGAACAAACTCAATCAACGAATCGTTACCTCTTACGGCAACTGTTCTAAATCAGCTCGTTTGCTTTCGTACGTTTCACAATATGCGAGTGCATTGGGATCGGGGGCTTTCCCCCAATTTGTGCACGCCTGGGAGTAAACCCCAGGCCACCAGTTGCGATGTTCCGTTAATCCTTGGTCAAGATATTCACGCCAATGGCTCAACACTTTCGACCAGCATGCGTCACCGTAACTCAATGCCTGGTTGAGCGACTCGTACCGCGTGACGTACCACCGTCGACCGATCTGGGCATGCAGCACTTCATCGGCCCAATCGAAATCTTGAAAGAGCGCCGATAACGGATCACCACTCTCGTTTGCGACTTCCCACTCGTAGCGTTTACCAGTCTTCGGCATCAGCCCCTGCTCGATAAAGAACAACACTCCGTGTCGCTCGCGAGCCGTCAGTTGCAAATTTAAATTTCGCGACCAAGTGTAGTTGATCGGGATACAACGCCAATCAATGCCTTGCGCGACAAATCCAACCTCGCCCATCATCGCGTGACGTGCCTCGTCCCACAGCTGTCGCGACATTTCCATATGAAACTCCCATGGCTCCTCGTCCTTCAAGTCCACCAGGATACTGGACATCATCTCAGGCACATCAAGCTCACGAATTCGCTTGTAGTACATCATCAACGTCTTATCGCGGGCCGAAAACGACTCATCGTATAAGAACGCTTCGGGATTCACGCCCGCATTGTACGAATCCTGGAATCGCTCATCTCGTCTCGGTTCCGGATCATAGCGAAACTCGGATGTCGACTTCCAAGCCTCAGGTACTTCCGCCTCGGATACCACCGTGCCGTCCAGCTTGCCCGCCGCAGCAAGGCAACTGCCAAGGTGCACAATCCATCGCTGAATTCCAACCCCAGTCATGCCGCCAGTCATGTCATCACTGAGGCACTCGAGCGTGTGCTCTCCGAAGGAAACCAACTCGCCTAGTTCAAACTGAATCAGCTTCGCGACGCGCACTGTCGGCGCATCAGCCAACGGATGCGCATTGAGCCGAAGTTGCTCGCATGCATCCAGCACGGACTGCAACACCACGCGGTAGATACCAGCAACCAATTCGATCGTCGTACCTGCCGCAGAGACATCGTCCATCAAACGCTCAAGCGCTGGATGCGGCACCTTGTCCAAGCCGAGCGGAGGCTCGCGCATCTCGCCGACACGGCGCCGAATTAGCGAAACTTGCTCGGCAATGAGATACGCGTGGTGTGAAAACGCCGTTTTGAGCTCGTATATCGGCTCCGATGTGATGCGAGACGTCAGTATCTCGTGCATCCGCTTGAGAACATAATGCAGTCGTTTCAGCCGACTAACGCTCTCGCTCAAACTCCAATCACTTTCGACAGCCCGTTGCATCGAACACACGCCAGCAAGCGGTGTCAGTCGACGATAGGTCGGATAGACAGCCAAGTCGTTCATTTCAATCAACCGCCTAGTTGAGCACGAAGGCAGCCCAGCACCTTCTGGACCACCAACCAACACCACGTTCGAACTTACCCAGCAAGCTCGAACGAACATGGCAATCTTACCACAATCGCGACTGGATTATCGAACTCACTTTGATCGACTACCAGCACGAAGGTGCGCCTGAATTTGCTTCGCAAGGCTTGAGAGCCGATCGTCCGTGTAAAACTCCGTCCCGCCGTGTTCGCCATCCGGCACGATCGAGAATTGGACGGGCAAAGTGAATCCTCGGTACGCTTCCGACAACTCCTCGGATTGAGCAATTGGCATTTGCGGATCAGCGTCACCATGGATTAGCCACAAAGGCGGATCGTGAGAATCAACATGCGACACTGGGCTAGCTAATTTCGCAAGCTCAACCACGTCCCTTGGCTGGCCACCAAGAAGCAACTGCAACGCAGGGACACGAACGCTCAATCCATGCTCACTCGACTGAGCAAGAATCGATTGCAAGTTCGATGCACCATAAAACGAAACAATCGCATGCACCTCGGAGCTCGTTTCGAGATACTCACCGATACCGCCCTCAAGACGCTCGTTTCCATTCGTGACACCCACTAAAGCCGCAAGATGCCCACCGGCTGATGCACCGGCAACCACAAATCGCTGTGAGTCGAGCATGTACGCTTTTGCATGGGCACGAAGGAACCGAATTGCCGCCTTGATGTCATGAACCTGAGCTGGGAACTTGGCTTCCGGGCTCAAGCGATATTCCACACTGGCGATGGCAAATCCGTGATCGAGCAAAGCCATCACCGGTACACTCTTCTTGGAACCACTTCGCCACGCTCCCCCATGCACCCATACAACGACTGGCCTCGCTTCCATCGACGCCGCGCCATTCACCGGTTGGTAAAGATCAAGCACCAGACTTCGATGGCCCACTCGAGCATATTCGATGTCTCGATGCGTTGGCTCAATCGCAAGTGCGAAAGTGCACGAGACAATCCGCCATAACAAGAAAACGAGGATTCCAGACCTACAGCTTATGGTTGGCATTTCTTCATAGTATACCACCAAATCTCAAGCATGTGAAAAGGCCTCACACGATTTCAATCCGTATCGGCGTTCACGGTTTCATCCCAACGAGACTCAGCCAGATCGCGGTTGCACGCCACCACCATTGCCATCTCCTCTCCCGCCGAGAACTCGTCGCTGCTGTCTGCTTTGCATCCCGCTGCTTTGGATCACCCTGCTTTGGATCAACGCCGGCCCGCCTTTGGAGTCGCATCGTTGCCTTCGGAGCTAGCTCTACATCCATCCGTACCCGCGAACCACGATTCTTCCGCGAAACAGTCCGCCGACCACGTACTTCCTCCCTCGCTTCCTGGACGCTCCCAAGTGCCTGCTGAACACTCTGCCCGACTTTGTCTTCCCGAGAACTGTCTTCTGCCTCCGGGCGACTGGAGCCAAGCGACTCCATCTGATCCAAGGGACTGACGACCTTCACATCGCCCCGATTCAACGCATGCAAGTAGATCCGCGTCGTCTTGATGTCCGCGTGACCCAGCAACTCCTGGATCGTCACAATATCCGTGTTCGCACGCAATAAGTGAGTCGCGAAACAATGACGAAACGTGTGTGAACTCACGTGCTTCTCAATCCCCGCTTTCTTCAGTGCCGCACGTAACTGTGCCGGAGACGTATCCTTGTGCAAATGATGCCGACGCAGCACCCGTGTTCGCGGGTCACGCGACAATCGATGCGAAGCAAACAAGAACTGCCACTTCAACTCTTTTGCCGCATTCGGATACTTCCGCTCCAAAGCCTTCGGCAAACACACCGACGCGATACGGAATTCGAAATCAAAATGCGAATTGCAAAATGCAAGATGAAAAATGACCTGACTACTTGGGCGAGTGCGATAACCGACTGCTCTTCTGCTGATTCGATTTCGCAGTAACAACAGACTTGCCAATGATATTGCAAAGCTGGTTCACTTCATCCAACAACTCTCCAATGCGAGGCTTAGGCAACAGAGAGGCTTTGACAATGAGTTTGATCCATGATCGTGACTCACGCAGTTCCTTCAAGACGATGCCAAGCTTGTGAATGAAATCGCGAGTGCTCTCCGCCGCGCAAGCTTCCGCATAGTTCGGCGCCGGCGAAGTGCCGCTTCGCACCAACTGGCCAGCAACGTGTCGCCCAAGGCGAGTGTTCGGCAAAGCATCGACAGCTTTCCCGATCCTCGCGGAAAAATCGAGCAAGCGATCCTCAAGTTCTTCCCCGCGTCTTCCGTTCCCAAACTCACTTTGCATTGAACGATCTCTCACTTAGTGCGATCAACCTTCAGCGTTTTAAACTTTCAGTCTTCAATTTGCATTTTTCATTTTTCATTTCTCATTTTAACTTTTTCAATCGCCACGCATTCATACCGCGTCACACCTCAAGTTAACCCGACGCATCGCACTCCAGCTTCTGGACGTACTTTCGATAGCACATCAGCGATTCGATGATTTTGAGTCGCTTCCAAGTCGGCGTCTTGCGTCGCAGATGGTCTCGCAAGAAAGCGAGCACATCACGCTTCGTAAACTCCCACGTCGGTGTCGGTTTACGCTCGTGGAAGACACACAACTGCTTGAACCAGATCGTCGCCCATTTGTCGCGACTCTCTCGCCATTCTTCCACGGATTGTCTGACTTTTGCCACGGAATGTCCCTCCCAGTAACACGACTAGGCGTGTCAAGAAGCGCCTTCTGGTAGTGCAAATAGCGTTCTTCACCTTCTTCCTGACTACTGACCACTGCCTCCTGACTCCTGGAGCGCAGCGACCGCCCTCTCCCGCAATCACATTTGGCACGACGTTTTAGGCAATCCAGCCTATCTTTCGTCGCATGCCCGCAACTGCGGCTTTGCGGGGGACAAATTCTCACTGCGCAAATAGTCAGTCAAGCTATTTATCTGAAAACTTGTGCATCAGAATTTGATTGACACAGCCTGCCATCCCCCCGATACTCAAGCCTGCTGGTGAACCAGCGATAAGTCCGCCCTGAACCGGCGATAAGTCTGGCCACGTCACCCAGCGCACCGAAGGTCCAACCGGCGATAAGCACCTTCACCATTCCTTATCGCCGGGGCAACCAGCGATAATCATATTGTTATCCGACTCGAATGGAAATCTCTCGACACGTTGAACGTGATATCGTGCTTGACGAAGAGCATATCTTCGGTGCGGCGATATTGTCGCCAGCGCATAGCTGCGATTTATCAACATGGCGACTAACGATTGATCGCGATGGCGTCTTGGCGCAGACAATTCGCGTTCGCCAACCACCGTATCGCGGCCTTCAAGTGGTAACTCTTCACCAGCACATAGCCGAATCGGATTTGCAGCGGCTCTATGACATTGCATCAGAGATTTGGTTTCGCCACCTTAAGAGCTTTTACTCGCCTGCGGATATTGGAGTAGCATGCTGCGGAAACGCAACTACAGCACTGACGGCACGACTTCACGGCGAGGTTACTTCCGTGCGATTCGAGGGCGCTGGTTACATGGCGTACGAGGGATTCGATGCTGCAATTCGCTACTGTAAGCTCTGGAAGGCGATCGTTTCCCACGCTCCTTTCATACCGTATGTCGACAAGCGATGATCGTGGTAGAATCGCGGATAACCAAGCCGTGCACACGGAGGACGGCATCGGGCGTTTGCAAGTGGGAAATCAAACCGCCGTCCCCGGTGACGGCTACCGTTATCCGATAGGTCGCCAACAATGGCCCACACAGAGGAATTTCGACGTCGACGAGATGCGTTATCCCATCTTGGAATCGTCGAACATCACCTGATACGGGACAGAACGCTCAGCGTTTTCGACATCTGCGAACGTCTCATCCCAGTTCAAGACGCCGTGCTTAACTTGGAGCATGATATTTCCCTCGACCGACAGTCTGTCATGAAGATTAACAATTTGGTGACGCGTGCTCTTGGACAGCCCGATGGATCGTTCGAACGTGAGGACGACTGGCAATCATTTGTTTCTGGGCTTGAGGACGCCGGAGGTTTTGAAGCAGACCCCCATCATGCTTCAGGTTGGATACTCTCTTCGCTGTATTGGGACCACCTAACTGTCTGCCGCTTCGCATCAGCATGGTTCTTCACAGATGCATTCCGCGTAAAATATCGAATCCCTCCGCTCCAATTGGTTCCACAAGATATAGGGGCGTTTCTAGATTCACTGTCGGGATCAGGGCCGCCGATCTATGACGGGCAAACGTTCTTCCCAGATGAATATGGCCCGTGAATATCGGATAACCATCCAATGCACGTGCGGACTGGAAATGATTTGATGATTAGCGGGGGCGGATCCCGCCTGGGTAACTCTTAGCCAGAGGCCCTGTATCGAGCATCTGCCGCGTAGGTATAAGGCAGCAACGCCGAAGTCCTATGTTGAAGCGTACGCAGAGAGGTAGTGAGGATGAAAGGTATCGACTGGCTGTCGAACCCTGAACGAGATTGAGCTCCGAAAGCATGGTAACTATTGGATACTGCCCAAGGCCTGTGCATGTCCTGAAGGCGAAACTTGTGACGCGTCTTGGCGAGCGTTAACGAGAGTCCCGGAGTCGAAGATCCATTCGCGCTATACATCGCATCATCAAGACAACCAGTGAGACCCAGGAGTTTCTTGATCTCAACATGAATCCCAATCGTGAACGATCGAGTATGCCGAACAAGCCGAAGAGGCAAGAACGGCAAATGACCTTCTGGGAGTCGGATGACTGCATAGTACCGTTGAAGCTGGAAGTGGCACCGATAGCGGATGACACGACCAGCGGAATGAAGCCGAGTAATGTCGGTGCAGGGACGGCAGTCAGGCCAACACGCGAACCACGTCGAACACCCGCCACTCGCAGCAGTGGACGAAGAAAAGGTGTCCGGTACCGTTTCTGTTGACCGAGAGGTTGTTTTGGCTTAGAATGGCTTTTTGATAGTTCATAATCCTTGCTGGGATGCGTCAAATGGGAAGACCCAAGCGTGCTGATGCTGCTGGGCACTGTTATCACATGCTCAACCGGGCGAACCTTCGTGCGACCATCTTTGAAAAGGATACAGACTACGAGGCGTTTGAGAAGATTCTC
>JBGSNA010000067.1:0-3519 GCA_041739875.1 Pirellulaceae bacterium
GATCAAACGTTTCACCTTCACGCGAAATAGGAGATTACAAGACGACAGAACGATTCCGATGCCCCGCCCAAACAGACCTCCACGCCCTCTTGTGACCCCGCGTGTCCTCTCTGCGGGGGACGTTTGATCGACATACGAGGCAAGTTGCAGTGTTCGACGTGCCATCGAATTTGCAAGACCTGTTGCGAGGGTGGTCGCGGCTAGCGACGAGGTAAATCATGATGTCACTTGCTCACGTCTCGCTGGGCTGTGGCCGTGACGTCCATCTTGGCGATTGAGACCGCGACTTGATGGGACTACGAATCGTCGATCGAACAACGGACGTAATGCGAATGACCGAAGTTCGCGAAAAGTACGGATATGACCTATGGAAATTGGCCGTCGGAAGTTATCAAGTGGAGGGCTTAGTCCCGGAACAACCATGGAGTGAATGCAAAGTCAGACGCCACGGGAACGAAAAAAAAGGTGTCATCAGCTTGGAACGCTGCGTAACATCCGCGTTCCACGACAAATCTGAAGCCTAGATAGCCCGTTTCAACGTTTTAATGAGCCGGGTTTCTTCATGCTCAAACGCCTCAAATCCAGGGATCGAGTTATTCGTATGCGAGCTAGGAAATGGGCCAAATGCAGTCTCAAACCGATTGGATCGCACTGAGCCGCTAAAAGCGTATCGGAAGTCGCTTCCCTAACCCGTTGCCACACAATGCTTTGCGGAATTCACTTCCAAAGTGGAATGTTGGTTAGTGGTATCCTCGACTAACGGCGATTCAATCTTCGCGGGAACATGAGGACTCCGGTGCACAAGTTGCTGAACGATAGAAGAGGGCAGTCGACGAACACAGACTGCATTGAATATTTGGAATTCGGACTGGAAAATTAATTTGGGTATCTCGGATCGTGATTTACTGCGATCACCGTGCGGCGGTAATCTACAAGCGACACGATCTTGGATTGATCCCACACTTCCAGGATCAAATGCAATTCCTTGCCCCCGGCGTCCGGTGGAATCTTGACCGAAATTTCTTGTGCTGCTGATTGCTCAATCGGTAGAGTTTTGCCGTAAGGATGGGCGCCCGCTTCAGAATAGAACCACCACGCATAGCGAAGTGCGTCGCCATCAGGATCAATCGATCCGGCGGCGTCGAACGTACTCACGTCTCCTGGTTTCGCGTTGACCTTCAATATCTTGTCGCTCGTGTCACCATTGAGCGAAGCGTGCGGTGGATGATTGGCTTTTTCATACGGCTGGACGCACCAGTCCATGCGAGCTTGGAAATCGTTCCACATGGCTTGCCGCCAACGCCAAACAGGGGCGTAATCGTTGTCATAAACTTTGCCATCGTCGGGATCGGTCCAACGGTCTTTGGTTTCCGTAAAAACGGAGAACGGAACGTTAGCTTTTTCGTCGACTTCAATATCCTTGTGCCGCGACCAAACGTTTGCAATTTTGTTGCTCGTGAAGCGTCCGCTCCACCCGCCCCACGAAGGTTCGGCGGTATCGGTCAAACCGCGACAAATCAGTCCCATCCATGGAATAGTGCCGCCGCCTTCGATGAAATGAACCTTTTTCCCCATCGCGCGAACCGGGTAGAGTTCCCCCAGGGCACCGTGATTGTCGCGTACATTCTCTTTCGCCCACGCGTCTTGTCCTTCCGCGCTGTAGTCGAACGGCTTCCAAGAGTGCGGACCGAGTTGATTGTTGTTCGGTCCTCCATAGCAGTAAGTTTGGTAGTTACTACGCACCCAGAAAATCTCAGGGAATGTATGGCAAATCCAAGCCCCTGCGTTGTCTTGCGCACCGTTCTCAAAAACTCGCAATTTAGCAACGAATGCTTTCATTTCCTCGGGAGTGTGTTGCTCGCGATAATCCCGCAATGATTGAGCCAGAGTATTGGCGCCAGCATTGACCAGGATGTGCAGTGGCCGCGGGTCCGGTTTCATCGTGGCATCAATGATGAGCTGTGACCCAGCGCAGGACTTGCCCTCCCCTGTCGCCTCAATGCCGTAGCCAGTTTGACCACTGGCAACGACGCTCTGCAGATGATCGGGTGTCGGCCAACCGTTAGCATGCTGCTGTAGGTTGGAATAAACTTTCGCATAGCCATCGATCAAACGAGTAAACAGCTCCGGGTGCAAAGATCGACGGTATTCCTCTCGGTGTTCGGGACGCAGATACTTACCGGTGACGGCGATGAGCCCTTCCAAATCAAACGCGTTGGAACACGCAAGTAAATGCAGCATTTGCTGCTCTTCATCCGGTTCGTTCCCCATGTCTGCAAGCACGATCAAACGAGTTCGCTGCGAAGGTGTGAATTGACCGGTAGTTGAGGGTTTCGGCAGCGCCTTGTCCGAATCGCTGGGCGTATCGCGTGCGTGTCGAGCAACAAGTTCCATCGGTTCAGAGAAACGTTCCGGTTGGTCCGTGATGATGCGAATGTTCTTCAGCCGGATCGCCTGTTTCGTCGCGCTGGGCTTATTACCCAAAGCGTGAATCTTGAACGCGATGTAGCCTTCTGGGTACTTCTGATCGATCAAGTTGCATGTCGGCACACCATTGACCCAGACTTTGACCGATGGCCCAATGCACTCGATACGAAAATGCGACCACTCACCGAGCTTGAACGCAGCCCGTGCCCTGGCGTCGTCTTTGAGATCGAACTTCCATGTCCATCCCGCGCCGAAGTCGTCAAAAACCCCACCGGTCCAAGCTCGCTTGGTGTTGTCAATCTTCACTTGGTAGCCGTGAAGTCTGACCTTCGCGTCCGCTGGCGTATCGACACATCGCAGCAAGACGCCGCTGTTGAAACTGGGATCATCCTTCAGGTCGAGTTCCAAAATGAAATCACGGTACTTCTTTTCAGACGTAACAAAAGTGTGCTCGTCAGTGTTGATACGCTGCCTCAGCACCATCGCGCCGTTCTCAACAACGGCTGGGGCAGGATCGGCTTTCGCAACGATCTTCCATCCGTCGTAGTCCACGCCATTAAACAGGGTGACCCACGGCGGCTCGTCGCCACAAAGACTTCCGACCTGAAAAACGACGAAAACAGCGAGAAGCAATACGGGGTTGCGCATAGTATTTTTCATGGTTACGAACGAAGAAGTTCAAATGACTAGTGGTTTGACGCTGGGTCGGCGACCGCGTTTGGATAGTCAGATCCCGACAGATCGACATGGTAGATTGTACCTTTGTACGTCACGAGATAAATCTCGCCTTGCTGGTCGGTTCCAAAGGACGCAATCCCATTGGGTGCAATGCCAATCCGATAAACGCTTTCAAGTTTACCATCGTGTTGACGTAGCCCCCAAATTAGCCGCGTGTTGAAGTCGCCAAAAATATAGACGCCCTGATAAGAAGGACCAGTGTGGCCGCGATAGACATAACCGCCTGTAATTGAAAAGCCGAGCCCATGCGGATAGGCGAATACCGGATCAACATATTTATCACCAGCGCGGGCGTACTCTTCCGAGAAGGGAATGAACGACTCTCGAACGTTCCAACCATGATTGTCGCCACGA
>JBGSNA010000068.1:0-22914 GCA_041739875.1 Pirellulaceae bacterium
GAGATCAATGGGACAGGAATGGTTCGATCGCTAGTAAGTGCCAGGATATTGCTGCTGCGTGTTCCGATAAACCTAGAGTCAAGTGCTGCTCCTGCGGCCACGCGCACAGAAAAAACACCGTCATTGAGTGGCGTTACGTCAACCGTAAAGACACCACCAGCGAGCGAATTTAAGTTGCTGACGCTCGCATTGGTCGTTTGGACATCACTAATGTCAAAAAGCGCCACAGAGCCGCCAAAATCGATTCTCACAGGCACAGAAAAAAGATTCGTTGGACTCGGTGCCGTCGTCATAATTACAGGCACTAGAAAATCGTCGTCAATAATCGTCAGTGCGACTGTACTCGACGGGTCAAAAATTGCGTTGGAGGCGGAAAGAATGCGGACATTGACCGTTTCATTCAATTCAAGCAACTGATCCGCAACGGCGGTTATCAAAGCTGTTCCAGAGACCCCGCCCGCTGGAATCGATATCAATGTGGTTGAGTTATAGTCTGTTCCCAATGCTGCTGAGCCACTTAACTCCAAAACCATTGTGACCGGACGTATCGCTGGCGTGGCTAAAGTTGCCGTAATCGTCGCTCGCCCGTTCGTCTCCGACACTTGGGTTTGACTGATGGAAAGAAGTACTTCCGGCAACACGGATAAAACGATGTCATTGCCATCAACACCAGCGTTATACTCAACCAATGCTGACAGCCCCGAACCTAGGAAATTGGGGATGACCGCCCCATGCGGCAGCAAATCGAATGCACCACTGATTGCGTCAAAGCCATCATTCTTGACGATGACGAATACATCGCCCAGCCTCGGCACAAAGCCGCCAATTGGAACTAAATTTAGCTGAACCGGCGACGCAATAGCCAGACCGCCAGTGACATCAAGTTGCTCGTAGGTACCAAAGCCTGATCCCGGAATAACTCCACCAATCTCTAACGTCAACTGGCCACCACCACTCAACGCAACGTCACCAACAAGACTGAGGTTTCCAGTAACGTTCCCTGGTGCCACTTCTCCATCCAAATTGATGGCGGCACCCACAATATCTCCAGATGACAAAGAGCCAGTAATCACTCCAGTATTCGCGGCGAGGCTTACTCTATTGCCTAAGGAACTCAATTGTCGGACATCAACGTTTCCACCCGCGATACGAATCGAATCCGCAAACGTCGCCGAATCCACAGCGACATCGCCTGTTCCACCAACGGCATCACCGATCGTGATTCCAGCAAATCCGTTGACGAACTTGGCGATCAGCGCATCGCTCAATTGCAAAGTTCCCAAAGCCGTGACACCAACGTCAATTGAGGTATTGGCGGTGCGTGGCTTGATTACCAACTGGCCAGTACCACTCATACTCGCGATTCCATCGATCGATAATCTGTCTGCCACAATCTCCACTTCACCTGCGCCGGCAGCAATGGCCACACCTGACCCCAACACGACGATGTCTTGAGGCGTGCCCGCTGCCGTTCCAGCCACGGAGATATTGCCAGCACCTGTCGCCTGCAGTCGTGCACCTTGGCTTAGAATCACTCCCGGCGCATCGCCTCCTCGAGCGATACCTGCAAGTGATAGGTCACCGTTTACCGACGTAATCGTCGACTCGCGAAAGTCGATGCCCGCGCGATTACTGGTGCCTGGCGACGAAGTTGCTATGGCTCTAACCGTGATGTCACCGTCGATCGTCGACAGTCTCGAATCAAAACGAAAATCGACTGAATTCTTTGCAACGAGTGATATATCGCCATTCCGATTGGTTTCAACAACCGCGCGCTCCAGAAGAATGTCCTCGCCCAAGATCGTTAGTGACGCACCAGCAAGATCGATTGCTCCGGTCAGGTGTGCACCAACAGCGATTCCGCTTGACCCATCAATGACAAGTGATCGCGAGGGCATTGCAATCAAAAGCCCTTCGCCAAGAGACGAACCGATCGACAGGCCGTTTACTCCCAAACCAGCTCCCGTGACGACGAGAGTTCCAGCGTCGTCGTTGTAATTGAGCACTGTATCGGTTGTCGTTAACCCGCTATCAACCGATTCGACTTGGTTGAACGAAATCGGACTGTTCCCCGAAACGGCAACGGTCCCTGACCCCGGTCCTGTAAAATTAAAAGTAGCATTTGCAAAACGGCTCACACTCACCAATCGCAGGGAGTTGCCCCTGTCGTTCGCAATGACGCCAGAGTTGTAATGGATTGATTTGGAGAATGTGCCGAGCGAAAAGTCAACCGTCAGTTCGTCGCTGCCACTGAGTGTGTTAAATACAATGTTGTTTCCTGCGACCGACGCGAAAGGTATCGTTAAGGTCGATGTATCATTTCCGATTGCACCCGCAATGTTTGTTTGAATCGTTTGTTGGATTCCAGTTATGACGTATTGGTTATTTGTCGTATCTGATTGAATCGTCAATTTATCGGGATAGTTTCCGTCGATGTCCCTTATCACAAGATTATTATTCGCATCCAACATCACGGTCGTAATCCCGCTCGAGACCGATAATGCGCTGGTGGCATTATTCAATCTCCAAGCGCCACGTCCAAGTGTTCCGGCAACCAATACGTCATCTTTATCGTCGTAATCCATATCAAAAACCAACGCGTTTGGAAGCTCCTCTCCCAATCGTACCCAAACGCCTAACGAACTGGCGAGCGAAGCAAAGACACCACGGTTGGTGCCCACAACAATGGCCTCGGCCAAGCCGGTTGCGACATAAACAGACGAGTAAAACGAAGTCGCAAGCGATGACAAGTTGCCTGTAATGTCTGTCCACGAGTTTCCGACATCGTCTGTAACAAAAACAGAATTCGTGCTGATGGCAAAAGCATTCGACCAATCAAACGGGTCAATCGACAAATCTCGAATCGTCTGTGCCGTTGGGTCACTGGCTGTGCGTTGAAGCGGGCCCGTTCCAGTTCGAACAAAAACATCCGATCCAGATCCGACCCATAACACATTGGGGTTTGCTTGACCGCCTCGGAAACCACCGTAAGCGATCGCGCTCTGTGCAAAGCCGGCGTTCGGCGCGGCACCGAGGCCAGTTACGTTATCCGCTTGGTTAAAACTCTCGTATACTTGTGTAGCCCCTTGAATGACGATCCTCGTCGGATCGATTTCGTTGACAGCGATGGAAGTCACGAACGTAGGAGCAGCAAATCCATTCAATGCCGGAAAGGTCTCGCTTACGATGTTTCCAGCGCCATCAAAAACAGTTTTCCGAAAAGCACCGAGATTCTGAAAACTTGAATATCGGATTGACTGATTCGATGCCGCAAGGGAGACGTCATCAACCGCAACATCACCGCCATCAGCAGTGGAACGACTAATCCAAGTTTGCGCACCCGCACTGCTTTGGTACGTCGTCCCTGTGTCCTGGTTACCGGTGATGATAGTGTTGGAAATCGTGTCGTAAGCGATGTTATGCGATTCAGTTGTCTGCAGATTTCCAATGAGCCCAAACCAATCGCCTGTGTTCGTTTTGGGGCTCGTTCGTCGATAGACTCCTCCGTCATCGACTTCAATCAGATTTCCGTTTGCGTCAAACACCATTTCACGCGAATCGGCATGTGGTGATGAACTACTCGCGGTTCCTCCGTCAGACGCTCCCAAGACATTGCTGTGTGTCAAGTGAACGAATTGTGACCCAGAGGCCTTGGACGCATCACCTCGGAAGAGGCGACCGGAGAAGTCATTCGCACCAATGGAATTCGGGAACGTACCTGTATCCCCGTTCGTGCGAGGCTGGCGGTCACCGCCGACGTAAACAAGATTCGGATTATCTGGATCGGCAACAATGGAGAAGTGAATGGAGCCTTGACCTCCAGCCAATTGTTCCGGAGTCGCGCCATCGCTTGGTCCAGGGCCCTTCTGGCCACGCGGATTCAACCCGACGTCGACGCCATTCTCGTTCGTCGAAGGAGTATCCATCATTGTCCAAAAGCCACCGCCATTGTTTGAACGGAACAGACCCTTCATATCTCCGTTATTGATAATGGCTGCATAGACTTCGTTGTGCCTACCAACGGCGAGTTCCAAGTTCGTGGTGGTCAATACTCCAGGACCACCGCTCGATATAAACTCGTCCATAATCAGGCTACTGACTTTGGTCCACGACTCTCCAAAGTTTGAGCTCTTGTAGATTCCGTTGACGCCGCCAAAAAAATCCGAGAACACGGTTGAAGTGTAGAGAACATTCGGATTGATCGGGTCGACGACCAAATCATAACTGACACCGCCGGGCAAACCCGTTAGAGCACCGTTGCCCATTGAAACTTGTGAAAATGTTGCGCCACCGTCGGTACTTCGAAAGATACCAACGTTGGCAAAAGTGAAACTATCGGCCGAGTTCACCGACACAACGACGTTGTTTCCGTGTGCCGCGATTCCAGAGATATTTGCTCCATTCAATTTGTCATTCAAAATTGTCCAGGTTTGGCCACCATCAGTTGACTTGTAGAGCCCAACTCGATCGTTTCCAACTTGTGCGAAGCTACTATACCGCCCGGTTCCTGCGTAGATCGTGGAGACACTGGCATCTGCGGTATCGAATGCCATTGCACCGATACTAAGTGAAGGCAAGTGGTCGGTCAGTGGCAGCCAATTCGGACGCAAGCTTGTCGCATTCGTTGTCTTCCATACGCCACCATTCGTAGCACCGATATACAACGTGTTTGCATCCGTTGGATGCGCCAATACCGTATGAATCGCACCAATGATCTGGTCGGATGGCAAACTGTTTTCAACTTGACCATCGGTTGCTGCAAAAGGTCCTTGGGATCGCCAAGTTTCTGTATTCGCGGTCGTAACAATGACATCGTCGATGTACCAACCTTCTCGGGTAATCGATGCATTCGATGTCAATCTGAATTCGAGTTGTATCGACTGGCCAACAAATCGACTTAGGTCCAGTTGAACTGGTATAAATACTGAATTGGAGTTCGCGAGTTCAACTCCACTCGTCGCAATCACTGTTCTACCGCCGGGATGAATGACGCTTACCGTTGCGACATCAGCCCCTTGCTCAACTTGAAGAAACTGATTGAAGTTCAGGCGAGCGGCAGTCGTATTGGCTAACGAAATAACCGGCGACAGTAACGATCCGTCCGCATTGTTGTTGTATGTTCCGGCGCCCAAAGGGCCCTCACCACTTCCGAAGTAAAAGCTATGCACGGGCGAATGTCCGGGCGTCGATCCGCGTCCATTGGAAACGTGCCACTGGCTCGATGGACCGCTTGCTGTAAAACCTTCAGTCGATCCGAGTCCCTGCAGATCGGAGAAGTCAAACGAGCCAACAACCGCGAGCATCCGGCGATCTTCAAGCTGTTCCAAAAAAGCTCGTCGAGCACGTGACGCTTTACGCTTGTTTTGGTTCGAAAGTCTCCCTGAACGTTTTGTCGACCTTGGATACTCGAGACACGCCGGAACCTGACGACGTTGTGAGGACTTAGACCAAGACGGAATTTTCATTATGAACTCGACCAGGAGATATCGATGACAAAATCGCGCGCCGCAGTTTAACGTGCAAAATCGTTTCGGTGTACGATCTTGCTATTTTTGTCGTCAATTCGTTTGGATCGAACGAAGCACTTTGATATGCACTTTCGACCAACGTCAATTGATTTGATGGCAACGACCAAGATTCAGCTATAAACAACTCGTGCCCGAACTCTTGCGGAAGTAGCACTGAAGCTGCTGCCTTCGCTCAATTAACCGTCTATGGGCGGCGACTGATCAGGGCCACCCAGCAGTGGTTCTTCCCAGGCTCGGAGGTCGCTATTGGGCAACCCATCGGGAAAGTCTTCCTTGATCAAACCGATCCCAGCGATAGCGATTTCAATGTGCTTGCTCTTGGTGTCGTCATAGAACGTTTTCGCTTCCGCTGGAAGCTTGGGTTGTCCGTGCAGTGGCTTATCGGAAACACACAACAGCGTCGCACTGGGAATTCGATAGCGAAATCCATTGGCTGCGACCGTTGCTGATTCCATATCGACAGCGATACTTCGACTCGCTCGTAAATCTTCCATCGTCCGCCGCAGCGACAACTCCCAGTTTCGATCACCGGTGGTATACACCGTACCGAGACGGTAACGCATTCCCGTTTCGTCGAGCACTCGAGCAAGAGCTCGATTGAAGAGAAAACTCGGCGTGATCGGCACAGATAACGGCAACGAATCATCAAGCAAGTGATCGCCGCGCATGTACGCCGAGGCCAATACGAAATCACCGATCTCTTGGTGATTGCGAACGCCTGCACAGTGCCCCACCATCAGCATTGCATCGGGCCTCAGCACCGCGAGATGGTCGGTTAAGTTTTTTGCATTGGAAGGACCGACACCGATGTTCACAATACTGAGACCACGATTCTCACTCTCGCGTGTATGGAACGCGGGCATCTGCACAGCACTGCGACTCGGACGGACACAATCGGGATACCGTGTCGCGAACGCATCCATGTGCATTTGATAGTTCGTGAGCAGAACGTAGCGCTGAAAATCCTCTGCTCGTGTGCCGGTGTAGTGCTCAAGTCGCTCAATCGAAAGCTCCGAACGCTCAGGGCCAAACAAGAACACTTTCTTCAGAGTCAAATCGAAGTCCGTCTCATCGATCAACGACAACAGCGTCGGTGAACTGAGACTGACTCGTGGTCGCGAACGCGTGATCGAAATTTCGGCGCCGCGACGGGCGAGCTTAAAGAGCTCTCGACGCAAGTACCAGCGATAGGCACTCGGGCGAGCAATCGTTCCGGATATTTCGGGGTTGTGTTTGGACCAATGCCGATTCACCGTGACCTTGGAATAAAACCCCTCGTCAAAAGTCGCCTCCATCGCCGCACAAGCAGATTCAATCTGCTCGCGAAGCGATTCGTCTGATGCACTTGCGTCAATTCTAAGCTTTTCTTTCATGGCACAATTGTGAACGATGCCACATCCCGCGACTATCCGGCAGACTCGTTGTGCCCGGGAGGACAAAACGACACATTGTCTGGACTCGAAAGCGAGCGTTTTGCATCGCCCAACGAACCGACATCGACTGGATTGGTAATGAAACTCGTATCGTGGAACGTCAACGGCATTCGCGCCGCCATGGACAAAGGCTTTCGCGAGTTCGTTGCGTCCGAGCAACCAGACATGCTTTGCTTGCAGGAGGTCAAAGCCACACGTGAGCAAGTCGATCTCGGCTGGGCTGACGACTTGGGATATCACCAAGTATGGAACTCAGCCGTCAAGAAGGGTTACAGCGGCACAGCGATCTGGAGCAAAACCAAACCGAACCGACAAACGCTCGGCATCGGCATCGACGATCATGACAACGAAGGCCGGGTGATTACCGCCACCTTTGATGATTTTCACCTCGTGACGGTGTACACACCGAACTCACAACGCGAATTGCTTCGTCTGGAGTATCGCCAACAATGGGACGTCGAGTTCTTGGCATACATCAAACGACTCAACAGTCGAAAGCCGGTGATCTTTTGCGGTGACATCAACTGTGCTCACAAGGAAGTTGACCTAGCCAATCCCAAGGCCAATCGCAAGAACGCGGGCTTCACGGATGAAGAGCGAGCAGGTGTTGATGCGATCGCTCTCGCCGGCTTCGTCGATTCGTTTCGCGAATTTGAGCAGGGACCGGGTCACTACAGCTGGTGGACGTACCGCAGTGGCGCGCGAGCCAAAAATATCGGATGGCGACTGGATTACTTTTGGGTCGCAAAGAAATTCTGGAACCGAGTCCACAGCGCTCGCATTCACAGTGCTGTTCTAGGCTCCGATCATTGTCCGGTGGAACTCACCCTGACGCCAAACACACCGTCACTTGCCTGAGCGAACTCATTTCACTTCATGCAGGTGCATAGATCTGGTACAGCATCAGATAAACGAGCACGCCGGTAACGGAAACATACATCCAGATCGGATAGGCGTATCGCACCCATTTTTTGTGCGCGACGATACGACCTTTCTGAGCGAGATAAACCGCTCGCAATGCCATGAAAGGAACGGTGATCGCTAACACCAAGTGCGAACCGAGGATCGAGTAATAGGTATAGCGTGCAGCGTCGGACGCGATCGCGGGATCCGTCGGAAAACGTTTATTCGGCTCACCCGTGAATTGGTACAGGGCGACCTTGTGAAACAGGTAGAGCAACAAGAAAACGGCACTGACCGAAAGCGCTGACAACATCAGCTTCTTATGCTTGCGAGCTTTGCCTTGGCGAATGGCAATCAGCCCCATGGCAAGGAGCACTGTGGCGACCGCGTTAAGCGTTGCTGTTGCATGCGGCAGATTATTGGAAAGGAATTCCCAAGGCATGACTATGTTTTCTCTGGCGGTAAGCGGCTGAGCATCTCTTGTATTTTCGATTGCAGTTTTTCAAATTGCCGTTCGTCGCTCCACAGGTACTTTCCCGCCGGCTTACCATGCTCGTCCATCAAGATGAACCGCTCGGTGTGCAGTTGTTTGTCGACCGGTAAGAAGTACATCTCCGCACCGACTCGACGAATGTGATTGAGGTCGCCGGTGAGAAACAGCCACTGATCGGGATCCGCGCCAAACCTCGCTGCATACTCCGTCAAAACTTCCGGAGAGTCGTGCTCTGGGTCGACTGTTATTGCAAGGAAACGAATGTTCTCGCCTTGGAATTCCTTTTGAAGTTCCATCAGTTTCTGGTTCTGTTGGACACACGTGCTTGGGCATTGGCTAAAGAAGAAGCTAACAAGATAAGGCGTTCCCATCAGTTGATCACTGTCCAACGATTCACCGCTGCGCTCGGTTAGCTGGAAATGGGTAGTCCAACCTTCGGGCACGTCGTCGGTCGGAGCCGTAAACTCAGTTTCATCCGACTTGCCAGTATCGAAGTGCATCGCCGCATCATCGATCACAGCGCCGGGCGAGAGATCCGTGGTGTAGACAATATCGTCGCTGGAAGGCTGGTCGCGTTGGTTGGCTATCCTTAACGAACGAACGTAAAGTCCTAAGCCGACGCCGGCGAGCAAAATCAGAACGATGTGAACTGTGGTTCGCATGAGACGCAATCGCGATGTAGAAAGTTAAACAACGATGTCTGCACGACGACTGCCGCGCATCAGTCGCCAAGCCACTGTGGTTGTGAAAATCGCCGCGGCAATCGACACAAGCCAACACGTTAAATGCGAGGGGGCAAAGCCAGCACTTGCGAAATCAATCGACGGGTACAGCAAATGCCGCATCTCGGCCATGGAATAGCTCAGCGGATTGGCTCGCATGATCGTGCCGAGAATCATCGGTCCAATCCCGACCTCAGAGTCATACGCAGGGATCGGAAAGAACGAACCGGAAAGCAACCACATTGGCATCAAACCAAGCATCATGATCGCGTGGAAACCCTGTGTGCTGTCCATTGGCCAAGCCACGATCATGCCGAGTGAACACATGGCGACAGCAACGAGGGCGAGCAACAGCAACAGCGGCAGCAAACTCCAAGTCAGCGGCGCAGTCCCGAACATGAGGACAAGGGACAAGAAGAAAACCGCTTGCACCCAAGCGATCGCCGATCCACCCATGACCTTACCGAATAACACAGGCCAGCGTCCGACCGGTGCGACCAAGACCGATTGCATGAAGCCCTCGCGGCGATCTTCAATTACCGAGATAGTGGCGAAAATGGCGGTGAACAAAACGATCAAACCAATCGTGCCTGGCAGAAAGAATTCCAAGAAATTCTGTTGCCCGGCGCCTGTGAACGAACCACGCAGACCTGTTCCAAACAGCAACCAAAATAACAAAGGTTGAGCGATCGCTGCGGTCACACGATTTCGTTGTCGAAAGAATCGTACCCACTCTCGTCTGGCAAGCATCCATGCGGCACCCCAACCACTCTCGAGCGTCGCGCGAGCAGCGACGACGCGCGGTGCAACTGGGACGACGGTGGGTTCAACTGGGGAAGTCAGCGTGGACATGGTTTTCGCAACAAGCGACTCGGTGAGTGATGGTTGATGGCAAAGGGCTAAACGGAATCTTCGCAACTAGTGAAATTGTTCGCCAGTTTTGGCGATGAAGACGTCCTCTAAACCTGGACGTCCTATCGCAATGGATTGAGCTTCATTTCCAAGGCATGCGGCTAACCGAGGCACTAACTCCGCTGGTTTGTCACTCTTTAGTCTGAGCTGGTTATGGATTCGCAGCGGATCCAAACCCAATTCGTTACGAAGCGTTTGTTCGGCTTGCTCGGCGTCGCGGGCGACGATCGTGACCATTCCGTCACCCATCTCGGACCGAAGGTCACTTGGCGATGCGTCAGCAATCTTTTTGCCACCCGCAAGAATCGCGACGCGATCCGCCTTGTCGGCTTCCTCGAGAATATGCGTCGTCATCAAAATCGATGTTCCAGAATTCGCCATGACTCGAAGCGATGACCACAACTTCAAACGCGCCGAAGGATCCAAGCCAGTGCTAGGCTCATCAAGCAACAGCAACGTGGGCTGGTGGAGCATGCCTTTGGCGAGTTCCACGCGGCGTTTCAAACCACCGGAAAGCGTTTGACAAAAGTCACCGCGACGGTCCGTCAGCTCAAGTTGTTCGAGCAACTCGTTGCGCCGGCGTTTCAGTGCTTCGCCGCGAATGCCATAGAGGGCACCTTGGCATGCGATGTTCTCGTCAACGGTAAGCTTCTTGTCCAAGCTCGGTGACTGGAACACGATCCCAATTTGTCGGCGCGCAGAGAGCGGGTCGCTTGCAACGTCAACGCCGCCGATGGCAATTGACCCCTGTTGCAGCGGCAGCAAGGTACAGAGCAATCGGAACAACGTTGTTTTGCCGCTACCGTTGGGTCCAAGCAGTGTCACGATCTCACCACGGTGGACCGTCAAGTCGATCCCGCTCAGAGCAACATTGTCACCGTAGCGATATCCAACATCGGTGACACAGCACACGGCATCATCAGCCGCGGAAGAACGTTCTCGTATCAAGATGGGGCTCACCAAAAAACGCGGAGCGTAACGATGAGCAGTACTGCCGGAAGCACTAGAAGACTCGAACGTAGTAAACGTCTGGCTTGGACATCATCACGGTGCCGAGCGAACTGAATCGAGGCTCGAAGCATCGGATACACGACAGCGACAATTGCAATCATCGACAAAACGGTCGGCACAAGCTGAACCGGCAAAACACACAATCCAACGCCACATCCAATCAGTGCGAGCGACCCGACAACGCTTTGAATCCCAGCACTGCGTCCGGTGGGTTCCACGGTCGTCGTCATCTGGAAACCGGCTTCTGCGTACTGGTGCCGGTACATCCAAGCGATCGCCATGAAGTGAGGGTACTGCCATGTCACCAGGACGCCGACGAGCAACCAACCACTGACGTCCGTAAGCGACCCGCCGAGGGCAGTGTAGCCAATTAAAATCGGTAAAGCGCCAGCAACGGCGCCGACAGTCGTGTTCCAAGCGGTGCGAGTTTTGAGAGGTGTGTAAACGAGGACATACAAGCCCCATGTCGCCAAACCAACGAACGCCGAAGAGGCACCAAACGCGATCGCGAGAACAGTGGTTCCTAAGACGCCAATCAGTGCAGTGAAAGCCACTGCCACCGCAACACTCATTCGCTCGCTTGGAAGCGGGCGAACGGCGGTACGAGGCATGTTGCAATCGATGCGTCGCTCCCAAACTTGGTTGGCCGAACCGGCACTCCCTGCAACC
The DNA here is from genome assembly GCA_041739875.1 of Pirellulaceae bacterium. GTDB lineage: Bacteria > Planctomycetota > Planctomycetia > Pirellulales > Pirellulaceae > JBBSJZ01. Next base: position 11,672 of record JBGSNA010000068.1, read on the forward strand.
ATGGCGGTTCCCACGAGCAACCACATGAGATCGACAACTGAGAACCATCCGCCCGCAGCAACCATGGCTGAAGCAACGGTTGTGACCAACACCATCACAACGATGCGCGGCTTGGTAAGCGTGATGAAGTCGCTGAGCAATGATTTTTCAGCGTTAAGGGACTTTTCAACGATGAGGGACTCTTGAACGAGAGCGTTCGCCGGAGAATGCTCACTTGAGAATTCGCTAGGCTCTCCGTCGATGCTGAGTTCGAGTCCCCTGCCCTGCTCCGTCACGTTAAGTACTCGGCCAGTCGTTCGCTGTGGAAACGTCATTGACGAATCGCTGGGCGCGTTGGCGGGAGCGTCGGCAATGGCGAGATCGATGGACATCTGCACTTGGGGATCTGAGATGAAAAATGACGGAACAAAACGCTCATTCAAGCGGCTGACATGTGACATACCGCATTCGAGCGACTCGCAACACAACCAGCGTCGAAACAGCCAGAATCAATGAACCGGTCGCCACATGAGCGGTAACGATGATCGACTCGGCAAACCCCTTGGACTGGACGATATAGTCGCTCGACCCAGGCACCCACTGGATGATCGTCGGCCAGCCGTAGTTGACGACCCACGTTGCAATCCCCAGCAGAATCTGAATCGCGACTAATCCTATCAGCACCAGGGCGGGTCGGAACAGCGTCAAATCGCCGCATTTGCGTAAAGCAGCCCAAACATAAGCTGTTAACATCCACAAACCCAATGCGACGACAATGTGGGTTTTGACAATGTGGGTAAAGCCGGATGGTGACATCGTGGGCTGAACGTGCCTTAACTGGGCCCCCAAAACGAGCTGCAAGTAGCTCAGCACAACGAGCCCAGCGACAGCAATCAAAATGCCCCGACTGAGTTTTCGCAGGGGCGGTTCAGCCAACGGTACCCGTCCAGCCGCATTCCACCACCAGCGGCCTGAGACGGTGGCGGTGGCGACGCAAAGTGCGAAAAATGCAGGGCCTGTGCAGCCATGCAGCATTGCCAGCGTGCGATCACTGAGCACAACTCGCAGACCACCCAATACGCCCTGGCCGATCACTGCCACCAAGACACCAACCGAAAGCCATACTACCCAACGGCGCGGCTCAGCACGAATTGCGGCGATCATCAGTGCGATCGCCACAAATCCAACAACAGCAGCAAGCAGTCGGTGACCGTGTTCGATAAACAGGTCAAAGGGCCCCAATAGCCACGTTTCATACGGATACAAAAACAAATTGTAACCGTAAGTGTTTGGCCAATCCGGTACCGCCATCCCAGCGTCGTACGTCGTGACCAGACCGCCCACCCAAATCAGCGGCCAGACCAAACCGACCGACAATACCGCAAATCGGTGCATCCAACGGGCGGGCGGATCGGCTACAGGACTGAATTCTAGGCTGGACATGAATATCAACGAGATCGAATTAAGAACGTTTCATCCAGGCGAATACTTTTTCGCCAGTGACGCCGCCAGCGACTGCACCGCCCGCACCGAACAGCGCTCCGGGAATCATGCCACCGAAGCCGAGTACAAACATCAACCCCAGACCGATCACCAGCCCAAGGATCGCGCCGACGGAGCGGCTCGAGTCTTCTGTCATAATGTTTCCTTGGAAAGAGCGAACGAGTCTGTGTCTTGGCTCAGCGACGCTTGTCCGCCGAGCGAGCGTACATAATGAATCAGATCCAATACTTGCTCGGCAGACAAACTTTTTGCCGAGGCCTCTGTCGTGATCTCCACGCCCGGCATCGGCGTGCCAGCGATCCCTTGCGAGATCCGACGATAGAGAGTTTGAGTATCCCCGCCACCGCGAAACACCCCCAGTTGTAGATTGCGAGGGTTGGCTGGCCTGGGTGGAAGTGCGCCAGCCTTGATCATCGGCCGCATTGCCTCACCATCTGTGGGCGTGATTCCCAACTTCGTTGAGTAAGCCTTGGTCCAATCATCGTAGTCAAGTGTCATCGCACCACCGCCCCCAGCTGGTCCATGACAACCGACACAATTCGCGATCTGGCCATGGAACATGTCGCGTCCGCGATCAATCGAAGCTTGCAACTCGTCCCCAGAAAACACTCCCTTCGTATTCGACACCTTCGCAATGGACCCCGGCACAGCGACGACACTCTCGCCCGCGTTAATCCATGCATCACAGATTTTCGTGAACACTGCCGACGCAAACTGAACCGCTTCGCCCTGTTCGTTTGGATTGGAAACGCGGAATCGAAACGGTGCTTCCTCAGGTGCCACATCTCCGTAACCAAACTCGTCCACCGCCGCAGCCAACAACTCGTACTCCAGCTGGCCACGAATCGAAAGGTAGATCACGTAATCAACAAGCGATTCCATCTCATCGTCCGGGAGCCCCAAGAACGACGGCATTGCCGTCCCAGGAACTCCGTGACGCAATACGGTTCGCAGATCCTCGCGAGTGGGCGGAGCGACTCGACGAGTGCTCTTCCACTTGAATACGCCAGCCCGAAAGTCTCGCGGATACGGGTTCTGGTACATCGAAGCTGGCCCTGCCCCGCTTCCTTCGAGTGAGTGACACACCACACAGTGCTCGCGGTACAGCCCCACATGCTCACCACCCTTGCCACTCTTCACGTCACCGGCGGCTTGCTTTAGCCGCTCCAGATCCACCACGGCGTTCGCTTCGCCAGTCAGCGAAGACCCGGGCCACTTGGGTTCCGATGGCGTACCGAACCATTGCGTGAGCAACATCGAAATGTCGTCTTTGGCGGCATCCGTCGGGATCGAACGCGAAGACGCTAGCGACAATGCGACAACGTCATTCGGTTTGAATGAACCGATTTTCGCGTCACAACCCGCCAGCATAAACAGGCAAGCGGGCATGAACAGCCAAGCCGGCACCAGGTAGCCAATTGCCAAGTAGCAGCATCTTGTCGAGAAACAACGAGTTGGAAAGCGGGGCATCATTGTGGCGGTTGGAGACAACGTTTATCAAACAGCCATTCAACCGCGAATTGGCAACTCTGGCAAACCGAAACAATCCACATGCGACAAAAAAAGCCTCGCGACAGTGATTGTCGCGAGGCTTTTCGCGTTTTCTTTCAAATGGACGCCCACTTTCTTTCAAATGGGCGTTCTGGCCATCTTTAGTTGGCCGTCAAAGCGGCGGCTGGGATGATGACCGTGGCCATGTCGTTCATGCCTGGCTTGATCTCGACTTCAAAGCGTTGGCTCTTCCATTCTTGTTCCTTGCCATCAACGGTCACTTTTTCAATCGTTCCGGCCTCGGACCAGACGCGGAAAATGAGTGTATCTCCTGCTGGCAGTCCCTTAATCGTCAAATCACCGTTCTCATCGCTCTTTGCGGCGAACGGGTGCTCTAGAACGAGAACGTTCGAAATCATCCACGGGTGGATATTGCATTGCGCAGGAATCGGAGCCGGCTCGGCTTCCTTTAAGACAATCGATTTTTCGGCCATCGGCGGAAGCAAGAAGTTGACCGCATCATTCTTGAAAAAGCCAATATTTGCGTTATGACCCACGGGATCGGGGTTCGTGACCTTGAGAGTGTCGCCCGTTTGCATGATCACAACATGCGGCTCAAAACGGCAATTCAAATTTGCTAGTTCGAGCGTGTTATTGGACGGTTCATATACAGGGAGCTTTGAGCCACCGCGTTTTCCGGTGTAAACATAGACAATCATATTTGCGAGCCCCTTGTTCGTCGGATTCACAAGCAATCGCTCGTTCACCAAATTCTGAGCGCCGCAAAATGGGTCATTCTTGACATCCAATTTGGCTGGCGTGACAGCGTCTCCGCCGTACTCAAAACGAATTTTAAGGTCGCCATTTTCGGCAAAAGCGGCCGTTCCGCTTACCAAGGCCAATGCGAATGCAAGGGTGCGTGTTGCGAGTTTCAAGGGTATCTCCATCTTTAAAGCTATTGAGTCGGGGAATGCCAAGGTTAGTCGGGACGATTCGTGAGCCAAGTGAAATCTCAGTAAACACGGCTTCCACGATTTGGGCAACGACAGGTTGAAAGGTGTTCATCGCCGCGTGCTGTTTTACCATCGTCGCACTGACATATTACGTCGCGCGCCATGAGAAAATCCATACAATCCGGACTCAATCCAAAAAGAAAGGCGACGGCTGTTAAAAAGGATTGACCCTCAACAACAGCCGCCGCCACTTTTCGAATTAGCCAACTGCGGATGACGTGCTTTTCCTGGGGTGGGGCTTGGGTAGCTGGAAAAACAGAATCACACCATCCGGCGGGACAACCTCAAGTGTAACGAAGTGCGTGATCCTGTCTACCGCTAAAACCGCCTAATGTCACAGAAAACACCACTGCAGCTACAGGCAACGGTTGAACGATGGGGAATTGTCTGAAAAACGGCGAAAAACGTCCTCCGGTGTCGTTTTGCCTTTCGAGTCTCTACATTGCCGCCCTGCGAACTAGGCGGCTTTTTAGACACATTTCTAGCGATATTGAAAAAAGACGAGTTTGGCGATGAAGGTATTAATCGTTGGCAATGGCGGACGTGAACACGCGCTGGCATGGAAAATCGGCCAAAGCCCACGTGTGGACCAAGTGTTTGTCGCCCCCGGCAATGCGGGTACGGCGCTCGACGCGACCAACGTGCCGATCGAAGCGACGGACGTCCAATCACTGATTCGGTTTGCCAAAGAACAGTCCATCGGTCTCATCGTGGTCGGTCCCGAAGCTCCCCTCGTGATCGGCCTTGTCGACGCCATGCAAGCCGCTGGACTGCGCGTGTTTGGCCCGAGCAAGGCCGCCGCCGAACTCGAAGGCAGCAAGGTGTTTTGCAAGAACCTGCTGCATGCCGCGAATATCCCCACAGCGAGCTACCAAACGTTTCGGCATGCCGACGACGCGATGCGATACATCAAGGATCGATACACCGAACCCAATGATCCCGTTCCCGTCGTCATCAAAGCTGACGGACTCGCCGCCGGTAAAGGCGTCGTTGTCTGCTCAACTCGCAGCGAAGCACTCGAAGCCATCGACCGGATCGCAGCTCGACGGGAGTTCGGCGACGCCGGCAAGTTATTGATTATCGAAGAACGCCTGCAAGGCCCTGAAGTCAGTGTTCTGGCAATCACAGATGGCGAGACGATCGTCACACTTCCAGCCGCTCAAGATCACAAGCCAGCCTACGATGGCGACTTAGGCCCCAACACTGGCGGCATGGGCGCGTACTGCCCTGCCCCGGTTCTCGACGAAGAGATGATGACCAAGGTTGAAAGCGACATTCTTGTCCCAGTCGTCCACGCAATGAAGCGTGCGCGACGTCCGTTCAAAGGCGTCTTGTATGCTGGTCTCATGCTCACAGCCGCTGGCCCCAAGGTGCTTGAATTCAACGTGCGTTTTGGTGACCCCGAATGCCAACCACTTCTGATGCGACTCAAGACGGATCTCGTCGACGTTCTCGAAGCCACCATCGACGGCACGCTGAGCAATCTTGGTCCGCTTGAATGGGACGAGCGACCGAGCATCTGTGTGGTGATGGCAAGCGAAGGCTATCCAGGCATCTATGAGTGTGGTCGCGAGATCACTGGATTGGACCGCGCAGCCGCGGTACCGAATGTGAAAGTCTTTCACGCTGGCACTCGTCTCGTCGATGACAAAGTAGTTAACGACGGCGGACGAGTGCTTGGCGTCACAGCCATTGGCGACACCGTCAGCGGTGCCAAGCTACAGGCTTACACTGCAGTGAAAGAAATCCGCTGGCCCGGCGCCTGGTGCCGCAAAGACATCAGCGACAAAGCCCTGGGCTAGGTCGCCGGAGCAATTCGCTTTAAACGATTGGATATGCAGCGAATCGCTGTGCAACGAATCGCTGTGCAACGAATCGCTGGCAGGAAGACTCAATGAGGCGACGAAACGAGTTTTGAATCTTAGGCTATTGCTGTAGATTGAATTCCCAGGAACCACAAATGACTCATTACGACGTATTCAATGGTGATGCCGATGGCATCTGTGCGCTGCACCAACTGCGTTTGGCAGATCCTCGTGAAAGCACGCTTGTGACGGGAGTGAAGCGCGACATCGACTTGCTGAAACGCGTTCAAGCGAAGGCGGGCGACTCGGCCACGGTGCTCGACATTTCACTGGACAAGAATCGCGATGATCTGGAGCGACTGCTCGCAGCGGGGATGGAGATTTCCTATTTCGACCACCACTTCGCAGGCGAGATTCCTGATTCACCGAAGCTGACAACCAGCATCGATACCGCTGGCGACGTGTGCACCGGATTGCTGGTCAATCGGTTTTTGAAGGACGCCTTCTTGCCTTGGGCTGTGACAGCACTATTCGGGGACAATTTCTACGACGCCGCCAAAGAGGCTGCATCGTCGCTTGGTTTGGACGAATCGCAACTGGACCAATTGAAGACGCTCGGGACGCTGCTGAATTACAACGGATATGGTAGCGAGATCGACGACCTCTACTTTGCACCTGACGAACTTTACTTGAAAGTGAAGCCGTACGCGGATCCATTCGACTTCATCAAGTCCGACGCTGCGTTTGAGACTCTGCAAAGTGGATTTGACAGCGACATGAGTCGAGCAGCCGCGATCGAACCCATGGTCTGTACTGAGAAGTGTGCCATGTTCGTGTTCCCCAACGACTCGTTTTCACGGCGTGTGAGCGGTGTCTACAGCAATGAGTTGGCGAGAGACAATCCAGATCGCGCACATGCTCTAGCCAGCTTGTTGCCGAGCGGCGAGTATTTGATCAGTGTTCGGGCACCGATGTCGACCAAGTCTGGCGCGGATGACCTTTGTCGACAGTTTCCTACCGGAGGCGGTCGCAAGGCCGCGGCTGGGATTAACCAATTACCGGCTGATCAATTGCAAGCGTTTAGCGATGCGTTTGAAAAACAGTTTGCCTGATCGTTGAGTTTATCGTTGGAAACTTGCCGCCGACGTCCAAGGGCTGATGCGATGAGTCGCAACCGCTACAAGGATGTTTGAACCACAAACTCGTTAGTAGGAACGCGTACATCGACCCAGCCCATGCCTGCTTTTGCTGCGGCTTGGAAACCGAGCGGCGAGTCTTCGAACACAAGACAGCGGCGGGGATCGATATCAAGCTGGCGCGCGGCCTCAAGAAATACATCGGGCTCTGGTTTATGACGCTCGGTGTCTTCGGCGGTGACGCGCACATGGAACAAATGTCCCAACTGAATTTGGACAAGCTGTGCGTCGATGATGCGACGAATACCGCCGCTCGCAACCGCCATCGGTAACACTTGGTGATACTGCTTGGCAATCGCACAAACGCGGTCGAGCGGTTCGAGTCGATCCAGCAGTTTCTCGAACGCGAGTTCTTTTTCGTGAGCAAGCAAAGGTGCCAGGAATCTTAGATGTGGAAGATCGTTGAATCGACTCTTGGAACCTTTGTTTTCGCTCGCTTAAGGTGTCAGGTACCGAATTGGATGTTTAGGTGGTTGTTCGGGCGTTGCGGAATTTTCGCGGCCGACCTCGCGGTCTCATGGTCATCCCCCAGATCGACACGCAGACGCACGCAAATGTGCCAGTGATTGGGCATGATGCAAAAACAAAGCAGATCAAGTTGGTGCCGAGCGACCGCTTCGGTCAAGTCGCGTTCAAAAGCTTCGTAGTCCGCGTCCTTGAAAACAAGCTTGTCGCGGCGGTTAGCGCGGTTAAGCATATGATCAATGCAACCGGCTTCGTCAGCACGCCTCGGTCTGCCCATTTCTTTCGCTCTCAAAGGTATGGCGTGTTCAAGCTAATGATACCTAAAGAAAGCGTGCTTGCCCACCTCTCCAATTCGGTACCTGACACCTTAATCGCTCGTCGGATGAGCTAGCAGCAGGCACCCCAAAAAAGTGCTCTGTCCCTAGGTAGTCCCCTAGGTAGTCCCTGTCCCTAGGTAGTCCTCGATCGCTAACAAACGATAAGAGATCGCCAGGAATGCGTCTGTGGTAAGCTGAAAAAAATTGAATGCGACGAAGCCTGGACGTTCAGCAACCGGTGTACCGGACACTATTGGGTCAGGCGTCTTTATGGAAAAGAAGCCTGACCCATTTGGTTCATTCAATCACATTGCGCCACCTCAATGAATTTCAGCCCCTGCAACCCATTTTTGATCGCAATGTCACGAAATTGGTGACTCACAAGCAGATCACCACCTAGCTTGGCTGGAAGCTTGATGACCATTGTGGAGTCTAACCTCGTCCAATCAAAACAGAATTCCTTGATCCGTCGAATGCCACCGTCGGAGAATCGGTCAAACGAACACCGTTCCTCGATGAGTGCGTCAACCCTTTTGTAAATATGAATCATCAGAAGTCGGGCGCCGCTCGTAGTCGTTGTTGGTAAGGCCTCAGCGACTCCCGATAACTGTTTCTCGTATACACTCCAAGCCTTTTCGCTGAAAAGTGGGATGCAGTTTCGGTCAGCCAGACTGGGAAAATCCCCCAAATCTGTTGGTGAATCGTCGAACTCTTTGAGAACGATTGGTTTCCAGGTTGCCGAAACTGACTCAAACAGAGAATGTAGTTTAATGACTTCATAGTCGCTTTTCTGAAGTCCAAAACCTGCGAAGCTGTTGCTATCGGGGTCGTAACGATAAAAAGCTGTTTGATTCATTGTTATCATAGTAATAATCGCCTAATTCGGGAAAGTTCCATTGAGAATCTCAAGCCTAATCTCAGCCAATTCCTCAAGGATTCGCTGGCGTCCAGTTGCCCAATCATCTACACCATCTACTGCTTGGGCTAATCGTCGATTCATTGCGTCTATTCCGGAATTGGTATGCAAACCACTTCCCCTGTGATGCCGTGGCAAAACGTTCAGAGGAGCGCCTTTGCCACCGACTAAGGCAACACCGTTCGCGGCGTCGTTGATGTCAATTTGGTAACGATCCAAAAGCCGCCGAGATGCATCCCCACGACTTAGTTCTCCCGGACCACGGAAAAGGTCAAGGGGTGCTTTGCGTGCTTCGTCCCCTTTTCTCCCCCCATCCGACATAGTCCGCAAAGTCATTGATGATCTTAATAAACTCTTTGGCTGGAAGCGTCGTCGACCATACGTGGTCGCGATGGTGAGGCGGGCATAAGGGACTTACAGCTTGCCAAATTATGCGTTTTAAGACCCTGTCATCGACAACAAAAATATGCCAGCCATCAACAACATCATCGAGGCTATGCATCAAATGATAACCTTCTACTTCTCGTACCCGGATTTCATTGAATGGTTCACCCGTTGTGACGACCTGATTCAACATTTGAAACACTCTGTCGTCCTCGATGCCATGAAAGTCCTTTATGTTCTCTTTGAGATATCCAGAAGGTGACTGATGGATATTTACAAAACTCCGCAACTTACTGGCAAATGTAGGAACGAAAACGCCGTGACCATGGCCAACCCGTTCCCCGCATATCCATATTTGCATATCTCCAAGTAGCTCTTTCAAGTTAAACGACACTACATCGATTGCAAATACCTCTTTTCGTCCGAATAACCTTGGCTCAAGCACCGAGTCGTTTCCTTACTTCGTTGGGAACATCAACATCCTTTACTTTCACGCCATTTTTTGTTCTTCCATTAGTTTGTCCGTTCCAATGAAATTCGGTGCTGTTTCCGTCGGACTGAAAGCGATGGATGTTGCCTTTCGCGTCCTTCGCAAAATAACTTACTTCTCCATCATGCGGGTTGACGTAAATAATTGCTCGATTGAACAACTCGACGTGATTAAATGGTATGACTGACTTAAATGACACGTACGGATTCAGCCCGCCATTGGGATTATGGTGCCCATAGTCCACATACGTATGTCGTATACCAAGCTTTCCTCGCATTGAGGGCTTACTCGCTTCGACAAGCACATGTCCCTGTAACAATATGTCATGTTCAGCAAGCACCGGGTGTCCACCTCCAGTTCTATCTGGTGAACGATCCTCATGCACTCGTTTGGTCAGCGTTCCAAAGAAATAGTATGCGGTGGCCGATTTTGCGACGGATTTCGGGTCTTCGGTCACGCTACTGGCGAGCGCAACGGCTTGTTCCCAAGCTTCCGCAATCTCCGCGCCATACTCTTGTTCTAATGTGCCGTTTAAGGCTCGCTCTAAAAAGATTGCTCCTTCGCCTCCCGGAAATGCTCGAACAAGCTCATGTACCAGTAAGTCGAGTCGATCTGCGACTTCGACTCGCGCTGCTTTGATTGCTGCGAGTTGCTGATTCAATAGTGCATCTGGGTCTTGGAATCCACCTTTCACATCTGGAACGTTGTCTGTCAACAGCTTCGCAATATCTGCAGGCGTACTCCGCTGCGTGTTTACTTTAATGACGCCATAAGCTTCATTGCCGGTAGATGGAATGAAGTCCGAAGGGTCTCGCGAGTCGAATATCCAAGTTTGCCAACGTGCGATGTACAGCTTGTTCGGATGGCTGCGAGCAATGAGTGCTAGCACTGTCTCTTTGAACGCATGTTGTTTTTGCAGGTCACTTGTTGGTTGATTGGTCGATATCGCAGGAATCGTTGGTGTACTGACAAGCAACACGGCGGTATCTCTCGAACGCGTCGTGTTTTCTGCGGTCACCGAAAACGATTGGCGTGCAGTCGAAGTATCTACACGAGTGTGTGGTAGTCCGCTTTGTGATTCGCCGTTACTCTCGTTCAGATCACGTACAGCGTCAAATGGGTTGTCAACGGTTTCAACTTCGTCGCGCGACGGAATATCAGTCGGCGAAACGTTACCATTGATGCGAAATGCGTCAGCCATTGTCGGGCTGAGTAGGTCCAGCCATGCGGTTACCCCGGCAGGAGTCCAACGCGTAAGTTCCTCGCTCAATGGCGTTCCGCCGACATTTTGTTGGAGACCAGGCACTCGCGTCACATCCCAGTTGAGCTCCGGTACATACTTTACGGATTGGTCATATCGATCATCGATCCAGTCGTCCATGCGATCGATGACTTGATCGACGACGGAAATCCATGACTGGCCAGACATGTTGGGATAGACTCGCTGGGCAATTCCCAGCGTACCAGTGAGTGAAGTCGCAACGGTTGTGAGCGCTGGTCGGCTGCCAGCTTGACCAGAGGCGCGGTGGGTGTTGGCGACAAGCGTGACGGACGCAAGGTTCGCGGCTGCCGTATTGGTGTTGGTTGTTTGCGTTTCAAGCACCAACGTGTTTCGATAAGCAGTATCGGCTGCGTTGATTGCGAGTTCAACGTCTCGCTGGGCGGTGACCGACGTTGTTGAACG
>JBGSNA010000112.1:0-4163 GCA_041739875.1 Pirellulaceae bacterium
GGCGTTGAATTGGTTGCCGAAGTCAGCTTACGCGGCTGAGTCAAAGCCAATGGCGGTGATAGCAGCAAAGAAAAAGCGTGGAGCAACATCACTAGGTGACTTGCTCATTGCGTTACTCATCCGTCTTGGAGTCCGCCACGATAATCCGGTAGAATCAACTAGGTCCGAAGCTTAGAGCCCGCACTGGCTCGTCGTGCTCGCAAGGCACACGGACAACATCGATCGACCCCGAGGGCAGGCGCGGTAAGCGAAAGCAACCGCAGTCCACAAGCCCGTGGACAAAGCGTGATGCTCTGTCAGCGGTTCAAACGCCGGATAAGACAGTGTGAGGCTTATAAGCTTCGGATATCTACCGCTCTTGGCGAGACTGAACCATTCATGCTGACCGAGACGTGCTCGCAGCAACGACGAACCCTTGGACTTTGAGACTCAAAAAAGCCACAATTCGGTAGTGCCGCTAGAACGACGCGCACACCTCGCAAAAGCGAGTAATTTCAAGTTTGACCATGACAGTGCTTTGTTTGCTCATCGCGGTAGGGACGGCTGTTGCCAGCCGCCCCCCGCACAGATCCGTACGTGAAGAATTACCTCATACGGCACTTCCGTCAGGTCGAACGATCACGACAAACTGTCGCTACAAGTCGTGATTTCCCGTGACGTTCCAATTGATACTTGGTCCGGTTCAGCGCCCGGAGCATCGACGTCAATTCGGCAATACTTCCCTTCGGTGAGTCCCTTTCCTCGACGGACTCCGCTGCTGCTGTCGCAGTTTTGTTCACCCGCGTCGACGGTACTATGGACTCATCTGACTTCCAATCAGCGTTCATGGCAGGCGTTCCCACTGGATGGTTCCCTGTCCGTCCAAGCAGTTAGCCATGTTTGGCTTTGCACTTGGAACTGATCGGATCTCCCGGTTCTCGCGCTTGGAATTTCCACGCATGCTCAGGTTCTTAGACTCCGCCGTGCCCGATTGAATCTCGCCATTGACGATTCAAGCGGTGTTGCCTTCCGAACGTCAGGACGCCGTCGGCACACGAGAGTGATGCCCGATTCGATGATTACCAGGGAGCTCAATAGCTTGCCTGCGTGTACCCCTGTCGTTGCTACACCCGCGATGTTACCACCGCCAGCGTACGACTCGGAGCCAGCGTAACTGGCTAAGTTTTCACTGCAGGACTCTTGCATTCCCAATTCCAAACCGGTTTATCCCGGTGCTTTCCCTGACACCTTAATCTCACTCGAACGCTCTGAAAGCTACTTAAATACCCAATACGGTACCTGACACCTTAATCTCATCCCGCGTGATCGGCCGCTCCGGTTCACGGCCTTGTTCGGGCTCGTTACGTGACATCAGTGCCTGCAGGGCTCATGTCTCCCAAATGCACCAGTCTGGCTCTTTCATTTCACTCGGTTCAAATCTTGGTAAGACTGCTGCAAATGAATACTTACTGTCGATCATTGTACGAAAGTACTGAAATCCACGAAACCGCGCATCCTTGTAATTTGCGACGGCTCCACGATCATCGATCGTCACCTTGTTGAGAAAGACAGAAATCGTTGTTCTGAGAATCGTCGGATCAGAGAATGCAGATTGATACCGTGACCAATCGCAGTTATCGAGGTCCCAATCCCAACGCTCGTCGTCTAGAAGACCTTTCGAAAGAAGGATCAAGAATCCAACTATCGTGCCTTTCAAGTCATCGGAAAGTTGGTGCATACGTGATCTGATGCCCGAACGGCAACCATCACCGAGCATCCGCCAGCGAAGTCTCAAAAGTGAAAAACGCCCGATCGGATGCTTCGGTGCATGGTTTTGTTATCGGGCTTTTAGTCCACGTGGAATCGTCGCCGAGTAGATGAACGCGGACGGTTCCGGACAGCAACGATACCGACATCGTCCCAATACTCACCGGATGGTAATCGTACCATGTCGATGCATTTGCGTGGAAGTGTTTGAAAATCAGATTTTGCAATTGAAGCTAGAATCGCGTTCGGTTTCGCGTAGTTGAAAAAGCCATCAGTCCCCAGAAGGAGCAAGCCATCAAGCGGTGGACAAATAAAGCCAATCGGTTCCGCCATTCCCGAACCGATCAATGGCTTTCGTTTCTGGTTAGCGGTTAGTTCGGAAATCGTTCCGTCATTTACGATCACGGCCCGACTGTCGCCAACGCTAGCACCAGCGATTCCGATGGTGCGAACGTCCACAACGACTGCGGTCGTTTCTCCATCGCCGATGCGGCAGTCGATCTGACGTAGAAACAAGACCCATTCATTCGCGGAGTGAATATTCAAGTACTCAGCTTCAATCTCGCGGATCACAGCAAGGGCAGCGACGTCACCCGCCCCGGTACCACCAGCACCATCAGCAACCACCACGACAGTTCGTGTCTCGTGATTGAATACGGCTACTCGATCTTCGCAGCGTTCTCGATAGGCTTGTATTGCACTTACAGTTTCGAATGGGCTCATGTTCTTTTGGCCCGATAACGTTGCCCGTCACCGGGCCGGGAGAGAAAAGTCAACTATTTCAAATCCAGCCGCAAGCCCGGCTCCGGTGCACGGGATGGTTCCCCGCGGTCTGGATGGAAGCGCAGGATCGGTTAGACGTCGCGATGATGCTGGTCAAAATCAACACGATCCGATTTTGTGAGTGGGCGGACATGCGGATAGTCGATGCCGTGAGCATCGAGTACGGATTGGTAGTGCAGCAACCGGTCGATCAGCGAATTCGCCAAGTCCTGCATGGCATGTTGCGAACTCTTTGGAACGCCTGCTGATTTTAACTGCTCAGCTAATTGGATTGCGTTACGGCATAGGTTAGCAAGAGTGTCACCTTGAATAACCGAACCAGGGTAGTTGCGTCCCGGTGGTTTGACGACGGCGTAATTCGAGTCATCGGTATAGACTTCGAGTGGCTCAATTCGCATTGTCGAAAGTACCTTTGGGCATGTTTCGCATTGTGGCTTCTTCAGTCGGGGAACGTTACCCGTCACCGAGGACGGACGATTGAGTTTCCATTCGAGTAAACGCGCAAGCCGTCCTTCGGTGCACGGGATGGTTACCCGCGCATTAAGACCAGTCGAAGGTCGTCAGTGCAACGCGGTCAACTGGATCAAAAAACATGACCAAGTCACACGAAAGTGTTGATCGTTCGCTCCAAACGTAACAGTATACCGGAATCTGTCCCACAAACTCGAACCGACGCTCGTCAGCCGTGAGCGGAGCGACGTTGAAGTCAAATCCACCGTCGTTCCGTTCCGAGCGGCCCCAATCAATTGGGAAGCCATCGTCCGACGCCCAGTTTCCACCCTCCGATCTACCTCCGATATACATAGCGATCCGCAGTCGGTCGGACGGTGTGTAAGGAGGCTCCGAGTTGCGTTTATGCAGCATTCCGTATTTTGAGACATGGTTGCGAGCAAGGTCATAGCCGTCTCGCACAATTCGATAATGGTCGTCGTAGCACTTTTGAATGTGAGATTCACGCTCAGTCAGTTCGTTCCGCGAGCCAAGGCGGTGCCGCTCGAAATAGTGAAAGTCGCCGTCAAACACGCAACGATCGCCGTCGTAAACATATCCGACAAAGTTCCGACGGGTGTGATACGTGAAGTACTCATCGCCGCCCTCACCAACGACGCCATCTTGTGGTTCTATGGGTTGGATGAAGTGCGCTTTGCCGGAAAACTCAGGATTGACCAGCGAGAGATCGATGGTTGCAAGTGGAAGGAGATACCTGCAGTGCAACGCTACGTCGCGCGCGAACACATCGTTTGGGTCCGGGAAAAGCCTAAGCCCGTCAATCAGATGATGAAGGTCGCAGTACGTCACAAATTCTCCGTCGGGTAACGTTCGCGATCACCGGGCGGGGAGTTGACGTGCAGAGCGAAGCGAAAGAAAGAATTTAACCCCGCTCCGGTGCATCGCATTGTTATCGGTCGTCCGGCGAATCGCAGACACGGATTCGATCAAGGCAGTCGTAAACACTGAGGACCCATTAGACGGCAACGAAGTACGCGTGACCTCAAAGTCAGCATATCGGGCGTTGAGTCGTCCAGCAAGTAAATCCGACGCGGTCCCGCAGCAGTGATCCAATGCGGTCTCGATGTCGTCGCGAGCGGTGTCGAGTTGCATCGTGCGTCGTGTGGTCAAAGTGCCGGCTCCAG
>JBGSNA010000166.1:0-11029 GCA_041739875.1 Pirellulaceae bacterium
AGTATGAGAACATCTTCCCAAACAGGGGAATTCTAATTGTCGCTGACGCGTGAAACGCTACCGCGTGAAACCACTCACGCGGTAGCTCAATCGGGGAATTCTAATTGTCGCAAAGAGGGAAAACTAAATGTCGCTAGACAAACGGTGACAACACATCGAATAGCGATAGGTGCGGTTTCCCAACGGTCAGTGTTCCCGTTTTGTCGAAAGCGATCAATGCAACTTGGCTCAACGATTCGATGGCGTCCGTCGAGCGAAACAGAATCCCCTGTTGCGCCGCCTTACCGGCACCTACCATGACGCTCGTTGGCACGGCCAGTCCCATGGCACATGGGCAAGCGATGATGAGAACTGCGACGGCATGAATGAGCGCTTGATCGATTGAGCCGCCGGGCATCACAAAGAGCCACGTAAGTGCGGTGAGCAGTGCAATTAACAGTACCACGGGTACAAAGTAGGCAACGACTCGATCCGCAATCCCTTGAATGCGAGGCTTCGAGGCCTGTGCGGATTCGACGAATGCCACGATCTTTGCTAACGTAGTGTCTGCTCCAATTGCAGTGGCTCGAAACTGAATACTTCCGTTGCCATTGATGGTACCTGCCACGACTTCATCTCCGGCTGTCTTGGCTACTGGCACGCTCTCGCCGGTTACCATGCTCTCATCGATATAGGTGGAGCCGCTGACAACGACGCCATCGACGGCAATCGCAGTGCCGGGGCGAACTTCCACAAGATCATCGAGCAGAACAGCATCGGCAGGAATGGACACTGCTTCCCCGTGGCGAATGACCGTTGCCATCTTGGGCACCAGATTTAGCAGTACCTTCATCGCGTCTGACGCTTGATGTCTAGATTTTGTTTCGAGGTACTTACCCAACAAGATGAGCGTGATCACCACTGCCGACGCTTCAAAGTAGACGTGCCGCGACTGCTGCGGAATCCAATGGGGTGCAACCGTGACGACGGTGCTGTAGATGAAAGCGGCCATCGTTCCCAAAAGAATCAGTGAATTCATGTCGGGCGATGTGGAAAAGAGGCTCTTCGCACCTAATCGAAGGAAGCGACCGCCGAACCAGAATTGAACAGGGATGGCCAGGCCGAACATGACCCAATTCCATTGCTCCATTGAGAGCCAGGACATCATCAAATTCATGATTCCCACGGACAACATGGGAGCCATTGCGAGCACGACGATCGGTAACGCAAAGACCGCAGCCCCAACGAACAGACGCCACAATTGCTGCGCGTCGGAATCGTTGTCCTGAACTGAACCGGCGTTTCGTACAGTGGAGAGTTCGACGGGTTCGTAACCCAGTTTTGCAATCGTAAGTTTGATTTTTTCGAGTTCGCCAGCTTGCGGAGAATGGTCGAACTCGACCGCCGCGCGCTCCGTCGCGAGGTTGACCGAAGCGTTGCTCACCGCTGGGATCTTGCGGAGCCCTGTTTCGACGCGACGGACACATGCCGCGCAGGTCATTCCCTTTACGCCGATCTCGATCGTTTGTGCAGCGTTTTTCATCATGTATTTCGTTGTTAGAGAATCGCGACCAGCTGGCTACTCGCCGCCAGAGACTACGGCTTCGTAGCCCGCTTCTTCGACGGCCGCGACGACTGATTTATCAGTGAACTGCCCTTCGACGAGGGCTTTCCCAGCTGTCAGATCAACGTGGGTCGCGGTCACGCCATTGGTGGCCTGAATTGCTGACTCTACTGCTGATTTGCAGTGGCCGCAGGTCATGCCGGTTACCTGAAAGAATTGTTTGCGTGTTTCTGAGTTCATTTTTAGCCGCCATTGATGGATAGGGATAAAGTGGTCGAATCGTGAGGTTGGATGCCGCCACAGCAAGGATTCTTCGGGTAGAATCAAGCGAGTTCGCGATGGAATCTGCTGGCACTTCCAAGCCGGGGGGGGCAAAATCGAAAAAAACTTGGACACATCGTGAAGGAACTTAGGCTGACGTTCATCCAATCACCGTAACATTTGAAAACCGTCTTCAAAAGTAAGAGTCATGTTGTCACTCCCCTTCCATATCGTTTTGCTGTTCGCGGTTGCGTGCAGTCAGATCTTTGGTGGGGTCTCGTGCTGCTGTTTCTCGCGCACGCTCATCGCAGGTTTGTCCGCCACTCATGAGGTTGCGTCAGCGACGGAGTTTGGTCAGGCGACGGCGAAAGTTCTCCCTGTTCCGAGATGCCCCAAATGTGCGGCTTCTCAGGCTTCCGCGGTGAGAAGGGTGAATGCGAAGGAACTCCAGGGATGTAGCGTTACAGAGAGCAGCGATTGCCAATGCTCAAAAGCTTCTTCGAGTGCTACCCTTCAATTTGAACCTCGCACGCCGTCCATCACAATGCAATTTGTCGCGACCCCCACAGCGACTCGAGACCTAACCCGTCCCGAAGAGCGGGCGGTGGCGCGACGACATAAAGTTCCGATTCGCTTCGGCGGGCATTCTTGGCAATCGATGGCCTGTATTTGGAAGAAATGAAAAGCCCAACAATCCGAATGTTCCGGAATTGTTGAATGGCTGTGTGCTTAACTTTTGGCACTCGCCAGTTGCTTTTAAGTTTCTTAAACGACTCAGGTGAATCATGTCAACAAAACTTGCTCTTTTAAGCGCTCTCGGTCTCTCGTCCATTGCTTTCGCGGAAAATGGGAATCGCACAAGCGCGAATGCGATGTCTGCACCCTCTGATGGTGAACCTACCTGCTGCATGAAGCAAGCTTCTTGCTGCACAGTAGAGCGTCCTTGCTACCCTCGCTAGATCGACAACCGCGATCGTAAAGCGAGACTGCCCGAAGCTGTCAAAAGCGCCGGGCAGTTTTCCCTTTTCGGCGGAAAGGAGTGAAGAATGCCACCAACAGAGTCATCCAATGAGATGAACGAAAAAGCAGAAGATTACGCAGTGCAACTGCCTAAAGACGAGTTAATGCTGTGGATCAGCCGTGCAAGCAATGGCAATCGAGAGTCTAAAAAGCTCATTTACGAACTATTGGCAGCACGCTGCTATCGCGTCATTCGAAAGATAGTTGGCGATCGTCACGCTGACGACGTGATGCAGGACTTCATCATCCACTTGTTTTCTAGGCTTAGCCAGTTTCGTTTCGAATCGTCACTTCAGACGTGGGCGCATCGTATGGCTGTTAATCAGAGCTTGCAGTACCTACGAAAACTGAAACGCGAAGAACAACGTATTCAAAAGGCTGCGGAAACTCGCGACATGTCTACCGATATGAATCAGCAGATTGAAACAGACGAAGACATTGAGGTCCTAGAATTAGCTATGAAGCAGATCACTGGAGAGCAGCGAGCAATTTTGCACATGAAAGAGGTCGAAGGGCTCGGATACTCATCGATCGCGAGCGTTCTTGGAATTCCTGAAGGTACCGTCGGTTCCCGACTAAACAAGGCGAGAAACGAATTGAGGACTTTTCTGATCCGACTGGGTTGGGAGGCATAAATATGAATTGCGATGTTGTTGCAGAACACTTGTCGGCTTACGTCGACAAAGAGCTTGAAGCAGTGGCTTGTCAACAGATTGAAGATCATGTCGCACAATGCGGTACATGCCGTGGGATGATGTCCGAATACCTTGCCATGGGCTCCTTGATGAAACGTTCGGAACGGATGGTTGATACGGAAGCCGTATGGGAACATGTTTCTCACAAACTCGAAAGTCCAGCGGTAACGCTCGCTTCAAGGGAATCGCGATGGAACGGTTGGACCAAGCGTTATGGTGTTTCTGTTTTAGCCGCCGCTGCCGCAATCCTTCTTCTCGTTCCGGCTCTGCGATATGTTTCCTCAAATCAACAACGTACGGCTAACGCAGTGCACAATCATGCTGCACTGGCCGTGGATTTCGCCGATGTATTCCGCTCCGCCAGAACTGAGCCTCAACTTGCTTTGGCCAAGTTGAGCTCAAAGTACGACGGCCGTGAACTAGATACAGAAGAAGCCACGAAGTTTCTCAGCTTTGAGCCAGCCTTATTCAAACATGTTCCCGAAGGATTCACTCGGGTGTCAACACACGTACTGAACATGCCCTGCTGCAAGTGTTCGGCAACCATTTGTGAACGAAGCGACGGCACATCACTTATTGTCTTTGAGCACAGAGATGAACAGCCTGTCTGGTTCGGTGACTCCCCGGCCATTGAGACGCAGTGCGCGGGCATACCTTGCAAAATCGTTGAGTCGGCTGGGCAGCTAGCCGTCAGCTGGAGAACCCAGGATCGGCAAATGACGATCGTCGGTGCAGATGACCTGGCTGAAGTGAATCACTGGGTTGCCTCCCTGAAGATGTAAGAATGAATTCGACGAAATCGCTATCCCTTTCCTGACCCCTGTTTCATAGACAACTAAGACCATGATCAAGAAAAGTTTTTTCGCTCTACTACTAGCAGCGGCCGCACTGTTTGCTGTCAGCGGATGCAATCCCACGAAATCGGAAAAGGCTGCAGAACTGAATGCGTCTCGAGTCGAAGACGCAGGGACTGGAGCGGCAAACGCTAAAGATTCTGCGACGAGCTCAATTACCAGCGACGTTGACAGTGACCACGGCCATATTCCAGGTGCTCACGGCGGCATCTTAGTTTCATTGGGACGCGATAGTTATCACGTGGAAGCGGTCATCGATTCTGAAGGGGTCATTCGGCTTTACACGCTTGGCAAGGATGAGAGTCGAGTTATCGATGTGGAAAGCCAGACCCTCAAAGGTTTTGTCAAAGCTGATGGAGGCACCGATTCCAAATCCATCTCGTTTGAGCCATCTCCCCAGGATGGTGACGGCCAAGGACGGACTTCCCTATTCGTTGGTCAACTCCCTCAGGAACTGGAAGGTCGCAAGATTGATGTGACCATCCCAAACATACGCATTGATGGCGAGCGATTTCGTCTTGGCTTTGTTTCTGGTCAAGAGAGCCATGGTGAATCGTCCGACATGCCGGCCAAAGTTGCCAACGAAGCAGAACGGGAACTCTATTTGACCCCCGGAGGACGTTACACCGATGCGGATATCGCCGCCAACGGCAACATGACGGCGTCGCAAAAGTTCAAGGGGATCAAGTCTGAACACAATATGAAACCCAATGTTGGCGACATGCTCTGTCCGATTTCGGGAACAAAAGCGAATTCCAACTTCACGTGGATCATCGATGGAAAGCCTTATGAGTTCTGTTGCCCTCCATGCGTCGATGAATTCTTGACTTCTGCGAAGACGTCAACAGATCCGCTGCCTGATCCAGATAGTTTCATCAAGAAGTAGGCTATGAATCCCCAATTCAAAGTACGAGTTCTTGTAGTACTGTCGCTGGTTATGGCTGCTTCGCTGGCCGACGCGCATGAAGGACATCAACCGCTGCCTACCAAGGGCGTCCAAGTTGACACTCAGAATGGTCAACTGACATTGTCAGCGCAAGCGAGTGAGGCGATTGGGCTTCGATCAGAGGAGGTCGTGGTAGGTACCGTGGCCTCAACGTTGAAGGTCTATGCAGAGTCCGTTACACCTTGGCAGGCGAAGGCGTTTGGATCGGCGCAACTCGCTGGACGCATCTCCAAGCTTTTGGTGCGCACAGGAGACTTTGTAGAGAAAAACCAAATTGTTGCCGAACTGAGTAGCCGCGAGTTGGAATTACTGAAACTTGATTATCGTCAAGCTGCTAATGATCTAGAGCTCAACCAGCGTCTACTTGAGATGACACGACCATCTGCCCATGCAGGCGCTGTACCGATGCAACGCATGCTGGACGTCGAAAATGCGGTAGAGCAAAGTCAAAATCGCTTGGAGATCGCGAGGATTCACGCCAATGGGTTGGGTGTCTCTCTGGAGGGTTCATCCATTAACCAACCTGATGCACTGTACTATCCTATTCGTTCGCCGATCGCTGGCCAAATCCTTCACTCGGACCTCGCCGAAGGCAAGTACGTTGAAGCATTCGAGCACCTATTTGAAATAGTCAACACGGATGAAGTTTGGGTGCGGCTTCAGATCTTGGAGAAGGATATTTTAAAGACTAAGGTCGGCAACCGTGTGAAGATCGAGTTCCCTGCGTCGTCCATATCAGTCGCAGGCGTTATCGATCAAATGGATGCAGGCCTAGATCCCCAAACCCAAGTCAGCTCAGCTTGGGTAACCCTTGCAAACCAAGCGATCATTCCTGGGGTTGTAGGTAAGGCAACGATTTATACGTCAGAGCAGGCTGAGAAACTAACCGTTCCCCAGCGTGCCGTATACAGTGATGGACTGCAGAATTATGTATTCGTAGAAGAAGCATCGACTCGAACTTCGGCTGAATACCGAAAGAAAAGCGTCCGATTAGGCAAGCGTATTTTGGAAACGCAAAAGCCAACGGAGCCGATGGTAGAGGTGCTGCAAGGTGATATCTATCCTGGCGACCGTGTGGTCGTGAGGGGAGGGCACGAGTTGTCGAGTTTGTTTTTTCTCGGTGTTCTGAAACTCTCGAGCAATGACCAGCAACGTTTAGGAATATTGACCGCACCAGCAGGTCATCGGGAAATTTCATTGACAACGCAACTCCCTGCGTCCGTGCGGTTGCCCCCGGAGAATCGAAGTTTGCTCTCTTCTCAGATGGACGGAACCGTACATTCGCACACACTGCGTCCAGGGCGATTCGTTAAGGCTGGTGAAAACTTGATGGAGATTGCTTCGCCTGATTTTTATAAACTCCAACTCGACTTGATCAGCACCTCGCTCGACGCCGACTTGACGCTTCGTCGCGCCGATCGGTTTGACGGCGTCAAAGGGGACGCGGTTTCCCTGCGCGTGGTATTGGAAACACGCTCTCAAGCGGAACAGCTCAAGGCACGGGCAGAGAGCTTAAAAAGGCAGCTCGCCACGTTGGGATTGCTAGAGAGCGAAATTGAATCGATCGCCAAAGAACGACGAATACTCGACTATCTTCCGATTCGCTCCAACATTGAGGGTCATATCACCTCGTCCGCAGTTACGTTGGGTGAAACAGTAACCGCCAGCCAACCGCTTGTCGAAATTCAAAATCTCCAAGCCGTATGGATCGAGGCGCATGTACCATCGCGCGAGACTCGCTCACTATCAGAAGGAGCCAGTGGCGTAGCCTCGCTACTTGCTAGCCCTGACATTAGATTTCCGGTCGTTCTTTCGCGAATCGGGCCAACAGTGAATGAGTCGACCCGCGCACAAAGAATATGGTTTACTCCGGCTGCCACCTCGGATATCCCGCAACTGCGAGCCGGGGCGTTGATAACGGTCAATCTCCCGATAGAGGCTTCGATCTCGAGTCTGGCGATCCCCTCATCCGCAATCCTGCGTGATGGGATGCATAATTTTAGCTTCGTTCAAAAGAGCGATGGGTATGTCGAGCGACGCCGAATAAAGATTGGTCGATCGGATGGTGAGTATACGGAAGTTGTTAACGGTATCGAAGCCGGTGAGTTGGTGGTTACCACTGGTGGTCGCGAGTTACAGACAGCCTTTGCATCTTTGAGGTAGTTTCCTTGCTCGACAGCATCATACGTTTCTCACTTCAAAACCGTGCCATCGTTGCGATTGCATCACTTCTCGTCATGCTCGTCGGAGCGTCTTTGCTTCGTACCATGCCTGTCGATGTGTTTCCAGACCTCAATCGTCCCACCGTGACGATTATGACCGAATCACCCGGTCTGGCTCCTGAAGAAGTCGAGGTGCTGGTAACGCGACCGATAGAGTTGCTTCTTAACGGCGCGACAGGAGTCAAACGCGTTCGTTCGTCGTCTGCAATAGGTCTCTCCATCATTTGGGTAGAGTTTGATTGGGGAACTGACATCTTCATTGATCGGCAGATCGTGAACGAGAAGCTGCAACTGGCCCAATCGAAATTGCCACCAGGTACAAGCCCGACGCTTGCACCTATTTCATCCATCATGGGTGAAATCATGTTGCTCGCGCTGCGCAGCGATCTTAAACCCGCTTCAGAGTACGAAGCGGACGCGAAAGCGATGGAGCTGCGCACGCTAGGCGAGTTCACCGTGCGCAATCGACTCCTTGCCGTTGAAGGCGTGTCTCAAGTCTCCGTTATGGGCGGAATTCTTAAGCAGTATCAAGTACTCACGTCCCCTTCTAGGCTGGCAGCTCACAATGTCACCCTGGCACAGCTAACGGACGCTACGACGAAAGCCAATGTGCTGGCAGGTGGCGGTGTGATGGATCGCGGAGAAAAAGAATCGCTCCTACGTATCCAGGGACAGTCACTGACTCTCGAGGAAGTCGCCGCAACTCCTATCCTCTGGCGCGATCAAGTACCAATACGTATTGGCGACGTGGCTGATGTCAAACTGGGTGGGCCGATTAAGCGAGGTGACGCTTCGGCAGTCGTGAAAGTGAAGCCCGATGTCAATTTCGCTGTCGATCAAGCTGCTGAGTACGCGCGCATGAACGATGGATCGCACCATTCATCTAGTGACAAAGATCGTTCGGCGCACGCACACGCCAAGCCATATCGTGAGCTACGAGGCGGAATGGCGGTCATGCTCACAGTGCAAAAACAACCCGAAGCGGACACGATCAAACTTGACCAAAGAATCAACGAAGTACTGGCTTCAGTTCAGAGGGAGCTACCCGCTGACGTAAAACTCGAGTCGGAAGTGTTCCGTCAAAGCCACTTCATTGAAGCGGCAGTTGATAACGTCAGCGAGGCGGTTCGCGATGGCGCTATCTGGGTAATCGTGATTTTGTTCTTATTGATGGGCAACTTTCGCACAAGTGTTAGCTCTTTGTCATCCATGCCGCTATCGATAATGCTGACCGTCATCGTGTTTTATCTGTTGGGCATCACCATCAACACGATGACACTCGGCGGTATCGCCGTTGCGATCGGCGACTTGGTCGATGACTCTATCGTTGACGTTGAAAACATCTATCGTCGACTTCGCGAAAATAAACAGTTACCCACTGAAGCTCAAAAACCGTCCGTGGATGTAATCTTCTCGGCATCTAGCGAGATCCGCAACTCGATTGTCTACGCGACCCTCATTGTGGTACTGGTCGTATTGCCGCTTTTCATGATGTCCGGCATTGAGGGGCGGTTGTTCGCGCCGCTGGGCATCGCCTACATCGTCGCGTTATTGTGCTCATTGGTGGTCGCCTTAACTTTCACACCCGTGTTGGCGAGTGTGCTGCTGCCTCGCGCACCTTTTTTGGCCGACAAACGCGAACCGCTTATCATGCGTTGGTTGAAGTACTGGGACGAAAGGTTGCTGCGTTGGACGCTTGGTCGTCCCAAGTCAATTCTCGCAGGAGTAGGAGTCTTAGTACTACTCAGCTGCCTAACTCTACCTTGGATGGGCGGAGAATTTTTGCCTCCGTTCAATGAAGGGACAGCTACTATTAACCTGCGGCTTGAACCAGGGACGTCGCTGGCTGAGAGCCAACGAATCGCTGGTCGCGTCGAGTCCATCTTGCTTGAAGTACCAGAAGTTCTCTCGGTGGCCCGTCGGACCGGACGGGCCGAATTGGATGAGCACGCAGAAGGTGTGAACAACTCGGAATTCGAAGTGCGACTTGCTCAACATAAGATTGAGAAAGTGGGATGGCACAATGCTGTCTTGCGAGCGATTCCGATCGCCCATCTCTGGAGCTTCGCATACCAAGGTCGCCCCCAAGACGAAGTGATTATGGATTTGCGGGATCGAATTTCGAGTATTCCAGGGGCCGCGGTAAACATTGGCCAACCGATCTCGCATCGTTTGGATCACATGATGTCTGGGATTCGAGCTCAGATCGCAGTGAAAGTATTCGGTCCGGATTTGCGAGAGTTGCGAACAGCGGCCTACGATGTCCAAGCTCGCATGCAGGAGATCGAAGGGATTGTCGATCTGCAAATTGAGCCTCAGATCGAAATTTCTCAGTTGCAAATGCGAGTCAAACGTGAAGAGGCTTCGCGATACGGGCTCGCACCTGGTGACGTGGCCAAAGTGCTGGAGACAGCCTTCAAAGGCAAGGTCGTCTCACAGGTTATCGAGGAAGATAAATATTTTGGTTTGGTGGTTTGGTATGACCAAGATGCGCGCCGTGATCCCAACGTCATTGAAGAGACCATTCTTGAGACGCCTTCGGGAGCGAAGGTCGCTCTTTCGCAAGTTGCAGAGATCTTGGATACGACCGGCCCCAATGTCCTCAATCGTGAACACGTCCAGCGCCGCATCGCCGTTTTCTGCAATGTCCAAGGGCGAGATTTGGCGAGTGTCGTACGCGACATCAAACAATCGCTCCAACCGGTAGAGCAATCGTTACATGAACTTCCAGGCGAGTATTATCTCGATTACAGCGGACAGTTCGAAGCACAGCAGCTGGCCACCTTCCGGCTCTGGGGATTTGCCCTGCTGAGCATCGTCGGTGTCTATCTGCTGCTGATGAAAGCCCTTGGTTCGCAGAGCTCAGCACTTCAGGTGATTGCTAACGTACCATTAGCCGCGCTGGGCGCGATCGTTGCGCTCTTAATCGTAAATACGCCTGAAACTGCGGAGTTTGTGGACCAACCGTGGTACCTATGGCCTGGAATTTGGATTCAGGCGACACATTTGTCACTGGCGCACTGGGTTGGATTCATCACGCTCATTGGCATTGTAAGTCGCAACGGCATCATGATGATCTCGCATTATCACCACTTAATGGAAGTCGATGGAATGCCATTTGGAAAGGAGATGATCATTCGCGGTAGCCTCGAACGTCTCGCCCCCGTAATGATGACAGCCATGACCAGTTTTATAGGCCTGCTTCCTTTGTTGTTTGGACACGGCGAACCCGGCAAGGAGATCCTCTACCCGCTCTCCATTGTGTTGTTTGGCGGAATGATTGCATCAACCGTGTTAGACCAAATTGTTACTCCTGCGCTCTTCTACCTTTTCGGCTCTGCACGCGCCGTGGGGTCAAAATATTGAAACGAGCATTTCGGCCGGCGAAATCCAAAGTTGCACGAGTGAATGGAGCCCAATTTTCGGTCGGGATTGAGTCAAGACAGAGCGGCGGTGGCTGAAAATAGAGACAAAACGGCGGCACCGCG
>JBGSNA010000181.1:0-1693 GCA_041739875.1 Pirellulaceae bacterium
GCCGGCAAGTTTGAAAGGTCAATACTTGCCGCAGCCAGCGATTCGGATTGTTGCCAGGGTGTCGAACTAGCCAATTTTTCTCGAATGGATTGATAGATCTCCGTGATCTTTGGCTCCGGTTTCTGCCGCATTTGGAATCCAATGTGCAACCAAGATGTTGCCTCCCATGGTCGCCCCAGCTTCTCCAGCGTCAGCGCGATTTCGACTGCGCCCGTTTGCGAATCATTCCGCCAATTCCGAAGTGCGTCAATTTCGTCACGCAAGGCGGTGATATTCGCAGCTCTCACAGCCACACGTTGTGAGTCGGGGTATCGTCCCAGCCTCGCAAGTGATGCCGACAGCCGGGTTAACGACTCGCCATCGTTCTCATTCAGCAGAGTTGCATGCCAATACGCTTTCGCCGCTCGTTCGTGGTCGTCCTTTTGCTCGGCCCATAACCCCGCAGCGATCCAGTACTGGGGATGTGCTTGAATGTCGGCCGGTAATGTCGCAGCGAGCTGGAGGGCATCGGCTTCATTCCCAAGTTCGACTAACGCTCGCAGATAAAATGCACTCGCGGGAACAAAACTCGGATGCCTCTCAACGACGGGCTCAAGCAGCGACGAAGCCTCTTTCCATTCACCATAGTAAGCTCGCAGCGCAGCAATCGAATACTGAGGCCGCAAGTCCTCTGGGTAGTGCCGCAACGCGTATTGGCAAGTCGACTCAATCGTTTGGGGACGACTCAAGTCTGACGCAATCACTAGCAGACTCAGGTCCCCGTGGCCCCGCTGGATCAGCCATCGTAGATGCTCGCTCGTCTCCCATTGCAATCCGAGCATCGACTGCACGCCGACCATTTTTTGACGAAGGTCGACATCGCTTGGGTATCGCTGGATCGCTTGACCAAGCAGATCCAGTGACTCGAACGGACGCCCAACATTCATCCACTGCTGTCCGAGCTTGTCCATCAACTGCTTACTTGGCGCCGTGCTCGCTTCAATCGCAAGTCGATAGAACTCGACGGCCCGAGATGAGTCCTGCATTGCCGCATGACGGTCTCCCGCGAGTTCCAAGTCCTCTGGGCTTGTGGCTGGCGCCGAGGGAACGCTCGGCACTTCACGATGATCGAAAGTGGGCTTGGTCGGCGGTTTACTTGCGTCACAGCCTATAATCAAAGCCAAGCCAAGCAACGGAACTTGACGCCACACTCGAAAAGTTGTCGGGATACGCGACTCGTTCTGGCCGACGGTCGGCAGCGACTTCATCGCGAGAAGATTCAATGGAACCAAAATCGTTCACGTCTAGGAAAGTGGCAGTATCGCTAAAAGGCTGATCCCGCATGAAGCATCCGGCAACAAAACAAAAATAGTCTAACATGGCGTTAGCGCCGTGAAACTCGCCCGAATTCCGATCTGGAAATGGGATTCGGAAATTCGGTATGACGTCACTCCAGAGTGCCTTTTCTGCTTTTCTCACTCGAATGGATTCGATGATGTTACGCACACTGCTTCGGTTCTTGACGGCTTCGCCTAATCCTCCGCGTCGAATTGAGTCGACGGACGGGCGTAGCGTCGTTCTTTATGCTCACGTCGATGTTTCGGCGAAAGCAAAACAAATTCATCCGGCCCGTAACGACCTGGCGTTGCCGGGTGCGAAAAACGACCACCGCGCGTGGTTGCTGACGATGCGGCTGGATCATTTGCGAGTTTGC
>JBGSNA010000214.1:0-26576 GCA_041739875.1 Pirellulaceae bacterium
AGCGGTGACTGCTGCTCCCATCACAAGCACGCTCCAACCAACCGTAAATTGCGTGATCTCTCGCTGTGACACCAGCCGCTTCTCGGTTCGCCAAATGATAAAAAGATCAACGCAGAGCTTCGTTGCCAAAGCCACGTAGATCAGATTGTAGGACCAATTCAGCCAACTGGTTGCCACGAGCGTCACCTCTTCCCAGTTTGTTTGCTTCAGAAACCAAACAAGCACAACAATGAAAGGTGCCGCTAACGCGAACACGATTGACCCTGTCACCCAAGCCGCCACACTTTGGCGACCGTAAAGTTGCACACAGGTCATTCGCAATAAGAGGCCTAGCGTAACACCGAGGGTCGCAAGGTAAGCGAATAAGATAATTCGAATCGGTGCCGATGCGGACAACGAATCCGAGATGCTTGCCCACCAACGTTCCACTGTTACGAGATTGCTCTTCCAAAGGAGGCTACACAGGAGTGAAAGCGACATCAGAAAAAAAAGTAAAACGAAGGCAACAGAAATACTTTTCAGTCGCCCATATGCGATCTCTCGTGATGAAAGTGGGCTAGCGATCAAGTAACTGGGAAGCGAACTGTTTACCCCATAGACCGACGGCTCAACAAATGTTGATGTACAGGCCCAGCACATAACGCCAGCAAAAACCAATCCGAAAATGGCGGTGCCTCCAGTCAACGGCAGAACGCTTGCACAGAATATCGTCACTAGAGCAAGACCTGCAAACAAGCAAACTCGTTGAACTCTAAAGCGTCGCGCATCATACCAAGCGAGCGCTGCGACGCGGCTTTGGTGCCGAATCGGCGGCACCTCACACAGTGACTGCGAAGGGGATACAGCTTTAAGTTTGCTGGACTGTTGATAACTGGACACACGGGCCAGTCGAACGCTGTAAATTGCGAAGGCAATTGAAGCGACATAGCCAATCGTGCTCCCCACCAAGACGAGCGGCATCATCTCTGGCGCGTTCCCAGCTACACCGATGCTACCGAACGCAACCAAAAATGCAAATGGCGATGCGGCAATGGCGACAACGACTTGGAGCCAAGGATAACGAGGGGGTTTCCAAACGAACGCGTAGAGAAAAATCGCCAGTGACGACATCGATAAGATCTGCGAAAAAATAGGCACTTGCTCCCCGCTCCAGATGCGAATTGGCACAGCGAGCATCACCCACAAGGCAGTCACTGATGCGGTAATCAGCAGCGCAGGAATCACAGCAAGTTTCCAGCTCGGTATCGGAAGCCGCAACAACCATGGGTCATAACTACCAACCGACGCGAGCGCGTTGCCATTCTTGCACATTCCGAACATGACAACTGGCACCCCAATGCAACCTAATACCCCAAGCATCCCAAGTTGGACGAGAGTAAGTGATACAATTTCGGGGAGCCCCAACACGTGTGCCAAACCGCTCAAGGAGAACGCGACTATAGTTACGGCGAGAACGACCCATGCCAACTTTTGGTATCGCGTCCAACCGTAGCTGAACAATGCCAACGTTTCGTTCATCATGACACCACCTCGGGCACATTGTGCGCTACCGAGGTTGCTGTGTGCGGATGACTGACTCGCGCCGCGAACCAACGTTCCAAGCTGATCGGGCGCAACTCGCGAACCGATACTCCAAGAAGCGATTCGCCAATCGACTGTTCCGATTCATAGACACTTCGATCAACGGCAACCGACCATTCTCGTCCTCGGTTCTGCCAACCGAAAAAGCCGTTGACGACCGGTGGTCTTTGTTGCTCGGACGTTAACTCACATATCATCTCGCTGTAGCGGTCCGCGAGTTCCTGCATCGGCAGCGTCTCAAGGATCCTGCCGTCACAGATCACACCCACCGTGTCACACACTCGCGAAACTTCATCGAGCAAGTGACTCGAGAACAACACCGTCCGACCTTCGTCGCTTGCCGTTCTTACAACGGCTTCGAGAATATCTTGGCGAGCGATCGGATCGAGTCCATAGCTGGGTTCATCCAGAATCAACAGCTCCGGTCGATGAGCGATCGCCACCAGCAACCCCACTCTCGCACGACCGCCCTTGGACAAGTCAGTAAGTTTCTTGGAACGTGCCAATGAAAACTTTTCGAGTAGCTCATCACAAAACGCGTCGTCCCAATCGTCATAGAGTCGCCGCATAAAATCGATCAATTGCCCGACGGTCATCCAACGCGGCAGCGAGTCTTCCTCGGCAACGTAACCGATGCGAGCCATCAGCAACTCGGGCGCGATCGTTGGATCTTGACCGAGCACGCGGACGATGCCCGACTGTGGCCTTAAACCGCCAATCAAGTGTCGGATCAGCGTCGTTTTGCCGGCTCCATTGAGTCCGACAAGGCCAAACACCGATCCTGTGGGGATCGTCAGACTCACGTCGTGCAACGCTTCGCTGCGACGGAAGAGGCAACTCAGCTGGTTAATTTCAATGGCGGGTGCTGGATCGTTCATACCGATTCCTCGTTTGATTTGGATTGGCTTGCACCAAGTTGCGAATTCCGTTCACTCAACTGAGCGACAAGCTCTTCGAGCGAAATGCCAAGCTGTTTGGCTTGAATAAGAACGCGATCGACATGAGGAGCGATCAAACGTCGACGTTGAGCAGCACTCACACGCTCCGATCCGGCGGCAACAAATGTCCCCACCGTGCGTCGCTTTTCGACCAATCCCTCAATTTCCAGCTCGCGGTAAGCCCGCGCGACCGTGTTCGGATTGACGCGAGCACTCTCAGCCAATCCGCGAATCGTTGGCAATTCGTCGCCGACCGAAAGTTGGCCAGAAACGATTCGAAAACGGATTTGATCCACAATTTGCTGGTAAATCGGCGGCCCGTCGGTTGTGATATGAAGTAGCATCTTGTCACCTTGTATTAATTCATTGATACAAGAGGCAGTGTAGCAAGTCAAGGAAAAATTTTGGTTGAGGAAAGCGAACCCGGGCTCAGGTCGAGGTTTCCTCTTTTGAGATGCTCTGGTAGATTCTCGTCTCGCATGGGCGACGAGCCGCTGTGCTTTACAGGCAACACGACTCACAAACCACAAACGCCCTGCGAACAAACCGGATGGGTGGCCGAGCGGTTTAAGGCTGCAGTCTTGAAAACTGCCGTACGGGTAACTGTACCGCGAGTTCGAATCTCGCCCCATCCGCTTTTCTTTTTTCCGCGTCGGCCAACCAAAAACATTTCCACTTCATGGTGACTTGATGGCGACGAGTGAGCAGCTGCGGATTGTGATCATTGGCGGTGTGGCTGGCGGTGCTTCGGCGGCCGCTCGAGCACGACGCGTGAATGCGTCTGCAAAGATCACATTGATCGAACGTGGTCCGTCGGTCTCGTTTGCCAATTGCGGCTTGCCGTATCATGTCGGCGGCGAGATTGCGTCGCGAGACTCGCTGCTTGTTGCGACACCAAAATTGTTTCGTGAGCGTTTCGGAATTGACGTGCAAACCGAAACCGAGGCGATTGAGATTAATCGCGTTGAGAAGAAAGTCGTCGTCCGACGCTCCGACGCTTCGCTCGAGTTCATTCCCTATGATCGGCTTGTCCTCTCGCCAGGCGCTGAGCCGTTCATCCCGCCGTTCGTTGACACAACGCTTCAAAACGTGTCGACGATGTGGTCGCTTGGGGATTTGGATGCTGTGATGAATGTCGTCAGCTCAGCGGCCTCGCCGCGATGCGTTGTGATCGGTGGGGGATTTGTTGGCTTGGAGGTTGCCGAGCAGTTGGCTCACCGTGGTTTTCAGTGCACACTCGTGGAGCGTCAGTCGCAAGTTCTCAAAACCCTTGATGCGGAGATGGCGAAACCGCTGATTGCCGTGCTCGAGAAAGGGGGCGTCACTGTTAAACTCAACACCGGTTGCTTAAAGATCGAATCGGAAGGCAACTGGGCTCGCGCCGTGGAAACCGATCAAGGTACGATTCCTGCCGATCTCATCATCAGTGCCGTTGGCGTTCGTCCACGAATCAAGCTTGCACAAGAGGCCGGTTTGACGATCGGCCCCCAAGGCGGAGTCCAGGTCGACGGATTCATGAGGACGAGTGACCAAAATATTTTCGCTGTAGGCGATTGTGTTGAGTACCAACACGGTGTCCTCGGTCGATCCGCTCTGGTACCACTGGCCGGTCCAGCTAACCGAGCTGGACGCATCGCTGGGACAATCGTTGCGGGTGGAACGTGCGAGCCGATGCGTGACGTTCTCGGAACGAGTGTCGTTCGCATCTTCAACAGCACGGCCGCAAGTACTGGATTGACCGAAGCGATGTGTCGCCGCGAGAACATCGCGCACCGCTGTGTCTATATCCAAGCAGCCCATCACGCTTCGTACTTCCCCGGCGCCGAATCGTTAACGCTCAAGCTCGTCTACACACCAGAAGGACGAATTCTTGGAGCCCAATGCGTGGGTGGCGAGGGCGTCGACAAACGCATCGACGTGATCGCAACGGTCATTGGATTCAGTGGCACGGTGCACGACCTTGCCGGTCTTGATTTAGCTTACGCGCCACCGTATGGCAGTGCGAAAGACCCCGTTCACATGGCGGCATTCGTAGCGTGTAATGACTTGGCCAATGCACCCAAAATCGTCGCACCGAATATCGACTTATCCGATTTCCAAGTCGTTGATGTTCGTTCGCCACGTGAACTGGAAACGCTGCCACTTGAAGGGGCGATTCACTTACCCATCGACTCGATCTTGACGGACCACACGTTACTCGATCCAAGTCGACCCACGATCACCGTTTGCCACACTGGCAAACGAGCTCATGTGGCTGCTTCAATCCTCCATTCGCTCGGTTTTGTTGACGTCTCCAATCTGACTGGCGGTATGGCAGTGCGAAGCCAGTTCGAAGTTCCGCACGTGGGAACTGCTGATACAGAAGCTCGTGACAAGCAAGCAACGTCATAGCATCTCGGCTAGAATATCGCTCCGGTTAACCAACCTTTCCGCGGAGCTATTTTCCCATGAAGCCTTTCTTGTATACGTGTCTAGCGATTTTCACATGCTTTACCGCACGGAATGCCGTGTTGGCTCAAGATGCTGCATTGAACTTTATTTCAATGTTCAATGGCAAAGACTTGAGTGGCTGGGTCCCCTGTAACATCTCGCCCGAAACTTTCGTGGTGAAGGACGGATTGTTGGTCACACAGGGCCGGCCCATCGGTACGCTTCGGACCGATAAAATGTATGAGAACTTCATCATGGAGTTTGATTGGCGGCATATGCAAAGTGGCGGCAATTCGGGCTTGTTCATTTGGGCCGATGGTTTTCCCGCAGTGGGATCATCGTTTTCTCGCGGTATCGAAATTCAAATCTTGGATCTCGGTTACAACGCCAAAGGAAAGAACGAGTGGTACTCCACTCACGGCGATATCTTCCCCGTCAACGGAGCAAAGCTATCTGTCGCGGGTCGAATCTCTCCCAATGGCCAACGAAGCTTTCCCAATGAAGAACGAACCAAGGCTTCACCGCAGTGGAATCACTACCGCGTGGTCGCGAACGACGGCGATATCTCACTCAGCGTCAACGGCAAAGAAGTGACGATCGCAAAGGACGCAAACCCACGCAAGGGTTACTTGATGCTCGAGTCCGAGGGCTCCGAGTGCCAGTTCCGCAACTTGAGAATCGCGGAGCTACCTTCAACGAATCCCACGACTGAAGAAACGGCTCGCGCGACCGATGGTTTTGTGCCGCTGTTTAACGGAGTGGATTTGCGTGGTTGGACAGTCCCCGAAGGCGACAACGGCCACTGGAAAGTTGCTGGCGAATCAATTGATTACGACGCCCTGAGTGAAGCCTCTCCAGACAAACAACTCTGGAGCGAGCGAGAGTACAAGAACTTCGAACTGATCGTCGATTGGCGAATCAAAGAAACACCGTACAACAACCCTCGAGTCTATGAAGTCTTGCCCGATGGATCCGAAGCTCTTGGCGAAGACGGCAAACCACGCCCAATGACGATGCCCGATTCCGACTCTGGCATTTACTTACGAGGCGACGGCAAATACCAAGTCAATATTTGGTGCTGGCCGGTCGGTTCCGGAGAGATGTACGGCGTTCGCCGAGACAAAAACATGCCAGCCGAAACGCGTGCGGGCGCGACGCCGGTGACTAAGGCTGACAATCCCGTTGGACAATGGAATCGATTTGAAATCACCGTAATCGACGACAGCGTGAAAGTCATTCTCAATGGGCAAACGGTGCTTCCTGGGGTAACAATCCCCGGCCTGCCCCCATCGGGACGAATTGCCTTACAACATCACGGCAGCCAACGCGACGGGGTGTGGACAAGCCCACCAGCTCTCGTTGAATTCCGCAATATCTTCATCCGCGAATTCCCTTAATTGAGACCTGTGGAGAACTCACCATGATGCAACTCGGATTTGTTTCCGCAATTTTACCGGAATTGACGTTTGACGACGTGCTCACGACAGCGGCGTCGATGCAGTACGACTGTGTCGAAGTGATGTGCTGGCCCAAAGGGAAGGCCGAGCGACGTTACGCCGGTGTGACGCACATCGATGTTTCTGGGCTCGACGAGAAACAGGCTAACGCGATTCACTTGCTGACCGAGTCGCATGGCGTTTCGATCAGTGGACTCGGGTACTATCCCAACGCGTTGTCGCCAGATGCTGGAGAAGCCGACACAGCGGTCAAGCATTTGCGAGAGGTGATTCGGGCAGCGGCGATGCTGGGCTTGAGTCGCGTGAACACGTTTGTTGGACGCGACTGGACGAAAAGCGTCGATGACAATTGGCCGCGTTTCCTTGACGTCTGGTGCCCGCTAATCGAGTGTGCCGAAGAATATCAAGTGAACATTGGAATCGAGAATTGCCCGATGTTGTTCACCGCTGACGAATGGCCTGGAGGCAAGAATCTGGCTTCGAGTCCAGCGATTTGGCGGCGGATGTTCGAAGCGATTCCCAGCAAACGATTTGGATTGAACTACGATCCATCGCATCCTTGTTTCATGCAAATGGATTACGTCGCGCCGATACGCGAGTTCATCGATCGAATCTTCCATGTGCACGCCAAAGATGTGCGTGTCGATCGACATCGACTCAATGATCTCGGCATCCTCGCTCATCCCAATTTGTGGCACACACCCAAGCTTCCTGGACTCGGTGAGGTGAACTGGGGCGACTTCTTCGCGACGCTTGGCGACGTCAAATACGACGGCCCCGTTTGTGTCGAAGTCGAAGACAGGTACTACGAAGGAGCGCTCGAATCACGGAAACTAGCGTTGAAGCAAAGTGCCACTTTCTTAAGAAATTTCATACAGAGAATGAACTCATGAAATACACCTATGAACAACTCGCCAAGATGATTGACCACTCGCTCTTGCATCCGACCATGACCGATGCGGACCTTGAAGCGGGTTGCCAAATTGCGATGAAGTACAATGTCGCGTCAGTTTGCATCAAACCGTACGCGGTGAAACAGGCTGCGAAGTGGCTCACGGGCAGCGAGGTGATCGTCGGCGCGGTCATCGGTTTCCCGCAAGGCAACAGCGCGTCGGAAGTCAAGCGTTTTGAAACTGGGCAAGCCTGTCGCGATGGCGCGGAGGAAATTGACATGGTCGTCAACCTTGGCAAAGCCCTCAGTGGCGATTGGGCGTATGTTGAAGAAGACATCCGCATGGTTTGCGACGAAGCCCATTCATTTGGCGCCAAAGTAAAAGTCATCTTCGAGAACGACTACATCACTGGTGGCGGGGCGGGACTCAGCAGTGACGATCTGAAGCGAAAACTCTGCGAGATCTGTGAACGTGCGGGCGCAGACTGGGTCAAGACATCATCGGGTTATGGCTTTGTGAAGCAGTCCGACGGCAGTTACAACTACAAAGGGGCCACGGAGCACGATTTGAAGCTGATGCGAGCATCCTGTAGCGACAAGGTGCAAATCAAAGCAGCCGGCGGCGTACGTGATTTGGATGGATTGATCCGAGTGCGTGATCTGGGCGCGAGTCGCTGCGGCGCAACTGCAACGGCCGCGATGCTTGACGAGTACCGACGCCGTGAGGCGGAAGGAACCGGCGAAGTAAGTTCTGCATCCATCGGCAATGGCGGCTACTAACGGCTTTACCGGCAATTGTCGCCAAATAATATCCAACATGCGTACCCCAAGACTCCCGATGAAGTCCTTCGTTTTTGCAATCGCAGTCGTGTGTTGCCTCACCGAACTAATGGCCACAGAACCGTCGCGCCCGAACATTTTAGTTCTCTACGCGGATGACTTAGGATTTGGGGACATAGCGATTCAAAACGCCGACTCCAAGATCCCCACGCCCAACCTAGACAAATTGGCTCGTGAGGGGATGCGGTTCACGGATGGACATTCTTCATCCGGAATTTGTTCGCCGAGTCGTTACGCGTTGCTGACAGGGCGTCATCACTGGCGAGATTTTCATGGGATCGTGAATGCATTCGGTGGCTCGGTATTCAAGAGCGAACGGCTGACCATGCCGGAGATGATGAGGGAACAAGGCTATCGAACTGCGGCGATCGGAAAGTGGCACCTTGGTTGGGACTGGGACGAAATCAAAAAACCAGGTGCGATACCACGAGGTGACGGCAAACAGAAAGGCTACGGTCCAGAAGACTTTGATTGGACCAAGGCGATTCCTAACGGTCCACTCGCGCACGGCTTTGATTCGTACTTTGGCGACTCGGTGATTAATTTCCCTCCCTATTGCTGGATCGAGAATGATCGCGTCCTAAAGGCACCCGATACATTCATGGACACAAGCAAGTGGAAACCGATCAAAGAAGGAAACTGGGAATGTCGTCCCGGCCCTATGGTTTCCGATTGGGATCCGTACCAAAACATTCCGACGATTACGAAGCGCGGCGTCGACTTCATTCAATCACAGAAGAACAGTAACCAACCGTTCTTTTTGTACTTTGCGTTCCCGTCGCCTCACGCACCCATCATTCCGAACGATGAGTTTGACGGTAAATCGAAAGCCGGTGCCTACGGAGACTTCGTCTACGAAACCGACGATGCGTGCGGCCGCTTATTGCGAGCTTTGGAAGAAACTGGCCAAGCGGAAAACACCGTCGTTATTTTTTCAGCTGACAATGGGCCGGAGAAATACGCGTATGCCAGAGACAGTAAATTCGATCATTGGTCGGCAGCACCATTTCGAGGTCTGAAACGTGACCTCTACGAAGGCGGACACCATGTTCCATTCATCATCAAATGGCCTGGGATTACTGAAGCCGGCATGGTGAATCACTCGCTGGTATCGCAAATCGATATTTTCGCCACATTGGCAGAACATCTTGGCTTTGAGTTACCCGACAACGCTGCGGAAGATTCGCACAGTTTGTTACCACTGCTTCGCGGCACGGAGTCCAACGTTCGCACAACGCACGTGCACAACACGAACGCGAACAGCTACGCGATCCGCAATGGGAACTGGCTCTTGATTGACGATAAGAACGGATACGTCAGTTCTCGAAATCAAGAATGGGAGTCCAAACATAACTATCCGAAGGACGATTCGAATCTCGCGGAGTTGTACGACCTTTCCACGGATATTGGTCAAAGAACCAATGTCGCTTCACAGCATCCAAAACGTGTGACCGAGTTGCAAACGATGCTGAAGCAAATTCGTGACCAAGGCTACTCGGCACCGCGTTTGACGCACCAACCCGCAAAATAACCCCGTTCACATCTGAAGCCAGGTGATCGACGCTCCCGGGGTGCAACGTTCGGCCTGCGGCCGGATTGGCCTGTCGCCATGGCCTGGTTCTGACTGCTCCGAGCGAAGGGCGTACGAGCGATTTCGACGGATATGGAGTCAAAACCGAGGCTTTCTGCGAGTCGCAACGTAGTTTTAAGGTGACGCGCACGCTGTTGGGTTCAATGGGCTCTATTAATGCCTTGCTAACAGACCAGCGACCCAACGACCGATAGACGCAAGTCATCTTCATGTTTGAACTCTTCATCTTCCTATTCGTTCTCGCAATATTCACCGCAATCGGACACGGCATCTGGGTCGTTACGAGCGTGATCATTCGAGCGATTTTTGGTCAATCGAATCGTTCCTCGGTCACCTCCTCGAATTCGCTAGCGCAATCGCCCACGACGGACTCGAAAATTTTTCGCCGTGTTCTTGAGCGAATGCGATCCCAAGGATTGATTAGTCCCGAAGAGTTGCTTGCGTTGATCCAAAAAGCGGATCAAGCCTACTCGCCAAGCGTGATCGCGCCGCCAGTTGTCATGCGGCAAGTGAATGCGACTCCACCAACACACAAACTCGTCGAGCCAGAGCCACAGGTTGCGAATCGGGTTACAGTTTCGACAAAAGTCAATGCACCGCCCTTAGCACCGATCGTTGCCGTGTTGTGTGACGAACCGGCATCGCCGCTGACCTCGCCAGCAACAACACCAACAACACCAACAACACCAACAACACCAACAACACCAACAACACCAACAACACCAACAACACCAACACCAACAACACCAACAACACCAACAACACCGCTGCCAACAACGCCGCCGCCGGCAACAACGCTAGCTGAACCTCGCCCGACATGGGGAGCGGTGATTGAGTCGTTTTTAGCGATGCACAACATTCGTTGGGGGGAGTTGGTCGCTGGATTGCTGATCGTTGTCTGTTCCATTGGTCTGGTAAAGAGTCTTTGGAGCACGCTTCAAGACGCACACCGAGTGATACCCTCGCTCATCTTCTTGACGGCTAATGCAGCGATCTTCGCTGCGGGCTTTTACACGCTCGCAAAATGGAAACTTCGTCACACGAGCCGTGCGGTGTTGCTGATCGCGACGTTGCTCGTGCCCCTCAGCGTGCTTGCAGGTTTAGCAACTGCCAACTTAAGCAAATCGGCAGTATCCTTGGGCGATCCGATAACCTTGCTCGCAATCCTTTGCGGCGCAGCGATCAATATTGGGTTACTTCATTACGCTGGGCGAGCCCTGTTTGGATCGGCGCGATCACGTGCTTTCGCCCTGGCCGTCGCGACGCCCGCAGCATTGATTCCACTTGTGCCAGCGACGTTGCGGGCATTCGAGGCCAAGGCAGGCTGGATTGTTTTATTGGCAAGCGTGGCCGTTGCCATAGCGATTGCTTTATTCCAACAGCCTTGGCGATTCGTCGGCAAGCCAAGAAGACTGTTGACGGTTGCATCGCGTCACCAGTGGAGTTTTCTCTTTGTTGCGAGCTTTTCGTTCGTCGCTTTAGCAATCACAACGGCGTACTTGGGTAAGGAATTTAAGGCGAGTTTGTGGTACGCGATTATCATCGCGAGTGTTCCCGTAATCAGCACTTTGGCGATCGCTGCCCATTCAATCGCAATCCGGTCGACAAAACAGACGCATCAATTCATCGGCAAACTTGTCAGTATTTTGTGTCTTGGGCTCTTAATGCTCACATTGCCACTTCTAGGTTATGAGCCAAATTGGCTCTGGCTATGGGCGGTCACGACAAGTTTCTGTTTCGCGGGATTGTCGTTTGTTTATCGAAAGACTCCGTGGCTGGTCATTTCAAGTTTGCCCTTATGCGTGGCGACACTTATCAGTTCAACGTGGATGATCGGGAATGCAGAATGGTCAAGCTTGACCTGGCCACGTCGGTTGATCGGCGGCGAGCCCATGCTCACCGCAGGTCTGTTCGCGATCTTGTCGTCACTCGGGGCTTGGCGGTATGGCAAGGGCGAAAATCGACGGCCGTTGGCCATGTTGTCGGCAAGCTGGTTTGTGATTGCTTCACTCATCGCCGCGACACTCGTGTTCTTGCCGGAGAGCTGGCTCGGCATCGTACCACCGAGCGTGTTGGTCGTCGTATTGGTCTGCTTCACCCTGATAGCTTCGATCACCGCGACCTTGATCGGAACGCCCTCTGTCTTAACTGTCAGTTTATCTTGTTTGGTTGCTGGTGCCGTTTTTCATCCCCTCTTGTTAGCTGGGGATTTCGCGATTGCTGGAAGCACAACGTGGATGCGTACAGCACTTTTGGCGACGTCGATTTTGTCTGGCTTGTGCTTGGTATTCGAACGACTTGAAAAGCCTTGGGCTCACCGTTTCTTGGCACGTCACAAACTTGCTCCGTCCTCCAGACGAATTCTTCAGAGCACGACTTCATGGCAATTCGGCTCCGCGATCTTGTGCTCCGTCGCTGTAACACTCTCAGCATTTGAGATTGCTGGCGCACCGGTACTCGCGATGTCGGTTGCTGGAATTGGAGCGGCCATCCTGTTGATCTGTGGCGATCGATTGCGCGATCAAGTCTGGGTGATCGCCTCGCAACTTGCAACGCTTGTGGTTGGTGCTGCGTTCGTCCACCGCTATGACTCTGAAGCCTTTTATTCGCTAGGTGATTGGTATTTCAGTGAAACGTTGACAACGCATCCGCTTTGGAACTGGAGCCTTGTGTTCTCGGTCCTCGGGTTTGTGTGGATCGGCTTGCGGGAAGTGAGTCGTCGTCGTTGGTTTCCACTGGATATTTCGCCTGTACGCATCCCTTTAGCGCCCGACGACGTCGCCCACTTCCCGGCGTGTTGGTTTGCAGCGATCGCGACCGTCTTGCTGGTCGTTGGCAGCGTTTGCGAGTTTGCACCACTTCTATTCCAACGTGTAAGTGCAGCCGCCGTTCCGTATGCAAGTTTTCACGCCACGGAGATGTGGCTTCCTTTGCTTGGTTTTCTAGTTGCGATTGGGGTCACAAGCTTGCTCAGCTGGATGTCGCGTCATGAGAACACGACGTCTTGGCGGAGCATGGCAACACTTGCCCGAGTCGCGTTGCTGCTATGGGGATCGAGTCTGTGTGTTTCGCTGTTAGACATCACTGATGGCCAGAGGCTGGTGCTTGCCGCCTCACCGGCACTCATTGCGATCTCCGTTTGGCAGTGGTTGAGCACTCGCAAGCTTGTCACGACAAGTCCCATTACGAATGCGATGGGGCTTGGTGTGCTGATCGCATCATCAATTTCCGTCATGACTTACGACTGGTTGCGGCCACTTACGGCAAGCTTGTCGCCCGATACGTTTGCTTCTGTCGGCGTCTCGCTTTGGTGGTTGTTTGTTTCGGCTGGATTACTTATCTCGTCACTGAAACGAAATAAACCGAATCATGCGAGGCTCTCGGCAATGATCGCGCCGGTTGCCAGCACCATGGCTGTCCCTGTTTTTACCGATCTGCATTGGACAACTTGGTTCCAAGTCATTGGACTGGCGACATTCGCTTGGGCGACGATCGCGAAATTTGCATCAAATCGATTCGGAGCCACTTTCGACAAGAACGATCTGCCCACTCGCAACGCGATGGATGGCGCATGGCTCGTAGGCGTCACGATTGGAATGGCCACAGCAGGGTTGGGGCTTGCGAGTTTGATTGCCGGGCCTGGCCTTTTGGAGCCAATGCTTAATCCGGTGAGTTGCATACTTGTAGCGACGACGGCTGGCATTGCCACGATTCGCGGTGTTCCCCTATCAACTTCGCTGCAATCGTCCAATCGACATTGGATTTCATGGCCACTTACGATCGCGTGGCCGCTTGCGATCACCATGCTCGCAGGCCAAGTGGCTTGGCTCGCGAGTCCATTATTTCCGCAGCTTCATAACGCACCCACAACCATCGCGTTCACCTTGCTAACGATTGCCGCGATCACGTCGCTCTATCGTTACGCGATGTTACGATCACCCGTGGATGCTTGGCATAGTGCAGGCTTAGCGGTCTTTGGCTTGGTCGCTGTCGAATCAACGTCGTTTGTGCCACCCGCATTCAGCTTGGCGCTGGTTGGAATCCTCGGCATGATCGTCAGTTTTCAACTAGCGTACAGCCGGACAAACTCGGAGGAACGTAGGACTCGCATTGCAGTGTGGTTTGTGATCGCAGCAGGATGCTGGTCCTTGCACCATATCGCCTCACCGGTTCGTGAGTTGGAACAGAGTTGGACGTACATGGTTGCTTGGGCTGCGGGATGGACGATCGTTTGGCATTTCGTCATTCCGGTGATTGCTCGGCAACTCCGTGGGGAAGCGGGCACGGCGAATTCAAAAGCCGTGTGGCCAGAGTTCGCCGCGATGATCGTCATCCTGACACTGGGCGAATCGCTAGCACACTTAGCTGGTTTTGCCCCAAGCCAATCACCAGTGCAGATCACTTCGTTGTTCCTGATTCGATGCGCATTGCTGCAAACATCGGCAATGACGCTGTGGTTGCGTGCTAGAGATCGAGCAGGGCTGGCGATTGCAATGAGTGTCGCGGTGGTTTGGCTGGGCGCTGCAACCGTGCACATTGGTGAAATGAATGAGTTACCTTGGGCGACGTCAATGATGTGCGCAGTAATGGTGTGCTCATTCGTTTCCGCCATGATCGCGTTGAGCGTGACACCGATTGTCAAGATCCATCGATTCGGTTCAAACAAGCTCGGTGTCGTCGACGCGATGAGTGACTCGTCTCATTCGTTTGCGGCTTTATTTCCCCTGATTCTTTCAGCTGTGATTGCGGCGATCTCGGCACTCATCATGCTCATGCTTCGTATGCCGATCAGTACCATCCAGATC
This sequence comes from Pirellulaceae bacterium, assembly GCA_041739875.1. Classification (GTDB taxonomy): domain Bacteria; phylum Planctomycetota; class Planctomycetia; order Pirellulales; family Pirellulaceae; genus JBBSJZ01. Next base: position 14,535 of record JBGSNA010000214.1, read on the forward strand.
ACGATTGGCGGCATTGCAATCAGTGCTGTTGGCGTTGGCGAGATTTCAGAGCGAGTTGGGCGTGTCACGCTGCAAAGACTGGCAATTGCATTCGGGCTACTGTCGATGTACTTCTGGGCGAGTTTGCCAACGCCTGACCAGGCTCAACCGCTGGTGTGTGGATTGATGCGATGGTTCGTTTTGTCTGTATCGCTGATTCCGACATTGCTTTGGGGCTTGCCACGACTCTCGGGAGAAGCTTGGGCCACGCGCTGGAGTCAAGCAGTTTACCAGTCCACGATCGCGGTGGGTGCAATCGGTGTGGGTTCGCTTTGCGCATTATTGGGACTAGAAGCCGCGATGAAATTTGGTTCGGGCGTGCCATCACTTCCCATGCCGCTTGTCATTGCCGTTGGATTGTCAATCGGCTTATTGAGCGTGCTCGCTGCGATCGTGTCCCTGGCGTCGGGGCCGACGCTTGGTTCGAGCTCGAATGTTCCGAAAGCCATGAAACTTGAGCTTGACGATTCAAAGCGATCGTTGTTGCTCATTGCGGCACAGGTACTCGGGGTGCTGGCTTGGTTGCATATCTATTTTTGCAAGCCGCATTTCGCATTATTTGGATTACGAGCTTATTGGCCGTACATTGTGATGGTGTTGGCGTTCGTTAGTGTGGGAGCAGTTGAATGGGTGAAGCGCCGCGGCGACGAACTCATTGCAAAAACACTTCATCAAACGAGTCTCTACTTGCCGCTGATTCCCGCGGTCGGTTTGTTGATGAGCGGGATTTGGATCACGCCCGTGGCTGGAATGCTCCGTAGTGGACCTTCACTGTCTTTGGTGCTCACCGTCGCCGCAGGCTACTACGTCTTGCTCAGCCGAATGCGGGAGGGCTGGATGCCACGCGTGTTGTTGGTGGTGTTCGCGAATTCGGCCGTGTGGTCACTCGTCGCCAAGAATCCTGAGTGGAGCTTCCTTCAACATCCGCAATTGTGGTTGATCCCACCAGCGTTATGCGTGTTAGCAATGGCACAATTTTGCCGTAATGAACTTGATGCAAAGCTTGTAGCCACGATTCGATATGCCGCCACAATCGTAATTTACGTCAGCAGCACTGCCGACATGATGCTCCAGCAAATTGGGACGACGCTTTGGGGGCCGATGATTTTGATCATGCTCGCGCTGACGGGAATGCTTGCCGGAGTCGTGTTGCGAATTCGGCCGTTTTTGTATCTTGGCACAGTCTTTGTGCTTTTAGGTGTCACAAGCATGGTGTGGCACGCACAGCGTTCGATCGACCAAGTGTGGCCTTGGTGGGCGTTCGGAATCACGATGGGAATTCTGATTCTCGCGGGACTGATGTCGCTCGAGAAAAACAAAGGCAAGCTGCAGGAGCTCGCCGCACGATTAAACTCGTGGGAGTCGTAGAGTCAGCTATGGTTGCGAGGCTTCGATGAACTCAAGCGGTTGCTCTTCGGTCACATCAGCGATTCGAATGGCTAAATCACCAGCGAGCAGCCGGCGGAAGGACTTGCCAACAATGTCACCACGCCAACCTTGAAGCAGACTCGGTAACGGGTCATTGTCATCGTGATCAAGTTCGTAACCGAGCAATTCACGCACGTCATCTGCGTTACCGACGATTGGCGGAGCAAGTTTTTGTTGACGACTGATACAGGCAATCGAGGTGCTCAGGAATTGCGAGAGCATTGGAGAAACCGACTTGCGAGACCCCTTGGGACGACGGGGCAACTCGTCGTCCGGAGTCTCCAACGCAATACGAATGGCGTCTGCGATTTCTTCGTAGTGATCGACGTATGAACGCCGTTCTAGTCCACGGATATGGCGGAGTTTTTTAGCATCCGACGAACCCCGTTTAGCAAGTTCGACGATCAAGTCGTCACGCATAACTCGTTTGGGTAATTGGTCCGTGCTCTTGGCAAGTTCTTCTCGCCACAACCAAATCTGGCGTATGGTTTCGAGTTGCCGTGGATTGAGACCGGATGCACCGCTGACTCGTCGCCAGTTCTCGCGATTTTCGGCATCAATGACATCCTGTTGGCGATTGGCGGTCTCTTCCTCGACCCAGGCTTCGCGTCCCATCTCGCGGACCGACGACGACAATTTTTTGTACATCGTCTCGAGGTCGGTGACGTCGTGTAGCGCGTATTCGAGTTGGTCGGCGCTGAGCGGACGATGTCGCCAGTTCGTGCGAGTCTCGCCCTTGGGCAGCGTCCTTCCAACCAGCCGCTGAACAAGCGTGCCGAGTGACGCCGGGTACTCCATCCCGACAAATCCAGCTGCCAATTGAGTATCAAAGAGGCCTGCGATGGGCTTGCCGGTGAACCGGTAACAAAACCGAGATTCCTCCCGAGCCGCGTGCGCCAAAATGACTCGACCAGGCGTTGAGATCAGATCCCAGAACACGCTTGTATTCTCAACCGGATACGGATCAATAATCGCCAAATGATCGCCCGCCGCAACTTGGACTAGACACAATTCGGGGCGATAACGGTCTTCGGAGACGAACTCTGTGTCGAACGCGATCACGGGAAAACGTGCAATCTCGCGGCAGAACTGCTCGAGCTGCTCAGTTGATAGGATAGATTCGTATTTCAACGTTTGGGCTGTCATTCAATCTTGTGGTGAACATCATGTAGCACGCTGGGTAAAGAACCGGCCGTTCCGATCGGCTCCCCGACAGGCGACTTTAGCGGGATGGCGAATAAACCGCTACGGAGCATCTGTGCCAGAACCCCGGGTTCCGCAAGGAACAGCAAAGTTTTTCCTCCAACCTCTCGTCAAAGGGGCGCTTAAAAGCCATAAATCAGGCGATTCAATCGTTACTCATTGACCCATGACGTTTTCCATGAAGATACCGGACGTTGCCCAGCAAACTCGGCGATGGGAGCTGCTCGTCAGCGTCCGCTCACTCGCGGAAGCCGAAATCGCGGTGGCTGAGTCGATCGATATCCTTGATTTCAAAGAACCGCTCCTCGGGCCGCTAGCCCCCGTCGATAGCTCCATTTTACGCGAGGCGGCAACTCGGTTTTCCGGGCCTTCGTCAACCAGCGTACTGCTCTCCGCTGCCTTGGGTGAACGAGACACTGCGATGCAAGTCGCTGGTCAAATCCCAGCATCCTTCGCATTTGCAAAAGCAGGTCCAAAGCACTGCGGGACTGCGAGAGAGTTGACGGCAATGTGGACTGAGGTTCGACATGCACTCGCGTCCCCAGTCGAACTCGTCGCCGTTGCCTATGCCGATGCGAGCGCCGCCGAGACGTTGGAACCAGAGGAAATCGTCTCGCTAGCACACCAGCACGGTTTTCGCCGCATTTTGATCGACACGTTTGTGAAAGATGGCCGCTCCAGCGTCGAGCACTTACAGCGTGACCGGCTCAGAGCATTACGACATTTAACAAGAACTTTTGGCATGCAATGGATGCTCGCCGGAGCCATCCGATTGGACGACCTGCACCGCTGGCGGGAGACGGATACTCAACCGGACGGATTCGGCGTTCGAGGCGACATTTGCAGCTCGGGACGAGAAAGCGAAATCGCACCGCAGCGGATTCGCCTTTGGCAGCAGCATCTCACCGAACTCCAAACCGATGGAACTCCAAACCGGCAAAACTCAAGCAGATTCAGTCCGAGTCGAGATTAGAACCAGTCGAGACCAGTCATTTTCTTAAGACGATCGTCGAAGTGCCCTAGCAAACCGCCGACCAACACCCACCCGTGGGGCTTTCGCAGCTCAATCTCGCCGTGCTGGTTGATCCGCAAAATGGAGTCACCTCGCACGCCCGCATCGTGCAATTGTCTGAGGTTGACTTCGCCTTCGTTCACGACGTCAAGCAGCGTTTTTCCAGTCAATTCAATAAAGGAAGGCATTCAAAGAGCTCCAGCGATTGTCCCAACTTGGCTCCATTGTAATTACTCGACGAGACAGCCGATCTAGACGAATTCTCACGAGCTTGCTAATTACCACACCAGATAATCGGCAAAGCCACGGATTCGGCCGATCGTGATTCCTTCCAATCTGCCTGGTCGCCATGGGTCGCTTGCTGTTCGTCGACGACAACATTCGCTCGCTTGATGGGCACTATTTTGAATTGGCAATCTTGCTCGGCGAGGGTGCGAGTCAACTCGGCTATGATGCGAAATTAGCGACACACGCCTCATTTCGAGGTGGCGAAGAATTTCGAGGCAGCGAAGAGCCAACAATCCAGTGGTCAGCCGTGTTCGCCGGTCAACGCATGCTGCCCTGGTCGCTTGGCGTGGATGGCCGATCACGGGTGGGGCGCGACCTCGACGGCCACCCCATCGGTGGAACCAAACTGCAGATTCTGGCTCAGTCCCTGCGTGACCGATTGGCACCAGCCGATCGTCGGCCCCAACTCTTGATCAAACAATGGGCGAATGATCTGGTTCAGTGGCTCGCTCAACAACGCACCACATCCGACGACACGCTCGTCATCAACACAGGCGACGACTTCCAACTCCTTGCTCTCGCGAAAGCCATCACAACCGTTGGCACAAACGCCCCAGGAAAGATCCACGTCATTTTCCATTTCGCGATTCGGCAAGAAAGCACGCCGCTGAATCGGCTCACTCAATTGGGCGAACAAGTGAACCGTGCACTGAGCCAAGTCGCACAGAGCCAAATCACGCAGAGCCACACGCTCGGGGCAACTACCGTTCATCTGCATGCGACGACCGAACCACTTGCCAAGCAATTACGAGAGGCCGGAGTCACGGTCAATGCCCTGCGCTATCCGACTCGATACCGTGAGCCCACTCGGATCGAAAACAAAGTGGATCGTCTCAACATCCTGCTTGGCGGATTACCGCGTCGAGAGAAAGGCACCAAGTCGATTTCGACTTTTCTGTCGAGCATTTACGAGCCGCATTTGCTCACTCACCGTTATCGTGTTTCGTTGCAGTTACCGCTGAGAAAATGGAAGCGTATCGTCCCCAAGAACTTACATGATGACTGTCATTTGCGAGGCACGAACACGAACCTCCTGACGCCTGACTCGCCAACGAAGATGCTCAATGTCACCACCACGGTGCTAGGGACGTCACAATATCAAGATTGGCTCGACACCGCTGAGTTGGGATTATTTCTGTACGAACCTCAACGCTACGTCGCGCGATGCAGCGGCGTGATGCTGGAGTTGATGATGCGTGGCATTCCCGTTTTGGTACCTGATCGATGTTGGCTCGCAGAGCAACTGCGATGTGCTGGCAAAGATGGAACGATCGGGTACGTCTATCGTTCGCTCGACGAGATCCCAGACCTGCTTAGCACCATCGCGGACGATTACGAGCAACTGAGACTTCGCGCACAACGTTACGCCAAGACCATTTCGACACAGCACCATCCCATTCAAACCTTGCTGGCGATGGGCATCGAACCAGCGATTCAATCCATCAAGGCCGCCTAGGACACCGCGCGAACATGACGCTACGAATGATGTGGTTCAAGTCGATTGTCCGGTTTCCGATTGACATTCGGCGAGCCGAATCGCTGTTGCTGCAGGCAAAACCACGTGACAACGACAAACGATTGGCCGGCCGCGCGATCGTCCTCGAAATGCGTACACCACAGTTACAGTTCGATTGTGGTCGCCACCTGAATGCCATGGCCATTCACGCTAAGATGATCGGTTCGCCGTTTTATTTGCGATCCAGCAGAGTTCTTTTCGCCGCGATCGCACGCAAGCTCTTTGGACCCGAACTTCTCACCGACGAAAACCTAACCTGGCTTGCACCATCCGACGCGATGCCCGACGACGCCTTAGTGCTGCATGACTCGAAAGAAACGTTATCTTGCAACCCAACGGATGACCGACGCACCCATACTCGACTGATGATCGGGCGCGACACGATTGGCGGCTCGTGGGTCATGCCTTACCCGATGCACCCGCATACTCTCAGCCAACTTGCGGCGGTCGACATCGCAACATTGCGTGACACGTCCGACCGCAGCGGCATTTTCTTCGCAGGTCGATTGAAGGCCAATTACACGCACGTTCGGAATCACTTTGGCGTGATGAACCGACTCGAAATTATCGACTCGCTTCGAGCGAATTTTGCAAACCAGGTAACGGATCGAATCGACGCTACCTCGCATCAAAGCAAGATTGTGCTGGTCGACGCGAAGACGCAAGGGTTCTCGAGCGACGATTGGTTGCCAACGCTCGCCCGTTTCAATTTCTTTGTGTGTTGTCCTGGTGTTTGCCAACCGATGTGCCACAACGCCATCGAATCGATGAGCGTCGGAACGATCCCGTTGATCGAATATGCAGATCGCTTTTCTCCCGCACTCGTAGACGGGGTCAACGCGATTTGCTTCCACGGTCCTCGAGGGCTCACCGATGCCGTCAAGCGAATCCAGCGACTGTCGCCCGTTGACATCGATCGATTGCGACGAGGCGTCATCACCTACTACGAGACACATTTACGTGGCGATCGATTCTTAGAAAAACTTCGTGACACGAGCGATCGCGTTGCAATGGTGAGCATGCCCTTTCACGACACCAATTTCTTTCCCGAACGAAAGAATACAGCGGCATAGCGAATCGAAATCACTTAGCGCGTCGCAAGCGACGTCGCAATCGCCTGGTTCAGTTTCCGCTGTGTGAAGCAAATATCCGCCACGTTGCCCTTGCGATCGAGCACCACGACAAAAGGCATCGAGACCATGCCAAATTTCTTCACCAGAGGATTGGGCACTTCTGCGGACGGATCCGTGGCACTGTGTAAACTTGGAAAGCCAAGTTTCGCTTTCGCGTTGGCTGTGCGTTCATCCGCTCGTGAATCCAAGTTCACGCCAACGATCACAATGTCATTGGGATGTTGTTCACGAAGCGCGATCAGATTCGGAAACAACTGCATCGACGCTGGAAACTCGGCCGCCCAGAACGGCATCAACACGACGCGGCCGATATAGTCCGACATCTCAATCGTCTCGCCTTCGAGCGACGGCAATTTTACGTCAAACGGTGCGCCGAGAATCGCTTGGCGTGATTGGTTGGCGGCGATCGCCACAGCGACTTCGCGACCAAGCGATTCACTACTGTCTGAAAAATTCTTAGCGAGTAACTCATACGTCGCGGCTGCTAGTGGCGAGTTGTTGGTTCCTTCCAGTTCCAGCGCTGTCGAAGCCAAGTACTGCACGGTCAACAAGTCTCGCGACTCGTCAATCAACTGCTGGGCTGCGGCCGTCCATGCGGCAATGTCTACGGGCTTGTCCGCGATCGCGTCAGCTCGTAATTCATCGATTCCATCGAATTGCACAGCACCGGCGAGCTTCGCAGCCATCATCGCGACATCCGGATCCGACGATCTCGCAAACGACTTCAAGATCGCTTCACGAACTCGCTTGGCTTCGTCAATGTGGCCGTATTGTGCAAGCAACTCACGCGATTGGCCCATTACCATCATCGCGGGCACGTCGGCGGTCTCGTTCGTTGGCGAATGCTGCTCGACGAGTTCGACGATTCGTTTCGGCGCGTCGTCTTTACCGTTTTGCAACGCTTCCAAAGCAAAGCCGATGAGCACCAATCGACTGTCGGACACCACCGTGGGCTCGCCGGAAGCCAAACCAGCCGTGGCGATTGTCTCAAGCTCCTCCGCAGACTTGAGGCTGCCACTACTAGCGAGATGCGACAACGCTTGCAACTCACCACGCTTGCCAATTGTGCGTTGTTCGGGGCTAGCGTCTGAATTATCGACGAGTCTACGAGATGCCTCCAGTTTGGCTTGAATGATTCGCTGCATCTCGGTGATCGCTTCGTCTTGGTTGGCAAGCCCGGATCGACCACTGTAGATCAGCTCCATGTCCTGGTCGGCTGCTGCGAGAAAGTCAATCAATTGGTCTGGAGTCAAACTACTTCGCAATTGCAGTCGTGGCTTGCCTGTCGGGTCGATTCCGTCGGCAGCCGCAGCGATCGGCAGCCCACTCATTGTTTTCGGCGACAGCGCATTCTCGGGCGTGACGGCGGTCGCATTGGGCCAGTTGCCATTCGGCACACCCGCCGGTGGACCCGCAAAACCCAAACCCTGTGATGGCGAGTCGCCATTGGTTGTCGCTAGACTCAAGTCGTCGGGTTCTGGTGGCAAGGGTGGTAGCTCGTCCGTGGAAGCCGGTGCACTTCCGGTGCGCGAGCATCCATTTCCCAATACCAACATTGCCCCGAGCACGAGATGGCACGCGAAACGAACGAGCGAGCTGAATCGTACGCAATGAATCAGTCGTACATGATGAATCAGTCGAGCGATATTAAATCGGAGTGTCGGTTGCATTGCAAATAATGTCCTACGATGATGAATGAGCTACGGTCCGTCCTCGGCAAAATCTCAGCGGTTCGCGAGCCAATGTTCTAGCGCGATGCGGTTGCTGGGAAAGGCCATCTGTTTCAGATGCTCGGGTGTGGGTCGTGTCCATTGACAACCCGATAGTTCACCGTCCGCTAAGTGGAGTTGGCTTTTGTCGACGACACGACACTCGAAAAACATGTCGAGGACGGGCACTGTCACACCGCCATATTGGTAAGAGTTCGGGTGTGTGATTGTCATTCGCAAATCACTGACTTCCAAACCCGTCTCTTCGAGCACTTCACGGCGCAGCGCCTGTTCCGCCGTTTCGTCGCGATCGATGAACCCACCAGGCAATCCGTAGAGTCCCTTGCCTGGGTTTCTCGCTCGCTGAACAAGCAGCAGTTCATTATTTTCGTTGAGCACTAAACCGCCAACGGCCGCGACTGGACCGAAATAAAGCGTTAAACCACACGCATCGCACTTCAGTGGGATGTTGCCAACGTTGTGGTTGGGAGCTGCACAACGAGGGCAAAAAGAAAATGCGAACTCGATCGGCGGCGACTTCTCGGGCTGGGAATTCATTGATTACGTTCCGCTTGGTTCTCATTGAGATTGAGGCAGGGAGTCGCGAATGACGCTGCACGTAGTAGACCACAGGTAGCGAACGACTGGGTCAACCGACGCAAATCGTCGACGGAGCCGACCACCCCAAGGCCAATCGCTTCAACAGAGTCGTTGACGAGATCACTGTGCAGCAAAACACGGTATTCCGTCGCAATCGCACTGAGTTGGCGGGCCGCCAGCTCAAGATTGCTCCAAACGGGAAAACCATCGGGTCCAACATCGCTGTCCAGATTTTCTTGATCGTCAGAACGTCCATCGGTGTCCGAATCCGAATCCACCTCAGACAATGCCCGTTCATCGTCGTCATCGTATTCATCGTATTCATCGGTAAGTTCAAGCAATCCTTGCTCAAGCGACTGGCGGATTCGGGTCCACAGGATAATTGTGCCGCCGTTCTCAAGCAGCGTGCTTGCCGTCGCCGCAGCACGAGCGGCATTGAGCCAAGTCTGTTGTTGTTCACTTCCGTCGAGTGAGGCAACAACGATAGAAACAGTTTCGGACAATGCCGTAATATGATTGGCGGTGCAAGCATATTGGTGCAACGCTTGAGGCGTGCCCGCCGTGATCGACGCGATTCGCCCAGCCGAATCAGCTGCGACGCTCAGCATGACCTGCACACCAAGCGTCATCGCAAATTTATCACTGGGTGAAAGCGTTGCGAGCAGTTTCGGGTCCAGCCCAAAACGACGACGTGACAACGAATCGGCAAATTCGGGAAACACGCCCGCATGCTCGAACTCGCCTTCCAATCCGCAGGTTCGCTCGGACACAATCGGAAGCACAAATTCTGCGTCGACCAAAAACCGATTCATGTAGACCGGATCGGCCCCAGCATCCGCACCGATGTACCGCAACCCGACTCGAGCATGACTGCGGTGAACATGAAGCTCGGCTGTACCAGCCAACGCAGCCGCGATCTCCTCGCGAACGGAGTCACAAACCTCATCACTGAGTACAATGTCGATCCCGCTCGGTTGGGCTTCGCTCAAATACTCCACGACACTTTGAAGAACAGTCGCAATCCCAGGAATGTTCGGGTCCACCGCCAATGCGACCCGATCGCCAGGAAGCACCGCGAGCATCACGCTTGGAAACTCGAGCGGTTCCGACAAGGCTTGGACCGTCATCGTGTCCAGTGCAACCGTGTTGTAAACTCGCTCGGCATCGTCCTTGCTCTCCTTGGCTCGCGACGAAAACTCAAAGATTTCCGGCGATGCGATTGCTTGCAAAAGCTCCGGAAATTGATATCGCTCCACATCCGACATATCGTCGCGTCTCGCCTAGTAAGAAAGTACTGCTGGGAAGTTGTTTTGTTGCAATTGCCGCGATCGATACAGTTTGCGTACTCTATCAGCCCGAAGAGAGACCAAGCTCGAGTATGCACAAACCAAGCGGAGTGACCGTGGCGATTCGGCAATTCTGGCCTTTTGGCATTCTCGTGGCAACGATGCTGGTTTCATGGGCGGTTTTAATCCCATTGGCTGGGTGCAGCGATCCAGCACGTCAAAATGCCGCCTTCCATGGTGAAGTTGAGCGTTTGGGACACCCAAACGTTGACCCAGAAACGCTTCTCAAATCCACTTTCCAACGCTATCGCGCCGCGGAATCCTACAGCGACAACGCGCGCGTTCGACTCGCTTATGACGTTGGCGGCCGTCGCGAGAGCCAGCTGGCGCCGCTCAATGTTCGGCTGGACCAGCGTAACTTTTACGTCGAAGCCTACTCGCTCAGATGCTACTGTGACTCGCGCCAGACACTGTCGTGGGTCAAGGACGACGCGACCCATGACTTCGATGGACAAGTTAGCGTTCGCCAAGCACCGAGCCAGCGTGGGGATTGGGAGCAACTCACACTCGACCCCGTCTTCCAACAACAACTTTCCGCAGGTCTGGGTGGACCGCCACCACAACTCGATTGGTTATTCGCCGCTGAGCCCATGAAGCGGCTCTTTGAAGGCCAACACCACTTCGAATTCGGCTCGGAGCAGTCGATCGAAAACCACCTATGCCAAAGCGTGATCGTGCGAGCCGACTCGAAGCGATACGTATTCTGGATCGATCGTGACGAAACGATCATCCGCGAAGTTGAATTGCCCACCGTGATCGCCGCGCCAGCACCCAATCTTCCGCCACAGGAAATGACGCTCACGGTGCAACTGAGCGCGGCCACCTTTCAACCGTCGAGTCAACCACCGACCATTGATGCCCTGCCATCGAGTCCGCACTACGTCGAGAGCTTCGTTCCGCTTCCGCCCATCGAACCCGTAAGTGCCCTCGGCAACAAGCTCAGCCAACACATGCTTGGTCAACTCAGCATGAACCCACGAGATGACGCGGCGACACTTCGAGTGACACCTGTTGTCGTCAGCTTTCGTGACGCCAATGTTTCACAAGCGGTCACCCAACTCCTCGCTTACTGGCGCAAACATCTACCTTCGGAAATGTCATCGCGAGTCAAGATCTTCCAGGTCGTCTTGGACACGAACGTTCGTCAAGAACGCAACTCACCAGTCACCATCATCAACGACGACCCTCGGGCTTGGAGCGATCCCTTGGGAATGTCAAGCGGTGGCATCGCAGTCATCTCTGCGGCAGGCGAATTGGCTTGGACGCAACCGACCGTGCTACCGAACGAGCTGCCCAATCTTGGTGTCATCGTCACGGACATCCTCCAGGGCGTCGATGTCCCGGGGCGATTAAACGCCGAGTGGCAATCCGCTCAAGCCGCGTACCAAGCGGAACTCACGCGGCGCTATCGAGCCCCAATGAAATAGCCGGACAATCCCTCCAGTCACATCGGTACGTGACGCAGCAAAACATGTTCTAACCGCCTCCAAAACGCAAACACTAAGATGAGCTCTCCAGAGGCAACCGACATGTCAACTGAAACGAAAATCTTTGCTGATCCAGTGTAACAGTTTAGTCGCTGGGGGTAATGATTGCTCTCGGTGCGACGAAGCATTGGTTGCGATTAAATCCGTTAACGAGAAGATTTTTGACCTCTTCCTGGTCTAGCGTCATTGTGAAAATGGATTCGAGACGTCGATATTTGCCTGCGCCAATCGGGCCTGACTACCACCGCGCAGCGTGCAACTCAGTTCATTCATAATGAACG
>JBGSNA010000391.1:0-14510 GCA_041739875.1 Pirellulaceae bacterium
AAGAATTGCGCAACGAAGATGCGATCACCGGTGAACCAGGATCGCATCCGGTCGGTAGTGGCGTCGGCGCAGTGATCGGTGGCGCCGCTGCCGGAGCAGCTGCAGGATTAGTGGCGGGTCCAGTCGGCACAGTAGCGGGCGCGGTCGTCGGCGGCGTCGCCGGCGGCTTGGCTGGCAAAGCCGTTGCCGAAAGCTACGACCCGACAATTGAGGACGCGTACTGGCGAGACGAGCATGCCAACCGTCCATACTACAACGACTCGTATGATTACTCCGGGTACCGCACGGCCTATCAATCCGGCTGGGAATCCTTTGACGCCGACGTTAACGAAGAATGGAATACGCGAGAAGCCATTGCTCGCCAGCGCTGGGAAAACGAAGGTGGTGCAGACTACATGACGTGGGAAGAGGCTCGACCGGCTGCGATGGATGCGTATACACGCGTGTTCAACCAGTCGAACAAGCCGCGTTAATTGGCCATCTTGGAAACGAACGAGGGAAGCCTCCCACGTTAAGCACGCTCAGCGTTTTCGCGGGATGCATCATGCCGTGCAGACAACGAACCCACTGCCTGCATCGTGGGAGTCCCCTTTCGTTCCACCCTTTCGCTCCAGTCGTCTTTCCTGTGGCTCGTGAGTGATTCGATTTCTTGCAAAGGAAATGAGTCGACAATGCATTGGAGTTGAAAAATGCCCGGGTGGACCGACAAAGACGCACGCCAGTATCAACACATCAAGGAGAGCGTACTCGAACAGGGCAAACCAGAGTCGATTGCAAACGAGATTGCTGCACGCACGGTCAATAAGCAGCGACGCGAAGACGGTCGAACTCCGAACAAAGTGACGCAGGGAACTGGCAACCCAAAGACGTCGCTCGAAAAACGGACTGTCGACGAACTTCGCAACATTGCCTCGAATCTAAAGATCAAAGGTCGCAGCAAACTGAATAAGGCTGCACTGATCGAGGCGATCCGCGAGAAGAGGCAATAGTGAACTGGAGTCCTCTCGGCATTTAATATTGGCAAGTGAACATCGTTCCTTTTGTCGAAAATTCCAACGTCCGCGTTGAAGACAAGTGGGATCGCGACATCGGAAGAATCTCAGCCATCGTGGATCAAAAGACGCCAGCGGTGGTTCGTCGTCATGCCGCAAGTGTTACCTGAGTCGCTGATCACTCGCTGGTTGTAAAACCATGTTCTCGAATCTATACCATCGCCGTAATTTGGCGCGGCACTTGCTGTTTAATTCGAGTGCGAGACTCATTTTGAGCTTCGCATCACAAACCCTTCTCTCTATTCAGGAAAGTAGCATGTACCGCGCAACTCAAGTGTTCCTCGCAACCGTCGCCATCTTGTGCACGACAGTTTCATCCGTCTCGGCACAAGAGACGATCCCGCAAGACCGACGAGACACTCAAACTGTCAGCCCAGACGCGGGGCAGCTAGACAGCAAAACGACAGGTGCGAACATTCGCGTCAGCCAACTGCTGGGGCTCAACATACAAAATGCACAAGGCGAGAGCGTCGGCGAGATCAACGACATCGTCTTGGATTCGAGGACAGGCAAGGTTCGCTATGCTGCAGTCACTTATGGTGGCTTCCTCGGTATGGGCGATAAACTGTTTGCTGTGCCTTTCGAAGCATTCAAGGTCCAGGTCGATGCGGACGAAGTCGGCGATGATGACATTGACTCCGACGACTACGTTATGGTTCTCAACGTGACGAAACAGCAACTGCAAGGTCAGCAAGGATTCGATCAAGACCATTGGCCCAACATGGCCGATAGCCAGTGGGCCGCTGACTTGGACAAACGATACGGCGTTCAACGAAGCATGGACGACAAGACTCGCCTAATGCGAGAAATCATTCAACGCGATAATCAATAGGTTGGAGTCGAATGTGCGGAAGCCGCTCGTCAACTTACGTAGCGTTTAGACTGGGCGTCATCCCATACAAAAACGCTAGGTGATTCTGTGATAGGCTCCAGGAATTCCTACTCGAGCCGGTAAATTTTACGCATCTCCAAAAGCAGTGTTGCGAAATCGATGGCCAAGTCGATGAGTCTGCCAGTTCGGGTGTCGAATACCCAGCCGTGCAGGCGTAAACTTCTTTCATTGATCGCTCGTTGAACCTCCGGTGTTTTAAACACACTCAGGCATTGTTCTTGCACGTTCAGTTCGACGAGTCGATCGTAACGTCGATCGTCCTCTGCGATATCGTTCAGTTCTGTTGCATGAAGTCGGTAGACATCACGAATGTTGTTTAGCCAAGGATTTAGGCTGCCGAGGTCTTCTGAGTGCATCGCCGCATCTACACCACCACAACCGTAGTGACCACAAACGACAATGTTTTTGACGAGCAAGTGATCGACGGCAAAATTGATAACCGCTCGCGAACTGGGATCCGTATTCGGAACAACGTTGGCGATGTTGCGATGCACGAACAAGTCGCCCGGCTCCGCGCCAATCATGTCCTCAGCTGTGACACGTGAATCGCTACAGCCAATGTATAGGGTGTCGGGATATTGTCCCTTCGCCAATCGCTCAAAGTAATCGCTGTCAGCTCGACTCTTTTGAGCTGCCCAATGACGATTGTTCTCAAACGCGTCGGATAACTGCATCGACATGTCCTTGTTTACAGCAAGGCCCCCTGCAACTGGAATGACAATCGGACAAGCGGCGCATCGTAACACGCGTTGACATAGAATGCACCCGTGATAAGTCACATCAACGTGCAGTGGTCGCGAAACGCCCGCTGGGACATACCAGTGACACTGTCGCAACCGATTCGATGAAGCAAAATTGTTTCGGTGACATTCGATCTTGCCAAAACGGATGCACTGCGAAAGATATTGACTCCCACCGTCTCGGATGGTTTCTCGTGGCCCCTACTGCGGAACCGCCCATTCTTGGCCGATACTCTCTGATGGCAAGTATGAATCATCCTTCAAATTCAACGAATGAAGAAACTTTGTCCATGCCTGACGCGAAGCCCCTCGCTTATTCGTATTGGCTCGGAACTTTCATCCTTCGCGGTTCGGTACTGCCCCGAATTCTTCCTGACGTCATCGGATTCGGTGTCTTGGCTTGCTTAACGGTATTTGTGAGCAACTATTCGGCCGAGCACTTTCAGGTAAGTTTGACGGTGCCGGGCGGACCATTCGAGGTCGCCGGTGCAGTGCTTGGTTTGCTTTTGGTGCTGCGACTCAACGCAGGATATGATCGGTGGTGGGAAGCAAGAAAACTGTGGGGCGGCATCGTGAATCAATGTCGCAACCTTGCGATTGCCGGACTTGCCTATGGCCCGAAGGATCGTCAATGGCGATCAGAATTTGTGAAATGGGTTGCCGTTTTTCCTCATGCCACGCGTCGATCGCTTCGTTCGGAAAAGCATTTGCCCGAGGTTAGACGTCTGCTCGCGGAGGAACAAATTCGTAGAATTGAAAGCAATTCGCACCTGCCTGATGCGGTGTCGCGACAGATCGCTGACATGCTCGCGGAAGCTCGCTTAAAACATGGAATGGATGGATTTGCATTTTACGAGGCCGAGCGACAGAGAACGTTGCTCATTGATTATCTCGGCGGCTGCGAGCGAATTTTGAAAACTCCATTGGCTCGTTCGGGAGCCATTCAGGTACGACAATTCATTTTCATACTTCTCGCGGCGTTACCGTTGACGCTGCTACATGACTTCGAGGGAACATTGTTCGGTGCGATTCTTGGTGACGATGAATCTCATCGAGTTTGGTTGATTCCGCTGTTCATCATGTTGTTGGCGTACATGCTTTTGTCTCTCGATCGAATTGGCATGGAGCTGCAGAACCCGTTTGACACTCGCAGGGTTGACTACTTGCCACTGGACGAAATCTGCACCACGATCGAGAAGAACTTAATGGAGTTACTTCACGACGATGATCTCCATGAATACTCCGCACCAAGTGTTCACGAGGTGAAGCTGCCGCTCGACGCCGTATCTCGAACCAGCGATGGTGATGTAGCGGCTGATATTTCTTAGTCGGGTTGTTTGCAGTGATGCACGCACACCTCGCAAGGGCGGGTGATTGCAAGTTGGGCCATGACAGTGCTTTGTTTTCTCTTGGTTTTACACAGATCGAGCACCATCTTCTTCGTTACTTCACACTTCTCTGTGAAGATCTTGGTTAACAAACGCCAGTTACTTCTGGGGCATCGTCGAATACATCGTGCCCGTAGATGGCCTGCGTTTCCGAACGCCCCACCATTCACCGTGGTTCGTTCAATTCAACTCAAGTAGCAATGGAGCTAAAGTAGTGATTCGATACGCAGACAAATCCAGTATGGCTCGACACGCCTTCCCTTTTCGCCGAACACGATTGCACGCGTTTACGTTAGTGGAACTTTTGGTGGTGATCGCCATCATCGGTGTGTTGGTGGGGCTCCTGCTCCCTGCGGTTCAAGCTGCTCGTGAAGCCGCGCGGCGCATGTCGTGCTCGAACAATGTGAAGCAATTCGGTTTAGCCCTGCATAATTATCATGGTGCATTCAACTACTTCCCACCTCGGCAAGGAGGCACGGGTTGGGAAAATGCCACCACCAACGGCATGAATGGCGGCGCGAACGCGCGGATACTTTCATTCCTTGAGCAGACGGCACTGTATGAGCAGATGGCCAATCCGCATACGAATGCAGCGGGTGTCCGATTCCAACCTTGGGGATCGATCCCAAGCGATGGAAGTTACACACCTTACACGGTGCAAGTCCCCACGTTCGTGTGTCCGTCGTCGCCACCCTCAAGTGTCCCCGGCTGGAATTGCTATACCAACTATGGCTACTCAGCGGGTGACAGCAGTTTTGCTGCTGTGCAACACACCAGCCCAGACAATGTCAACATCGACACGCACGCCAATACGGTGAATGCTCGGAGGAATTGCCGGGGTCTGTTTGGTGTTTTCACCACGCGTAGTTTCCGGGACATCTTGGATGGGACGAGCCACACGATCGCCATGGGTGAAATGGCGACTGGCGATATCAACAATTCGGTATTTGGTGGCGTCGTGCGTGGGCAACCAACGTCGGTGGTGAATAGCCCGATCACCTGCTTAAACGTCTTAGACCCCAACAATCCAAGACTCTTTCGCGCTGGGCTTGATACGGTCGCTTGGCGAGGACGATATGCGTATCACGGCCGTGCGCCTTACACGGGCATCAATACGATCCTGCCTCCAAATTCCCCGACTTGCATTTCCCAAGATGACAATAGTAATCGTCGTGGCCAATGGGCTGTTACAAGTCATCACACCGGCGGTGCTCAGGTACTTCTCGCTGATGGTGCCGTGCGCTTCGTTACGGAAAGTATTGACACAGGCAACTTGGCTGCGCCAGATGAGCGGACGATGGGCGGAAGGTCGCCTTATGGTATTTGGGGAGCTCTCGGCTCTGTTCGAGGCTCCGAAACACCAAGCGAGTATTAAGCGTGAGCGTTCTGCGACTTAGGCGAGCGGCAGTTGAAAAGATTCGCGCCGCATTCTGTAGGACGGCCTTTTCAGGAGGTCCGGATCATTCTGTTGACGGCATGTAAAGGCCGTCCTATCGGTAGATTCATTTCGTCCGCTCGCGAACTCATTCGCGCTCATTTTGCATTCGGTTACGTATTTCCGAGTGAATTTATGGTCACCCACTTTCACACCTTTTCGAAAACACTTTCAAGGAATCGTTTCTACCGATGACTCGACTTATAACTGTATTGGCCAGTGGATTGGCGTTGGTCATATCTGGCTGTGGATCGCAAGTGGACCCGAACCGACCGACGGTGGTGAAGGTTTCGGGGACAGTGACGTACAAAGGCCAGCCTGTCGAGGGAGCGACCGTCTTATTTGCTCCCACAGTGGAACCTGGTTTTGCGGCCACTTCGATCACCGATCGAGACGGGAACTATAGCCTACGGACATTCAACCCCAATGACGGCGCTGTACCCGGAGACTACAAGGTGGCCGTCTCAAAGTTCGATATGAGTACGGCGAACCCGGATATGGAGGACGACTTTGCAGCCGAACTCAAAAATGACGCAAGCGATGTTTTGGTAGGCCCCACTTCATTATTGCCTAAACGATACAGTGAAGTTGCGACCGCTAACTTGTCTGCACAGGTGAGCGAGTCTGGCGAGAACCAGTTCACATGGGCACTTACTGACTGAAGCCATCGCGGTGGACTGAATAATGATCACTCACTGAACATCGATGGATCGATATGTTGACGACTCGAGCATGTTGGGCAAGACAGAGAGGGTACCTCGTGATGAACATGTGGGTCGGCTGGGTCGGAAGCGTTGCTGCCGATGATCCCGTCGAGAATCCGTAAAGCGTCGTTTACACAGAGAATTTAACTGGCAAAGTCTCCAACGCCGCATGCTACTATGGCGCTGTTTGCTCATCCTATACCAGTTACGGTTTGGATTGCGGGTTTCCTGAGGTCAGCCGCCGATATGGGCCGGACGTCAGTAAGGGCGTCGAGGTCGTGGCGAACCAGTCGGCGCGAACGGTCCAGGTGGGTGACGTGATTTACACACCGCCGAGCACATCATCGTCCGGGTCACATGTAGAGTTGGTAACCGCCGTCATTCGCGATGAGAATGGACGCGTTGCCTCCGTTCGAGTCGATGAAAGCCGGCCGCCCACGACCGCCACGAAAACCTACACCGCCGAGAAGTTCGATGCACATCTAGCTGCTCGAAAAAAACAACTCTTGCATATCAGCGATCGAGAAGCTTGGCACCAGGGCAATCGGGCTGAGTCGTTTCTGTTTCCGAACCCTGAGTCAGACGCTATCAAGCCGAAGATCAATCGCTCTCTCTTGCTCGATCTCGGAGATTGGGTTCCGTATCAACGCGGAGAATCTGGGAAGTTCAATGTGATGGACCGTGACTCCTTGGGGCTAAAGACGCTCGTGATTCGTCGCGATGATGAGACAATGGAGTCGATCCCATTGAGCAAGACCGGGATCATCGAGCGGACATTGGATGTCTATGGTGACTACACCGCCTATGTCGAGCATGCCGACGGCTCGAATAGTAATGTCTGTGAGTTCGCGATTTGTGACATGGATATCCGACTCCCTGGGACCAGCGTATCGATCGCTCAAGCGTGGGACGTCGAGGTTTCGAGCGAGAACATCAACATCATCGCTGTGTACCTGTGGAATGAAGCGGATACGTACGGTCGGCACCTGCTGTTTCTTACCTCACAGCAGCAAGAAAGCGGCTTGGTCACCGTGCCTGCAGGGCTACTGCAAAAGACGGGGACAATACAAGTCTGGCTGATCGGCGAACACCCTCTCGGTCGGCTTAAGCTACGAAAGGAAATTAAGTTAGTCGACTGAGTTTTGATCGACAGAGTGAAAGACGCCAAAGATCCTAGCTGGACAGCGCCAACTTCGGTTAACCGTTAGCCGAAGGCAAACGAGCGCATCGTTAATACTACGCCTGCGGCTGACTGTTAAACGAAAAATCGAACTTGGCGGTGTCCAGCTAGGCGCCAAAGATTTCAGTGCGGGCAATGCCTTTGCCGTCTTCGGTTGCATAAAAGGGACGCTTTTCTACGTCGAACACAGTTTTCGGGCTGATTCCCATGGCTGTAAACACGGTCGCATGAAGGTCGGTGACGGACAACGGGTCTTTCACCGCCACAAACGGTCGCTCGGGTGCCGAGGCACCGTGGAGATGACCGCGTTTGACTCCGCCGCCCCACATCACGACGCATGACGAACCAGTGAAATGGCGGTGTTGGCCATAGTGTTTCATTTCCTGTAACGTGTCGACCTTCTCCGTCGCTTGGTCGTTGGCCGTTGAACCTGGCTTGCCCTCCATAATCATGTCGCGGCTAAACTCACTTGCGAGGATGACCAGTGTCCGGTCAAGCAAGCCACGACTCTCGAGATCCAAGATCAATTGTGCGATGGGGCGGTCGATTTCTTGCTTCATGCGAGTCAACGTTTCATGTCCGTTTGCATGCGTGTCCCAGTTCAGGAACGGCACATACTCCGTTGTGACCTCAACGAAACGAGCTCCGTTTTCGACGAGTCGCCGAGCGAGCAAGCAACCTCGTCCAAATCGACCCGTATCGTACTTCTCGTAGCTCTCTTTCGGTTCCAAGGAGATGTCAAATGCTTCACGTTCTTTCGCACTCAATAGCCGATACGCATTCGCCATCGCTCGCAGTTGCGACTCTCGCTGGAAGTCACCGATAAACTCTCGCTGGGGCGACTGGTCGACAAGTTTCTTGAAAAGTCGATCACGGTTCTCAAAGCGAGTCGCTTGCATTCCTTTGGGTGGACGAACCGACTGGGACGCTTCCTCGGGATAAGGCAAATTCATGGGGCCGAACTCGCTACCGAAGAAGCCAGCGGTTGTGAACGCCTTCAGCTCCTCTTGCTCGCCGACGCCTTCCAGACGTTGGCCGATGTTGACGAATGCCGGCATGACTGGATTGAGTGAACCAAGTACTCGTGCCATCCAAGCTCCGAGATGAGGGCACGCAACCGTCTGGGGTGGAACATATCCGGTGTGCCAATGGTATTGGTGTCGCGAATGAAGGATGCTGCCAAGATCAGGCAACACGTGCGACCGAATCAACGTTGCGCGGTCCATGACTTGAGCAATATTCTCGAGTCCCGATGTGATCTTGATGTGATCCACCGCAGTGTCGATCGCTGGAAAGGTGCTCTCAACGTCGCCGACCGATCGGCCAACTTCAAACGGTACGTATCGCTTCGGATCAAAGGTGTCTGGCGCAGCCATGCCTCCGCCCATCCAAAGCAGAATGCATGAATCGGCGGTCGATTGAGGATGTTCGAACGCTGCGGTGGTTGCACCCAGTGAAAAGCAGGGTTCCGCAGCAGCCAATGTTGCGGCTCCGGCGGCCGCCATTTGGCGCATAAACTCGCGACGCTGGTAGTTTGCTGACATGATTCTCGTTTTCAACGTCTAAATCGGATGACTTGTTGACAATAAGGTGGATCGGAACGAGTGATCGGCTCACCGAACGACTTGAAATTCAGGCAACATCACCGTCGCCCATAATGCATCTTCAACGGCGGTTGCCGTCAGCTCCGGACCGATGATTTCGCTTAGCGTTTGCAATTCCTCAGCCGTTGGATCGCGGGTAAGAGAAAACTTAAATAGCCACTGAACCAGTTCTTCGGAAGAACGCCATTCTCTTTTGAGTAAATTGACGGCGCCACGTTTGAGCAGGTCTGCGAGCGTTTCGCCATTCGACAAGTTGATTGCTTCAAGCGTCGTCAATTCGAGCGGTCGAACGCTGACGATCTGGTCTCGGTTGGGACGGCCGAGAGAACGCGTTAAAAAGTCACTCTCCAATAGCGACGCACGAGTCATCTTGCCGGCGACGGAGTCGCCACGTGAGAACAACAGCTTGATCGTGTTTTCGATCCTAGGCATCCAAACTTTTTGGTCATTGACACTCGCAGCGGGCTGCCAATCATCCGGCAACTCTTTGTACTTGCCGCGATTATTGGGCAGCTTCTCGCTCCACTGCCACGAATCGTCGGAAGCAAGCGATGCTGGGTTTCGATCGAGGTCCGTCCATCGCGCTTCGAAGAACAGCCCAGCGGGACCTGGCGCTTTGCCTGCATTCGTCGCGACAACAAGAATTTCATTCTTGCCTCTTTTTAGCTGAGGAATCGTGAGTAGCTTAGGCGACATCCAGTCGTCTCCCTCGCCTGCGAGTGTTCCGTTGACATAGAGCTTGAACGCGTTGTCACAGGAAACGACGGCAACCACTTGCTTCGGTACGTCATCGAGGGCCCATTCCTTTCGAAAGGCGATTGAGCGATCAACGGGCACATTTGACACATCGGCTTGATTCCAAATCCATGCACCGCTGAGACGCGAAACGACTTCGCTATTCGGGTCAATGCGACCTCGCACAAAGGGCGCGTCGATGCTCACGGGCGACGTGTCGGTCAATTGCCACACGCAGTCCATGAACTGTTCGGCAGTGAGTCGTTTCGAGCGAGGACCGGCATACTGATATCCCTGAGCATCGGTCTGCTCAGTTACTCGCTCAGCCTTGGATTGGTACGCGTGAGACGACGCAATCAGAGCAAGTGACTTCTTGAGATCGTATCCATTGTTTACAAAGTCTTCTGCAAGGAAATCTATGAGGTCAGCGTTCCAAGGTTCGGTTTGCATCGCGTCCGTCGGATGCACAATGCCTCTTCCCATCATTCGATGCCATAGACGGTTGACAATCGTTCGAGCAAATCGGCCGTTGTCACGGTGGGTGACTAAATCGGCGAGTTGCTTGAGTCGTTCGGGCTGTGACGCCTCAGGATCAACATCGCCTAGTTCATCGAAAATCCATGCGGCGGTCGCCATTTTCCCAGTCGGCTTGTCACATCGGTGCAACTCCAGCGGTTGCTGTGAATAAATCGCCGCCAATCCAAATGCATCATCCAAAGTCCAGCGATCGATGAAACTATCATGACAGGAGGCACATTTTAAGTTGATACCAAGGAATGCTTGGCCGACGCTTTGAGCAAACTGGATTTCCACAGTCTGGCCGGCACTGACTTCCCCTCGCCATCGGATCCCATTAGCGAAACCGGCGCTGTCTGGCGTGGGCGGAGCGATGAGCTCGCGACAAAATTGGTCATAGGGTTTGTTTTCAGTCAACGATTCGTAAAGCCATTCGCTGATCTGTGTTCGACCTTTCGTAATGAAGCCAGTACCTGAGTAATCGTTTCGCAACAGGTCATTCCAGAACGAAAGCCAGTGTTCGGCGTAGTCGATATCGCGTGCCAGCAACGATTCGATAATCCGTTCTTTTCGATCGGTGGCTGGGTCACGAAGAAACGCTTCACGTTCGTCCGGTGTCGGTAACAACCCGATCAGGTCGAGCGAGACTCGACGTAGAAAAGCTTGATCCTCGAGCGCATCGGGCAAAGGTCGGTTCTCCACCATCAAGAAGTGATCAAGGATGCGATCGATCGGATGCTCGCGACCGGCAACCGCTGGTGGCAACGTTGGCATCCGTGGCTTTAAGGGAGGCTCGTACACGGGCGCACCAAACGCGAAACCTGGTTCCCAGTTCGCTCCTTCATCAATCCACTGTGCAAGCAAGGCGATCTGCTTCGCATTGAGAGGTTCGCCTTCGGGCGGCATGCGAACGGACTCGTCCGTCGAACTGACACGCTGAATCAAGTCACTTTCTTGGCTTTGACCGACAGTCACCGCGATGCCTGATTCACCCCCCGCGAGTATTGACTCGCGAGTGTTGATCGAAAACGCTCCTTCTTTCTGATTTCCGGCGTGACAGTCGCCACATTTCTCTCGGAGAATCGGAACGATTTGGTGTGCGAAGTCCGCTTGCTGCGCCATCCCTGGGGCGGCGATTACAAGCAAGAAGAGAGCAACAAGAAAGTGACGCATGTTTACGTAGCGGTAATGGGGAGCGGTGGGCGTGTCCATTCAAGTATAGCCGCTTTGGGCAACTTCCATGATGCGCGCAGTGCAGGCTTCTCAAAATAGAGCGGTGTGAGGCAGCTTAAAGCCAAAACGACAAAAAGAGTAGCTTTCAGAAGTTCTATGCAAGCGACTACGCAGCCTAGACAACATCGTTCACTAATCCGGTTCACACATTCGTTTCGACTTGAACAGCTTATTGCCTTTGAACAGTGAATAGAGAACGGTTGGGTGTCGAGTGACAGACAACATCGCAGCAACGACAACTACCGATGAAGACGCAAACTGCGCACCAATGCAACATGCGCTTACCGCCTTACCTAATAAGATTTCAGACTCGTGATTTGCAAACGTTTGGACAGAACATAAATACCCTTTGTACGTTTGTCCTCTTCCAGAGTCCGTTCATTTCACCTGAATTCAGCACTTTATAAATCACGCACATCGAGGCGACCGAATTCTTACAAAAAAATGGGATTTACATTGTTGCTATGTTACTGAACCGCTATCTTGAGTCATCTTAAGGCGTTCCGTTCAAAGAGCCTTATTTGCCGCTTTCTCCCGATCTGGATTCAATTTGATGCTTCGATATCGTCACTTGTTCTTTGTGCTTTTTATTAT
Source organism: Pirellulaceae bacterium (assembly GCA_041739875.1). Taxonomy (GTDB): domain Bacteria; phylum Planctomycetota; class Planctomycetia; order Pirellulales; family Pirellulaceae; genus JBBSJZ01. The sequence goes on from JBGSNA010000391.1 coordinate 12,074, forward strand.
TTCAGCAATCGTTGGGTGTGGTGAATCGGGAGGCGTTGTTGCAACAGAAGATGAGATGAAAGCTCACGTCGAAAAATACGGTGATTTGGAACTCGATCCTGCCGCCTCCACTGATCTCGTCGATTAACGATTCTGTGGTGTCCGAAAATCTAATGTCATTTCAACACAATTTCTGGAGTTATTTCTATGCGATCGAATTGCCGAAGTCATAACGGCTTCACTCTCGTGGAATTATTGGTCGTCATTGCGATCATTGGTGTGCTGGTTGGTTTGTTGTTACCCGCAGTTCAAGCAGCTCGAGAAGCCGCTCGTCGAATGAGCTGTAGTAACAATTTCAAGCAAATTGGCTTGGCGATCCATAACTATCACTCGGCCTATGATCGAATGCCTCAGCAAGGCACGGGAACTTATAACTTTAGCGGTGCACTTTACGATACGCCCGCTCCCGGTCCTGGAGGTGGTGGAAACAGCTACTACCGTCTCAGTTTTCTGGTAGGTATTGCACCGTTCATTGAACAGCAAGCGCTGTGGGAGCAAATCAGCAATCCGTATGTGACCACCACTGGAGTTTGGCAGGCAATGGGGCCACTTCCAACGACCACGGTGGCTAAAATGACTGCGAATCCCTATGCACCTTGGCTCACTGACATCGCTGGCTATCGCTGTCCGAGTGATCCTGGAAAGGGCCTTCCGAGCATGGGACGCACGAACTATGCCGCGTGCTGGGGTGATGCGAATCATGCTACTCGCGATGCCGAGACGTATGTCAATCAGGCTGGTGTGGTTAATGCCACCAATGCCAGCTATGTCACTATTTCCTCACGAGGCGCCTTTATCTATCGGAAGCAAACCGGCTTTCGGGATATTCTCGATGGATTGGCCAATACAATTATGTGCGGTGAGATTGCGACGGATCTTGGCGATAACGACATTCGCACGACCCCCATTGGTGCCGGCGGGCGAACAGCTGCTCAATGGCAAACTGGTGGTATTTTGCGTTGTAAGGGTGCTATCGATCCTCAGCGTCCTCGATTTTGGCGCAGTCCACCAGGAGGTGCATTCTCAATTAGCGCTTCAGTCGAAGACCGACGTGGATCGAAGTGGATGGCGGCGAATGCACTCTATTCAGCCTTTTTCACAATGTTGCCACCCAATTCTGAAACGTGTCACCACGGCAACTATCACGAGGAGTACATCACTTCGACCAGCAGTCGCCACCAAGGCGGTACTCACGTGCTAATGGGCGATGGAGCGGTCAAATTTATTACTGATTCAATTGAAGCCGGTAATGCGAATTCCCCTCAGGTGAAAATCGCCGAGCTACCGGCAGGTACACAAAGCCCATTTGGCCTTTGGGGTGCGCTTGGCACGCGGGCGACTAGCGAAGTGATTGATGGCACGTTCTAGTGATTGAGGTACTTGCCAAGACAGACGATGACGCCTGTAATTTCGGCATAGCATTTAAAACCGCAAGCGACTTGCGGTTTTGAAGGAAATCTTCTTGCCCGAAAGAAATCTATGAATTCAAGAGTCGTTTCAAGAAATCAAAGATTCCAGTGAGAAAACAAAGGTCTCAGGAGCCGTTTCGCGAGAGCATTGCAGTAAGTCTCCTGACACCTACAGCGAATCGCTGAGCTCGAGGTGCAGCTTAAATGCAAGAATCCCACTGAGCGACTCGACGAAACCTATTTAGAGAAAGCTGAAGACAAACGGAGGAAACGCGAACCCCCTAAAAATCCTCCGCTGCAACGCGGGCGCGTCACTACGGCCGGCAAAATTAAACTGGCTCAGCGAACCGAAGCCGTTTACTCGAGCGACAAAGCTCTGGGGCTGCTCGGCAGAAGCGAGCTTGGCGTCGAAGTCAACGTCGCCTACCAAGTCTACGGTCTGGGTTAGTCAAAAGACAAAGCCTTTTCGGTGCTCTCGTTCTTTCAGCAATTGAAGCAACGCAAGTCTCAAGCCGACGCGTTGCTGAATCCGTTGGTTGGCAACTGGGAAAGCGAATTCGAGAACCTTTCCACGCGGCTGGCGAACTCAACGGTAGTTCACTTCGGGTGGGCGTTTTCTCTCTGGTGCAGCGTGTGGCAATCGGTGTTGAAACATCAGTGGCATTGATTGTTTCAGCTTATTGTAATGGCGGTAGTTTGGCGGGGTGATCAGCGAGGATGTCGTTTCGCATGCCCGTCTTCATTTCGCCGACGCGATCCGTCGTGCGTCCAGTCGTTGCCCAGCAAAGTCTCCGTTTCCCAATAACGAATCATGCCACCGTTTGTGCCATGTGGAGACGAATCGCCTGAAGAGACCGTCCAGCTTAGGGCTTCGTGTTTCACGAAAAAAAATGGCCTCGCCGTTGTGAAAAATTCGCACTACAGGTGCGAGTGAATTCATTTCCAAACGACAGGCCGTTGGCAAGGATAGCCGTGATCCACTCAAAAAA
>JBGSNA010000260.1:0-2320 GCA_041739875.1 Pirellulaceae bacterium
GCCGGTGTAACCGTGCTCGTAAGTTAAGTCTTGATGGATTCGCTTGATCGAAAGTCCGGCTTCGAGCCAGGCGATGATCTGTTCCCGAAACAGTTCGCACGAACTAACCGGCCCTGCGTTTGAGATGGTCGCTGGCTCGGGCGGTGGATCGCCGGAGCCGGTTTGCGGGTTTGCGGGTTTGCGGGTTTGGCTGGTTTTGAAGTTCGCTGACGTATTTGCCAACGGTTTCACGATTGACGCCCAGGACTCGGGCGATGTGTCGGTTGGAATGACCGCTGCGGTGAAGTGCAGCGATCGCTTGTAAATTGGCCATAGAAAGATGATTTGCCATGTTGGGTTCCTCCAGCACGCATGGTGCTTGGAGAAACCTGAAAGCAAATTCGCTCCTGATCTGCGGTGGCCGGTTTTGACCCGCAAATCACTGGCCGGTTTTACCCGCAAACTGACACTCGGACATGATTCGGTCGTATTCGACCTTGCTCGCCCTTGTGCCGTTGGGACCGAGCAAATAGTCACGACCATTGATCGTGACCCGGGCCTGACCGCTGGAGTGCTTGCGATACTGCGGCAGAACCTTCGTCAAACGGGGCATAGAAGCACATTTCATAAGCCAAACGGGAAAGTTCCCGTTTGGAAGCCTTGGAAAGTGTGCTCTGCCACCGAACGGCAGGTCGCGGAAAAGACCGCTAATCACAGAGCATTCGTAAAAGTGCCCCCACTAGGACTCCAATAAGTTAGCGTTTCACGGGCGTTTAAGCAAATCCCCATGAAACGCGGGCCATTTTGCGGGCCACTCTGCTTAACTTGAACAACGCTCCTAAACGTCGACTGAACTGATGGCCGCGCACTTGGATTCTCAACGATTCCAACGCTATAAAACTTGAGACCAGTCTGCAACTTACGACAGTGCTATTTGCAGCGATAAGGTGGCTAAGTGTCCCTGTCGCCGTTCGCTTCAACCATGATATTTCTGGAAACTTTGCACGATTCTCCAACCAGACGACAGCGGCCATTCTTGGTTGGGGCGGGCGTGAGCCTTCGGAAGCTCTGTACGCGGGTCCAGGCTCAGCATTTGGGTTTCGTCGGTCAAGAACGCTGGTTAATTGAACTCAAGACCTGTTTGATTTTCGGACTAGTTTCGCAGATGCGGCGTCCAACTCATTCGCTTTTCGCGTGATCTTGTCTCGAAGATCCCTCAGTTCTATGGCTGCATTTTTCAATTCTTTAACGGCATCGTCAACGTCACGAGGTCTCACCCCGTCTACAGCCTCGAGCAGCGTTGTTTGGTCGCCCGAAATCAGGACCTGCGAAAGTTGGTCGACCTTGGATCGAATTCGTTTGGCCAATTCGAGAGGCCGAGTCGATTTCCATTCCGTTCGATCGACGACTCTCTCCCTTAACTCCTGGGCTGTCCAGCCTTTCTCGCCACATTTCTTAAGCAACTCGAGTCGACGATTAGTTGATCGGCATCGACTAAGAGCTTCGAGGTGCGTCGTGCTTAAAACCGCACTAGATCGGCCATCGCCGCGAGTCTTTTCTTTCACCTCTTTAAACGACTTCATGGCTCGCCTCAGCTCTTGTAAAGGAATATCACTAAGCCGAAGCAGGCGAACTCTTGTCGACCGATCTGGATAAAGCTGCCTTGCCGCTTTTTCGACATCCGCACGAATGTTTCTCGACTTCAGCGTCGATATCTGAAGCATTACCGCGTGCAGATTAATTGTTCGTTCCGCTTTGCTATTCCCGTCTAGCTTGCATAGCCAGTATTTCACGAGAGCCTCAGTCGTCATTGAAGACAATTTATCGATTTCGCTGTCGGTAACCTTGCGTGCCAATTCAAGAGTCCTGTTGTTGAAATCTGCAACTACGTGCCGGCCGCCACACTCGGCTTCTTAGCGACGCCGAATCTGAAGAGATTGTAATTAATTATCCCATACGTATTTAGTGTCTCAATGGCAAACTAACTCGAATAAGACAGCGGCGTGTTCGGAAAGGTCGACCCCGCCAGATTTGTCCCATTCGTAGCGGACGTTTGAGAGGCTGGATTCGATCGAGGTGGTTACGAAGACTTGGTCGATGCGAAACCCGGTTTTGTTGATCCAGTACCACGTGTACTCGCGAGCGTCTGGGTTGCGGTGCCACCATACGTCGACCCAACCCACGGAGCGGATCTGGTCGAACCACGCGGCCTCTCTGGCGTTGAAGAAATTGGCCTCCTCGTCCAAGTGTGGCTCGCCGGTGTTCGTGTCGCCAAACGCAATGACGTCGCCTCCGCTCAGCGACTGGAATGCTTCGATCACGGCGTCCTGGAACTGGTACT
>JBGSNA010000289.1:0-5501 GCA_041739875.1 Pirellulaceae bacterium
GCTAGGCCGATAGCATTGTCTCACGAATGTCAAACGCAACAACACCCAGCAAATAATCTCAACATGCGTTCCCGCTGTGTTAGGGGCAAACCTTGAATTTTGCGGAAGTTTGTACGTGCGGGTGCAGGATATCGTGGGCAGTGGCTGCGGCAGAAATACGCCACCGCCCCGCACCCAGGCTGTTTGGGTCCCTGCTCAGTTCCCGTTCTATCGCGGTTTGAATGAGTCCCAATGTCGTAAAACACAGTCCGTCCGGCAGGCTGAAACAAAAAAACCTGCTGGGTGGTCAGGCCAGTTTGATGCCACGTTCTGCTGCTAGTCGGTAGATTGCCTGCCGCAGCTGGATATCGCGTTTCTGGCTCCACTGCATGTTTTGCTGGTCCATGCTCAGGATTACTCGAGCCGCTGCTAATTGCTCTCGAGGGTCGGTGCTGGTTGTCATCACATGCATCACGGTGCTGACCACCAGCTGCCGCTGCTCGGCATCCAAGGGCCAGGGTTCAGTTTCGGTAGTCATCATCGTGCAAACCCCCTCGTAGGCTTTTTTCGTTCCGTCATCAACACACTAACTTTCACCAGCACAATCGTGCTGCATTCCAACCGCATCACAGCATCAAACCGATTAGGACCCAGCAGCCATGGGGCACCTATTCTGCCACCACCCCAGCCAGTTCCCGCATCAGTTCGTGCAGCTGGTCAGCATTCAGATGCTGCCGTACACAATCGGCAAACATGGCTGCTGCAGGTTGTGTGGTAGTTTCTGTGGTAGTTCCGTCACCACTGCCACCAAGTACCGTGTTTTCCGCAGTCGGGTCTGTCCTTGCGGGGTAGCTTAGCGGCAAGACACTCAGAGCCGATGCAAGACATCCCCAGTTATTTACGGGATTTCCTGCATCGGCTTTTTTCGTGTCGTCGTTTAAGACACCCTTGTCCTGCAATGTCGGTGGTACTTTCAGGGGTACTTTTGAAAGTACCCCACAAGTTACCCCTGCAATCTTGGCACCATCGGTAACCGCTCGGTCGAATGATGCTTGCATCGTCATGGCGTAGTGCTTACTTGCCACCGCTGGGATGTTGCCCAGCCAGCCCGTTACATCCTTTGCAGGATAGAGGGCAATCAGTTCCGTTTCTCGGGTTGCTCGCATTTTCTGCATCAGCTTAGGCCAAGGCACCAAACCTGCCTTGGTAACAATCTTTTCCAGGGTGGTCAGGATATTGGCATCGTGGCTGTACCTGGTGTGCACGTACTCGGCACCATCGGGGGCATATTCTTTTGCTCGCAGCAGGTGCTGCCGTAGCTCGGGAAAGATAGGGCAGCTGCGTACCGGTGGGGTTTTGTGGCTGCGTATCTCAGTCGGCAATTGCCCAGGAAGGAACCCAGGCAACTCGTTTTTGTGACATTGCGAGCGTGTTGGGTTCCTCACGGTCGCCCGCTTCGACGTGCCGCAGAATCTAGGCCCCCCATCCCCCCAAAAACCTGCGGGTTTTTTCTGCAACCAACTACGTGCGGTCTACGTTAGTCGGCTCGCCAGTCCCCCCGAAAAAACCGGGGCGGCGTTAAGAAATCACTTTGCGCTGTCATTCAATCGCAACAATGCGATTCAAGTGCGCCATGTAGTGGTGTCGGCCGAATTGTGCTTGCGCTGTACAATTCCCCAATCTTCGCCATTGCTGATCTTGATAATCGGGAGTTGAAATTGCATCGCGACTAGCAACTTGTTCTGTTGCACTCTGGCGGCGTCATGCGATTTGGTCGCGTGCGATCGAGGTATCAGTTCGGCGAGTTGCCCAGTTCAGCGAGCAGTTGCCCTAGCGTGCGATAGACGGGCTGGGTTTGAGAGATGTTGAAGCTCTTTCCACCTGCAAACGCAATTGTTCCAGCGCCGCCAAGTGGTTGCCAAGAGTCTGGTGCGACCACGGACATCAACGCGTTGGTGATCAAAGAGGCGACTGGCGGCGATGCAAACGCCACGGAGATTGTCCGCGGTTCAAGATTGCTCTTGGCTTCGCTTCTCGTGGCGATCTGCAAACCGCCCGAATTCTCGAGCCAATGACAATCCACTTGACCCAACACCAAATCGAGTGCGTCCTTTGCTGAGACGTGCACCAATTTTGCAATCGGTGCTTGGCGATCTGCGTTTGAATCGGAAACAACAATTTTGCGATTCACTTGCATTTCGAGTTCTTGGGCAAAACTCCGCAGAGTTCCACCCACGATGTTGACCGAAACCATTTCATCGTCGAGAGGATGGATATAGCGACGTGGTGTTGCTCGCAAACTAAGTTGGCTCGCGAGTTTTCGATGCACCTCGGGTGTTTGCATGATCACGACAGCGCCCGGAAGCAACTGAATGCTGCCACTTCCGCCCAAGGCCTCCCAACTATCCGGTTGCACCGCTTGGATCTTGCTTGATACCGAAGTGAAATCGTTTCGAGGGATGGGAATGCGGTAAACCATGGGATCGAGCGCACGACGTTCCGCACCATCCCGCGTACAGATCACCAAGACCGTTCTTAAGCGATACCAAGTCAATTCGATATTGCTCAAGACCGCGTCTAACTGCTCGGCAAGCGATTTCGCCTGGGAACTACTGTCAATCGGAACGTTCGGCGATAGACCGATTTCGGCTAATGTGGCGAGATCCACAAAAACGTTCACGTTCAGTCGGCTGACAAAGTCCTGCAACGTGTCATTGGCACTTCCGGTCACCGTCGATCCAGCCAACGTTTTCGTCAGCAAACTTTCAACATCCGACGCTGACGGTTCGCTCTTCGCAGCCTGTTTCGACTTCAAGAAGTTTAGATCGCCTTCGCTGAGCTTGCTTTTGGGGACCGTTATTTGTCGACCGTCCGCCGTCGTCAACCGAACAGACGTCACGTCCTCAGAGTCCAAAACGGCACTGACTGAGAAGCCGCCTGTTTTGTCAGTCCATGTTCTCGATTCTTGGGACTGGGCCTCGGCGGGGAAAAGCATCGAAATGCTAAGAACAGACAAGCACGCGACTAAGGTCGAAAGAAAGTTAGCCATCAAATTTAGCTCGCAAGACAGTGATCATCAGCATGTCCAGTCAGCAAGACATTGCCAATTGCTAACCAGTTTTATATCTCTACCGGTGGCTCGTATCCACTAGACCTTAAACAAGCGTTCGCTGATTTGAAACTTGCAAGTATTTTCGGCGCAGCGGCCGATCGGCCAGGGTTGCTGGCGGCTTAGATCGGTGGTTTTGGTTCGCATGGATTGGGGTTCTCGGTTGGGTTGGGCGCTACGGCGGTAACAGTGCATCCGGACACTGACTTCGTGGTCGTCTCCATCGTCAACATCGAAGCGGTCGACGCACATCGCGATCCATGAGAAGCAGCCAGTCCACCGATGGTCGATAGCTCAGCAAGCGATACACAAGTTGTCGGCTTCCGGAAGTCCACTGCATCTCCGGCGTTGATGTCGGTGATGCGTCGATCGTTACCAAACTTCTTGCAGAGGCTGCGCGCAGTTATTTCCGGCGCTCAATTGCCCCTGACTTGCCGGGATGATTCTTGATGTATTTGTCGGTCCACTCTTTTAAGGCATGTGTCAACTTCGGCCCGGGTGATCGCGATAATTCCTTTACTATCCTAGGTGCCGCAAGTCCCTTTTTGACTAACTTGCCGTGCAACTTGGAGGGCAGTTTTGCAATCCACCCTACTACATCTCGGTCGGGGTCTGCGCCATTAACCTGGTTACTGACAATGTGGTCAATTTTGCTGCCGATGAATTCGCGGCAAGTTTCACGATCTCGCCGGGATAGAGACTTTGCGATTTGCCGTTAGCATGCTTAAACTGAATTCTGATGGCTTTCTTGGGTTTTTGAATAATTGTGACCATAAGTGACTCTTCGCTTTCCGAGATTTAGACCCGCCAGATTATGCTCGCAATCTAGTTCGGTACAAATTTCGTTTGACGCGAGTTGGAATGCACGTACACTACTCGGTCGGATCGTTAGGGCTCAATCGATGCGACTATTATTTGTCATCCCTCATTTTTTCAACCGTGACCAGTCAGGCTGGGAAAACGACAATCTCAAAAGACGGCATGGATCGGTCATTGCGCCCATCGAATCGCGGCAAGCTGCGGTCTTGCGGACACTGATGTCACTCCACCAGTCCTTCGGTGCTTCGCAAGCAATGATTCAATTGGTTGACCGAAAAACCGTTCCTGCTAATGTTTCCTCTCGCCATGAAGTCCACATCGTTGTTGTGACGACCGGCAATTCGCACTTGCTTGACGAGGCAATGATCTCATCATCGCTCTATTACCATGTGGCTCTAGATTGTTCACCAACCGAATTGGGTTTTCAATGCCAGGAGATTCTGCGAGATCGATGGGGCAATTATGATTATTACAGTTTCCTTGAGGACGATCTTGCCATTGATGATGCTTGGTTTTTCGAGAAGCTCCGGTGGTTTAATTCGCACATCGGAAATGATAACGTGCTGCTTCCGAATCGTTTTGAGCGAGGCGAAGATCTAAAGTTCAAGAAGTGCTATATCGATGGTGACCTTGCTGGCCGCGTGACGAAGCCTTTTCAGGACGTCAGTATTGCACCAAGTTTGAAGAGCACTGTGATGGGCAAGGAGGTTCGTTTTATACGTCCACTGAATCCGCATTCAGGTTGCTATTTTTTAAACGCGAAACAAATGCAAGCTTGGATCGACCAGCCTTATTTTGCGTCAAGGGACTCGGCATTCATTGGGCCTTTGGAAAGCGCCGCAACACTGGGGATTATGAAAACGTTTAGAATTTACAAGCCTTGTGTGGACAACGCCTGTTTTCTTGAAGTCGAGCACTTTGACAATCGTTTTTTGCGACTTGTACGGTGACGTCTTGTACGGTGAGACGTGAGTGAATTGATTTCGTGAAGTGACATCCGGAAGCATCTTCGACTAAGATGGAATCGTTACTCATGAATCGTTGTTTTTGTGGATATATTCCTTGAACGCAGTCACAATTCACTATCGCCGGGATTTTTTTGGAGAAACAACATCGGTCGTCCCGGCCACGAGCGCTGCCTCTGGCGCTCCCCGTGGGTTAGTGGGACGTCAGGTCGCTAACGCGGAGATGTTGGCGGCACTCTTTCGACACAGTAGCTATCCGCAAATCGATTTTCTTGTTGACAATGATGCGGATGCGAAAGCCCTTCGAAGTTTGTTGAAACGGGAGCTTCCGGCCGGCAGAAAATCACTCATCCGACATATGAAGTCGATTGAGGATTGGATGAGCAAACCCCAACGTCATGTGATTTGGGAGCCCCAGCCTCCAACGGCATCTCTTTCGTGGGCACGCAATCGCATTGCTCCGTCGCGCGTAGCACTGGGTGGTGTCACGCATGCTCTTTGCTCATCCAATGCCGTCTCAGCCATTAGCCAACTGGTGACGTCTCCGCTAAGGAGTTTTGATCGCCTCGTTTGTACAAGTGAGGCTGTTGCTCACACGGCAAGAACGCTGATCAATCACTGGGCAAACG
>JBGSNA010000343.1:0-15725 GCA_041739875.1 Pirellulaceae bacterium
GCCCTGATGGGCGTATCGGCGGAGACGCTGCGCAGCGGGAGTTGTTGGGGTTGGCTGGATTCAGTTCGAAAGGCACCTGTTCGCAATTCGATCACCGGATGTCGCTATGATGACCCTGCCGATTTGAAGAAGTTCAAGTCGGACATCGTCGCAGAGCTGAGAGGCAAAGGTTAATGGGCGAATACTTCTCCAATTTCTTTGACACATCAGATTTCCCGGCGCGGTGGTACTGCGGCAACTGGTCGGAATTCCTCGGGTGGCTGCATATCTTCAGCGATATCGCAACGTTCGGGGCATACTTTGCTATTCCCGCCGTGTTGATCTATTTTGCTCGCAAGCGTCGTGATTTTCCGTTCACGAAACTATTTTGGTTGTTCAGCGCATTTATCTTCGCATGCGGCGCTGTTCACTTGATCGAAGCGATCATCTTCTGGCACCCGATTTATCGCATCTCTGGTGCGATGAAATTCATTACCGCAACAGTGTCTTGGGTGACCGTGGTGTCGCTGGTGCAATACGCTCCGAGGGTGATGGCAATTCCGACGATGGCAGCGACCAACGAACGATTGAAGTCTGAGATCACTCAGCGAGAAGCGAGCGAACAAAACCTGAAGCGTATCACCTCGCGTTACGAAGCCTTGCTCACTGGCACCCGAAGCATTATTTGGACGACCAATCCAAACGGTGGGTTTGATCGAGAGCAAGCCTCATGGCAGCGTTACACGGGACAACTATTTGAGCAACATAAGGGCTACGGATGGGTGGAAGCCGTACACGAAGATGATCGTGGTGAATTGCTGCTCGCATGGGAGAAAGCACGCGAAACCCTCTCGGTCCACCTGGGCTACGCACGAGTCTGGAACCAAGCCACTCAGTCGTACCGACAGTGCACCTCCGAAGCCGTGCCAGTGCTTGGTGACGAGGGTGAAGTGATTGAGTGGATCGGCACAGTTTCGGACATCGAAGATCAAACCGTTGCGGAAGCGGCATTGGGCGTTGCTCAAAATGAACTAGAAAAGCAAAAAGAAGAACTAGAGTTAATCTACGAGTCCGCGCCGGTGGGCATGTGTTTGATTGACTGCGATCTGCGTTTCATTCGCGTCAACGAAACACTCGCACGAATCAACGGATTTGAAAAGTACGAGCATATTGGAAAGCGAGCCGACGAACTGCTGCCGGAACTCGATGATCAACTCCGACCGATATATCGCCGCGTGATCGAAACTGGCCAGCCTATCCTGAACGTTGAAATCGTAGGCAGAACGTCTGCATCCGACGAGATTCGAACTTGGTTAGCCAGCTACTACCCATTGCGATCGCCCCATGATCATGAAAGTGAAAGTTCAGTAGCGGCAGTGAATGCCATTGTTCAGGACATCACCGCACGCAAGTTGCAAGAGAATCGATTGCGAGAAAGCGAGCAAGCAGCGCTCGCTGCGAATCAGTCCAAGAGTGAGTTTCTGGCAAATATGTCGCACGAGATTCGCACGCCGATGGCGGCGATACTCGGTTATGCCGACGTGTTGCTCGGTCACCTCGAAGACCCAGACAACCGTAACTGCGTGATCGTGATCAAACGCAACGGTGAGTTCTTGCTCGAACTGATCAATGACATTCTGGATCTATCGCGAATCGAAGCCGGCAAGATGGACATGGAGTTCGAGACCACCGATTTGGTACGTTTGGTCAGCGACATTGATTCGCTGATGCACGTGCGAGCCAATGAGAAACAACTGACACTCAAAGCCGATTTCACAACGCCCGTGCCCGCTAAGATCCAGACCGATCCGATCCGGCTGCGACAAGTTTTGATTAATCTGATTGGCAACGCGATTAAGTTCACTCAGGCAGGGACGGTCACGTTAGGCATCAGCTTGAAAGACGGCCAACTGAAGTTCTCCGTCGTCGACACAGGTATTGGCATGACGCCGCAACAGCAAGAACGATTGTTCAAACCGTTTTCGCAAGGCGATTCATCAGTCACTCGACAATATGGCGGCAGCGGTCTGGGGCTGGCCATCAGTCGACGGTTAATCGAGATGCTGGGTGGAGAAATCTCGGTTGAGAGCGTGCTCGACAAAGGATCAAGGTTCCACGTGACGTTGCCAATCAATGCGTCCGGCGATGACGAACTGGTCCAGCCCAAAATGGATCATCGTGTCGATGCAGACTACGAAGCAGAGAAAGTTCTGCGGACACTCGGATGTCGAATCCTGGTGATCGATGACCGACGCGACGTACGTCACATCAGCCAACACTTCCTCGAAAAAGCCGGCGCGACGGTTGCCACTAGCGAAGATGGCCAGAAAGGCATCGACATGGTGCTGGCAGCGCGCGATTCGGGTATGCCATTCGACTTGATCGTGATGGACATGCAAATGCCCAACGTCGATGGCCTGCAAGCGACAGCAGAATTACGTTTTGCGGGCATCGAAATTCCCATCATTGCGTTAACGGCCGATGCCATGAAGGGCGACCGAGAAAAATGTCTTAATGGCGGGTGCGACGACTACCTGGCCAAACCGATTGACCATCTCTTGCTGGTCAACATGGTTGCTCGCTACACGCAAGACATAACACCCAATGAACTCCGAAACCGTCGATTGGAACGAATCGCGACATTGAGGGCGTCACTGGAAAATCATGACTAAAACTGGGGCTCGTCCAACCTCTCCTGCTTTCCATTGATCAACTTGGGTGTCCGCTTTTATGTTCAGTAAATAGAGAACCGATCAAATTACTTGATGGATTACAAACAATCCCAGTCGTTTCTCTAGACCTCAGCCGTCTCCGAAACGACTTGCTTGACCACGGCAACGAGGTCGAATGATTCAGCGCCTGCGTTTCTTTGTCGAGTAGCGCCCGAACCCTTTTCGATACAGTTATCTACGAATCGTTGAACGCAATCTTCATCTCCAGCGGCTTTTAGTGAAGGACGAAGGTATTCGAGCAACTCGTCAGCGTAGTTCTTGATCAGTTTCTGTCGTTTCTCGACGGGATCAACAATCTCCGCGGTAGTGCCAAATCTCGCCGCATGCCACATCGCGAACGAGAGGACTGCGGGTCGAATTTGTCGATACTTCTTTCCGAGTATAACATCCGTTTCGGATTCCATAACCAACGCTCGAACGAGCCCTACGTAGCCTACGGTTTCTTCAACTCTTGACATCACATCGGCACCGCGAAATTCGATCGTTGGCACTTTGATCGGAAGACGAATATCCCAATAGAGAAAGCTTTCGTCCTCAATCGCCCCGCATTGAATCAATTCTGCAGCGCAGGCCTGGTATTCATCATAGTCCGCAAAATGAGGCGGCGGCCCCGCCATCGGCCACTGTGCCCAAAGCTCTCGACGATAGCTAGCGTATCCAGTGTCCTGGCCGTCCCAATAAGGCGAATTTGCTGTGAGCGCCTGAAGCAGCGGTAACCAACATCGAGTTCTATTCATGACCTCAGTTCCAAGATATCGATCCGGCATATCGACGTGTACATGACATCCAAAGATCAACATGTCACGTGCGATTTGCTGGAATCGCTCGACCAGAACTCGGTAGCGATCCTCGGGTGTTGCGACCGGATCGTCTGGCGTCGGCAATGGATTCGTCCCTGACGCGGCGAGTGCAGAGCCAGATTTCTTTGCGGACGCGTTCAACGCTTTGCGAACGGATCGAAGGTTCGTATCGACTTCGTCAAGCGTTTGACAAATGGGAGACGCCATTTCAATCTGGTTGAGGTGCAACTCGTGTTGAATATCTGCGTCCGGCTTACCGCGAAGGTTCTTCATCACTAGTTTGCAATCAGGACGAAGTTCGCCTGATTCAATATCAACGATCTGGTACTCTTCTTCGACACCAACCGCCGGAATGCGAGATGACAACGTCATTTTGAATAGCGGACCGTGTCAAGAGTTGGAATGAGAGAGAACGATTGCCGTCATGGCTAAAACCGCTACGCCGATCGGTAATGATTGTTCGTCGATATCAAACGTTGGTGTGTGCAACGGCGAGTTACCGGTTATGGGACCGGCAACGCCAAGTCGGAACATCGCCACAGGCACGCGCTCGCCCATGAACGAGAAGTCCTCCGCACCCATGCTTGGCATTTCGATGTGCTGAATGTCATTCACGTCGACGATCGCTTCAACTGCTCGCTCGATAGCCGACGTGACGACCCCGTCATTGACCAGCGGTGGAGTGCGCTGTTGAAATTGAAGATCGATTTGGCATTTGTGTGTTAATTCCACTGCGAGACAAATGTTATTCATGGCTCGTTTCGCTTCGTCCAAGGCCTTCGAACTCGTGGAACGCAACGTTCCCACCATTCTCACCTCACTCGGAATCACGTTGGGTGCGACCCCAGCCTGAATCTGTCCGATACTGATCACCACTGGATCGCGTACGTCATAGCATCGCGGAATTTGCAAGTGTGTTTGATTAATCCACGTTGCGGCGGCAGCGACAGTATCGCCCGTCAAGTGCGGACGCGCGCTGTGGCCCGATTGACCTTCGATCACGATGCGAAACAATTCACAGCCTGCGGTGAAAATACCGCGGCGAATCCCAACCGTTCCAACGGGTCGAGCGGGATCAACGTGCAGGGCGATTGCAGCTTGAATACCGTCCAACGCACCAGCTTGGATCATGTGCAGGCCACCGGTACTGGATTCCTCGGCGGGCTGGAAAATGACGCGAATGGCGACCGGAAACGGAAGTTCGTTCGCGTCGGACATTTGCTTGATGATCGAAGCCGCACCAAACACCATTGTTGCATGGGCGTCGTGCCCACAGGCATGCATTACGCCGGGAACGGTGCTGCAATACTCGACGTCATTTTCGGTGTGAATTGGAAGCGCATCGATGTCGCCCCGGATCGCAATTCTCCGTTCGCCCTGGCCAAAATCGGCGAACACACCGCGTTGGTCGCCACCAAATTTAGGAGCCAGATTTAACTTGCGAAGCTCTCCCGCAAGAAAGCTACTGGTTTCATATTCGCGTTCGGACAGTTCGGGACGCTGATGCAGGTACCGACGCATTCTAGACAATGAGGGTCCAAGCTCATCGGCTCGTTGTCGCAATGTCTGGGCAATGCGGAAGCTGGGCTGGTAAGGTTGCGAAGTTTTCAAGACTGTGGTACCTCCAAGTACTCTTCGACATAGAGACGTCGGATGAACAGCAGCGTCACCGCAACCAAAGGAGTCGCGAACATAATCCCCCAAATCCCGAATAACAAGCCGCAGATAACTTGGGCGAGAATGACCATTGCAGGTGGCAAGTTGACTTGCTTTTGCTGAACGAGCGGAGTAATGAAATAGCTCTCGGTGAACTGAATCACGACGTACACGACAAGAACAGCAATCACCGTTGATGAACCTTGATTTGACGCGAGCAGCAACGCAGGTACCACCGCCGCGATGCCACCAATGTTCGGGACAAACGTGACCAGTCCGGCGAAGATCCCAAGTTCAACCGGCATCGCGACGCCAAGCAACGCTAGCCCGAAACCGAAGCAGATTCCGACGATCGCCATGGACACTAGCCGTCCTAGCATCCATCGGCACAACGTGTCGGAAGATTCCGAGAACAAACGAGAAGCTCTCGAACGCCACCTCACAGGCATTATTCGAAGAAGTCCCGACCTATAAACGGTTGGAGAAACCGAGAAATAAGCCGTCAGGATGATCAGAATCAAGATGTCGGTCAGGGTTCCAAACGTCGATGAGAACAGCGTTTGAACTAGACCTAATGATTTGCCGGAGGATGGAAGCACATTGCCGAGTTCGACCTCCTCACGAATGCGTTCGACAACCGGCTGCTGCTTTGCTGCTTCGATCACTCGCGTCGCCGATTCGTCAATGCGATCACTCAGCTTGACGAAATGATCATTGATCGACTGAGTAAACCCAAACCCTCCTAAAGCGATCAGTGCAACCAGTATCAGAAAAATAATCCCGACTCGGTAACCGTGCTTCCAATCCCAAGGCACAAATTTCTTAATGAGTTGGGCGAGTTGGTTAATCACGACCCCAAATAAGATCGCCCCGAAGACAATCATCAGCATCTGCCTGGCAATGAATGTCAAGCCAACCACGCATAGTGTCGCCAGTACCAATCCGATAACCACCATAGTGTCAGGAATGATAGACGTATCGCGGTTCGTTGACGGTCGTTGATCTGTAGATTTGTGCATTTTCTTGAGCGTCCATGGAAATCGCAAATCATTTTGGTACCGTAACACGTCGGCTGTTGGATCGTCACGCGATCACTGTCGGTATCTCCGCAATCGCCGTAACCTGCCGCGATGTCCGGTTCAGCATTGCGAAGGACACTTGATAGCCGAGGTGTTTGTGGTTACGCGGGATGGACTGCAACGAAGAACATTGACATTCGCTGCAACTTCGCACCGTCGATTCCCTTGTCTTAAAGTAATTTGTTGAAGATCGAAGTCTCGGGTGTCGAATTGCAATCGATGTTTGCAATGAACCGACCCGTCTTATAAGTATAAACAGGGCGTAAGCAGATTCCGTGCCAGTGTTCACAGTCGTTGCCAAGACACGCTGGCATGTTCGTGGGCTGATGGCGACGTCCTAATTGTTTGGAATGGTCGACACTGGCGACTGGACAATGTAGTCACTTTGGAGTCCAAGCGGAAAGCAGATTGTGACGCTTCACGGATTGGACGATGTCGATGAGATGTTCAGTCATGCGGTGCGGTTACTGCGTCGAACTGGGGTGGATGGTTTCGACGACGCGAACGGCAAACGATTCTGGCTGAACACCATCACCATAGCGTCTGGCATGAACTTAAAAATCGCGGCGAATATCACAAACACGACTATCGCTTGCACACCAAAATTGACGAGTTCCGCGAATTGTTCGGACATCCCCACGAAACTGCCGAGACGATTGCCCATCGCGGATAAGACGCAGGACACCACAAGCGATACCAGAAGCAAGAACCCTAAGCCGAGAATCATTCCGAACGAGAGCAAGCGTTTCCAAAGTGTGTCCTTGATTCCAGAGGTTTCGGGGTTGGGTTTGACTCCCCAGACTTGATTGAGCGCGTCCTGCAGCGCCGATACGACACCAGTCGCGCCGAGGATGATACCAACAAAACTCACAAGCGTTTTCCACCATTTGCCACGGTCTTGCTGGCCATTCTCCATGATCGCTGCAATACTTTCAGCGGCCGCCAAAGTACCGCAGCGATCGTTCGAGAATCCGGAAAGCGTTTGCTTTAGGAATTTCATCTGCCTGTCTTTTTAGCGGAATTCGAGCGTCGATACCGTTCGAACAAATTTATATTTCCCATGCCGAACGCAATTAGCGCCGAATAGGAAATCGCAACGCTGAGTACTTTGACTGCATTGTTCGACAATCCAACAGCGAGAACGGTTTTCGTTCAACTTCGCCATGCGGATTGCGAAATGAGAATGATTCCAGACCGACGCTGAGCCGTGACCGACTTAATCGCATTGCAACTTGTTTGCACATTGCCGTCTTGTCTTAAAATTCTATTCGCAATGACGCAAACGAAACAAACTCCGCACCACACGGTCAATGCTGGCACGCGAATTGCTCGTTCGTCGACTCCAGCAGCCCAGTTGAGGCTGATCGTCGTTCGCTACCTTCAAGAAAGACAATCCTATGCGTGCCGTCCTTGTGATCGTTGTCATTTTGATTGTTTTAGGGCTCGTTGGCTGGCTACGTTTCGGTTCGCCCGATGGCGACCCTGCTATCAGCGTTGATTCGCAAAAAGTCAGACAGGACACATCCGCGATTGTTGAGAAGACGAAAGAGGTCACCCGAAATGCTGTGAACGGCCTCGATACGGCCGCAGAAAACATCGACGCTAGTATTGATCGTGAACCGATTGAGGCTCAGTAGTTACAACCAAACGGAGTTGTGTTTTCATTTGTCGAGTGGTTCGTTACAGAGATTCGCCGCTGCACCACGAGTTATAAGTCCGAATGCGACGAGTAAACCAAGCATGATCCCTGCTGCACCAACTGCTGAAGGAATACCAATTCGTTGCCCCTGCCTGACGATGGGCCTCAAGACCATGTACGGAACGAATGACATGGCGACGGGTACGGCGAGGCTACGTGCATGTTAGAGCGCGTAGATAACGAGTATTGCGGCACAGACGCGGACTGAATAAACACCTCGCGATTGCAATAAATCGTGATGTTCTTTAGGCGATATTGTATATGGCAAAACTTTACCCCTCGCCGAGTCGAGCTTTCCCGGTCAGTCGCACAAAATTCATTTCGGCCGCCTTCACGACCGGCCCGAATCAGGCAGTGGTTCTACAGAGTGCACTCGCATTGCCTCAACGACGCGGCCCTGTTCACCACCTCAATTCATTTTCCGAAGCAACTCGGCCGACTGCACTATCATGTGGTTACGGGTTTCAGACAAGAAGCCCACGTTTGCATCCAACATTCCGTCGACTCGGTATCGCATAATTGATTTTGCCGGGGAAGGTCGGCGTGGACAATTAACAGTTGCACGAGGATTCAAACTCTTTCACTTGCTTCTCCGCTTCTTCCTTGGCGATGCCATATCGCTCCTGGACTTTACCCACAAGCTCTTCTCGCTTCCCATCGACGCGACTGAGATCGTCGTCGTGCAAGTCGCGCCATTTTTGTTGGGCTTGGCCCTTCACTTGTTTCCATTTGCCTTGAATTTGGTCCCAGTTCATGATTCGCCCTGTGTGTGTGTGTGTGTGTGTGTGTTGAGAAATGATGACTCCCAGGCTGGGAGCTTTGCGTTTCGAGAAATACAAGTCTCGGACCAAAAGGGCGATTCGCCTGCCAATTCCATCGATGAATGGTTTGAAGTCGCTGCTTAAATCTTGCACTGAAAACATTTAAAGATCTCTGCTGTGGTTCCCTTGACCATGATTTAAATCGTTCGATGTTCAATCAGTCCATTGACGCAAAACAATCCAGTTTGGTCCGGAATCGTTCCTTCGCTTAACTCAACTCCATTGGATCTCGGCGCCGATTATCTTGGAACGCACTGTTCCTATGGTGGATCGTTCTGCGAGAAAGTTATGGCGCGGAGGTTTTGGATGCCTTAACCAGTAAGCGTTTGTGTTCGACACAAGGATGGGACCGTTGCATATTGAAAGACGTTTTGGTTTGCAGGGAGCTCAATCGAGGCCGGGTGGCGGCGTAAGGAACTTGAATCATGCCGCGACACGCTACACCGACCTGATGTAGCAGAGGTTTCGAATATTCATGAGCCTAACTTGGGGCTCGTTGAGGTTGAATGGACCGTGTTACTGGTTCCCAATTGCAGCACCGATGGCGGCTCCAATATTCCCGCTCCGTTGCCCACCGACAGCATTACCGATGGCTCCGCCAATCACCGCGCCGCGTTGTTGCGATGGAGTGCCGAAGCCTTGACCTCCGTAAATCCCATTATTGGAATAACCATTCCCGTAGTAGGGATTTCCGTACGCTGAATTGCCGTAAATGTTGCCATTGTAATTGGGGCGGTACGTTCGATAGGGAGTACCGCTGTAGGGAATCGAGCTGTAGCCATAGCTATTCACGGCACCCCGGTAGCCGCTACTGTAGCGTTGAGGGGTTGAATAGATGTAGCTCGGCGTTTGATAGCCGGGAGCCTGGTAACGAGATACGCCGTTGTAGGCTCCACTGGATCGATATATCGGCGTACTTCCGTATCGGTAAACGGTTTGGGCTGACGATGTCTCCGCAGCGGCCGCAGTGATCGCAATGGCGGCAATTGCAATGGCATAAGCGTGTATCGTATTCATGAATATTGACCTTTTCGCGTGGGTGTTATTGAGCAACCGAACAATCCGGAAGCCATCGCGGTTGAAAGTCGCAAATCGAATGCCAACTCCTCGGTTAGCGCGATCGGTCAACGTTAAGATCACGTCTTGCGCAGCACCGCATCATGAAATAGGGAAGTCGCAATCGGCTTGCCGCAAGGCATGTAATCCTATGCCCATACCACCACAAAGTTGATTCCTGCGACATCAAAACATTGCGTTGCGGAGATTATCCAGCGAGCAACGACGAAGTGATGCATTTGATTCTCTTGAGCGGATCTTTCGGCTGATTGAAGATAATAAAGCCTTCAATTCGGTACGGCAATTGCTTCTCCCTGGCAACAACTTTCCTCAAACACGGAGACCTCTTATGCGATTCTACGTCCATACAGTTGCGGCGTTGGCTGCTTTGACTCTAACGCTTCACTCAAATCATGGAGGCGCAGAAGACAACAGCGACGAACCCGTCATAAGCAGACTTCAAGGACGTTGGGAAATCGTCTCTGGAGTGAATCAGGGCCGCGAACTCACTGACCGTGAGGTGGCTGGTACGTACGTCACGATTACAACCAACTCGATTGTTACCTACGATCAGAGCGACCAGGCTCGTTACCAAGCGGTTTTCACCGTTAATGAAGAAGAGGAACCCGTTCAAATCATCATGCGTGCCGTCGCCGCCAAAGCACCGACGCAACCGAGAGTGAGCGACCAGGACGCTCCAGCGGACATCACAGCCGCATCGGGCATTTTGAAGTTTGAGAACAGCACTTCATGGATTCTTTGTTATGCCTTACCGGGCGGCGTCCCGCCCAAAGCGTTCGAGTCACCCGACGGGAGCAAAGTCATGCTATTCAAGCTGAAAAGAAAGCAAGGCGACCCAATTCCAAGCCTCCAGGCGAAATAAGTTGACGTGTCACTGCCCACCATCCAGCCTCATTATCTTCTATCAACCATTTCAAGAATGAATTATCGAATATCGCGTGTAGGTTTTAATCATGGTGTAAGGCCCACGGCTAGCACTGTTGATGATGCGATGGCCGTCGTCCAGTTAGTCATTCTCAAATCAGGGCTCTTGAATTGATCATCGCCAACCACAAAGGCTTGGAGTCACTTTGCGATGCCGGCTTCGCGTTTGGCAGTCACGACCCCGACGCCGAATTCTGCTGAATCCAGGAAATTTCCTTCGGTGTTTTCGGGGCCTATTCCCCCGGTTGCATAAACCGCACTGAAGGCGAACTGCACTTCGTTTCCCAACGCTGTGATCGTTGGTTCTGCTGAGCTGTCGTAGACGGCCCAGGCGTCCTTCCCGGTGGTGTAGCCTTTCGAAAACAATTCCTTGTCGTCGCCACCACCGCTCAAATTGTCAGCGCCTAGATCGGTAATGGTCAGTTTCATTGTGTCGTCACCGTTACGACCGCGGTGAGCAAACGAGAACTCGATTACCGCGTCTCGTTCGATACCGGTTGCATCCCTGTACAGCGTCGCATCTTCTTTTGCGTTAAGCTCTACAAATTGGCTGCCGTCATGAGCCTTGACTCCCAAAAAGTCTGTCGACCAGATCTCGAACAATGTCCCGGTTGTCCTCCAGCCGGGAAGCGTCTGGCGGAGTTCATACGCGACTTTCCGGATCACGGGTTCTTCAAAGCTAGGATTGGGAACATCGTTGCCGCGTGAAAGAATTAGCGATTCCTTAACGAATGGAGCCATGTGCGGCTCAAGGTCACGTTTTGTTTGTTCAAACTGGGATTTCAGATTCTGAAAAGAAGATTGCAGTCCATCATAAAACGATAACTCATCAGGATTGTTGATCATCAGCAAAGCGAAATGGAAGGTCGCCGCATACCAATCCTTGCTCGTAGTCGCGGCGGTCGCCTGCTCTTGATGCCACCATGGATCAAAGCGGGACTTCACCTCGCGATAACGCTTTTCTAGCGTTGTGTTTTTGTATTCGAGATCAACAAGAATCAGGTTACTCCCATCGCGATTGATAAACCAGCGACCGTCGGGTGAAACCTGAGTGTGCTTGGACGGTGGATCCCATACTGCATCCGGGTCAACTTTTTTCGTAGCCAAGTCCCAGCACAGCTTTTCGTTTTCGGACGCGGAATAGACCCGATTACCATCATCGCTAATGCTCCACTGTGTCAAAGTGCCGGTATGCCCCCTCAACGTCTCGACTTCTTGCTCCGTTGGCGCGTCCAGGAACTTGATGATTCCGTTGTCCATGCCGGCGGCGATTCGCCAACCGCCCGGACTGAAGGCAACACTGGCAAAGTTGTGGACACTACTGCCAACGACATTCGTTTCGCCCTGACTACTCGTGGTGATGGAGACAAGTTCTCGCCCCGATTGAGTGTCCCAGAGCTTTAATGCACCGTCATATCCTGTCGAAGCAATTCGATTTCCGTTCGGACTGAACACGACTCCAATGACGCCGGCTGAATGTCCTTTCAATTCCTTGATGAGGCTGCCGGACCGGACATCGTACAGACGAATCGCCCAATCAGCGTCTGCTGATGCGATTTGCCTGCCATCAGGACTGAACGCTGCGTCGAAAACATGCAGCCCATTCGGCTCCATAGACCTAATTTCCTGACCCGAATTGCTGTCCCATAACCTTGTGGTTCCGTCCTGGCTCGCAGATAGTACGTATGTGCCATCGGGACTGAAGGAAACACTGTTCACACGTCCGGAATGTCCTTTTAACGTTGCAATTTCTTCACCGGAGTCGATGTCCCATATCCTGACCGTTTGATCATCTCCTCCGGAAACAACGCGTTTGCTGTCGGGGCTGAAGGCGATTCCACAAATCCAGCTTTCGTGACCGTGGAGCGACTTCAATTCCGTGCCCGTTTTTCCGTCGATCAGTCTCACAGATTGGTCGGCACCGCCGAACGCGACGTACTTGTCATTCGGACTAAAGGCCACACAACGCGCTTCCATCGGCCGTGGATCGACGCCGTTCAGGACAACGGTTTCCTGATATGTCTCCACATTCCACAGTTTGAATGTACCATTGTTACTGACCGATGCGAGACGCGCGCCGTCATTGCTGAAGGCCAGACTATGGACCTTCGCGCTGTGGGCTCTAATAGACGTCGTTTTCTCTCCGGTCTGTGCGTCCCACAGCCTCAGTGTCTTGTCGGCGCTGACTGACGCCAGCCGCGTGCCATCAGGACTGAAAGCGACGCCAGCGACAGAACTGCCGTGACCAACCAGCGGCGTGATTTGCAATCCTGAACCGACATCCCAAATCCCAAGCAGGATGTCGATTTCTCCGGTTGATGCAATGCGGGCTCCGTCGGGACTGAAACTCAGGTTGTGAACCCAGCCCATCTTGCCGTCACCGGTCCAGAGTTTCTGAGTGAGTTCGACATTCCAGAGTGTGATCACGCCGTAACCCGCAGCTGCGATCTTCATTCCATCGGGGCTGAAGGCAACACTGTGTGGCCACATGACAGCGTTGTCACGCCGCGCGAGTTCCTGTCCGGTCGTTGCGTCCCAAAGATGGATCCCGCGGTTCACGCAGGAGACAAGTCGTGTGCCATCAGGACTAAACGCAACGTCAACGACGGATTCCCCAATTCGAAACGTGGAGACCTCCTGCCATGTGTCCGCGTCCCATCGCTTGACGGTGGCGTCGAATCCAATCGAAACCAATTGTTTGCCGTCGGGGGTGAACGCGACAGCGGTAATGTAATTCTCATGACCTTCGAGCGATGCAGATATCTTCCCCGAATGCAGATCATGGATTTTGATGGTATTGTCGCTACCGGCTGATGCGATGCGTATTCCATCCGGGCTGAACACAACCACGTTCACTTGTCCCTGGTTCGGCGACAGTGTCCCGATTTCCTGACCCGTGACTGCATCCCAAAGCTTGATGATTGTATCATCACTGCCCGTAGCGATTCGAGTCCCGTCCGGACTATAAGCAACGCTTCGTACCCGCATCGAATGCCCGTAACAGGTGAAGTCATTGCCTTCGAACTGCCGGTTGCAGAAATGCCACTCAAAGTTGTCGCGGTACTGCGACGGGATCTCGCTGAGCAGATCTCGGGCGTCCCGCACTCGTCTGGCATCCCAGCGAGCGTTGGCTAGCTGAAATTTGGCGGCAGCTTCCGAATCGCGGGATCGCCGTGACTCCGCCCCGGCAAGACTTTCTGCTTCAATCGCACGTTTCTCATTGCGGTGAGCGTTGTCCTTTTCCTCTTCCGCGAGTGCTGTCTTTTCGTTCGCTTCAATCAGTCCGTAACTCGTACCGACGATCCCAGCAAGCAACACGACACCAATCGCGAGCAAGGTAGCGACCAGTCCGCGATTTCGGTTCGCAAATTTCTGGAGCTGGTACCACGTCGATGGCGGCCGAGCGAGGACGGTTTCGCCCGTCAGATAGTTGGACAGGTCCTGGGCTAGATCATTCGCAGTTTGGTACCTGCGGTTGCGATCTTTTTCCAGGGCCTTCATCACAACCCAATCGAGTTCCCCACGCAGAAGCTGCTGCAGTCTTGTCGAATGCAGCCTTCGCAAGTCGCTGACTGCTGAATTCACTTCGTGGGATGACGAACTCAAACGGTTGCTGGGACGAGGTGGGTCTACGTTGCGGATGATTTCGAGAATCTTCAGCAGCGCGTTTCGCCCCAGAGTTTCTTGATCGATCGGCGTAGAGCCTGTCAGCAGCTCATACAGCATCACGCCAAGCGAATAGACGTCCGTCCGCGTATCAACATCAGCGGTGCCGAGTCCTTTCAGCTCAGCCTGCTCAGGCGACATGTATTGAACCGTACCGATCACCTTGCCGTATTCCGTCTGCATTGTCACATCGCTCAGCAGCATGCTTTGCTCAACGGCTTTCGCCAGGCCGAAGTCGATGACCTTCGCAACGGCTTCGCCGTCGATCACCGTGACCAAAACGTTCGACGGCTTCAGATCGCGATGGATAATTCCTTTCTGGTGAGCGTGTTGCACTGCTTTACACACCGAGACAAACAGCTTCAATCTCTCGTCGACACTCAGCTTGTTGTCGTCGCAGTACTGAATGATGGGGACTCCCTCGACCAGTTCCATCACGAAGTACGGATGACCGTCGCTGGTTGATCCGGCATCCAGAACCCTAGCGATGTTCGGGTGATCCATCAGGGCAACCGCCTGCTTTTCAGCATCAAATCGGGCGAGCACGTCCTTCGACGTCAAATCCGACTTAATCAGCTTGAGGGCGACTCGACGTCTCACCGGCTGGATCTGTTCTGCCAGCCAAACGACTCCCATTCCACCGCGACCGAGTTCCTTAATCAGACGGAAGTTAGTGATGTCAGGGACGCCAGGGATAGCGTCTTCCGGATTCAAGGTCTCATCGCTGCCAGCGAACTGGGTTTCCGAAAGTTGCTGTGGACTCTCGCTACGCAACATGCTCGCGATCAAGCTCACTTGATGCGGGAATCGCTGAACGTACTCGTCCGGCTCTGGGGTATCACCCGCCTGATTGCGGTATTCAACTTCCATAGCCAGCAGTTCGGCTAGAAGACCGTGCTGAGCGGCTTCGGGAGCTTCAGCCAGGAAGTTCTCAATCTGCGGAGCGGCTCCCTTCATCAACTCCCGATCGAAACGGTCACACAACTCATCGATCTCGGACAGTTGCTGATCAGTGAGTGACAGGTAGGATGGATTCCTCATCAACGCGTCGTTCATGCGATTCAAACCAAAGGGAGATCTCTTAGAACCTATTGTTCAAGCATTACGAAAGTCCGACAGAGGTCGTTACTGCAAGAACAGCATCTTTAGCAATAAAGCGGTTAGCTCTTAGCCAACAGCAACCAACTAACCGCTAACGGCTATCCGCTAAGGCGAGCGGCAGTTGAAGACGTACCCGGTGTAGTGGGATTCGCCAGAATTCCAATTTCATGCAGGGAATTCTGGCGAATCCC
>JBGSNA010000007.1:0-1501 GCA_041739875.1 Pirellulaceae bacterium
CGACAACACTGTCGTGATCTTTACGTCCGATCATGGAGATTTAATGGGTGACCATGGGTTGTCCGGCAAATGGCTGATGTACGAGAACTCGATTCGCGTTCCGATGATTGTCTACGATCCGAGAATCGATAAGAACCTTGCTGGCACGCGCCGTGATGCGATGGTGTTGAGCATTGACCTCGCACCGACATTGCTTGCTCTGGCAGGCTTGGATGCGCCGGAGTCCATGCAAGGCTCCGACATGATGCCAATCGTAAAGCAGGAATCTGTGCCTTGGCGTAAGCATTATTACTACGAACATACGTATCAAACCGAGCCGCCGAGATCGCCGATTCCGAGATCGGAGGGAATTCGTGGGGAGCGATGGAAATATATTCGCTATCCCGACACGGTGCCCGTCTATGAACAGTTGTTCGACTTGAAGTCTGATCCACTCGAACAGAAGAATTTAGCAATCCACCAAGAACATGCGAAGCAACTGGCAAAGCTTCGAACGCAATGCAATCAAGAGATCGTGTCGCTACGGTAACTCGCTCGGATGTCAAGCTCACCAATCCCAAAAAGAACATCGCAACGATACAGGAACACAAAGATGCGAAAAAAATCGTGGCACTTGAATCGACGAACATTCTTAATGGGCACGGGTGTCTCGTTAGGGCTTCCGTGGTTGGAATGCATGGCAGACAGTGCAGCTTCAACTCCGGGAACTCGCCCTGCAAGGTTTTGTGCGTTGTATTTTGGCTTCGGTGTTAGCGTGGCAGACGACGGCAACGAGCACGCCCACTGGCGATGGTTTCCAAATGGCGAAGGCAAAGATTACCAATTTAATGAAAGCCTCAAGCCGCTTGAGCCTCTGCGGGATCAACTGACCGTATTAGGCGGATTGTCTCATCCGCACGGTCGCACGATGGGTGGTCACGATACTGGCGATACCTTTCTGACTGGTGCGTTGATGGACTCGCGGTCACTCGCGAATTCCGTGTCGGTCGATCAAGTCATTGCAAACCGATGGGACGGGCAAACCCGATACCCGTCACTGGTGATGTCTACCGATGGTGGAGTTGGCGCACCGACTCGATCCAGCACGCTGTCCTATAATCAGCTCGGACGTCCGATCCCTGCTCTCAATGAACCGCGGAGGATCTTTGCTCGATTGTTCGGAGCGGGTGATGAAGAGTCGCAAGCCGAGAATCGCCGTTTGCTGTCTGAGGCCTCGATGCTGGATCGCTTGCTCGACGATTCCAAGTCGCTCATGCGACAACTGGGGCATGCTGATCAAGTCAAGCTGGATGAATATTTGGAGTCGGTTCGTGAAACCGAGAAGCGTGTCGCCAAATCTCAAAAATGGTTAGAGGTCCCCAGGCGTACGCTGAATGACGACGAACGAAAGCTTCTGGATCTTGACGCCGATGATCAGGCTCCGATTCGGTACATTCAAACGATGTATGACTTGATCTATCTTGCGTTTCTCACCGATTCGACTCGCGTCGCGACGTATCAG
>JBGSNA010000012.1:0-66336 GCA_041739875.1 Pirellulaceae bacterium
GAACGCGGAAAGGCCGTGCTTGGCCTGACAATATTCCTCGCCAGTCGAGGCTTCAATGAGGCCGCGTTCTTTCGAACGCGGAAAGAGTGTTCTTGATCGACGAGATCGACTCCGAAGATCCGCTTCAATGAGGCCGCGTTCTTTCGAACGCGGAAAGTCGAATCTCTCGACAAGCTAAAGCCAATGCTTGAGGCTTCAATGTGGCCGCGTTCTTTCGAACGCGGAAAGGCGGCAGTCGAAGCAGCAATCTTGGACGAAGGTGATGGCTTCAATGAGGCCGCGTTCTTTCGAACGCGGAAAGGACCCATCCGCCAAATACTATGCTGACGTGGACGCCAAGCTTCAATGAGGCCGCGTTCTTTCGAACGCGGAAAGTCAGGCTCTCTAGGATCATTCCTAAGCGACCACTAGGCTTCAATGAGGCCGCGTTCTTTCGAACGCGGAAAGCCGTGCTCTAGATACCCCGCTGTGTAGGCCCCAAAACAGCTTCAATGAGGCCGCGTTCTTTCGAACGCGGAAAGGTGCGGCAATTTCCTGGCTCGCAATGGGATTGACGCGCTTCAATGAGGCCGCGTTCTTTCGAACGCGGAAAGAGCCCTTGGTTTACAGGGGGTAAATACCAGGCTTTCTGCGCTAGTTTGCGAGCGGTGTTGTCAATGTTAGCTCGATGTTTGGAGTTTGTCATGGCCGGTTCTCTTAAACTAGCCACTGGAAACGACTTCTGTCTCGCGAGTGCCTCCTGCGTTTTGGACGGCACCTGGCCGCTCGCAGCAGTCAAGGGCTAACGAGAAACAAAGACCGGGAACTCGTCGATCTCGCCTCGGACCATTTGAGCGAGCAAACGTGTTTGAATTTCTAGCAACCGTCGATAGCTGACTCGATAATCGAACAGCGGATGGGTGACGAGTTGATCCATCCGTGTTTCGTAGGCTCGAAAGAACGCTTTTCGTCCACTCGGCGTCAACGAAACGGCTTGGCCAGCGGCAATGAAGTGCTCCGGCGTGACCATCCGATTGTTGATCGCACTGATCACGGCGGATTCCGCAATCAGGGGCCGAAACGGTTCCATCAAATCGAGCGCCAACGCCGGTCGGCCTGGCCGCGGTAAATGATAGAAACCCAAGTAAGGATCCATCCCCACCGCCGCCGCGACAATCGTTAAGTCTTTGGCAAGCAGACTGTAGGCCAACGATAGCAACGCGTTGATCGGATCACGTGGTGGTCGACGATTTCGCCCTTGAAAGTCGAATGTCCAGTGCGGTGCCTCGCCGATCGCCATGTCTGGGTTGCTCGGCGCGTCGCCAGGCTTGATCATTCCCGAAAGCGATCCAAAATACAGTCGTGCCGCGTTGCCTTCGATTCCCAACAGTTCGTCTGCACGCTCGGCGTGATTGACTCTCTCGGCGATCCGTTTCAGTTGGCTGATCGTCTCGAGCGGCGGTGACACGTGATTCCGCATCAGCATTACGCGTCCATTGCGAATCTTGCCACGGATCAACAGCTTCGCGATCTTTAGCGACCGCTTCGCGTCATCGGCAACGCGGTATTGCTCGCGACGAAGCAGAATATTCTTCATTCCGGTGCCTTGCAGCATGCCATGGAAGTACCCGTGCGAAGAAAACAAAACGAGCGGCACATCGAGTTCGCAAAGCGTCTGGATCGCTTGCGTCGACAATTGGATGTTGCCAAATAGACTGACTTGGTTGATTTCACGAACCCGAACTTCTTGAATGATCTTGCCTTGCTCCTTCACTTGCAACACTTCACCGCTCTTGCCAACAAACAAGCCTTGTGTGTTCAAATACAGCGGACGTTGATCGTCACGAGGCGTTGTCGGTAGCCGAGTCGGTCGCGTGGGCTGGTCCGAGCGACACCGATTCGTTTCGTCTGGTAAACAGACCGAGGACAATGAACAGTTTGGGCACTTCGGGCTATCGACCAGCGGTGCCGGCGGCATCGGTAACTCTCGCAATTCAGTCGCCAAATCAACCGCTCGTCGTGTTTGTTCAATCAGAGCCTCATCGATGTCGATTCGAACACGCTGCCGAGTTTCGTTGAAATAGAGAAAACCATGGTCACAAAGAAAACCGTTCGCACGAAGCACAAGCGCCTGCAAACAGATCTGGACTCGTTCTGGTGGCCAAGCGCCGAGAGTCCCGTCGTGATTGCGTCGAGGCGAGCCCCGCTTGTAGTCCACTGGCGTTGCAACATTCCCATCGGCCTGGACAAGATCGAGTTTGGCGATGACGCCCAATTCGTTACAAGCGAGTGTAACGCTACGGGCATGGACGGGTTCAGCACGAACGGGGGCAATTAACGGATCGGTTGAGGCCACGTCGCGTGTCTCGTGATCGTCGCTTGCCCCGCGACCGTCGTCCATGTCATCGAAAATGGTCTCGTCCTCAGGCGACTCGAGTGCATCCGTTTTCGCATCCACACGTCGATGAATCACATTGCCTTCGGAGGTAAAGCGATTGCGTTCAAAGAGTCCTTCGACATGCATCAAGTAAAACAGACGCGGGCAATAGACCGCTTCATTGACCATACGGGCGGGCAGCAATTCCACAGATTCGATCACCATCATCACACGTCACTTTCAAAGCAAGGGAAACGACTCATGCGCACGCGGAGCAACAAAACTCGCAACGCGCGATCAGACAATAAAACAGGGGCTCGCGAAGGAGACGTACGGTTGGCCGATCGCCTCGATCACACGTTCGCCACGCCCGTTGGCAGGACCGAGGTTAATGATCAGCACTTGGTCCACCGAGTGATTCACGATTTCGTTCAGTCGTGCTTTGAGTTGAATCAGATCATCGGCATTGAGTTGGCATTCGAAGACGGAGTATTGAAGATGGTCACCCCAATTGCGCATCGTCTTGAAGACTTTGCGCAGCCGTTTGTCATCACAGATGTCGTATGTCACCAGATAAATTGTTCGCATAGCAGGTACCCCAAGGACATCCGAGAAAAATAAAACGCGAGGTGAGCCGTTTGTGACATTGCGCAACTGAGCCGACGGCGCTAGCCGCGGGTTTCGGTGTAACTAGTTGCGGCTAGCGCCGTCGGCTCACAACTCAGATTAAAAAAAAGATTGGCCCTGCCGTGCAGCGCAATGTCTTCGAGGTTCTGGCTTCAAAACAATGGGTGAATAGGCAGCGCCCCGTCGCCCGCCTGTGTCTATGGATATCTCGTTGGCTTACAGCCTTTAGACGCACTAACATTGCTCGAAGTAACGTGAGCGACTGAAGCCTAGACACCAGCGTCATGTGAGTTTAACTAAAACCAAAGCTAGACATTTCAGGGATGAAAACATGGCGGAGCACGTAACTCCACCACCGCCCCACGACAAGGGCACGCGTCCTTGTCGTGGGCAGTTGTGAATAAATTAAACAACCGAATTGAGAAAGTACGGTGCAATCGAAACTTGTGTGGTCACGATCGGCCGAGAAGCTAAACCGTTTTCGCAGGCGTGAAGTTTCTGAACTTCCCAACGGTGATTCGTTGACTACGAAATACAGCCGAAATACCTAACTCTTTCAATTCGGATGAAGTAGCTGTGTTTTGACGAGACAGGAAAGGACGATTCAAGAGGCTTTGAATGACGGGAAGTTCGAGTCGACAATCCCAGATCGGCCATGACCAAAAAGCACCTTTGTAAACACGAAAGCCAGTCGTTTCGAGCTTGTTTGCCATCGGCGCTGTAGGAAATAACGGCATGGCTTCGATCGCCAAGCGATTTGCACCACGCATGCTCGATGACGCATCGGAACTAGGATTCTTCCAACGCATCGCATATCGACGATCGTCGATCGGGTCCCAACGTAAATTCATGCCACGCCCTTCGTCTTCATACATCCACGGTTGAAAAAGCGTGGCATGCAGTTGCGATGCATCCGTGTTGGCGATGATTTCTCGCATGAATTTAATGAAGTGTTGATGCCCAGCGCCGCTCATGGTTCGCAAAGCAGTGTCTTGCATTTGCGAACGATCTTTCGAGTGTGATTGCGCAAGAGCATCGGTACCAAATGCCGCCAAAAAACTGAGTGCGGTTTTGGTATCTTGTTGATTGGCATTTGCTTGATTCAGTTGCGATGTTGCCAAGCTCGCAAAATCACTTGGCGACAAGGTCAGGTTGTCTCCGATCGCTTCCAGCAAATTAAACTGCGGTGGATCAGCTAATCGCGAGCTTAACCGTTTGCAAAAACTTTGAGCATCCGTTTCGAAATCGGGTGACTCTAGGATCGGCCGCCAACTCCCGTCAATGATCGACCAGCGCATCGTTACCTGGGCTTCTCGATACCATTGAGAGCAAATCCGATGCGTGCCCAATGCAGACAGGTAACCGAGTGGGTTCGATCCGTCTAATCCGTGCAGCACGATGCTTTTCTTTAGAGATGCGGGAGTTTCGATGTTTCCACTCATACCGAGGCCTCCTCAACTTCACTGGCTTCTTTGGTCACTTGTCGCAACTGCATGAGCGACTCATTTTGGCTGACTCGGTGATCGGAAAGTCGAAGCACGGTTTCCAGCATTGCCAATCCCCACCATCCATACTTGCGAGTTAATCGCCAGAACCGAGGTGCCACGCTGGAGTCGACGCGATGGTAAACGCGGTTTTTCCGCTCCTCGGACGATATTCTTGAGTCAAGACCAATTGGCTCCAGCGATACGTCAGGTGGTGATGCGTCGATACAGAGAGGTGCCCAAGGGCGAGCATATCCGTGATGGCTAGCAATGAGGTGCAATAGCAGGTCCAAGTCAGCATTATCGTTTGACGACATCGGATTTGCTTCGGCAATCGCGAGTGACAAAAACTCATGCCTGAATCCTGTTGGCAGCTTGGAACGGCGACGGGCAATTTGTCGTTCTTGAACACTGAATGGAATCTCCGCTGATTTTGCAAAGAGCTGTGTCTCCATGGAAGCTGCAAACTCGTCTCCACCCAATAATAATGCTTGAAATCTTGGGTCGGCTTTCCCCCAGTCGTGACGAGATGCGGCATCACAAAGCGCAGACTTGTTTTCGTCAAGCGCGAGTTTTACGGCGACAGCTTGCGTTTGAACGCGAACA
The DNA here is from genome assembly GCA_041739875.1 of Pirellulaceae bacterium. Classification (GTDB taxonomy): domain Bacteria; phylum Planctomycetota; class Planctomycetia; order Pirellulales; family Pirellulaceae; genus JBBSJZ01. The sequence goes on from JBGSNA010000012.1 coordinate 5,074, forward strand.
CGCTCCAGATGCGACAAAAGTTCAACAGGTCTGCCGCTGGCAATCTCAGAATAGCTGTCGTCGAAATCTCCATCTTCGATTGAAACCTCATCACGATTTGAAAATTGCAAATCCTTGATGACTAACCCAACCGGCCGACCATTGGAAGTGTACTCGGTAACGCGAATGGTCGATGGCTTCACGCTGTCAAATAATTCGAACAGCGGATCGTCGAGACCTTGTAGCCAGCCAAGCAACTCTGATTTGTTCAATCGCCAATCTCGGCCTTCGGCTCTTAGCTCATTGAATAGTACGTTGCATTCGGTCGGAAGTAGTAGGTTGCGGTGCAGGCGAGCGATTGGTTGCCGACGAGCCGCAGTGAAGGCTTCAGTAGCGATATCGATTTTCGCCAATTCGTAAAAGTCATCTCGGCGGCAGGCGAATGTCGATTGTTCGGTCTCATCCATCGATGCCAGTGTTTCCTTGAGCGAGTCACCTTGCGGATTTCTCAGTCGCCATGGCGTTACCTGCGGATCGGAGATGTAACACAAGTCGTCCCAGCCGCCGGCAATCGGCGAGAAAACTAATGTATCGCCAGGACGAATGTCCCTAATATTTTCTATCACAACGCTCTTGTCCGAGCCTCGCCAAGCAATCGGACGAAAGGGCAACGGCACTATTTGGTACGTGGCTCGTTCGTCTTCGGCAATCTGGGCGATGTCACTGCTGCTGTCGGGCGATATCCGCTTCTGTTTCGCAATGGAAGTGAGCCAACTCACGATACGTCGCAGGGGTACCGACACGCATTCCATCGACGTGGGCGGACACAGGCTGATGGCATGAAAAACGTCGCGTTGTCCAGCTTCGTTTTTCAAAGCATCAAAATTCACGCGAACGATATCGTCGGCTATTGCTTCAACAGGTGGCAGTAGATCTGCCCGCCAACATATTTGCACTTCAGGGTCGTTGCGATCCGGACCATGAAGCCAGAGCGACACGTCGGGATCAGGCCACGGGTCTTCCGAAGTCTGGGACAGCAAATCCACATGAGCTGGTAAAAGCACCGGCGAGTTCGCACTGCTCGTTGTACATTCCGCGCGTTCTGCGCGAGTCATTCTTACTGTCAGCGATTTAAACGACGAGATGCCAAAGTCCACTTGGTTACTGTCAGCAACACGTTGGAGCCAGTTCCATGTGTGACTGGTGCTGTTTCCATAAATCGGGTCGACAAACTTGAATGCGGTTGCAGAGTTCCGCAGTTCCTGATCCGTAGAAACGTAATCGCCTCGCATGACGACGTGCCCAATCGCTTCAATCGCTCTGCCACCGCGATTGAGTCTTCCGAATCGCTGAATCAACGAGTCGACTGGCGCCGCTTCTGTGACCAGGACATCAAAGTCGTAATCGGCACCGACTTCGATGCACTGTGTCGCGACCACGAACATTGGGTTTGACAATTCAGTCCGATCCGCCCCAGTTGAAATTCGGTCACGTAGTAGTTTTGTTTGTTTCTCGCGATCGATCGGTCGCATGGAGCCAATGATCAAATGGACTTGGTCGGGTTCAATTTCCTTGTTCTTTTTCAACAGTTCGACCACCGCCTTCGCTGTAGCGACCATGTTGCACATAACGCCAACGATGGTTTGGCTGCCCAGTGAAAGCGTCTTGATCTGTTCAACGATTGCGGTAGCAATTTGAGTCGAAGCATTACTTCCCTTCGCCTTCTCCGCTACCGAGAGCGTTGTGACCTTGGGTGTAGTGACGATACGTCCGATGTGTGTTGAGGGATCCGATAGCTGTTCAGCGGCTATAGCCAACGTCGTGCCCGTCGCATCGGTTGGAGTCGCAGTCATTTCAACAACACGGATAGGGCGCGCGATCGCGATTTCACTCCACGGCCCGGTCTGATAAGAACAAATCGATTTCAACGTCTGCGAGAAGGCTTGCGAGATATGGGCTTCGTCGAGAATGACGAGACTGTCGTGGGCGACGACCGCAGCCTGTATTGACCGCGATAGATTCGGAACACCGTAGCCTCGAAACATCAGGCGTGACCCGACCTGATCCACCGTGCTGGCAACAACCATTGGCTGGGTAAGCGAATTACACCAATTTCGGTCACGGTAGATCCCGCCGCGAAGCTCCGCAACTGCAAGTGGTTGGCTTCCTAAGTCACCATCAGTATAAAGCAGCAATCGGTCGGCAACTATCTTAAGGATGCCATCAACCGCCGTCGCTAACTTGTATTGAATGTGTTGCGCTCGACAGAACGCTTCACTAACAACGGTACGACGATCCACCACAAGAAAGGTTCTCATGGGAGCCGTTCGTTGCATCGGCGGAAGCGTTGCCTGCACAGCGAGCGCGAACACTGCAACATCGAGCGCAGATGTCTTGCCAGCACCCGTCGGAACACAAATATAGTTCGGCCATTCACCTAGGCAGGCCAACCGCGCCAATTCTCGCTGCCAGTCCATCGGTTGAAATGGACTCCCGTGGCGATCTTGGTACAAGGAGCCAAAAAACTCGTCAAACTGTTCAACATGCAAGTCCATTATCTAACTCCTCGCCTTTTACTACACATTGAAAAATTGGGGCGGCACAATCCGTAGCCGACAAAGCGTCCAGCACCAAGAATGACCGGCCCGATGACGGATGTATCAAACACAATCCGAGCGTGCACTTGAAAACGCGCTGCTCTATTTGCCTTTGTCCCGCCCATCAGTGGGAATCCACCACCATCGGGTCGGGCCTTGGGAACGCCTTCAACAAATGCATTGTGATGGACCTGCACTTCTCCTGGACGAGGAAGCCCAGTGTTCTCGCAACTTGAACAGATGATCTCGGCAACTTCGTTGAGCCAGGCACTGCGATTCGCACGATCCGTCTTGGGAAAACGGTCGAGTGCGATCGGCGTTACGGTCTCCCAAATGGTGCAAGCCGCAGTCCAGGTTTCCGGTGCCAACGTTCGTGGTGGATTGAGCCGCTGTTCTCGAACTAGTTCAAAATCACAATGCGAATCAGCTCCTGTCAACCGACGAAAACCATGCAGGCTCAGACGCATGAGCCACTCCCCGTCTTGGTTTCGCTCAAAGAACTGACGAAGCACAGTCGCTCGCTCACGCGTCGTCACGTCACTTGGAAATGCAAGTGCTAGTCCAAGCAAATGGCCATCTGCATGTCGTCGGCCAACGAACGGTAGTGGAAGCACTGCCATGTGCGGCTCGGACGATGGCGTTCCGTCAGTTCGATGCCCACCGAGCCACTCGGGACTGGTGCGATTTGGGAATGCATCATGAATCTTTTTGCGTACTGCGCCGGCTAGCTGCATCGTGGACTCAAGCCCAATTCGCGGTCCTTCCTGAAACGCCAAGACCAAAAGCTCACTGTCGAAGCAACTTCTTGAAGCTGCGTTCGGAATGGCGTGTCTCGCGACGTACGGGATAGCAATCGCTGTCGCTGGCCGCTGAGTTGGCGGAATCCCACCTGGAAATCGCTCGGTCATTTGCAACTTCAATGACTTCTTCTCGGTTCCCTTGCTTTCAGAAATCTCCTTTTGAAGCGCCAAGAATTGATTGATCGCATCCAGGTTGTAGCTCCTCTCCAGCGAATTCAACATTCCTTGGGTGAAGACTCTCAAGCGATTCGTCGAATCTGCGGTCGTGTCGTCTGGACACAGCTCGATGAGGTCATCTGAGTCGATCGATTTTGCGGGACGCTCATAGTGTTTCTCAACCCAAACCTGTGTGAATGAGCTGGAGTGACCGATGCGAATCACTTCACCAGCTAAATGAGTCAACGAAGCTTCCAGATCGGAATCAATGGCACCATCAAACACATAGTCGACAACTTCGTGGTCCGGTATCGTGGTGGGGAAGTGTCGAGGTTGACGACTTCGATCCTTTGCCATGAGCTGGTCCGTCTTTGTCGAATCATTGACGGGAACGAATACCGTCACCGGTGTTCGCACAACCGCCGCGGATGCCACGATCACGGGAGCTGGCTGGCGTTCGAGCCATTCCAGTGATTGACGAAGTCGCTGATGAGAATCGTCTCGTTGCGATACTTCCTCGGGCAAGGTCTCGAAATACGCTGCGGCAATTGACATGAATAGGCGCGCAGGATGAGGTGGCCATTCTGCCTCATCCCATTGTCCCGTATCGGTAGCGACACAAACTCCACGGAGAAATTTGACTTTGATCGCCCACATTACGCTTCCTCCGATCCGTCAGTCTGCGCGGCAATTTCTTGGCTGCGCTGAAGCAACGCGATCAATGCTTTACTTGGACGAAGTTTTACAGGCTCCAATCGATACGGAAGCCCCGCATTCTGTGCAGCCTGAACCGCTTCGTCGTACAATGCGATCGCAGCATCGGCGTCGAGAGTGAACGTCTCGGGTTTCGCGCCTGGTTTGCCAAGCAATTCCCAAGTCGGCTCTTCGGTCGGCCACAACATACAGCGACTACGCAGATCCAATCCCGCTTCTGAAGCAAGCGCGGAGGCGACCAGGCCAAGGGCGAGTAGCACGGCTCGCGCTGCGGAGTCATATTCAGGCTTATATTCACCGTTAACGGGAAATCGAAGTCGACGCAGTGCAGGAAGCGAAATCACCGTCAACTGTTCAGCATGACTGATCGTTACGCCACCCGCGTTATCATCGATCGTCGGTGGAATATTGCCGTGATTCTTTTCGCTTGGCGAAACGGTTTTCTTTTCGTTGGCTTTTGCAACGCGCCAAGAACCATCCTTTTCAATGAAAATCTGCGCACCGGCACGAATCTCTAACGGATCAATTCGACTTCCCGTTTTCACGCCTTTCGTCGCATTGAAGCCAACAATTTCGGAAACCAGAGCCCTTGCGAATTTGGCGCCCAAGCCGCCTTTGGGGCCCGTTGAATCCCACACGCCGAAAATGAGTGCCGTCGGGCACAGTTCAAATAGCGGCGTTGCATTCTGGTTGCTGACCGAGTCAATTTGCTTCCCGATCTCAGACTTGCGAAATGGCGTTCCGTCATATTCCGAATCACGGAGGATCGCGTCTGCAATGCGATGCGGCGCCTGCAGGCTCGTTACCTTTCCGATGGGATCAATGAGTTCGACATCGCCAAAGTCAACCTCGATCACAGGCATCTTCAAGCGGTTGCCGTCAACTGCGGCTTGCAATGCTTCTTCCATTCGATTGGCTTGCGATTGCACCGAGTCGATCAAGACACAGGGAACGCGTCTGGGTTCCGTACCATCTTCCGGCACGATCAGCCGCGTTTCTTCCGCGTACTTCGCATTTAGATAGGTGGGTGGAAAGACCTTGTCGCCCTCGCCGCCAGCAGGCTGAATTCGAGTTCGACAGCGAAATGCCGCGTTTGTCGAGACTGCTTGCGCAAGCGTTTTGTGGTCAAGTTTCATTTTAATTTTCCTTGTGGTATCAGTGGTAACGATTTCATTTCGACGGTATTTTTGACGGAGAAAGCAAACTCAAATCGCATTCAACGGGATCGATTGTCGCACTCCTATTCACTCACTGAGCGCATGATGTTTTCAAACGGTGATGCCAAGTCACTTCCAAAAATGACAGATGAACAACGACGAGAGTTTTCGACTGCTGTGGCCGAGGAACGTGCTGGGATGGCTGAGAATGTAGAAGCAACGCGGCCGGTGGCGGCGCGGCTGATTCGAGAGGGTGTGGTTGCTGCGGAGTTGATGGCAAAGCTGCGAAACGCTCGTGAGGATGCTGGATTCTCGCTGGCCGATTTAGCTGGCAAGACTGGGATGCAAAAGTCGGCGCTGTCGCGATTGGAGAATAGCAAGGCGCCCAATCCGACCGTGGCCACGTTGCATCGTTATGCGGCGGCGGTCGGAAAACGGTTGACTGTTGATGTTGAGGATGCGCCTTAAGGTTAACTTGATTGGTAAATGCGGTCGTTGCTCTCGGATTTATTTCTCTTGGCACCTCTCCTCGCTGACGCTCGACTCTCCCAGAGGGAGAGTGAAATAGCCGCGTCAATCTAGCGGGGGAGTGACGAATAAATTGTGTCTGGGTTGGTGTCATTCGTTTACTTGCTCCGAAGCATACGTGTGCAGGGCGGCGGTGAGGTCTTGTTGAATCTCGTGACGCAGTGACTCGGGGGCAAGAACTTCCGCGGCGGAGCCGAAGCTGAGAATCCAACTCTTGATCTCAAAGGTGCTGGTTAATTCGAAGGTCACGATTGCGGCGCCGTCGGCGGCAAGTTCAACATGCTGGGATGCATGCATTCGTTTTTCTTGCACGTACCGGGCAGCGGAACCGGTGAAGCGTATGCGGATTGCGTGTGATTCTTGCCCAGCGACCACGGCAAACGCGCCCTCGAAGTAAGCTTGCACATCAAAATCGAGAGGACGCGAGAACGGGACGTCGGTGGCCTCGGCATCGAGCATGCGGTCGACTTTCCAAAGTTGGACCCGTTCATTGGGACATGAAAATCCGACGACATAGAGTGTGCCGCGATGTTCAACGAAGCCGTATGGATGAATGTCATACGTTACGGGCTCGGTCGAACGAATGGATTGGTACGTTATAAATGTGGCTCGAGAGTCTTCGATGCCACAGGTCAGCGCATCGATCACATCGCTCTGCGTGGCATACTGGCCGCCTGTGCTCGTGGTGTGGATGCGCGGCAACATCTTGTTGAGATACTTGACCTCGAATGGGCCGATCGCCCCTTGAATCTTTTCAAAGGCAGTTTCGATCGAGTTACCAATCAGCGTGCCGCGAAGGGATTCCAGACTCGAGCGACAAAGCATGAGCGCCAGCGCCTCGTCATAATTGAATTTGATTTGCGGCAGTGCTTCTTTTGCCAGCCAAAAAGTTTTTTGTCCATGTGGCCCGATTCGTTCTTCGATCGGGACGCCCAGATCGCGAAGCGACGCGAGGTCACGTCGCAATGTCTTGACGCTCACGCCAAGCGAATTCGCAAGCGATTCAACGCCTTGCACCCCATCGCCATTGGCGATGTGCAGCAAAAGTCTTGGATGTCGTTCCGCTCGAATTGCCATTCCCTGCCCCCTTTTGTGTTCGGCTTCGCTTGAGGATAGCAAATTGCCTCAACGGCTGGGGGGCGACTGGTCACCATGTGTCCAAGCTACATGCGAATACCACAGATTGTTTCCGGCGCTACAGGTGGGGTACAAGAGATGACCGGCCTCTTACGGGTGCGAAACGGGAATGCGGTTTAGAGACCTGGCTTCAAGATAACGCCATAGACTTCGACGGCTTTACCAGCATCATCGAAAATCGGCTGTCCACGAGAGACGAGGACTTGGTAATCGCCTGAGGGTAAACGGTGTCGCAGTCGCAGTTCAAAAGGAGTGCCGTCTTGTAAGGTCTTCTCTAGCGTCGATTCGAATCGCTCCAAATCGTCTGGATGAATGAGACTCCTATAAAGACCGACCTCGGGTGCTTTGTCTTGTGGCTTGAGATTCAAAATATGGAACGTTTCTTCGCTCCAGTGGACGTCGCCGGTACTGAGGTCGAGCGACCAAGTGCCGAGTCCTGCCAGACGCTGGAGATCCTGTAATCGTTGGCGACTGAGTTTCAATTCATTCTCCGCAACTTTGCGAAGCGAAATATCTCGCATGGACGAAACGATCAACTCCTCGCTACCGACGCGCGTCGCTCGACCGCTGATGAGCGTATAAACTCTTCGGCCGTCTTTATGTAGCAACACCGCTTCGAAATTGTCGACGACGCCCAAGTCACGCAGTCGTTCGACGTATAGCAACCGCCGCTCGACGCACTCCCAAATATGTAACTCAGCAATTTTTCGTCCAACGATTTCTTGGTCGCTGTATCCGAGCATTTTCGTGAACATTTCGTTGACTTCGACCACGCGTCCGGTGGTGGCCTTGGTCAACAAACCGGCTTCGGGGGAATGCGTGAACAGCATCGAATAACGAGACTCAAGTCGCCCGTTCTCGTTGCGTTGGTCTCGCAGACGTCGAACTCGCGCAGCAGCCTCACTGTCACCTTCTCCAGCGGTCTCGAACAGCGATAGCGAGAGATCCAAATCGCCCTGAGACGCAGCCGACCTCGCAAAGTCGAATTGAAGTTGCTTGATCGTTTCGTGCGCTCGTTTGTTCTCGGGCCAAACTTCGATTGCTTCGCGAAGCAGCGCATCCGCCACTCGGAAGCTCTCATAGTGATTGTCAACGGACGATTCTTCGAGTCGCTTTTTTGCTCGACGAACCAGACGAACGCTTTCTTCGTGCAGACGTTGGTCTTCGAGCGCTTTGACGAACGCATCAACGGATGCGTAACGGTCTTCTGGTTTCGTTGACATTGCTTTCATCGCAATGTCCATCAATTCGCCTTCGACGCGAGTGGGGCGTATCTCGTTCTGGGCGGCGGAGTGAATGCACAGCAACAGATTCTCGCCGTGATGCGGTGCGTAGCCGGTCAAAATATGAAACAGCACCGCGCCGAGAAGATAAATGTCCGTATGGAAACTGATGCCGAGCGTGTCGCCCATCGCAAGTTCGGGTGCCATGTAAGCTGGTGTTCCACCGATGGTTGACTCCGTCGGAGGAGCCAGTGAACTTCCAGAATGGCTGATTGCGAGACCCCAGTCAGCGACGAGTACTTCACCGAAACGACCGAGCATGACGTTCTCTGGCTTGATGTCCCGATGAATCAGTCCGCGAGAATGGGCGTACCGAATCGCGTCAGCAACTCGCGCGAGTGTCTCGAGGTTTTCGATCAGCGACATTTCCGCGATGCGTCGATCCCAACTCGTTCCATCAATTCGCTTCATCGAATAGAAAAGCCCCACGGTCTCGTCGACACACAATTCGTGCAGTGCGATCACGTTGGGGTGATCAAGGCCTCCGATCACACGAGCTTCGATGATAAAGCGACTGCGAGCTTGCGGGTCGAGAGCCAGTTCGTCGCGAAGCACTTTCACAGCGACTTCGCGATCGATCGCACGCTGGTGAGCTTGGTAGACGATGCCCGTTCCGCCGCTTCCAAGTTCCCCGACGAACCGATAATCCGTTTCCGACAAACGTCCCTGGCCCAGAATTTCGACGCGGCGGCGCGGTACGAATCCGTCATCCACCGTGTCATAGTATCGCGTCGGTTGGATCGGAAGATCAACCGTTTCGGAGAACGAGACTTCGTCTCGCAAATCCGGATGATCCAAAACATTCGAGTGCTCGTCGGACTGAAGCACGAGCGTTTTCGTATCGATCGGCAGTTTCGAAAGCTGAGACTGCAAATGAGCATTGGACAGAATCGTCTTCAGCAAACTTGTCGGCTCGGATGCAGGCTTGAAGGTCATGTTGACGCTATACGGCTCTTTTCGAAGTGAGTTTCGAGAAACAAGCGAAGCCCGTCATGCCGGACATGTTTCGTCTCAGTCAGGTTCAGCGTAATTCGAACTTCTCGATCATCGTGAAATTCGACGGGGCCATTGAGTTGCAAATCGTTCAATTTATCCAAATCGAGCGCTTCCGGAGGCCCCGCAAGTGTGACCTTGACAGAATCGGTGGTCTTGGTTTGCACTTCTGCCCATGGTTGTTCCTGGCCTTTGGCGTGAACGCCGACGCGATCGGGTGCGTTGAATGCTAACGAATCGTGCCCAGCGACCTGTTGAAGCAGCGTCAAAATCTGGTCCGCCAGCTCAAGCGGCCAATCAGGTCGCTGGCCATCGGGAAAACCCTTTCCGAGCGAGTGCCATTTCCGCCCCAACACTCGCCATGGATCCACGATGAACTCTCCAGCCGACGACTCAGCGGCTAAACTGGATCGCCCCGCTCGAACTGGATTCTCGGCACCGGCGGGCAAGTCGACCTTGGAGACGGAAACCGCGTCGACAACGTTTGTCGGGCTCGCCCCAGTCCGCGTCGACGGTGACGCACCCGACACTTCCAATGCATCCGGCACTTCCAAAGCCCCCGACACCTCCAAAGCCAACGTGCTCGCGAGTGCTTCAGCCAAGTACGGCGCGGTAGCGGAAACTAGGCCGCTCTCGCCGCTTACTATCTTTTTCGCGCCTCGTTTTGCTTTCGCCGGAGCGGTCGCCGCGAGTCCTTCGGGAGTCCCGGCAAACACCAACTGGCCACCATGCACGCCTGCGCCAGGCCCCATGTCGATGACCCAGTCCGCACATTTAATCACGTCAAGATTATGTTCGATCACAACGATCGTATTCCCGAGATCCACGAGCCGCTGCATCACGCCCAACAGCCGCACAATGTCGTTGAAGTGCAACCCAGTCGTCGGCTCGTCGAGCAAATACATGGTCGCGCCTGTCACCGGGCGTGCTAGTTCTGCAGCCAACTTAACACGCTGGGCTTCACCGCCAGACAACGTTGGCGCGGATTGACCAAGCGTGACGTACTCGAGCCCCACGTCACACAGCGTTTGGAGAATCCGCGTGATCTTTGTGTGACCTGCGAACAACTCCATCGCGTCACCACATTGCATTTCCAGTACGTCAGCAATGGAGCTGCCGTGGAACTTCACCTCCAGCACGTCTTCGCGATAGCGTTTGCCATTGCACTCCTCGCACGTCACCCACACATCCGGCAAAAAGTGCATCTCAATCTTGCGTTGTCCAGTTCCTTCGCACGTTTCGCAGCGACCGGCGGTGACATTGAACGAAAACGTTCGAGATGAGAAATGGCGTTCGAGAGACTCTGGTAGTTCGGAGAACAATTGTCGAATCAGATCAAACAGCCCGGTGTACGTCGCCGGGTTACTGCTTGGCGTATTACCGAGCGGTGACTGGTCCACACGAATGACCTTGTCGATATAGCGCAGCCCATCGATCCCTTCGTGCCGTCCTGGTTTCACTTTCGCGCGGTGCAATTTCCGAGCGAGCACGGGATAGAGAATGTCTTCAACGAGCGAACTTTTGCCGCTGCCGCTTGGGCCGGTCACCGCCGTCATCACGCCAAGCGGAATTTCCACGGTCACGCCGCGAAGATTGTTCTCGCGAGCGCCCTTGATGGTGACAAAATTGACGAGCGCCTTGCCGTCTTTATTCAACACGGGTCGACGCGACCTCGGCATCGGAACTGTTTTCGTCCCATTGATGTAGCCGGCCGTGACGCTTTCGCTGAGCGGTTGAATGTTCGTGGGAGGACCTTCCGCAACGATCCGTCCACCGTAACGTCCCGCTCGCGGTCCAAAGTCAAACAGATAGTCGCTGCCAGCGATCACATCATGGTCGTGTTCAACCACGAGCAATGTGTTTCCTAAATCTCGAAGTCGATGCAGCGCACCGAGCAATCGAATGTTATCTCGCGGATGCAAACCGATCGTGGGCTCGTCCAGCACATAGAGCACACCGCACAAGCCGCTTCCAAGCTGAGCCGCCAACCGAATCCGCTGGGCTTCGCCGCCAGACAACGTTGCTGCGCCTCGGTGCATCGTGATGTAATCCAGCCCCACGTCGAGCAAGAATCGAACTCGCGATTTGATCTCACGAATCAATTCTCCTGCGATCTTCTTTTCTCGCGTGTCAAGTTTCCATGAATCAATCGTTTCGGCGAGACGGTCCAGCGGCATGTGCACGATGTCCGCAATCGTCAAGTCACGGAATCTGGCGGCGGCCGAATCCTCACGAAGACGCGAACCGTCACACGCTGAGCAATCGATCTCATCGACGTATAACTCGAGCTTGCCTCGCAACCCGGGGGTTAATCGCGACGCCTCTTCCAATGCCGGATAGAAACCTTTGAATTGGAAACGAAACAGCGACGGAGAAGCGGCCTTCTTGGTTTTCGCTTTCTTGTCCTCTTCGCCCCGCACGTCGATCCAACGTGCGCCGGTCCCGTGGAACAACATGCGACGATGAGAGACTGACATTTGCTCGACCGGCACATCGAGCGGAATTCCTGTTTGGCGCGAAAGCGATTGCAACATCCATTGAGCAACTTTCTTATCGACCGCTGGCCAAAGCAGTGCCGCACCCTCTTCGAGTGTGGCAACGGGTGACGATAGCAAGGCCGCTGGGTTCGTACCGGTTTGTGTTCCCAGACCTTCGCATTGCGGACACCAACCGACGGCGGAATTGAACGAGAAATGGTGAGGCGACAACGTCACAAACGATCGACCGCAAGAACCACACACCAAGTGTTGGCTGTGCGTTACTGTTTCCCAAGTCACCTCTTCTCGCTCGGCATCCGCGATCGCAACTTGGATCACGCCAACACCGAGTGACAACGCCTGCTCGACGCTGTCACTTATCCGTGAACGTTCTTTCGGATCGATGACGATACGGTCCACAACGACCTGGACTTCGTGAGGCCGACGCGGGTCGAGTGCCCCCACTTCATCGAGCGATTGGGTGATGCCGTTGACTCGCACCCGTTGGTATCCGGTGCTGCGGAGCGATTGCCACGTGTCCAGAGATCCTTCCCCGGCACCGCATTCGATCGGTGCGAGCAGCAACGCACGTGTCCCCTCTTCGAGCGCCATGACTTTGTCGACAATTTGATCTGGCGTTTGCGTTCCAACGGGTTCTGCGCAATCCGGGCAATACATCGTTCCCAAACGTGCAAACAGAATCCGCATGAAGTCGTAAACTTCGGTCACCGTCCCGACGGTACTTCGCGGCGAGTGACCAAGATTCTTTTGCTCCAGAGCGATGGCCGGCGACAAGCCTTCGATGCGTTCCACACGTGGCTTTTGAACTTGGCCGATGAACTGGCGAGCGTACGATGAAAGTGATTCGACATAGCGACGTTGACCTTCCGCGTAGATCGTGTCCATCGCCATCGAACTCTTACCGCTGCCGCTCGGCCCGCAAAACACGGTCATCGCGTCGCGAGGAATTTCCACGTCGACACTTTTTAAATTGTGTTCACACGCAGCTTCGACGACGATATGCGTTCGCGACTTGGGCGGTGGCGCAAGCGCGTGCGTCGCCGTGACTTTCTTGGTCTCGCGGCGTTTAATCTTGAGAGTTCTCGCGAGCGCGGCACCCGTATAACTTTCGAGACATTTGGCGACTTCGATCGGGCGTCCTTCGACGACGACGCGTCCTCCGCCGAAGCCACCTTCGGGACCAAGATCGATGACCCAGTCAGCCGTTTTGATGACATCCAAATTGTGCTCGACAATCACGATCGTGTTGCCGCGATCGGCAAGCCCTTGGATGACCTTCAACAGCAATTCAATGTCGGCAAAGTGCAATCCCGTTGTCGGCTCATCGAGCACATACAACGTTCGTCCTGTCTCCCGTTTACTGAGTTCACGCGACAACTTGATCCGCTGGGCTTCGCCGCCCGAGAGCGTTGGCGAAGGTTGACCGAGCTTCAAATACTCCAGTCCAACGTCGACAAGCGTTTGCAACTTCTCCGCGATTTTCGGGATGTCTTGAAACAACTCGAGTGCTTGTGAGATATCCATCTCAAGCACCTCCGCGATCGACTTGCCTTTGAAGAGGACTGATTGCGTTTCTCGGTTGTATCGCTTGCCTTGACATACTGGACACGTCACCCAGATATCTGCAAGGAAGTCCATTTCGAGCTTCGTTGCACCATTGCCGTCGCACGCTGCGCATCGACCTCCGTCGACATTGAAACTGAATCGGCTCGCGGTGTAACCACGCGTTTTTGCCTCCGTCATCTTCGCATAGAGATTTCGGATCTCGTCAAACACCTTCACGTACGTCGCTGGATTGCTTCGCGGCGTTCGTCCAATGGGTGACTGGTCAATGGCGATCGTTTTATCGAGATGCTCTAAGCCAGAAATCGACGCGTGATCTCCGGGGACGCACTCGCCACCATTGAGCGCGACGCGCAATGCTGGTTCGAGGATACCACTGATCAACGAGCTCTTTCCGCTGCCAGACACTCCCGTCACACAGGTGACTGTGCCAAGCGGAATGGAGACGTCGATATTCTTGAGATTGTGGAACGTGGCACCGTGGATCGTGAGCAATTGCTTGGTGTCGATGGGCCGCAACGAATCGCGAATCGCGATCTCGCGGGTCCCACCAAGGAATTGGCCAGTAACGCTCGCCTTGGATTTCATGATCGCGTCGATATCGCCGGTGGCGACAATGCGGCCACCCTTGATGCCTGGGCCGGGCCCAAAGTCGACGATCGTATCCGCAGCACGCAGCGTGTCTTCATCGTGTTCAACAACGATGAGCGTATTTCCTGCGTCGCGAAGTCGAACGAGTGTCTCGATCAAACGATCATTATCACGCGGGTGCAAACCGATCGACGGCTCGTCGAGAATATAGAGCACGCCCACCAGTCCGCTGCCGATCTGACCGGCGAGACGAATCCGTTGCGACTCGCCACCCGAGAGCGTTGGAGCGGTCCGACCGAGCGTGAGGTAGTTCAGCCCCACACCGAGCAGGAAACCGAGTCGAGCTCGAATCTCCTTGAGAGCTTCCGAAGCGATGCGTGCGTCGATTTCGCTCAGCGATACGTCGGTAAAAAACTCCGTGAGCTTATCGATCGACAACTCACACAATTGCGGGAGGCTGAATTGCCTCGCACCCTCCGCAAACGTCTTCGACGCGGTCTCGAGTCGCACCGAAGAAGCTTGCGGATTGAGTCGACGGCCTTTGCAATCGGGGCAATCGAGCGTGTTCATCAGCTTCTCGAAGCTGCGAAGTTGCATCTTGTTTTTGGTGGTGCGATACCGCTCGAGCAACTCCGGAATCAAGCCTTCAAAACTGCCTTTGTACTTTGTCGCCTTGCTCCCGCCGCGCCAGGTGAATTGGAGCGATTCTTCGGTCCCCCACAACCACACGTGCTGGGCAACTTCGGGCAAGTCCTTCCATGCTGCGGTGAGCATCGTTCCGCTTTCGAGCTCCAGTGCCTCGTCCATTGCCGTAGCCAGGCCCTGGTAGATATGTCGGCGATATCGCCCCATATCGTTCCACTCGCCAAGTAGTGACACGGCACCTTTCTTGACGGAGAGCGTCGTATCTGGAATCAATAACTCAGGTACAAACGAGTAGAGACGCCCTAATCCATCACAACCCGTGCACATCCCTTGGGGGCTGTTGAATGAAAATAGCTGCGGAGTCGGTGAAGGGAAGCTCGTCCCACATGATGGGCACGCGTACGTCGATGAGTACAGAATGTCATTCGTCGGTTCGCCCGCCGACATGTCATTCGGTTCCGAGAGCGAGACAATCGTTGTTGCGTCACCCAGTTTAAGCGCGAGGTTAATCGACTCCGTGATCCGGCCTCGATCGCGTGCATCGGGTACGACACGATCAACGACCACTTCCACATCGTGACGAATTTGGCGTTGAAGTGACGGTGCGTCTGCAAGCATTACAGTTTCGCCGTCGACGCGGGCGCGAGTGAAACCTTGTTTGCGGAGGTCTTCGAAAAGATCGCGGAACTCACCTTTTTGGCGGCGCACGACGGGAGCCATGATCCACAGCGTCGCTTCTTTGGGCAGATCCAAAATTCGCGTGACGATCATGTCTCGCGTCTGCGCCGAAATCGCCGTGTTACAAGCTGGGCAATAACCCGTGCCTACTCGCGCATAGAGAACGCGCAGGAAGTCATAGATCTCGGTGATCGTCCCGACCGTGCTGCGAGGGTTATTCCCCGTTGACTTTTGGCTGATCGAGATCGACGGACTCAGCCCACTGACGAAATCCACGTCGGGTTTGGGCATTTGGCCCATGAATTGGCGCGCGTAATTACTCAGCGACTCGACATAGCGACGCTGGCCCTCGGCGTACAACGTATCGAACGCGAGCGAGGACTTACCGCTCCCCGAAACGCCGGAGAAACAAATGAGTTCCCCGCGTGTGAGCTTCAAATTAACGTCGCGAAGGTTGTGTTCGCGGGCACCCTTGACCTGGATCTCCGTCGTTGTCATGCCCTGAACATTGCCTCCGTGAGTGGACCGATTGCGTCAACTTTGTCACGTCCATTGTGACAGGTTGTCAACAAAAGGCCCAGAGGCTTAAATCGTCGCCTATGGGCAGATCCGGACCACTATTCGTCGTCGCTGCGCATCACCGGGGTGAGCAACAACTCCAACTTGCAGAAGTCGGATTTGTCGAAATACAGGTCCAATTCGCGCGACGCGGACGCTTCGCTATCACTCGCGTGCACCAAGTTCATTTGGCGACTGCTGCTGAAGTCGCCTCGAATCGTTCCGGCCGCAGCCTTCAATCCGTTGGTCGCACCGAGCATGTCGCGGACAACCGTGATCGCTTCCAAGCCTTCCAGAGCGATCGCAACCACGGGCGACGAAATAATGAACGATTCTAGACTCGGGTAGAACGGTTTCGAGACGTGTTCGGCATAATGCTGTTTCGAAAGCTCCGGAGTCACTTGCAACAACTTCATGGCGATGATGTTCAGCCCCTTCGTTTCAAATCGGGAAATGATTTCACCGATCAGACGGCGTTGGACACAATCAGGCTTGAGAAGTACCAAAGTACGTTGCATTACGACACAGTCATCCTTCCGCCTGGCATTCAGCATGCTCGGGCGGCACACGAGTCAACACGAATTCGTCGCCGGTTCCCACCTGGATAACCGATCGACGAAAAGTATCGCGAGAATTCGCGGCGGCGCGAAGCGGTCGAACTCGCCTTCGCTCAGATCTTCAGCCACCAGAATTGCCCACCAGAATTGGAACGCCCCGCTACTTGGAACGCCCCGCTACTTGGTCTGGCGATTTTTTACTTGGGTTGGCGAATGATCAACCAATCCCCAGAAGCAATTCGATTTTCTGGCTCCTGGCCCGGAGCGATCAACTCAGCCTCGGTGGGCTGAAAGATGACGGTTGATTCATTTCGTCCAGCCCCGTCTCTTGCTAGCCCTGTCCCAACGGCCGCATCATTCGGGGCTGTACCATTCGGAGCAGTATCGGGCAGCTTCGTCGGAGCGAACAGGTTGGTCGGAGCGTTGGAGTGGGTCGGAGCGTTGGAGTGGGTCGGCGACAACAGGGTGGACGAAGATACTTGAGGTAACTCCGACGGCGAAGCCAATGCGGTGGACGGAAAACGCGACGGCAACGGCATCGGACGTTGCAACTGGCTCTGAGCTAAGGGACTGTGAGCTAAGGGGCTGTGAGCTAACGAACGCGCTTCCTCAGCCGGTATCGATACTGGAAATGGATTCACGTGCACCGTCGGCGGAGCTTGACGCTGCACTCCCGTATCAATCAATTCAGCGGGTGGCGGAAGGAGCGACTCAGCTTCATTTGTCGAACCTTTCTCAATCGGAGCTTCATCGTTTGCCGCTGGCGTTTCGATTGTCGACGACTCGCCGCTTTCATCCATACCTTTGCCATCGGAACCACGCTCTTTCTCGTCCTCGAGCTGGCGAAGTTTTTCAAAAACTTGGAACTGGCGATAACGCTCTTGCTCCGCCAGCATCCGTCGCTGTTCGTTGAGCTCCCGTTCTCGCTCTTCTAATTCTCGCTGCGCTTCCACAACGGGATCATAGGTAGGCAATGGATTCCCGGCACTGGGCAGTCGGATCGCGTTGGGTGTCATCGACGGTACGGATGAGAACGGCACGGAAGTTTGCATGTCAGGAGCAATCGGAACGTGCGACTCCAGAGCATACTGTGGCTCAGTCATATACTGTGGCTCAGTCATATACTGGGGCGGTGCAAATCGTTGGCTTGGCATGAATTGGGAATCACAAGCGGGTCCCGCGTCGCAAGCGCGATCAAATTGGTCATAGTACGTTGCACAGCCGGCAACTTGATGCGAATGGCCTTTCGCTATTTGGACTCGCGGGACGTCGATTCGACTTGGATAGGAGGTCGGTGGCAGATCTGCAAGCAAACGGCGTCCCGTCGTGTTGCAGGCGTGATAGCCATCTCCGTAACCTCGGCCAGTAATCCGGCCAAGTTGATTGAGTGCCTCGGGGTGATCCGCAATCACGAATGCGTTTAGCCCCGATGCGATCCCAAGCCCAACCGTAACGACTGCGATTGCAAGCCGTTGTCGCTTCGAAGCGTTCGTCATGCGACTTGCCAAACGATCATCCGCCGTTGCAAGAGTCATTGTTCGGTGGGTCGTGTTTTGATTCGTTCGCATCGTGGTCCTGCCATCGAATGATCGCGCCGCAAAACCGATGCGGGCGAGAGAATGCACTCATTCGCTACATTCGGCACAACACCCACCGTGACTGTCGCGAGTCTTGGATCGAACGTTGTTGACACCGAATCATGGTTCGCGTCGCGCCAATTAACTTGACTTTGACGGTCGCGCTTGCATCGGACTCCTCCCGAATCGAATAATCCGTAAACCTTGCCAGCAGTTTCGGCCGTGAAAAACATCCCATGCTAAGTTTCTAACGGGTGCCGTCATGCCCCAACTCAGTTTCACGACGCAAAACATATTCAGGTCTGTCATGCGACCACGCAATCGACTGCTCGTTGACCCAGCCGTTCAATATTCAATTGGCATCCGTGTTCTTTTGCACTGGATGCTGTTTATCAGCTGTCTCGTGATGTCGGGTGTTGCCATTCGCATGATCACGCTCGCCGGAGATGTTCCGTTCGCGGACGCATTGAGGCTTGCCGTCAAAGCACAGATCCCTGTGATTGTGGTGGCGACACTGCTCGTTCCTGTTTTCTTGCGAGATACACTGCGTTTGAGCAATCGCTTCGCTGGCCCCATGTTCCGCTTGCGGCAAGCGATCGAAAGCCTCTCGTCAGGAAAAGAAAACCGACCACTCAAGTTCCGCAAGACGGACTTCTGGCAACCGGTCGCTAGCAGTTTCAACTTGGTGATCACCGAAGTTGAAACGCTGCGTCAGCGGAACAAAGAACTCGAAGCCGAGCTGGCTGAGCTTCGAGCTCAGCACGAAATGAGTGTCTAGCTGGACAGCGTTATCTAAAGGCTTGGCCGCTTCTAGCCTTTCGCCATTTCAGGACGCTGAGGTCGTGTGGGGCGAGTGTCTTCACCTCGTCCGAAGCCGCCACCACCGCCGCCACCAGAAGGCCGTCCGCCAGCGCCTCCAGGTCGACCGCCACCGCCACCGCCACCGAAACCGCCTGGGCGTCCACCACCTTCGCCGCCTGGACGAACGCCACCACCGCCTCCGCGTGCAGCCTCGTCGGTACTCGCATCGGAGGTCGCGAGTGCATTGTCAGCCGGATTCACTTGTTCGCTTTTGTCCATCACGCAATACAAATATTTGGCACTACGCAAAATCATTCGTCCGTCGCTGACGGCTGGCGTGCCACCAAACGATTCCGCTTCCGCGGTCACACGATTCACGCTCAACTGCTTCGGTTCGTCACCCAATTCGAACACGAACGTTTGGCCCGAGCCGTTCACGTAATACAATTTGTCGCCCGAGATCACTGGCGACGGATAATCGAGCGAGCCGAAACCGCCGCCGCTGCGCTGAGCACCTTCGAGTCGCACTTGATTGAGCTTCTCGCCTGTTGCTTCGTCGACCACCGTCAGCACGCCGCTAGCAATGTTGTAAAGTCGTGATTTATAGCCGACTGGAGACGCAAAACTGCCGGAGTCTTGTCCGGACCAGACAACGTTCGACGAAGTGACATCGCCGGTGCCACCCGCTTTTACGGCGACGCTTCCGCCACCACGACCGGTGAACGCAAATACTGTGTCGCCTTCGACGACGACGCTCGAATGCGCTTGCTCTGCACCCGTCGCTTCGCTGTACCAACGCAGCTTACCGGTTGCGGGATCGAGTCCCCAAATTTCTTTCGCCACACTCATCACCAAATCCGTTCTCGCATCATCAATTTTGACCAGCGACGGTGTACCCCACATGCCATCGAGCCCCTTTGCTTCTTGTCGCCAAAGTTCCTTGCCCGTTGCCTTGTCCAACCCAACGATCGCTTGGCTCTCCGCCGACGCAGTGACGATCAACGTGTCGTCGAAAACGACGGGACTTGCCGACGAGCCCCACTTCCATGGATCTGACTCCACGCCAAGACTCTTGTTCCAAAGCTCATTGCCATCAAAGTCATACGCATACACGCCGCTCTTGCCATAAAACACGAACACATGCTTGCCATCCGAGACGGGCGTGTGCGAAGCATACCCGTGTGCCGTCACGCCGATGCCTGAATAGGGATCTTCCGGAAGCATCGCGGCGACGTCCTTTTGCCATCGCTTCTCACCTGTCTTTAAATCAACACAAACAAGGTGACGCACCAAGTTCTTGATGTCGCCCGGCACTTCGCGGTTCATCCCGTAACCGGAATAACACGTCACGAAAATCTTGTCGCCCACAATGATCGGACTCGAAACACCAGCCCCAGGCAGCTCCGATTTCCACGCCAGGTTTGCCGTCGGCGACCATTGTGTCGGCAGCGTCTCTGTGTCAGTGCTCACCGCCGAGCCATCTGATCCGCGAAAACGAAGCCAATCGTCTGCAGGCATCGATCTCGCAAATAACAGCACCGTAATTGATGCAAGTAGTCGTAAATTCATAGTTCACTTCGTTTGATTGTGAAAGTCAAAAACCCCGCAAAAGCGAGTGTTTCGAGAATCAGCTTAACAGCTTTCTCTTATTTTGGGCTGAGTCTCAATCCCAAGTACTTGGTTCTCGCGTCAACTCCGCCCCTACACCGATAAAAGGGCGCAGTGCAAAAGCTTCGATGTCCCTTGCGTTTTTCCTCCGCTTGAATCGGGGATACGCTCACAAATGCAGCTTGCTACCATAGTGCGGTCGTGTCGATCGCCTCCGAATTTCGGATCAAATTCCTTATCTCCAAGCAACCGCTAAGTAACTAATGATTTCGCTGGTACGAAAGATCCGAGACCGCGGTGCAATCCTGTCTGCGGAAATTCTCTTCAATCGAGTCGTGCCCGCATGGTTATTTCGGTTTTCGGTGGGCGATCTGCTCGAGCTTGATTTGGCGCAGATGCGTGACAGTTGGCATCAATTGAAGTCCGACGATTTTGTGGTCTCGTGCGTTACGGACCCTCAACAACGAAGCGAACTGCGCAAGCTCACGTGGAATTCAGTGCCGTTGGAGTCCACCGCGAACGATTTTGGTTACTCGATTTCAAAGGCGGGAAAGAGCGAACCCGTCATCGGTGGCGTTTGGGCTGCGCGCGAAAGCTTCATCGAAGCTGATCTCGGGTTCCAAATCGAATTGCAAGATCATCAAGCTTGGCTGTATTGCGCTTACGTCGATGCGGGCGCCCGTGGCCTTGGCGTTTACAAACGCGTTTTATCGTTCGTCGGCAAAGACCTTTCGGAAAGAGACTTCAATCAATTATTGGTGGTCATCCAGCCATGGAACAAGGCTTCGATGCACGTCCATCAACGATTCTGTCGCGGCAAGATCGGACGCATCATTGCACTTCGACTCGGTCGACTTTCGTTCGTATTCTGCACCGGATCCATTTCAAAGAGTGGCACCCTCACGACGCAACAAATGGCTGGCCCTATCGAACTGAGGATTGCATAATCGCTTCGTTCAAGAACCATGTCGCTATCGAAGGAACTCTCGTTATTGGGGCTGGAGCAAACCGATCGTTTCGAGCCACGCGGCGAGTTGTACGTTCCAGTGAGAGACCGGATCGCTTGAAGGCCGGATTCCGTAACCGTGACCGCCTTTGGTAAAAGCGTGCAACTCGGCCGGAACTCCGTGTTCTCTCAGCCGTGCAAAGAGCAGCGCGGATTGGGCTCCTCGCATCGCGTCATCCCAAGTGACAGCCATGAAGGTTGGCGGAGTGTCCTTGGTGACCGTGACCAAATCGCCAAGCTCCGCTGCTTTGTCGTTGTACTCGTTGCCCAGATAGGCACAATAGATCGGGCACATGAAGTCAGGTCGGCAACTCACATCGTCCGCTTCGTCGACGCGGTCGTAGCACTTTGTGTTGTATTGCACTCCCGACATCACGGTCAAATGTCCGCCGGCGGAAAAACCTAATGTCCCAATGCGTTTCGGGTCCACGTTCCATTGTTTGGCTCCGTGACGCACCACACGAATCGCTCGCTGGACGTCTTGCATGGGCTCCCAATGGATCTTGTCCGGAACGCGACGAGGCACGCGGTACTTCAAGACAAACGCAGTGACCCCGATCGAGTTGAACCATTCCGCCACCTCGAGGCCTTCCTTGGGCCATGCCAAAATGTTGTAACCGCCACCGGGACAAATGATGACTGCACAACCGTTCGCCGTATCTTTCGGAGCTTCATAAACAGTGAGTGTGGCTGCATCAACGTACTTGATTCGCTCCTCAGTCAACTCGGACTTGAGCTTCGCGATCGTGTCCGGTGGCAACTGTACCGATCCAGCCGGCAAGCCTGAGGGCCAAAGTTCGATTTCCGGATGCTCGACAGCCACGACGGCTGAATCACAAAACATCGATAGCAAAACGGAAGCCAGAAGTGACAGGACGATACGGTTGGGGAGCATCTCAAACGAATCCGCTACGTGTTAATTTCGAGAAGAATGCAGACCTCGCGACGCTGGTCGCGCACTGATCGGGCACATTGTAACGCGTTTGGAATGTAGTTTCACTTTTTCCCTAACAATCTCGGCCCAGAATCGTAATAGTGGTTAATAGAAGCCACTTGTCACTTCAAAACACGGAGCTCGATCATGTCTCGTCTTGTCTACGCGTCCCTTCTCGCATCGGCCATCGCCGTTCCTCTACAGTATTCGTCGATGGTCATGGCCCAGGAGGTCACGATTGTCATCTCCAAGGAAAAAGCCAAACCCGACACACCCGATGAAACGAAGCAACCGTTCACTGGCGTTCGCCCCACAGTTGACGTCGCGATTTTGCTCGACACGTCCAATTCAATGGACGGTTTGATCGACCAAGCCAAGAGCCAACTTTGGAAGATTGTCCAGCAGTTCGCGGAAGCCAAGAAGGCTGGAAAAACACCTGCACTGAGAGTCTCCGTTTTCGAATACGGCAACTCAAACTTACCAGCAAGCGAAGACTATATTCGCCAGGTCGTACCGCTTACCGATGACTTGGACCGAGTTTCCGAAGCCTTGTTCGCATTAAAAACAGACGGTGGCGATGAGTACTGTGGCGCGGTCATTGCCGAAGCGATCAAGCGTCTTGATTGGAGCAGCGAACCGAACAGCTACAAGGCCATCTTCATCGCTGGTAACGAACCGTTTTCCCAAGGCTCGGTGGAATATCAAAAGAGTTGTCGCTCGGCCATTGAGCACGGGATTGTCGTGAACACCATCCATTGCGGTGACCACAAAACGGGAATCGCAACGCATTGGAAGGACGGCGCCGATTTGGCGGAGGGCAGCTACATGAACATCAACTCCGACCGCAAGGTGGTTCATATCGATTGCCCACAAGACGAAATCATCATTCGGCTGAACTCCGAACTGAATGAAACCTATCTGTGGTACGGCAGTGAGGCCGCACGCAAGTCCTATGCGACGAACCAAATCACGCAAGACTCCAACGCGATCCAGTCTTCGGGTAGCTCCGGATTTGGTAGCGGCCGCGCCCAAGCAAAAGTGAGCGCTGTGTATCGCAACACGGGTCGAGACCTTGTCGACACCTCCGAAGAAGACAGCGAGATCTTGTCAAAACTCTCTAAGGACGAACTGCCGCAAGCGATGCAATCCATGACGCCAGCGGAACGGTCGGACTACTTGGCGACGATGGCCAAAAAGAGGGCTGAGATTAAGCAACGAATCGTCGAATTGAGCAAGGAGCGAGATGCCTTTGTGGCGGCGGCACGATCCAAAAACGCACCGAATGCTCCTGGCGATACGTTCGGTGACGCGTTTGGTGCCGTTGTGGCTGAACAGCTCGAGGCGTCCGGTTTCGAAATCGAAAAGTAAACGCTGCAATCGAACTGGAATTCATCGAATCGAATTCGAGCGGGCAAGAACTCGTCCTGGCACTTCGGTTTCCGACGTCTGCCAGGACGATTCGGAGAGACTGTTTCGAAATGGGGCTGATCCGGGGTTGCAACCCGATGTCGTGGTTACTTGGGTCGACCGTGTTGCTAATTCCCGACCGTGTGGCTAAATCCCGACCTTGTGGCTAAATCCCGACCTTGTTGCCAAATCCAAGCCAGTCACCTACGCTTTAGCCCCTGAGAGTAGGTCTGGGTCCAATGACCAGCAGCGAATCTCTGACGCCGAAAAGCGATTCAAGGCACAAGGTCGCTTGATCTTTGATGAGAAAAGCACGAGCCACGGCGAGAATGAATCATTCTTACCAACTTTAACCAGTTCTCGATGGCGAAGTCCGCAAGCAGCGGACGAAGATTGCGGTACTTTCGTTAGAGGATTCAACTACGTTGTCTGCAAACTGTCTCGATAGCGCCACCGGTGCTGAGCCACTGCTCGCGATTGAGCCTTGCTTGGAAACTGCGTCTGAGCCGCTGTCGCAAAGCGAATTGGATCGCGAACTACTCATCGCGAGTCGTGAGTTTGCCCAAGAAAGCCGATTGAGAAGTTGGTGGCATCTACTCAGCACGCTCGTCGCGATTCTCGTTTGCGCTTCGGTCGCCGCCGTTTCTGAGAATCTCGTTGTCCGTTCATTCGCAAGTCTGCTCACGGGATTAACGATCGTCCGGATGTTCATCATCTATCATGATTTCCAGCATCACGCAATCTTTCGCAATTCAAAACTCGCGAATGTCATTCTTTTCCTGTACGGCAACTTGATGCTGACTCCGCCAAGTGCGTGGAAGCATTCACACGACTATCACCATCATCACAACTCGCGGCTGTTCGGAAAAGATACTGGAACGTTTCCGATCATGACGACGGCGAACTATGCCAAAGCGTCAAAGGCAACACAACTGATTTACCGCATCATGCGTCATCCGCTGGTGATCGTGTTCGGCTATTTCCCCGTGTTTTTGTATGGCATGTGTATCGATCCGTTTCGTCGCGACCCACGACGTCACTGGGACGCCGTCACCGCGATCTTGATCCACATTGGCTTCATCGCCGGATGCGCATGGACGCTTGGCTGGACAGCAACCTTGTTTGCTTTCTTGATACCGACGTGGGTCGCAACCGTTTCCGGCACGTATCTGTTTTATATCCAGCACAATTTCCCCGGCGCCAAGATGCGAGATGGTGACGAGTGGTCATACACCAATGCCGCGCTCCAATCGTCAAGTTATCTCGAGCTTGGTCCCGTGATGCACTGGTTGACGGGCAACATCGGTTTCCACCACGTCCACCATCTCAACGCCAAGATCCCGTTCTATCGTCTTCCCGAAGCGATGAAGGCGTTCCCCGCGCTCCAGTCACCCAAGGCAACCTCGCTGAGCATTCGCGACGTGATTGCGTGTTTGAATCTGAAGCTCTGGGACGAAGAACGCGATTGCTTGGTAACGTATGCCGAAGCTCGCCAGCATCAAAGCGAAGACAACGCGAGACAACAATTAGTTGGTTAGGCAGCTTTGGCCTCGATGGCAACTGCAACCGACCGAGTCACTCACGGTGGCGGGCGCGAAGATCCCGGTCGAGCCGTCTTCCCAGTAGAACGGTGGTCGCGGGCTGGGGCTCCCGAAGCGATTCATGCGATTGGCTTCGTACACTTCGCCGTTGGCGATGACATATTGCAGCTTCTCGCTGTCACGAATCTCCTTGGTCGGGTCGGCATCGATTTGGCAAACGACAAGGTCCGCCAACTTGCCTGGTTCGATGGATCCGAGGTCGCCGTCGAGACCCAAGTACTTGGCTCCGTTGATTGTGCCACATCGAAGCGACTCCATCGGCGTCATTCCACCTTGCACAAAACTCCACATTTCCCAGTGAGTCCCCAAGCCAGCCATCTGTCCGTGGCCGCCGGTTTGCACAAGGCCGCCATCGTCAACCACTTGCTTGGCGATCCGTGCCACTTTGATGTGATTGTAGTCTTCTTTGGGTGCTTTATCGCGCCGACGTGACCGAGGATTGAGCACGTGTGGCGGAATGAACGTTTGCAAACGCGTGTGCAACCAAAGGTCGTTCATCGCGTACCAGTATTGTTCGCCCGAGATGCCTCCGTATGCAACGTTCAATGTCGGCGTGTATCCGACTCCTGTTCCACGCCACAAATCGCGAACGTCGTCATAGATGAATTGAACGGGAAGCGAATGTTCGATGCCCGTGTGTCCGTCCACGATCATCGTCATGTTGTGCATGAACGTTGAACCGCCCTCAGGCACCACCATCATGTTCAACTCCCGCGCAGCCGCGATGACCTGCTGTCGTTGATCGCGTCGCGGTTGGTTGTAGCTCTTGACGGTAAAGGCTCCGACAGCCTTCATTCGCCGCAAGTGAAATTGCGCGTCCTCGAGGCTATCGATTTCTGCTTTGGACGCGCCAGTCGCACCGTAGAGAATGCGTCCCGTCGAAAACGTGCGCGGCGACGTGATGACGCCGGCCATTGCCATCTCGCTTGCCGAAAAAATGTCATGTGTGTCGTTGCTGGGGTCGTGAATCGTCGTGACTCCGAATGCTAAACGAGCGTAGTCAATCCAGTTGTGTTGAGGTGTGATGCCGTCGGTTGCTTGCGCACCATGTTCGTGCGTATCGACGAAGCCAGGCAAGATGACTTGACCGGTAACATCGATCTCCATGGCTCCCTCAGGAATCTCAACGTCCTTGCGCGGCCCAACAGCAACCATGCGATTGCCATCGATGACAATCACGCCGTCGTCGATCACGCCCTGCTCACTCATCGTGACAAGGCGGCCACCAACAAACGCTTTGATACCATTCGGCTTGGCGTGTGGGTGTGAAAACCCAATAGCGACCTGCGCTGGTTCGGGGATCTTGCTTGGAGTCAAATCCGTTTTGCCAGCCTCAGCATCCGCGTTTTCAGTCACGGGCTCATTGGTGACAAGCTTGTCCACGGGCGTCATGGCGGCAGCGACGTCGGCTGTGAAAAGCGTTGGGCCAAGGCTCCAGTGCAGCGATTGGGAGTCACCCGAGAAATGAACAAAATCACCAGCCTGCTGGCTGACACGAACAACCGGCAAGCCCTTCGCTCCGGGGCCGACTTTGATCGGTGATCCAGTGTCGATCATGGGCGCGACCAGCACATGAAAACGCTCAACGAGCGCAATCGTCTTGCAATCCGGCGCGACACAAAACTGGGTTGCCCAGTCGCTGGTGTAGTGCACACGTTCTTCGTTCCCCAACAAGTCGATGGAAAAAAGCTTGACGTTGTCCGATTCTTTGTCGCCTTCGCTTCGAGTCAGAAAAACACGATCGCTCGTATCGCCGAACTGAGGACGCTCGCCCTTGGTCGATATCCGCTTGGGCATTCCATCGCGTGTGGCGGTTACATAAATGCCTTGATCACGAGACCAAAGAGGTGAACGTAAATAGCCGTCGCCACGTTTCTCATAAACAATGTTCTGTCCGTCCGGCGAGAAGACCGGACGAAGATAGTGACCTGGCTCGTTCGATACGATCCAGCTCTCACCGTCACCTCGATCCGTCGATGCGATGCGTAGCGTGCCGAGTTGCGTATCGTTCCAAGTTGAGTACACGACATAGCGACCGTCACGAGAGAAACTCGGTTGAAATTCAAAATGCACGTCTTGGTCGGTGAGCCGCGTCGGCACTCCATCGGGCAATGATTTGACATACAGATAGCCGAGTGCTTGATAGACCACTCGGTCACCGGTCGGCGACACGCACACGTCGCGCAGCATCTTCACATCGAACGTTTCGGGAGCCACAGGGATGGGGAAACGAACAGCCGAACGAACTGATCGAGTGTCACGAATTTGGAACGGGATCTTGGTGCGTTTGCCCGTTGCAACGTCGAGGCGCCACAGCTTGCCTTTTGCCCAAGCGACGATCGATTGATTGTCGGGAGTCCACGCGATGCCGCTATAGACACCATGGATTGCCCACGCCTCTTGCATGTCACGCTCCAACCCATCGTCAACCTGTTTGATGGCACCGGATTGAAGATCGAATAGATGCAATCCCGTCTTGACGCCAATACGACGCACGAACGCGATCGACTTTCCGTCGGGCGATGGTGTCGGTCGACACGCACCACCCGGACCACTGATCAGCGTCTCCGTTTCTCCGCGTTTAAGATCGAGTCGCTTGATCGAGTAAATGCCTTTGTGCGAATCCTTGTCGTACTCGAACGTGTCACCTGGAGTCGTGTCTTGGCTGTAGTACAAATAGTTTCCATCCGGAGAGTAGACGGGTTCGTTGACGTCTTTCTGGTCGTTGGGACGTTTCGTCAATTGAACGCCATCGCTTGCATTCATCGCGATGCCGTCTCGATGGTAGGTCCACATCTCTCCAGCCCCGAGAGAACGGCGGCTTGAGAAGTGCTTGCGAGCGACGATGTATTGTCCGTCTGGCGACCAGGAGGGTCCCGACAACAGGCGATATGTTTCACCTGTAACTTGGGTCAACTTTTTGTCGCTGAGTTGCAAGATCCAAATATTGTCGCCTGCTTTCTTGCTCTTGCCCGCACGATCGCTGGTGAAGGCAATGTGCTTTCCATCGGGACTGAACCGAGGCTGCATGTCCCACGCGATTCCCGAAGTCAGCGCAGTTGGTATTTGTTCGCCAGTCGCCTTGGTCCCGTCCGCACCCGTGATCGGCATCAAGTACAAGTCGCCCAACAAGTCAAAAACGATTTGCGTCCCATCGGGGCTGACGTCAACGTTCATCCACGTGCCTGTGTCGGTCTCGATCGTTTGATTCAGTACCGGCCCTGGTGGCGACTCAATGTTCCAATCCGCGTCGGTGGTCGACACCGGGTCGTCGGATTGGCCAAACAACGTATCGGCGCAAAAGACAGTGGCAAGGCATAACACCAGAAAACAACGAAGCTGGATTCTCATGAGAAAGCGATACAGATTGCAAAGTCGTTGAGGAAAACTGAAACTGGAATAGGGACAGTCTAGCTCGCCGGATACCCGGTTACGACAAACACTTTGGTCACTTCGTCCGCATTGTTGCGATCTTGATGACGTCTGAGAGTTCCGCGACGCGGCTGATGTTCAACAGGTCGGGAGCATCTTGGTTGTGCGACGGGACATTGGACAGCTCAAGCGAACCAACTCCGTCAACAAAGAGCGATGCATAGACGGCGAGCACGGCCGCGTTTCCCTGGGCCACGAGATGAATCTTTTTCTGGGCGTGCTCGGGAAGCTCGCGAAGTGCTTCGATCGCACGTCGCACATCATAAATTTGCATCGATGCTTGCGTTTGTCCGAGCAACATGAATCGCCGCCGAATGTGTGTGCGTTCACGTTCATCGTTGGTCCACGCGGTAGGCCCGACGCCGCGCGGAACGACGAAGGCAATCGATGAGGATCCCGACGCCTCCATCCATTGCTTGCCGAGCGATTTACCGGGATCTTGAATAGGCTCTTGACTAGGCTCCACCTCAGGAAATTGGTCCGGGAAAAATGCAGCAAGCATCGGTGCCGTTTGCTGCCATTGCTCTTCATCCAACACGACAACATCCAGCGACTTGCTATCGACGCCTTTTCGCTCCAGCAAGTACATCGTCAATCGATAGGGGCTTTGGCTAGTAAACTCAATGACTTGTGCGCTCAGTGTGTTGTCGTTCAATGGCCTGTTATTCACGGCACTGTCACCAGCGGCCTTGTCACCAACGGCCTTGTCACCAGCGGCCTTGTCACCAGCGGCACTGTCACCAGCTGGAGCGACGGCGACGTTCAACGGGTCCGCCTCTTGCGGCCAGCCGCGAAAGGTCTGTTCCCTGAGTTGCCCAATCAGTCGCTCTGTGTCTGCAAGAGAGTCCGTCGGCACGTCACCTTCGGCGACTTTGGGAATGAACGTATCGTGAATGCTCGTGACGCGTTCGTCGCCCGGCAGAGTCTCGAATACTTTCAACTGGCTCCGATCAAAGAGAGGTGTCGCCGCCATTTCAATCAACGGCTGGTCGTTCTTCACGAAGCGGTTGAGCCAACGGAACGCGCCGAGCTGGAGCTCTTGGCTGTCTTGGTGCGGGCCTTCGCTGATGTAGACTCCGAGCTTATCCTTTGCGTCATAGAGCGAGTAGATCTTCTGGGTCTTGGTGTAAACATCGACAACACCGTCCAGCGGAAAGATTCGATCCTTGTCCGTGTTCGCGATGAGTAATGGCCGAGGCGCAATCAGGGCTGCGACCATCGGAAAGTCCCAGCGATACTTGTTCAGCATATACATGCAGTCACAGTGGCCTTCGACACAACCGTCGACGACATGATTCTTGAGGCTCGTGATCCCAGCGACGGGCACGGCAGCTTTGACTCGATCATCAATCGCTGCGATCCAGTACGAATACGCACCACCGCCGCTGCGTCCCGTCACTCCGATTCGATCAGCATCCACTTCGCTTCGCGATTGCAGATAGTCCAGCGAGCGGACGCAATTCCAAGCCTCCACACCAGCCGGCGTGTAACCGCGGTTGTTCCACCACCACATGTTCTCACGATACGTTCCGTGGTGAATGCCACCGATCTCACCAAGTTGGATCGTGTCAATTGTCAGACACACGTAGCCGTTTCGGGCAAACCACGCACCATGATGCTGGTATTGGGTTTTGTTCCCGAGACTGACGCCGTCGACTTTTACATTCGCGTGCCCGCAAACATATAGGATCGCTGGCAATGGCCCGTCTTGCTTGGCTGGCCGATAAAAGTTTGCAGTGACGTACAACCCAGGCATGGATTGAAAATGCAGTCGCTCGACAACGACGCCGTCGGATTCCACCGTCCCCGTGATCTTTGGATCAAGCGGCGTTCGCTCCGGCATCGGGTCCAAGCCGAGCATCTCAAGCAGTTGTCGGTGGTACTCCGGTCGACGGCTGGTCCAATCGTCCAGCGTTTCGATGTCGGCAAACGTTTGCTGGGCCAGCTCACTCGCTTGTCGCTGGAAATAATCCGCAAGCAACTCGTCGCCGTGGGTCTCCGGCGGATCAACGAACTGGGCATGGGCAGTGACGCTGCCACAAAGGATCGCCACGAACATCAAAAGGATCAGTCGCATGATGTGATTTTCCTCGCGGAGCGTTTTGGTTAGCCTGCCATGACCCAAAGATAACCTGCCGCTCATTCACAATCGCCTCCTTTTCGAGAATCTCGATCGGCGATCGGAAAAGGACGAGCCATGTTCGCAAAGAAAGAACAGCTGAGTCTGCAACGGCACAACTCGCTCTGGTGTACGGATGACGCGAGCCTCCGCGATCGTTTCGCGGAGGCGTGTCTCAGAAGTACGCCTCAAACCGGACGAGTCCCAAACCGGACGAGTCTCAGCGAGGACTACGCGTCGGTGGTCTTTCGCTTGCCTTGGGGGCCAGGCCGACGACCGCGGCGGCGACCGCGTTGGAGGGGGATGAAGCGGCTTTCAATCCGCTGAAGCAGCTTGCTGATACAGAGCTGGTTGATGCTCAAGTTCAGCTCCTCCGACTCTTGCTGAAGGGCCTCATGGAGACTCTTCGGCAAGCGGATCGTGATCATCCGCTCGGGCTCGGAAGTCGAACCCTTCCCAGGATCTTGGCTCCGCATCGCGGCGACCATTTCTTGGAGCTCTGCAAACTCCGGTTGAGTCTCGAAGTAGCGAAGTTGATCCGAGTCCGGGAACAGCTTTCGGACGACACCGTCGATCCCAAGCATCTCCCGGTAGAACACAATCCAGCTGCCGGTCATGGCGAAGGCCTCTTGAGCCAGACGAAGGACTTCGCGACCACGCTGCTCTACTGGCAAACGAGTGTTCATCGGCGTCATAGTCAAACGAGTTTCTGTGGGCTCGCTTTGTCCAGGCGCTGGGTCACCTGCGTATCGAAGTTCGGTGGAAGGCATTGATGGTGTCATGTGATTCCTTTCGAGAAGGTCCGTGGAGGGCGGGTTGTGTTTGTTGCCGCCATCCTCCGACCCGGGCAAACACAACTTTCCAAACATTGCTTGCATAAGGACTTACGTTGATTGCATTAGACCTGCGCAGTTTCAAGGCAGTCGTGCAAAACGAAACCGCACGGCCGACGTGCACAAAAACCAGGCAGCCTGTCTGTGTGCATGTCCCAAATGTCCACCTCGAAAGACGCGTTGAGATTTTCTGCACAAGGCCGCGAGAGACCTTGGTTTGCTGGGTTTTCGCACAAGAAGAATTCCGCGACCTGGTCACCGAGAGACAAGACAAAATTTCTTGAATCTCGAACCCAAGTTCGGAGGAGGTGCGGCCGACGTAACGGGGCCACCACCTGCACTCAGCAAAGCCAGCTGAGGGGTGCCAGATGCGAGTCACGCTCCGCCCCATAGAACATCCGAGAGTCAAGGGGCGGCGGACACAGCGATTGATTTAGTTTGGCTGGCGAATCCAGAGCTTCGCACGCTCGGCTTGCGCTGGCGGGAGCGGCGGTGCTGGCTCAGCCTCCGGTGCGTGTTCGGCAAGCGACTCACTTGCTGGTCTCGCCGCGCGACTGGAGACGAACGTGTCTCGGCTAGCAACTTCCTGGGAGCCAGCTTCAGGGGCGCTGCTGTAACCCAGCGGCCTCGGCAACGCGACTTGGGCGTCGACCGCAAAGCCATTGAATCGATCCGCCGGCGCGGCGGTCGGCATCGCGGCCATGCTAGTCGGCATCGCGGTCGCGCTACCAACAAGTGGCCCGCGAGGGTACTGGGGCGGTGCCGAGTAAGCCGGCGTGGCACCCATCTGGGCCCGCGCCAGATCACCGATCATGACGCTCGCGTGATCCGCTTGCTGGCGCGTCACAGCGGCACCTGACTGGAAATCGACGCTGGCGCTAAACCGTTCCGCGACGACTTTGGGCCGAGGCAACTCGGCGGTGCCATCGGAGAACGATTCAGGCATTTCGATGAACCGCTCGCCCTGCATCGGTTCGGAAATATGACGAGGCATCCAGGAGGGGCTGCCAACGGCTGTTGCGTGAACTTCAGTCGACGGGCTGAAGTTCACGTCGACGGTCGAGGTGTCCAAGGGTGTGACCGTCGGGCCTGTCGCGCGGACGGCAGCATCAAGGGTTGCTCGCTCGTTGGAGCTGCGACGGAACGGCAATGCGGCGAGCGTACCGCCTGAGACGATGAGAACGCCCAGTGTGAGATTGCGCAAGAGTTGACTCGGAGGCTGGATGGTTTGTGAGCGCCGAGAGTCGATGCGAGCTGGAAAACTCGCTGGGATTGACCTCGGCAACCAGCTTCGTCCGTGAAACTAAAACAGATTGCGTCTTGCAAGAGTGACTTATCGACAACCGCCAGCCGCAGCTTGAGTGGGACTCGGAAAAAACTCGAGAAACTTTTCCAGGCTAATGATTCGCCGCCAGAACGTTGCGAGACAAATCTGCCCCAAACGACGCGGCTCTTTCCCAGACGACGTGGACAAGCTTTTTTACATTCGGGTCGGGAGGGAGCTCCACGCTAGCATCTCTTCGGGGACAGCTGTCAACATTCCAGTCCTGCTGTTACATTTTTCGGCTCACTCGAACCAGAACCCCGAGCCCCGAACCCCCACCCGCGCGAGAGTCATGGAAGCCGGAATTGTTGGCTTGCCCAATGTTGGCAAAAGCACGTTGTTCAATGCGTTGACCTGTTCCAAGTCAGCCCAGAGCGCGAATTACCCGTTTTGCACCATTGAGCCCAACGAAGGGGTCGTGAGCGTGCCCGACGAACGGCTAACTCGCATCACGCAATATATTGTGCCGCAAAAGATCATCCCCTCCGCGATCAAGCTTGTTGACATCGCGGGAATCGTGAAGGGGGCGAGCGAAGGCGAAGGACTTGGCAACAAATTCCTCAGTCACATTCGTCAAGTCGATGCGATCGTCCAAGTCGTGCGCTGTTTCGAAGACCCCGACGTCATCCATGTCTCGGGGAACGTCGATCCACTTGCAGACATCGACACGATCGAGACGGAATTAATGCTCGCCGACATGCAGACACTCGAGAACGCACTGGGCAAAGCAGAACGCACGGCGCGAAGCGGCGACAAGGAAGCCAAGTTGCGTGTCGCAGCGATCGAAAAGTGCAACGCACACCTGGACGCTGGCCAGCCGCTTCGGACACTCAAATTGGTCGACGCTGAACTGGCATCGATTAGCAGCTTTGGTCTCATGACCGCCAAACCGGTACTCTACGTTGCCAATGTCGACGAGAACGACTTGGCCGGCGAACATGAGCTGGTCCAAAAAGTTCGCGCGTATGCCGAGTCGGCTGGCGCAAGCGTCGTTTGCGTTTGTGCCAAGCTCGAATCGGAACTTGCGGAACTCGACGAGGAAGAGCGGCAAGAGATGCTGAAGGAAGTCGGCCTCGCTGAACCAGCCCTCAATCACATCGCTCGAGCGACTTACCGCACGCTGGGACTGCAGAGCTACTTCACCGCTGGCGAGAAGGAAGTTCGCGCTTGGCCCGTTCCAATCGGCGCGACCGCGCCCCAGGCCGCTGGTGTGATTCACACGGATTTCGAGAAAGGGTTCATTCGCGTAGAGATCTACACGCTTCCCGACCTGGAACAATACAAGAACGAAAAAGACATCCGCCAAGCTGGCAAGTTGCGTGTCGAAGGCAAGACCTATGTCATGCAAGACGGTGATATCTGTCACTTCTTGTTCAACTAAGCTTCTGGGTTAACCTAGCTAGCGAAGTCCTTGGCTGCGTCGCGCACACATTTACTCCCCACCTCCAACCTCAAATCCTGCCTTATGAATCGTGCCTTTGCATTTTTGCCCTTCGTATTCCTGACCGTGATCTGCTGGGGTAACTACGGCCCATTGATGCACCACGGAAAAGTCTCGATGGGCGATGCGTTGCGTCCATTCGTCGGCGTCGGGTTCGCTTATTTTGCGATCGCCGTCCTCGTGCCGTTGGCACTGTTGATGGCCAAGGGCGAAAAAGGAGCATGGTCCAAAGGTGGCACAATCTGGTCGCTCGTCGCAGGCGCCGTCGGCGCGATCGGAGCACTGGGTGTCATCCTGGCGTTCAACTTCAACGCTTCGCCGGTCTATGTGATGCCGCTCGTTTTCGGTGGTGCTCCCGTCATCAACACCCTCGTCACGATGGGCATGTCGGGCACATTCAAAGAGATCAACAAAGTCTTTCTGCTCGGCGTGTTACTCGCCGCCGTTGGCGCCGCCGGTGTGCTGTACTTCAAGCCTGGACCACCACCACCAGCGCCACAAGTGGCTGCCGTTGATGGCGACGTTGAGGCTGCTGCTGATGGCGACGTTTCTGCAGATAACGCAGCTGCCGTCATCACTGCTGTTGCACCGCCAGCGAAAAACTATCCCGCGATTTACGCATCGGTACTCGCCGCCACCTTATGCTGGGGCGCGTACGGCCCGGTTCTGCACAAGGGACAAATGCTGATGAGCGGCAGCCGTCTGCGTCCGTTCCTTTGTGTCGGGTTGTCGTACTTCTTTATCGCCGTTGCGATCCCGCTTGGTATCTTGGCGGTCGTCCAAACGGCTGGCGAATGGAACTCGACAGGGATGATGTGGAGCCTTGCTGGCGGAGCGGCTGGAGCGATCGGTGCGCTGGGGATCATCTATGCGTTCAATTTTGGCGGTAAGCCAGTTTTCGTGATGCCCTTGGTGTTCGGCTTCGCTCCTGTCATGAACACAATCACCTCGCTTACCGAGACGCATGCTTGGTCGCGCGTGGGCAGCATGTTTTGGGTCTCGCTACTTGTTGTGATCACCGGCGCCGTTCTCGTGCTGGTGTTTGCTCCCAAGCCGGGACACAAGCCAGCCCCGCCAGCACCTGCAGCGACGTAGTTTCTCGCTCGCTCTTTCGTAGGCCAGGACCTGTCCTGGCAGTTTCCCAGACCTCAGATTCGCCAGGACGGGTCCTGGCCTACGACAATGAACGAACCATTGCCCGAAGAGTCTCCCGAATCGTCGGCCGAAGAGTCGCACGAAGAAACGTCGAATAGCTTGGCATGGTCCAGGGTGCGATCGATCGACGCGCAAATCGCGCACCTGTGGATGGTTCGCACGTTCCTGAAGCATGCTGACGAAGCTGAGGAAGACGAAGAGCTTCGTGACGTGGTTCGGGATCTGTATGATTTCATCCTGGCCCTCGGTCCGACGGATGAAATCGACGATCCCAATCGCTACTTAAAAGCAGTCAAGAAAAAGATCTCCAAGCTTGCGGCCGCGACGAAGATCTATGAAGAGATTCAACCAGAAGTCAGCGGCCACACAAATTTTGTGATGGCCGCGAAGAGCTTACGATTAGTAACAGACGCGATTGCCGCGATCATTCGCAAAGAACAAGCCTAGCACGAGCAGCATTGGATGCGCTACGTTGCTTTTGCCTTTTTGCGATTCCCAATGATGCCATCGAGCTTTGCTTTCTCCGACTTCAAAATCTCATCGGCAATGGTCGCTGGCTCGACGTCGCTGTGACCAATGTCATCGCTGCTCGCGAGCGTTCGCATTCGAATGTTTCGATACCAAACTGGGTCACCGTGGTCTTGGAACGATAGGTTCGCACCGCGACTTGATAAGTCGCCACCGCGCGCTTTCAACATTTCCACGTTGAAGCCCCATTTCTCATCGGTGTAATCAAAGTCGATGACTTTTTTTCCGTTGAGCCAATGCTGTATCACCGTTCCCTTGCACACGATTCGTCCTTCGTTCCATTCACCCACACTTCGAGTCGCGTCTTCGGAAGGTTGGAGACAGAAATACAATGACGCGGCACTCGTGCGCGGGTTCTTGCCGTCCGAGTGAACCGCATTGTCGAGGACCTGGTACTCGTATTGCCCAGGTCGATAGTACACACCACTGTTGCTGCCCTTGGCGACTTTCCACTCAAATCGAAGTTCAAAATCATCCGGCACCTTCGCATTGGAGTAAACGAGGCTACCGCCCTTGCCTTTGCGTGTGATCACACCCTCCTCAACAATCCAATTGCCCGAGTTCTTCCACCCTTGGAGCGTGCTGCCATCAAACAGCGATTCGAACCCCACAGATTGTTCGGACTTGTCGAGCCTCGGCGTGTCGCCGTGGACAGCCGTAAAACTGAGGCAAAGCAACGATAAAAACGCAATGAATGGCCGTAGCATTGGTAAATCCCAGCGAAAGGAATGCGGCGCTCGCATTGCCACCAAGGCGAATGCGACACCGACAGACGAGTGAAACGAATCGAGATTATAGTGTCTGGCATCGCGACGAGTGGCGGGTGCCGAATTCTCGTCCAACTCATTAAATTGAATCCTCAAACCGAGCCCCAGCATCCATGATTGGATCGCTGGATCCGATCGGTCTACTAACGCCTGGAGAATCGAGAAACACTATGCGTGCTTTAGTTATGTTTGTGGTCGCTTGCTTTCCCGTCGCGACGTTCGCTGAGGATTGGCCGCAGTATCGCGGTATGACAGGCGATGGGAAAACGGCGACTGTATTACCGCCCGTCACGTGGACCGGCCAAGGTCCGAAGCTACTTTGGAAAGTCCCGACGCCACTCGGTTTCAGCTCGTTCGCGATCGCTGAGGGTCGTGCAATGACGCTTGTGTCGCGTGACGCCGCTGACGGCAAGCTGACGGAGTTCATTGTCGCTTTGGACGCGAACACAGGGAAAGAAATTTGGAACGCCTCGCTTGGCGCAAGTGATTATGGTCACGATGGAGGCAACTCGGGCGCCGAAGACAATCGCGGTGGTGACGGCCCTCGATCGACTCCGACCATCGATGGGAACCTGGTCTATGTTTATGACTCGCATCTCGTTCTTTCGTGCTTCGATGCTGAATCCGGCAATCTCGTTTGGCGACACGACATTGTCAGCGAGTTTGATGGTCGCAACATCAAGTGGCTCAACGCTAGCTCGCCAATCGTCGCTGGTGAGATGGTCGTCGTCGGTGGCGGCGGCGGAGGCCAGTCGTTTTTGGCATTCAATAAAGTGAGCGGCGACGTCGTCTGGAAAAGCGGCGATGAAACCATCACCCACGCGACACCAACGCTGGCGACGGTCAACCACACGGAGCAAATCATCTTCTTTGTCGAATCCGGATTGGTTGCTGTGAATGTCAATACAGGCCAAGAATTGTGGCGATCGAAGTTTCCCTTCAGCGTATCCACGGCAGCTTCTCCAATCGTGGACAAAGATCGTGTTTATTGCTCGGCGGGATACGGAGTCGGCGCTGCGTTGTTTCAAATCGCAACGGGGAATGAACCCAAGGAATTGTGGTTCAAACCAAACGAGCTGATGAACCACTGGAGCACACCTATTGTCCATGATGGGCATTTGTATGGAATCTTTGAGTTCAAAAAGTACGGCAAAGCGCCGCTGCAGTGCGTTGACTTGACGACGGGTGAGATCAAATGGTCCGAGCGTGGTTTTGGACCGGGCAATTGCATCCTCGTCAACGACAAGCTCGTTGTTTTATCTGACGCCGGCGAAGTAGCGATCGTCGAAGCGGTCCCGTCGGCCTACCGAGAAGTCGCACGAGCGAAAGTCCTCAGCGGTAAGTGCTGGTCGACTCCCGCATACAGCGATAATCGAATCTACGTCCGCAGCACAACCGAAGCGGCATGCATCGCGTTGGACTAATGTGGCCGTCGCCATGTTCCTCATCCCGTTTTCTGCTCTGTGACTCTGTTCTACTGTGACTTTGCTCTCTAGTCCTTTGTTGGCGCGATCATGAAACTACCTGGCATAACGCTTTTTGATTTGACGGGTCGTGTCGCAATCGTCACGGGCGGTTCGAAAGGACTCGGCAAAGCGATGGCTGCTGGCCTCGCTTCTGCCGGCGCGAGTCTTGTCTTGGCAAGCCGCAATCAGTCGGAACTGGATGTTGCAGTATCCGAAATCCAGTCGGACTTTGGTGTCGCTTGTATCGGCGTTGCCACGGATGTTGCCGAGCAATCACAGACAGAACACTTAGCCGCAGAAACGCTCGCCAAGTTCGGACGCATCGATGTGCTCATCAATAGTGCTGGGATCAATATCCGCGGCCCAATAGACGAGATCTCACTTGATCAGTTTCGCGAAGTCCAACGTGTGAATGTCGATGGCACTTGGTTGGCGTGCCGCGCAGTCCTTCCCGCAATGAAGGAAGCTGGACGTGGCCGCATCATTAACCTAGCGAGCACCCTGGGGGATCGTCGGTCTCGCCAATCGCACGCCCTACACTTCGAGCAAAGGCGCCGTGGTTCAAATGACTCGCGCGCTTGCGTTGGAACTTGCTCCGTACAACATCATGGTCAACGCGATTTGCCCTGGTCCGTTTC
The DNA here is from genome assembly GCA_041739875.1 of Pirellulaceae bacterium. GTDB lineage: Bacteria > Planctomycetota > Planctomycetia > Pirellulales > Pirellulaceae > JBBSJZ01. The sequence goes on from JBGSNA010000012.1 coordinate 44,145, forward strand.
TAACTCCGATGAACGAACCGATCGCAGAAAGCGAAGAAGCAAAGAAGTTTATCGTCGGCGCGGTGGCACTGAATCGCTGGGGACGGCTCGAAGAAATCCAAGGCTCTGCGATCTATCTCGCGAGCGACGCGGCGAGCTATACCACGGGAAGCATGATGGTCGTCGACGGCGGATGGACAACGAGATAACGACGCTTCGTCTAGGACTTGCCGCTATACCAAACACCCCGAAGCCAATTGTGTCGACGCAGTTGCCGGAGTAGCGATTCAGGCATATCCGGCAACTCACTCACGGGTGCGATCATGCCGACTTGCGCTGCGCTTCGCATGCCAACGATGACAGTCGAGACTTCTGGCCGCGCGAGCACAAACTTCAACGCCACATCGGCTAGTGAGTATTGATTCGCGACCTCGGAACCCGCGAGGTCTTTGCGGATTTCTTCGACGCGTGCCACCGTGCGCTGCATCCGATCGCCTTCGAAGTATCGATGCCGGAAGTCGTCTTCGGGGAACGTATGATCGGACTTGTATTTCCCCGTGAGCGCGCCTTCGTCGAGCGCTACACGGACGATCACGCCCGTACCCGTTTCTTCCGCAACAGGAAGAATTTGCGAGACAGCCTCTTGGTCGAAAAGGTTGTAGATGATTTGCACAACGTCCACCAAACCGTCTCGCATCAACTCGATCACACAGGACTGGTCCTGCTCTGGAGTGCTGACACCGATCAAACCCACCTTGCCTTCATCTCGCAATTGGCGAAGCACCATCAACGGTTGCGGGTCATCATTCCAAGCCCTTGTCCATGTGTGCAGCTGGAGCAGATCAATTCGCTCGACGCCAAGGTTCTTGAGCCGCGAATGGACGTTGTCACGCAGGTAGGCGGCGGAGTATCGGTCTTGCCAGCGACAATACGGACTTGGCGGCCAAGGCCCAGCGTCGGGTGGCGTCTTGGTCGCGACAAGCATTTCGTCGCTGCGGTCCTTCAAGACTTGGGCAATCACACGTTCGCTTCGTCCGTCGCCGTATCCTGCCGCAGTGTCAATGAAGTTGATGCCTTGATCGATGGCTGCGTTCAGAGCCGCAATGGAATCCGTGTCGTCTTGGCCGCCCCATTGGCCGCCAAGTGCCCACGCACCAAAACCGATTTCCGAGACCTGGGGCCCATGGTTGCCGAGGGAGCGTGTTTTCATGAAAGTGACTGGACTTGAGCAATTCTTGAGATTCGGACGACGAGCTAATGACAAGCTAACGATGCAAGAACTTAACTGCGCGTGAAACCGAGCGAAACCGGATGTGTGAGCCGCTAAAGTCCCCCACGCCGGGAATCTGTATCGATTAGCGAACAGGTTCGTTGGGCGGCGTGCCAAACATCACACCATTCGCATGTACGGCGAATGATGCACTCAACAAAAGGTCGGTCAGCTACCGAAATTTAAGCCCGAGGCAGTATTGCTGCCGCAATGAGTTCAATCTCCCCAAGCCGAGCGGCGGTGCTCGGTGTCTCATTCTAGGGTGGTCTCGGTGCCGAAGTTCTCTCCAACTCCTCGGTTGTCGATCATTGTCCCAGTTGGCAGTGACATTCCAGCGTTTGAAAACACATTGATCAGTGTTCTGGAGAATCGTCCAGAACACAGTGAAATCATTGTCGCTCACGGCGGCAACTATGACGATCCATTCATGCTCGCCGACGAAGTCGAGTTTCTCGTTACGGCTTCCACACAACTCGCTCGAATCGTTGCTGAAGCAGCGAACGTCGCCCGAGGCCACATCGTTCATGTCCTGGCCGACGGGATCATCGCGACCGAAGGCTGGACGGAGCCTGCGCTTGAACTTTTCGAGCAACACGACACTGCGATCGTCGCACCGGTGGTTCGCGACCGTGAAACCGGAGATATCGTTAACGCAGGCTGGTTCGACTCGGCCGCTCGGCTTTGCCACGGACTCGCCGTTGGACAGAATGAAGTCCGACGACGCGATATTAATCGTGTGGACGGTGCCTACCTGCAAGCTTCGTTCTGGCGTCGTGATGTGCTTGTAAGCCTAGAAAACACCTTTGATTCCGCAAGCACTCTCGAATCCGCTTACGCACACACCCTCGTTGCCCAGGTCGCTGGATGGCGTTCCGCGTTGGCAACGAACTCGAACGTTTACTGTGAACAACTTCCGGAGGAGTGGACCACATCGTCTTTCTCACGCGGCCAGCGTTTGCGTGCAATCCATGATTGTATCCACGGCGAAAGCTCTGGCACCGCAAGCTGCGTTCATTCGCTTCTACGCAACATGCTTCGTCCGTCGCAATACGCTGAGTGCCTCGGTCAAGCCGCCTCAACACTCGCGACAAGCAGCGTTCGCAAACGATTGAATTTGGAATCAGTTGCCTCCGTCCAGAGCTCGGAACTAACAACGATTCGATTTGAACAGGAAGCTACCGCAAGCTACCGACGCGCCGCATAGCCAACCCGCATAGCCAACCCGCGTAACGAAACTGAATCCCTGAACTGCATAAGCAAAAGGCCGAGCAGCGCAATCTGCGCTGTTCGGCCTTGATTCATTTTCGACTCAATGAAGCACGTGCAAACCGCTTCATCGCAACCAGAAAAACTAGGCAGCGTCTTTCTTCTTTCCGCCTTTACCTTTTTCTGGTCCGGACCAAGCCTTCATAGTCCGCTCGGGCAACGCTGCTTTTTGCTCGTCCGTCAACAAGGCGAGGACTTCCTTGTGGAACTTACCTTGAGCTTGCATCTCTTTGTTGAGCACAGCAACTTCAGCTTCTGAGAGGCCTTCCTTTGCAGCATCTGCGAGGTCTTTGCCTTTCTTGCCAGCTTCTCTTGCAGCCTTCATCAATTCGCCGCGCTTCTTGATCAACTCTTCCGTCAGACCTTCGTCAGCAAGCGACTTGGTCGCTTCTTTCATTTTGGCTGCTAGTTCCTTGATCTTGCCTTTTTGCTCGTCCGTCAAATTGGCGGCTTCAAGTGCCTTCATCACTTGGGCGAGCGCAGGACTCCCTTTACCTTTGCCGCCGTCAGCGCCCTTTTTCTTTTTCGGCGCATCATCAGCAAAACTGCTAGTGGCCACGAATGCTGAAAGAGCCAATACAGCTAAACACGTTAGAACACGTTTCATAGTTACGAAAACTCATATCGGGGTGAATCCGGCCGCGTGCCATACTCCGGCCCGGCCACCGTTGTATTCTGAACAAAATGCCCTGATGTTGCTATAGCGTGAAGATAAACACCGCAAATTTCTACACCCGGTGCTTCTGGACGCGTCACGACTAGTCGATTTGCACCCTAAATTGCCAGGCAACCCGGCAAACATGGTTTTCGTCCAACCCCATCTATTTCCGCGCCACCAGGCTGGCTCCATAAATCGCGACCGCCATGCCGAGGAAATGCTGAATTGACGTTGGCTCGCTCAACACAATGATCGCAAGCAACATCGTGAGCACGGGGCCGACGGAGCCAATCACGGTCGTTCGAGTGACTCCGATTCGCATGATGGCCTCGTTGATCATGAAGCTCGGGATGACGGGTACAGACAAACGCGAGAACGATTCCGAAGACATAAACGGTCGAACTTGCTTGCGTAAACGACGAGAACAGCTCCGTCGCGGCAAAGTGTATGATGACAAAGAACGTCGATCCGATCATCGCCAAACTGGTGAACTGTTGGCTACCGATCCGCTGCATCGTCGGCTTCGCAAACAAAATATAAAACAGGTAGCCGAGTTCATGATTGCGTTTTTGACGCCCGATTGGAATTCAGCTCACCTGCGAAAACGACTCGTCGTCCCTTCATCTTTCACGTTAGCATTCACTGTCATGGATTGTGTTTTGATGTATCGATTGAACCTCCGGGTTTGTTTGCTTGTCGCTTGTGTCGCCTCCTCCGCGAACGCAGCTCCACCGAAAGTCTCCACCAAGAAAGATGCGCCAGCGAAGAAGCCGCCAGCGCCGTTCGCATGGGTGAATCCGATCCCTGCAAAACAACAACTTGCGTTACTCAAGCATGGCACGTTCACAAGTTCGTCACTCGACGTCGAAGTCGGCTACGCGATCCAGTTGCCGCCAAGCTACTCGAATCGCGATTCGAATCAGCGGTTTCCGGTTGTTTACTACTTGCATGGAGGTCGACCGGGCAGCGAGACCAAGTCAATCGGACTGGCGCCAAAGATTGCCGAATCGATGGAATCGAAGCAAGTTCGTGAGATGATCTATGTGTTTGTTAACGGTGGGCCAGTAAGCCACTACAACATTCCGAACGAACCGACAAAGCAAGGGGCCAATGTGTTCATCCACGAGTTGATTCCGCATATCGATTCGACGTATCGCACAATGGCAGATCGCGAACATCGCGGAATCGAAGGTTTCTCCCAGGGCGGACGCGGCACGATGCGTCTCTCGCTCAGGTACCCCGAGCTGTTTTGTAGCGCTGCGGCGGGCGGTGGTGGTTACGAAACGGAACGCCTCATCAGTGCATCTGGTGGCCGTGAATCGGAAACGCTCGTGTTCGCAAAAGGTGACAACACTTGGGACTTGGCCCGAGATTATGCCAACAATCGTACGCCCAAAGTCAATTGGATGATCTATGTCGGTACCCAATGTTTCAATTACGAAAACAATTTGGCGTACATGAAGTTTCTTGAATCACTGGAGATCCCTCATCGCAAAATCATCGTCCCCGACGCGAAGCATTCGGCTTCCGAAGTTTACGAAACCAAGTGCCTCGAGATCATGCAATTTCACGCCAACAACTTTGGCGAATCGCGATAGTTGCAACGAGGTCAATCGTTCGCGTAGCGCAAGTGAGGCTGGCGCTACTTCACAGCCTTCCCACGTTTCTTTCGCATCGGCTTGTCGTCCGTGACCGACTTCACTGGCGGCGTGATGCCTTCTTGAGGTTGGTCCCACAGACGATAAGGATCATCGAGCCGTCGCATTTCCGCCAACAGTAGCGTTTTCATCTCAGCAAGCTTGTCGCTGTAACGCGGATCGTTGGCGAGATTGGTTTGCGATTCATCGGGCTGGTCTCCAGTCATCTTCACAACCTCCGGAGCACGGTGCTGGGCCAGATACTCGTGAGGATTCTCTGCAAGATTGAAGAGCTGGTTTTCTTGAACGGTACCATCGAGCACGTCGTACTGGACCAGCTTCCAATCGCCCTGCATCACCGTTCGCATGCCTGGCTTGGTGCCACCACAGTAGCATCCATACACGGTGTCACGAACCGTTTGTGTTTTGCCTTCGAGCACCGGCTTGAAGCTTATTCCTTCGCTTGTCGCAGGTGCTTCGATACCGGCCACGTCACAGAGCGTTGCCAAAACGTCGAGCAAATAGATGTTGCCTGGGGCACGCGAACCGGGTTGGATGCCCGGACCTTTGACAATGAATGGAACTCGCCACGTGTGCTCATAGAGGTTCTGTTTTCCTTGCAGCCCATGTCGGCCAATCGCCATGCCGTGGTCCGCGGTATAAAAAATGTACGTGTTATCAAGTTCGCCCATCGCATCGAGTTTCTTGAGCACTCGATCGATTTGAATGTCAATGTTTTCGCTACAAGCAAACTCTCGACCGAGCTCGTTTCGAATCGTTCGTTCGTCGCGGTTTTTCCACACACCGCTAACCTGCTCTTCGTCACGCAAACCGGGTTGGCCATGATGAAACGGATGCTCCGGCAAGTAGCTGGTTGGAAGCGCCGGTTGTTTCTCGTGGGCAGGCGGCAATGAGTTTTTATCGGTGTGGTTGACTGCTCCATATTTAGCTAACAATTCAGGCTTTCCATCACGCGTGTCGTGCGGGTGCGAGAAGCCGAAGTAGATAAGGAACGGGTCGTCGTCTTTGACGGACTCGCGAGAATCCAAGTATTCGAGAACTTGTTGGGCGTGCCAATGACTTCCCGTCTCGTCGGTGCCCCCGCGTTTGGACGCGTCCTTTCGCACGGTGAACTTCATATTGGCGGCTTCGTATGAATTTCCGATCTTACAGGTGCGCATAGTATCGTAGCCAGCATTGTTGAAAACGGCGGCCATCGTAAAGTCTTCCAAATTGGGCGGGACCAACATCGGATTCAACGTATTCGGGTTATTGCTGCTCTTAGCAGACTTGTCGGGGATATGCCACAGCGTTCGTCCGGACATGACCATGTGACGCGATGACGTACAAACGGCCCCAACCCAAGCTCCCATGTGACGCGCAGAGTCAAAGACCATCCCCTCCGCGGCAAGCCGATCGAGCGTTGGTGAATGCAACTCTGTTTTCGGGTTGTAGCACGACAGATCAAACGGTGACTGGTCATCGACGATAATGAACAAAATGTTCGGTCGCTTTTCCGAATCAGCCGCTTGAGCAAGTGAGCTCGCGCAGACAATGGAAACCAACAGAGCCAGACTTCTCGCGGCGCGAGCTAGGTGGAGTATCATGTGGGGGCTTTCGATATGTTTTCTTGTCGAATTCTGTCCGCTTGATAACCGCTGCCGGTTGTCATTACGACCGCTCAGTCTAACTCACCCGCCAGTTCATTGCCTACGCAGGAGCGGAAAAGTGTACGCATTCGCCCATCGCCTCAATTGCCCAAGATGGCTGGCAACCTTCTTCGTTCTTTTGAACCTGCACAGCGTTGCTGACGCGAAACACGAAAACAAGCTCAATGTGCTCTTCATCGCCGTCGACGATCTGGGCTGCACGCTGGGGTGTTACGGCGACTTGGTCGCAAAGACTCCCCATATTGACCGACTCGCGACTAACGGAGTTTGCTTCGAGCGTGCATACAATCAACTCCCGCTCTGTAATCCGACGCGGGCCTCGGTGATGACGGGACTGCGGCCAGACACGATCAAAGTTTACGACCTTGATCGACATTTTCGAGACGAAGTTCCTGATGTCGTGACCTTGCCGCAAGCATTCCAACAAGCCGGATATTTCGCTGCTCGCGTCGGCAAGATCTATCACTACGACGTTCCCGCTTCGATCGGTACTGACGGATTGGATGATCCGCCGTCTTGGAATCGCACCGTGAATCCCAAGGGCCGCGACAAGACCGACGAAGCGCTGGTGTTCAATGCAGAGCCACATCGACAAATCAGCGGGTCGTTGAGCTGGTTGGCCGCAGACGGCACGGACGAGGAACAGACGGACGGTATGATTGCCACCGAAGCGATCAAGATCATGCGAGAGAAACGTGATGAACCGTTCTTTCTCGGTGTCGGCTTCTTTCGACCGCACACGCCGTATGTCGCACCAAAGAAATACTTCGATTTTTATCCCACGTCAAAACTTAGATTGCCTTATGCACCGAAAGGTGATCGAGAGGACATTCCAGTCGCTGCGTTCGCTCACAATTGCCCGGTGCCGAATTATGGGCTCGATGCCGTGACGCTGATTGAGGCAACCCAGGCTTACTATGCCTGTGTGTCATTCGTTGACGCACAAGTCGGGCGACTGGTCGCGAGTCTTGAAGAATTGGGGATCGCCGACAAGACCATCGTTGTGCTTTGGAGTGACCATGGGTACCACCTCGGTGAGCACAATGGAGTCTGGCAAAAGCGAACCTTATTCGAACAGGGAGCTCGCACGCCGCTCGTGATTGCATCACCAATTACGCGAGGCAGAGGCTCAACGCGCCGAATCGTCGAGTTCGTGGATATCTACCCGACACTCACGGATTTGGCGGGCATTGATTCACCCCAAGGACTCCAAGGACGCACCTTGCGGCCGTTGCTCGATGATCCGCTTGCGTCATGGGACAGCTTTGCCATTACACAAGTTCTACGACCTGCAGATTCTCGACTCGCCGAACCAACAATGGGATGCAGTATTCGGACGCAGCGTTATCGTTACACCGAGTGGGCCGAGGGACGCGACGGAGTCGAATTGTACGACCACCAAAGTGATCCCGGTGAATTCAATAATTTAGCGACGGAGCGCTCGCCGCAAATAACTCAAACGATCGAAGAACTCTCAACACGCCTGCGTTCACGAGCTTCTGGAAAATCTCCTACCACCCCTTTTAACCCTGCACGACTTTAGGAACCTATCCATGAACATTCGAAACACCATTCAGCGAGGAGCCTTCGCATGCTGCGTTGCACTCGCTTCAATGGATACCGCGCTCAGTGCCGAACCTGGCAAAACAACTAGCGTCGAGTTTGTGATTGGTGACTACATGCCATCCGAAGGCGGCACGTGGCAGTCTTCGTCGAGCCCCGTGCAAGAGCCGTTCGGTATCGACTTTGACAAACGTGGCGCAATGTACATCGTTGAATTGACGAGCGGTCGACTACTGCGACGAGATCCTAGCGGTGAGCTCGTCAAGCTGAGTGAGCACGACAAGAAGGGATACTCTGGCGACGGAGGTCCTGTAGGTGACGCATTCTTTGACGGGCCGCACAATTGTGTCGTGACGAGTGATGACACGTTGTTGATTGCCGACAGCTGGAATCATTGCGTTCGACGAGTCGACCTGAAGGCATTAACGACGCACACGATCATCGGTACTGGCAAAGAAGGCTTCTCCGGTGATGATGGCCCTGCGAAATCAGCCACGTTCAATTTCGTAATGTGCATTGAACTGGATCCAGCGAAACGGACGCTGCACATCGCGGATCTAAAGAATTCGCGAATTCGTAACGTAAATCTTGAAACGGGCGTCGTCGCCACTGTCGCTGGCAATGGCGAGAAAGCAGTTCCGCAAGATGGCGACCAAGCTGTCGATGCGCCGCTCGTCGATCCGCGAGCTGCTGCGTCAGACGACGCTGGCAATCTCTATGTCCTCGAACGAAACGGGAACGCGCTGCGAGTGGTGCGAAGCGACGGAACGATTCACACGGTTGCTGGGACCGGAAAGAAAGGCTTTCGTGATGGAGCGGCCTTGGAAGCCGAGTTCGGTTCGCCCAAGCATCTGTGCTGTGATCCAGCCGGGAATGTCTACATCGCCGACGACCTGAACGGAGCGATACGCAAGTACAATCCGAAATCGGGCCAAGTAACGACACTGTTGGGCCAAGGCCACGGGGACCCGCGAGTCAACCTAGAACACCCACACGGTGTCCGCTGGCACGATTCAGCGCTCTACGCGTTGGACACCGGCCACAACCGAATCTTCAAGTTGGTGCTCGATAATTCAACGAACTGATGTTCGCAGCTTTCCGCCCTCGAAATCAACGTTCAACTTCCCTCCACTTCTCCCGTCGCGACACAACGACAGAAATACTGTTGAGACGAACGCTCGTTCAACACAGACTCATGCTAGAATCTCCTTTGTTTCCTGATACTTCTCCTTGCTCCCTCCAGAAGAGACAATCCATGCTTCACAGTTTTCGCTCAATCGCTTGTTTGATGTTCGCCGCGATGGGCGTTTTGCTCACCGGATCCTTAAGTGCTGAGGAAACGAATACCAAGAGCGATGGCAAGCTCTACGAGCTTCGTTTTTATGTCACCAACCCAGGCAAACTGCCTGACTTGCACGCTCGCTTTCGCGATCACACGATGAAGCTGTTCGAGAAACATGGAATGGAGAACATCATTTATTGGAACGTTTCCGAAGGTGCCAAAGATGATGGTGAAAAAGCGGAGAACATGCTCGTCTATATCATCGCCCACAAAAACGAAGCGGCGAAGGATGCGTCATGGGCTGGGTTCATCAATGACCCCGAGTGGAAAGCCGTCGCGCAAAAGTCAGAAGAGAATGGCAAAATCCTAGCTGAGCGGCCACGTGCAATTTTCATGAGAGAAGTGGACTTCTCAGCTCCCGATGCGCCCGCTAACGCAGACTCCGGTGCACCGGCACGCTTGTGGGAACTGCGTCAATACAATGATGGCCCAGAGCGAGTTCCGCACACCGTTGATCGATTCGGCTCCGGTGAGTCGGAGATCTTTACGAAAAACGGGATGGAGACCGTCAAGTTTTGGACTGCGACGGACAACAGCGCTTTCATCTATTTGCTCGCCCACAAAGACAAAGCCGCATCCGACGTGTCGTGGACCGGGTTCAAGGCCGAGTTCGGCGACTTCATGAAAGCTTACCGAGAATCGCACCCGGACCTTCCAAAGGGTCGCGGCAACGGCAACGAAGTTCGATTCCTCGTGCCAACGGATTATTCACCACGCAAGTAAGCTTGCAATGAGTGTGTGCCTTTGCGATCGCCTTGCGTCACCTAACACAACAAGGAAAGAAATGTGGAAGTTCGCCGAATCAAGCTTCGGTTTTCGAACGCATATCTCATTCTTGGTGATCGCCCCGTTCTCGTGGATACGGGAAGCCCGAATGAGACGGAAGTGATCCGCCGAAATCTGCGAAACAGCAATGTCGAGTTTTCTGATCTGGCATTGATTCTTCACACGCACGCCCATTCAGATCATATGGGAAGCACCGCAGAAATCTCGGCGCAAGCGAATTGCCCGGTCGCGTATCACCCGTTGGACCAACCAATCGTTGACAATTCGCATAATGGCGTTCTGAAAGGAATTGGACTGCGCGGCAAGATAATGGCTCGATTCTTTAGTAACGGAAAGTTCGACGCAGTTGCCGCGAACCATCCGGTTTGCGATGGTATGTCACTCGACGAATTCGGAGTCAATGCCACCGTGCTTGCAACGCCTGGTCACACGCCTGGTTCAGTCTCAGTTCTTTTGCCAAGCGGTGATGCGATTATCGGTGACTTGTTGATGGGTGGCATAATGGGAGGCGCATTCTTGGCAACGCGACCGAATTTTCATTACTTTGCCGACAACATTGAACAAGCCATGGAGAGTGTTGATCGGGTTCTCTCGCAAGCCTCGGCTAAACTGTACGTGGGCCACGGCGGACCGCTGAGTCATCGTGCGATCCAAACTTGGCGACGGAAACATCAATCGTGGCGACATTCGTTCGTAGCCTGAATTGCCATTCACGCCTAGATGGACCTATTCACGCCTAGATGGACAACGCCAAGTTCGATTTTTTGTTCAACAGTCAGCCGCAGGCGTACTATTAACGATGCACTCGCTCGCTTTCGCCTAACGGTTAAACGAAGTTGGCGCTGTCCAGCTAGTACCATAATTGAGACTTGGCACCTTTGTTGAGACATTTATGAAGTCGTAAGGGGGACGCAGCGGTAAAACTTGCTTATGATGAGCGGCACACTCGCCCCCAGAGTACACAATTATTGCCACGAGCTTTCTTATCATGCACAAAGTTCTCTCGTTCGTTCTGTTCGCGTTGCTCGCGACCCCAGTTTTGGGCGAGGCAATGCCGAACCTTGTTTTCATGATCGCAGACGACTGTACGTTTCGTGACATCGGTTGCTATGGCGGACAAGCCTACACACCCAATATCGACAAGTTGGCTGGTCAAGGCATGCGATTCACTCGCTGTTTCCAGGCCGCGCCGATGTGTTCGCCAACGCGTCACAATATCTATACTGGCATCTATCCTGTCAAAAGTGGTGCGTACCCTAACCATACTCGCGTCAATCCAGGAATCGAAAGTATCGTGACCCACTTAGGGAAACTTGGATACCGTGTCGCTCAAAGTGGCAAAACACACGTTGGGCCGAACGACGTGTTTGGTTGGGAAAAGCTAGGGTCTGGCTCCAATCCGGAGTTTGACGCTGTCGACGACTTCATTGGAGAGTGCGACGAGAACAAGCAGCCATTCTGTTTGCTGCTTTGCTCCAATGAACCGCATACACCGTGGAATAAAGGTGACGCGTCTCGCTATCCAGTCGATATAATCCAGCTGCCGCCTTACTTTGTTGACACGCCAGAAACGCGTGAAGGGATGTCGAACTATCTCGCGGAGATCACCTACTACGATGGACAAGTGGGTGAAGCCGTTCAATTACTTGACGATCACGGCTTAGCTGACAACACACTGTTCATAATGGTCAGCGAACAAGGCAGTTCGATGCCGTTCGCTAAATGGACGTGCTATGACAATGGTTTGCAATCCGCGTGCATCGCTCGTTGGCCTGGAAAGATCCAACCCGGCAGCGTCAATCCAGCGATGATCGAATACGTTGACATTCTGCCCACGTTCATCGAAGCGGCTGGTGGCACTCCCGACGCGTCGCTCAATGGAAAGAGTCTCCTGCCAGTGTTTCAAGGCGAGACGTCGCACAAGCAGTATGTCTTTGGTGAAATGACGACGCGTGGAATTATCAATGGGTCGGATCATTTCGGGATCCGCTCAGTGCGTTCCGAAAAGTACAAATACATTTGGAACTTCACTCCCGACGTGGAATTCAATAACGCGTGTGTAAAATCACCAGAGTTTCAAAGCTGGGTCGCTGCCGCAGAGGCTGGTGATGAGCGAGCAGCAACTTTAGTTAAACGCTACGTCTCGCGTCCGCAGATTGAGTTGTATGACGTTGAGAACGACCCGCTGGAGTTGAATAACCTCGCCGAAGTCGCTGGCTACGAGACTGTCAAATCAGAACTGCGAGCTCAGTTGGACCGCTGGATGGTTGCCTGCGGCGACCAGGGCCAGGCTACCGAGATGGACGCACTTGAGCATACGGCGAAGGGCCAGGAGAATGAAGCAGAAAATTCTGGTGCGACGACCAAGAAGAAAAAGAAGCGGAACGCCAAGTAGGGTGCTGGTTATATTGATCACCGGTTGGCATCTTCAAGAATTTTCAATCAGCTCGCTCGAGACTGTGAACGACCTATGCCGCTACCCATTGTTACGCTGAAGAATGACGAGAAATGGGACTGCCATCAGTGTGGCTTTTGTTGCCGCGGCAGTATCGTGCCGCTCAGCCGAGAAGACGAAGAGCGATTGCGTGGCCAGAAATGGGAGGAGCTTCCGGAGTATCAAACGACTCGCTTGATCGTGCCACATCGTGGAGCGGGCGGATTGTTCCGTTTGGCGCATCGCGACGATGGAACATGTGTCTTTCTCAATCAAGACGGGCTGTGTCGTATCCATACAACGTTCGGGCTCGAAGCTAAGCCAACAACGTGCCAGATGTTTCCGATGCAATTGGTTCCGCACGAGAAACACGCGGTTTTGACCTATCGACGTGCATGTCCATCGGCGGGGGCGGATCGCGGCACGGCGTCAAAGGAGCACTTGCCGGTTGTTAAGCAAATGGTAAAGGATGATCGCTTGAAAGCGGAAGCGATCAAGCCTCCATTGTTAAAGTCAGGAGAGTCGCGAGATTGGAAATCGATTCGAATTGTTTTGGAGACGGTAGGTGGATTACTGCGTGACGAGCGATACCCGCCCGTACGAAGACTGGTTCATGCGTTGCAGTTTGCTAGGAATCTCGATAACGCCAAGTCGAGGCACTTGTCCGACCACCAAATCGCGGAACTGGCGAGAACTCTTGCGGAGCTGATGCCTGAGGAAGCAAAGCCATTTTTCGAAGAACGCACCTCGCCCAAGGCAATGACGAACGTCTTGTTTCGGTTGATGGTGCTTTCTTGTGCACGGCTTCATCCCCATTTTCGTCCGACAACGAATTGGTCCGCGCGAGCTGAATTGGTGCGAACGTCTTGGAAGTGCGTGCGAGGTAAGGGCCACACACCGGACTATGGGAATGCGTTTCCCCCGGCGACGTTCGAGGCCATTGAGCAACCGCTCGGAGTGAAAGCTCCCGAAATTTATATCCCACTTAACCGACTTATCGAGACGACTTCGGAATCGTTTCTCTATGCACTCGCCAACCGCGGCGGATGGTCGGTCACCGACAGCATCCGGGGATTGGCGTTGCTGTTTCCGATCGGCATGTGGATGCTCCGATGGCAGGCTTCACATCGCGAGCCGACGGTGGAGGACATGTTGAACATCGTCGTCGCGCTTGACCGCAGCCAAGGCTATCAGCCGCTCAGCGGTTCTCAACAACGTCGCAAGCTCGCCATGCTTGGTCGCCACGGCGAGCTCGAACGTCTCGTCGTGTGGTACGCACGCTAGTGGCTGAGCTTCATGGGAACAGGAATACTGCAAAGCAAGTGCACTAGTTCGTCCGGAGCCTCACGCTCCCTGTGTAAACAATCTCGCCGGTCGCCTGTTTGGCCAGTGCTAGTTTTCGATGGCGTCGTAGATCATGCCTTTGAGCTTGAACTCGGTGAGCCATTGATAGGGCATGATTTGCTCGATGGTGATGACAATGAGGTTTTTGTCATGGGGTGAGACCCAGTAATGAGTGCTCGCGGCGCCGCCCCAACCGTATTCGCCAATCTTGCCGTCTGGATCCCAGTCGCTCATTTCTTCGCGAACATTAAACCCGAAACCGAAACCGACTCCAGTGCGAACTTGGTCACCGAACGTGACCCAACCGGCTTCTTGGGGAACTTGGTTGGTCGTCATCAACGCGACCGTCTCGGGTTTCATCAGCCGTGTGCCACCGAACTCACCACCACCCGAAATCATCAACAAGAATCGCATGTAATCGCCAGCCGTTGAAACAAGACCGCCACCACCGCTGAGCATTGCTGGCGGCTTGAGGTACCGACTGCTTTGGGCTGATTCACCGAGCGTCAAATTCCCTTTACCGTCGCTGTTGTAGTTTGCGGCGAAGCGATCGACTTTACTTGCGGGCACAGAAAACCCCGTATCATCCATTCCGAGCGGCGTGAAGATCCGATCGTTGAAAAATTGATCGAGGGTCTGGCCTGAGACGACTTCGACAACACGGCCGAGTACATCGATCGATACGCCATACATCCAATCTGTCCCTGGCTCGAACGGAAGCGGAACTTCGGAGAGTAGCGATTGCGTTTGCTCGAGCGTGGTGTCGCGATCGAAGAACTTCAGCTCTCGGCACTTCGTGTCGTGAAGTTTGTTGCCGGACGCGCCGTAGCTGTATCCAGCCGTATGTCGCATCAGATCAGCAATCGTCATCACGCGAGTGGCCGGTCTCAGCTCACCACCTTCCGCGACTTGGACGTTGTCCAGCTCTGGCAAGTATTTCGAGACAGGATCATTCACGTCGAGCTTGCCTTCCTCGCACAACATCAGGGCAGAGGCAGTCGTGATTGCCTTGGTCATTGAATAGATACGAACAATCGTATCTGTCTTCATCGGCTTGGTGGCTTCGCGGTCCATCAAGCCATAGGCACGATCGAAAACAACCTTGCCATCTCGGGCGATCATGACGATGCCGCCAGCGATCATGTGATCAGCAATCGATTTCTCCATCGACGCATCGATTTGTTGAAGCTTGTCGGCTGACATGCCAACATCGGCGGGCGTTGCCGTCGGAATCGCGATCAAAGTTCGCCCGGTGCTTTGAGCTGAAACAAACTGGTTCAACATGGCGATAACGATCAACGTGAAGGTAAGAAAACTTCGAAAGCCCATCGCGTCACCTGGAATTGGAGAAAAAGAAAGTGGCGACATTCAGACCGCAGGCGTGATTTTGGGCTCGCCATCTTCGGCGAGGTGCCAATCGGGATTGCAATCAACAGAACCGCCGACAAGCCACCCGATACCGAAGCCGAACGCACTGACGAGGGTTCCCGCTAGTTCGTGTGGAACCGGAACACCGAGCGGTTCGAGCCAGGGTTCGAAAAACAGCTCCCAGCCCACGACCATGTGCAGCGTCCAAACGCCGATACCGCTGACCATTGCGAGAACGGCCGCGAGCGGTGGAATGCCTTTCACATGTATGCCAACCAGAAACGGCACGAAGAGGCTGACGAGTGCCATCGAGTACGAACCCTGCACGAGTTCGTAGGCACCTTCACCACTATAAGCGAGAAATGCAGAAGCCGCTGTCACTGAAACAATCGCACCACGCTGGAGCAGCAACAAGCCTTTTTGCGACGGTCCCACCGAACTCGACCGTCGCCACACCGGCTCAATTAAGTTGTGCGCCATGACTGCCGCCGGCGCCATCACCGCACTGACGATCGTAGACAACACAGCCGAGACAATTGCGAGAAAGAAAATCAGGAGGAATACGGGATTGAGCAATTTACTCGCCACCAGCATCACGACGCCGTCGAACTCGCCATTGTGATCTGGCAACAGCAAAAGTGCTGCCATGCCTGTGCCGACAGGCAACACGCCCATCAACGCGTAGCCGAAGCCAGCAACGATGCATGCTTTTGACGCAACGCGATCGCTCTTGGCGGAAAAGATCCGCTGCATCAAGTCTTGCATCGGCAAGTTGCCCAACGCGCCAATCGCAAGGGCACTGATCGCGGTGAGCGTGTCACGCCAAAACGTGGGCGGGTCCGCGATGCGCCATCGCTCATACGGGATATCCGTCTTCATGACTTCGATGCCTGCGACCATCGAACCATCGCCGAGTTGAACAAGGACCGCGTGGCCAAGCAGCAGCAACCCAAGCAAGATGAACGTCATTTGGATCGCGTCGGTCCACGTGATCGTCCACATGCCTCCCAGCAATGTGTAGCCCGTTCCCACAGTCGCGACAAGAAAGATCCCGTACTCGCGTGGCAGCCCGAAGTAGACTTCGAGTAATTGGGCCAGCGCCACGAATTGAGCGGCGACCCATCCGAAATAGCTCGGAACAATGATCAGTGACGAGAGGATCTCAGCCGTCTTGCCATAACGACGATTGAAGTAGTCGGGCACCGTGAGGATCTTCATTCGCCACATCGGACCGGCAATGAAGAAACCCGCTAGTAGCAAACATCCGGCGATTCCAAGCGGGTCGAGCATTGCTTTGCGAAGACCCTCATTCCCCACTTCGTCTGCGGTCGTCATCAACGACTCGGCACCAAACCACGTTGCGATGATCGTGATGGCGGCCAGTGACATGGGCAAGCGACGACCAGCGAGCACAAAGTCTTCGACGTTCTTGACGCGTCGTTGTGCCGCGAATCCGATCGCGTACATGCCGATCAAATAGACGATGAGGGCGCCAAGGAACAAGCCGTACAAACCGGCGGGCAATGCGGATGCTTCTGACATGAGCCTGAAATGCGACGGAGTGGCGAAACCGTACAAAAACGTCGCAACATAGTAACGAAATCGCCAGAACTTCCGATAGCAAAAGACGCTTGGCGAGCGCCTTTTGGAACGAAATTTCTAGCAGATCCTAACGGACTCGCCCGCCGGTTCGGGGATCTACAACCAGCGAGCTGCGGCATTACAAAGTTCCGCGGCCTCAGCTTCCGTCTCGGCCTCCGCGATGAATCGTACGATCGGTTCGGTGTTGCTGCCTCGAACAAGCAACCACTTGTCATCCCAGCTGAGTCGAAGCCCGTCGCCCTCCGACGCCCTCGCTTCCTTCATCTCAGCCTTGAGGCGTTCAATCAGCCCCTGCAGTTGGTCGGGGGTCGCTGTCGCCGTTCGCTTGACGATTGACAATTGGGGTAATTCGTCGGCAAGCTCGCTGACGGGTTTGCCAGTCACAGCCATCAGCTCAAGCACCTGTGCCATGCCAACAAAGCTGTCGCGAACAAACCCGACTCGTGGATCGATCGGTCCGCCGCTGCCTTCGCCGCCGTACATCGCGGCCTTGTCGAGCATCATTCCTGTCACGTTCGCTTCACCGACACTGCTTCGGTAACACTCATGGCCCGCATCGCGTGCAAGACGTTCGCTCATCGCGCTCGAAGCACAATTAATGACGATGGGTCCCGTCAACGACGTGTTCATCAACGCTCGACGAACACACAGAGCCAACGTGTATTCTTCGCCAATGTAACGTCCATTCTCGTCGACAATCGCCAAGCGGTCGGCGTCGGGATCTTGACAAAAACCGATGGCACAGGATTCATCCTTGACCCGCAATGCGATGTCTTTCAAGTTCACCGCAGTTGGCTCGGGCACGTGAGCGAACTTGCCATCTGGCGTTCCGCCGATCAAGACGACGTCGCATCCGAGTGCATCGAGCAACCGCATACCGAGTTGGCTGCCCGAGCCATGGTTGCTATCCAGCAGCACGCGAAAACCGGATGCACGAATGGCGATCGCATCGACTGTATCGAGCACCTTTTCCATATGCGGTTCGTGCGGATAGTTTTCTTCGATGACCATTCCAAGCGAATCGAAAGCGACCCAGGGTGCCTTGCCGCGAAGAAAGCTGTCGCGGACTTGTTCACCGCGAGCCGCATCAATCACACGTCCATCGCTACCAAATAACTTGATGCCGTTGTACGGTGGCGGATTGTGGCTTGCCGTGATTTGAATCGCTCCCACCGCCGCTCTCTCTCGCACGAGCACACCGAGGGTCGGCGTTGCAACCACGTCCGCATCAACGCAATCGCGGCCACACGCGGTGACTGCGGCGATGATGGCTCGTCGAAGCATCGGTCCGCTGTTTCGACCGTCGCGACCGACAATGATCGGACCCGCCGGAAGATGGCCCAAATACGCAGCCACATAGCGACAAGCGATGTCGGGTGTAAGTGTCTCGCCGATGATCCCTCGAAGACCACTGACGCTGATGATAAGTTCGCTCATGAAAGATGCCTGTGTGCGAGACGCCGCTTCGTATCGAGACAAAACTTACCTGGAAATTGCGTTTCAGCAAACGTACCGGCAAGTCGCTGTAGATTAGCTACCTTCTCGCCCGTGTTCTCTTTGCGTGGCGTTGGGGGCTCAAATTCATCGCGAATGTTGGGAATGATGCCAAACGAGCCCCGTTTGATGTCGCCGTGTTGCGAGGCCTAGGGCGGTGCACCTAGAATCTTGTTCCACAAAAACAGCTTCAATTCCGTCTGAAAAGAATACTTTGTCACGATGAGCACTCAGGAAACGTCCGTAGAACAAGCACTCACCGCGCTCGCACAAGCCGTTGTTGACAAGAAAGTCACGCCCGCGGCCGCTGAGAATATTCGTTGCTGGTTGACCGAGGCACGTTACGCAACGTACCGCGATGAGACGATTCGCCACATCGTCGACGGTGCTTGGCAAAAACTCGACGACGTGTTTTGGACGATTATCCCGTTTGGTACCGGTGGTCGCCGCGGGCGGATGTACCCCATCGGCTCCAACGCCATCAACGATCGTACCATCGGCGAAAGCGCTCAAGGCTTGGCGGACTATGTCGTCGAGTATCACGGCGGTCGGAAGCAGCTCTCGTGCGCGATCGCCTACGACACTCGACACAAGTCAAGACACTTCACCGAATTGTGCGCCGGCATCATGGTCGCCAATGGGTTTACGGTCTATCTGCTTGATGACTATCGGGCGACGCCCCAACTCTCGTTCGCAGTGCGTCATTTGAATTGTGATTGCGGCATCATGGTCACGGCCAGCCACAACCCGCCAAGCGATAACGCCGTAAAAGTGTATTGGTCCAGCGGAGCTCAAGTGCTTCCACCGCACGACGAAGGCATCATCGCTCGCGTGATGGACTGTCAAGAGATCCGCACTTCGCCGTTCGATAAAGCACTCGCCGACGGCAAAGTTAAAATTGTGACCGAGGAAATCGATGCAGCGTATTTTGCTGCCGCCGCTGCATGTGCGTTGCCAGGACCACGCGAAGCCAAAATCCTCTACACACCACTG
The DNA here is from genome assembly GCA_041739875.1 of Pirellulaceae bacterium. GTDB lineage: Bacteria > Planctomycetota > Planctomycetia > Pirellulales > Pirellulaceae > JBBSJZ01. The sequence continues at coordinate 63,551 of JBGSNA010000012.1, forward strand.
CACGGTGTCGGTTCGGCCGCAGTCCTACCGTTGCTCGCGAAAGACGGTTTCAAGGACGTGGAAGTCTACGGGCCACACGCTGAACCAAGCGGCGACTTTCCCAACGTGCCTGGTCACGTCAGCAACCCAGAGAACGTGGCGGTATTCGCAGCACCCATCGAGTACGCGCGGACAACGATGGCCGATGTGATTCTCGCGACCGACCCCGACTGTGATCGACTTGGCGTCGCGGCGCCCAAGACCCTCGATGCCTCGATGCAATGGGGCACCTTCAACGGTAATCAAATTGGCGCACTTCTCGCTGAGTTTGTCCTCAGCCGACGGGCTGCTGCGGGCACACTGACACCCGACCATTACATCATCAAGACGCTCGTCACGACAGAATTGCTTCGTCGCATCGCAACGCATTACGGCGTCCGCTGTGTCGGTGACTTGCTCGTCGGTTTTAAGTACATCGCCGAAGTCATCGATCGCGAAGGCCCTGACTTGTTTGTCTATGGCACCGAAGAATCGCATGGATTTTTGGTGGGCCAATACGCACGTGATAAAGATGGCGCGGTGGCATGCATGTTGATGAGCGAGCTAACGGCCCAGCTCAAAGTCGAGCGCCGATCGATGCACGATTACTTGGCGGACTTGTACAAGCTGCATGGCTACCATCGCGAGTCGTTGATCAATTTGGTGATGGAAGGCAGCGAAGGAATGGCAGCGATGCAGCGGCTGATGAAAGCCTTCCGCGTCGCGCCGCCATCGAGTCTCGCAGGTATCCCGATCTCGAGCATTCGCGATTACGAAGCCAAGACACAAACGATGATTTCCATCGGCTCGCGTACGACGCAGACTCTCGAAGGCCCACACGGGAATCTGATCATTCTGGACTTAGCCGAGGAAGGCAACTATGTTGCCGTGCGCCCCAGCGGCACGGAACCGAAGATCAAGTTGTATGTGTTCACGCGATTGTCGCCTGATGCATCAAGCGATCTCGCCCAAGCCGACACAACATTGGGCAAACGCATCGAAGCTCTCGAGAAAGACGTCCGCGCGTTCGCCCAGTTGAATTCGTAGCAAACGTCGGACCGCATCGAGCGAAACCGAAGAGCCGCATCATGCCGTGCCTCTCAACATGGTTCGCAAACGTGTCCAAAGTTTGCAAGGGCGGTTGGCAACAGCCGCCCCCTCCATGTTCGACCCACAATCGCTCAAGAGGTTGCGGATGGAAGCGTGTTCCCATGCCTTCACGCGCCGCCTCGTAGGCCGAAACAAGCGAAGCGAAGTTCCGGCGATGCCCTTTTGCAGACGCTTGCGCTACCGCAACGTCGCTGCGCAAGCAAAGCCGGGTCAATCGGCAGTATTACAGATCGTCGCCTCGCCGGATCCTCGACTGACGGAACTATGGCACCTAGGTTACGGCCCGCTCCACTTTGTTGCTTTCCGATTGCTCTCCCGCCCCATGTCGGCTCGTCCGACATGAGCGGAAGTTTTGAGATTAGATAACGCGTCAAACGCAAGCCAGCTCCCTTCGCCGGCTTGCCCGGCAGGAAGCGAAGTTCCACTCAAAGCCCCGGAACGCTCGAACATAGAATGTGCCGCAACAAAGAAACTACCAACGTCCAGTTCCTTCAGCTCCGCCCCTTCTGCCTTTAGTACAATCGGTCATCAGCGTGGCTGGCCCCTTTTGCCCTTCTTTTGCCGCACAGGCTCCGAAAAGACCCCGACAGGCTCCGAAAAGACCCCGGGCTCCGAAAAGACCCCGGGGGTCTTTGGCGCGCTCCATTCGCGAAACCGTCGCCATCAATTTCAACGACGATGCGATTCGGAAGATTGCGTGCCCAAGCAACAATCTTGATCGCGGTCCATCCAGCGATTGAGCAGCCGATGAAAATCAACGCAAACGCAACGATAAGTATTCGCTTTGTTCGAGTGGTCATACTAGCGTCTTGAGGTAGGTACGGAATTGAGTCGAACGGCCGCGATAACCGAGTCGCGGCGATTGATTTTCCATTGTCAAAAACGGCGACTCCGCGACTTCGGTTCATCGCGTGGTTCGTCGGCCCGAGTGTTGACTACATCACATTGTACGACAAATACATCATTCCGTCTTTGAAGTAGACTCGTAGTTGGCCACCGTTCGACGCCATTTTCGTGGCGTACGCCTGGGTGGGGTCGGAGAAACCAAGCCTCTGCTCGTCATGGTTCATCAGCCCACGATCGTATTCAACCAAGCCCCAAGGATGTTGAGAAACCCAAGCATCAAATTCAGCGGCAGTCATTTTGTAGGCGGCAAACAAGTGACCGAAAGACGGTTCGTAGCGTACGCAGCCCGTAGTGGGCACTAGTGTGTTATTGTCCTGATGCTGCTGGACGAACATCCTACGGTGGAGCATTGAGTTGGAGGCATAGGTAAAAACGATCCCGAGCACGATCGTTGCAGCAACGAGCCAACCTACAGCGAAACGCTTCAAGAGCCGGGCGACCAACACGGTCGCGGCAGCAGCAACGAAGCTCCACGCAGTAAGCCAGAAGAAGACGTTTATGTAGGTTTCGCCAAGTCCCTGATACATATTTGTCGACGAACGACAAAGATCACGGGGCGGCCGCGATCGACCTTCCATTCAAAACCGACGACGACGGCCGCTCCCGTGCGTCGGTACGCCCGACATGGGCGTGAACTTGTGGGGTGAAAGTCCCCTGTACGAAAACGGAACTTGAACGAAGGACAGGATACCAAATGTAATCGATCAAGATGAAGTACTAGGCGAGGGCAACTGCGGCGAGGCGACAGACCG
>JBGSNA010000065.1:0-7549 GCA_041739875.1 Pirellulaceae bacterium
CAATGCTTGCGTTTGATTGAGCGAGTCCGTGAACAAGTCTTGTTGCAAACCGGGATCGACTTGCAGTTGAATCTGCAAATTTGGTAGACAGTAGCGTGTTGGCTTACTGTCACCGACTTCTTTGCTCACATGAGGTGAGTGATAGTCAGCTAAGACCTTACATGGATGGAGATTCTCAAGCGTGGCCGCGAAACCGACGGAAACGACTGATCCACGACCGATTCGCAGTTTGCTGCGACGGTTAATCCAAGCGCCCGCCATGCTATCTTTTTTGTGGCCAGCAATTCTCATTGGCGGTGGATATCTCGCTTGGCAGAATTGGGGCGCCGAGCACGTAGCAAAGCAATATTTCGGTGTCGATCCAACGCTCATCGAGATCACCAGCCCTCCACCCTTCATTCACAGCGAAATTGTCCAAGCGGTGTACCAAGACACCGCCATGGAAGGACTTTCGCTTTTGGATCACCAAGCGACAGCCAAGATCGCGTCGGCATTCAGCACCCATCCGTGGATCCGACGTGTCATTAGTGTTCGCAAGTTGCCCGGCGGTTGTGTGGATGTGCGAGTCGAATATCGCAAGCCCGTCGCAATGGTCCGCGTTCGCGATCCCGACTCGAAGGCAGAAGGGTTTGGCTTCTTTCCTGTGGATGACCAAGGCATCTTGTTACCGCCCACGGACTTTTCGTCGGCACAGACTTTGGAGTTTATCCACATCTATGTGCCTGATGCCTACCCGACGGGCAGTGCTGGCTCGGCATTCAGCGACGCGAGAGTGGAAGCCGCAGCTCAGTTGGCGGCGTTCCTTGCACCGTATCGAGAAATTGCTGGAATTGAGAGCATCGGGGTGTTTGGTGACCCGCGAGTCTCACCGCCGCAACTTGAAATCACGACCAAAGATCGTCAACGACTTCCTTGGGGCAGCGCCCCGGGGATGGAAACCAAAGGTGAACTCTCTTCATCCATGCGTCTGAAGATGTTGCTCGATCAACTACGAATTCGCCAAGTTGCTGAAGTCTCCGATGAAGCCTCAAGCCGCTGATTGCTTGGCTTACGAAGGAGTTGCAACCAGCGGTTAGGGTCGAGTGGCTATCTGCGCGGCCGGCCGGTCCGGCAACGTAATGCTCGCTAGTCCGATCAGCGTCAAATGCGAGTTCACGTTTGCCAATTGCTCGGGCGGAAGCATGTGCGAAAGTCCTTCCCAGTATTGTCGATCGTTCACGAGCATTAGTGCCAATGTGGCTGGTGTGTCATCCGAGATTGGACGAAGTTGGTGGATGATTCGGCGGATTCGATGACGTTGCTCGACGTCGAAATCAATCGGATTCATCGATTGGACGATCGGCAAAATGACTGTGCCCATGACCAATAATTCTCTTTCCGCCTGAACCCGAAGAGACCTATGCGGGGACGCAAGATCAGCGATGAGGGAGGTGACTTGCTTGATCGAAGTTCGATTGGGCAGTGCATGTTCGGAGTCGGTATGTCGCACCATCTGTTGCTGCGTTGAGTGAGCAAGCTCCGCAAGGCTGCGTCCGCGAAGCGCCCGACGGATCATCGGTTCGAGGTGCTCGTCAAACCCGACAGAATCCTGGTGACGCAGGTGCAACAGAGTGGTTGCTGTGAGTTTTTGAGAGAGTTCGCCGCGAGAAGATTGCCACTCGATGGGGCCAAAAGCGGGCTGAATAAGTAGGGCTCGTTCGCCGGTTGCTTTGAGCAGCGATTCGATCCGAAGGGTGCTAGCGTCTTGGACTGAAAGCGTCAGATGCTGGTATTCGGACTGGCAAATGTAGTGAAGTGAAGGGAGGCCGCGGCGGGCGGTGACAGTGATGCTTTCGTAGATTCCGGGTTCCTCACGAGACTGGGAACCTTGTCGGTGTCGCGGCGGATCTAGAAGCAGTCGGCCTTGAATCAGTTGGAAGCGGACGAAACCAGAAGAGTCAAAGAGAGCGGCATCGTAGAGTGAGGTATCGTGAAAGCTTGGGTCCAGTCCGCTGACCGCTCCTGGCGGAGCTCCCAGAGCAGGTAACGCTCGGGAGTCTCCTGGTTGACCTATTCTGTCTGGCGCTTGCCTGTCTGAACCGGGATCTCCGGGAGGTCCTTCCGCGAAAGACATCCTTGGTGAAATGCAGTAAGCACACAAAGTGGACAAGCCGAGTATCACGGCTAGCAGCGAATGCCACCTCATCCTGAACCCTCCTATTTCTAGGCCAGTGTCTGATGTTGGTGGACAAGTCGGGCCGGCCCCAAAAGTCGGGTTCCAGCCCGACGTGTCCAATATTGGTCTATCGGCTAAACCCTTCAGCTAAAGCAAGGTGAATTTCATTGATTCTGCTTATTTCACCGGGGAAAAGTCTCTTCGCCTCAAAGCAAGTTGACTCGCCGGGATGGAAGACAATCACGGAAAATAACACGACAACGTAAGTTGCTTGTTGACTTGGGCTTTAAACATCGATATTGATTAATGAGTAAGATAACGACCCGCATAGTTGATTTGCGGGTTTCTCTGTAACCTTATTCTTAAGTGTTTAAAACATGGCGAAGTTCTTTTCGGTGTTCGCTCTTGCGATTTTGCTGACGGGTTGTTCCGGAGACCGTGAAACTGCGGTTGTCGACGCGAGTCAAATGACGCCTGAACAGCAGGCATCGCACGACGCTTATGTAGATGAGATGAATGGCCCCGGCCCAGATGAACAGCCCGCAGGAGCAACTGCTCCTGCTGCTCAGTAATAATTCCAGCGTAACTTTGCCAACGCTTTGTCAACCACCTCTGTTCCTCGTCACTGAAGGAGTGCAACCGGCCAAAGACCTCTGTTCGTTGTTTCAATTTTATTACGAATTTTAGAGCTATTTGATTCCTATTCTTAAAAGGCTAATGCGATGAAAAAGACTTCGAGACCAGGGTTTACGCTGGTCGAATTGCTGGTGGTGATTGCCATCATCGGCGTTTTGGTTGGGCTGCTTTTGCCAGCGGTACAAGCGGCCCGTGAAGCGGCAAGGCGGATGAGTTGCAGTAACAACTTCAAGCAAATCGGCTTGGGTCTGCATAATTATCATGCTGCGTTTGACAAGTTGCCTCAGCACATGACAGGTAACAGGCGAACGTGGACAAATAACGCCGCGATCTGCAACCGACTTTACCTGAGCTCCTTAGTTGCCTTGACTCCATTCATTGAGCAGCAAGCACTTTGGGAGTCGATCGTTAACCCCAATGGCTTCAACAACAACGGCACAGTTAAGAGTCCTCCTCATCCTCCCATGGGACCTGGGCCTTGGTTCACTGACTATCGCCCTTGGATGACGGATATCCCTACCTTGAGATGCCCGAGTGATCCTGGAGTTGGCTTACCTGCGCTCGGCCGAACGAATTATTCGGTTTGTGTTGGCGACAACATTGAGCTCGTCCATAGCGGTGGGAGGAATGAGTCAAGTATCTACGATAACTCGGTCGCTATCAATACCGACGAAGCCGCTATTCGTAACGGAAACGGTACTGATAACAACGGTCGCGCTACAGCGGCAAAGGCACGTAACCGTGGAATGTTCTGGATGCGTCACCAAACGGGTTTTCGGGACGTCCTTGACGGTCTAGCCAACACGATCGCCATGGGTGAAACTGCTACGATCCTAGGCGGTCGCGAAGTGATTTCTGAGTTTGTCCTGAACGCGCCAGATACGATCACTACGGATCCTTCGGCTTGTAATGGCTTAGTTGACCCTGCTCGACCAAGATTTTGGTTAACTACAGCTGCTGTCGGTGGCGGTAACCAAATTCGAGGTGGACGTTGGGCTGATGGCCGGTTGCAGTACACGGCCTTCCAAACAATCAAACCACCTAACAGCCTCAATTGCTATCGTGGCGGAGATGCGTCGCAAGGGATCTCCTCGGTTTCAAGTCGACACCAAGGTGGTGCTCACGTATTGATGGGCGATGGTGCGGTAAAGTTCATCACGGATAGCATCGAGTCCGGAAACCAAAGGGCGACACCCGTATCCAATGGTGGACAGAGTGCATACGGATTGTGGGGTGCCTTGGGAACCCGTGGATCGAGTGAAACAGTCACTCTGCCATAGTTTTTGTTTCGAAAGATACGTACACTTCGTACATAACACGAATACCGGTGTCTGAGCGAGTTGCTTGGGCGCCGGTTCTTTTTTGCCAAAATCGAAATTCAGTTGTGATTGAAGGATCCAAGATGAGTCAGCGAATTGTGATGCGTACCGGTGAGGCACTGGTTGAGGGTGACGAAGAGTACCTTTGCGCGGAACCAGAGATTGTGATTGGTGAGTTGGATGGACCGGTGGGTCAGTCGTTGGCGACGTTGTTGGGTGACCAAGTCAAAGGGCACACTCGCGTGTTTGCGATTTTGAATAGTGACGTGCAAGTGCGACCGGTGACGTTGATGGTGAGCAAAGTGACGGTCTCGGATAGTCGCTATACCAACATCTTGATGGGAAGTGTCCAGGCCGGGATCGCCAATGGTGTGCTCGATGCCGTTCGGGCTGGCCATTTGCCTAAGGAGAAGGCGAACGACTTGGGGATCATCTACTCGGTGTGGCTTGACCCAGGGGTTCTCAAGGTTGACAAAGTCAATCATGCCGAGTTGTTTCGCATCCACCGTGAAGCGACGGTGAAAGCAATTCAAAAAGCGATGAACAATGAGCCGAGCATCGATTGGTTGCTGGAGAACCAAGACTCGGTCGAGCATTTCTTTCACAAGCTTGGTGTGGACGGCAAACTTTAAGAGCTTCGTCGATAGATCAATCGAATGTCGTGGTCAAAGCGGTCGATCGAAGCCAGTTCCATTGCGAGTGCTTCGGCGACCGTTGCGATGCCTTGGCCGCCAATCGGTGACGTGGCTGTGCTGCCACCAAATGCTTTGGCACCAAGAAAGACATGGCACTCGTCGATTGCCCCGGCATCGAAGAAGCTTCCTAGTAGGCCGCTGCCACCTTCGAGCATCAAGTTGGTGACCTGGTCTTCTCCAAGCGAGCAGAGCGTTTGGGTGACTCGCTCGGTTGGCTCATCGGAGTCACACGTGAGGACCTGTGCTCCGGCACGACGCAGTGCATCGAGAGGATGTCGTGAGGCGGATGGGCCAGCGACGAGCAAAACAGGAATTTCGTTCGCGGACGTGATTAGCTTGGAGTCAAGGCTGGGTAATCGTCGTCCCGTAAAGACGATTCGACGTGCCGTGCGCGGTCCGGCTGGGCGAGCGGTTAACAAGGGATCGTCGGCCATCACAGTCCCCATGCCCACAGCAATTGCATCCACGCGACCGCGAAGTATGTGAACTTCTTTGCGAGCAGCGTCTCCGGTGATCCACTGGCTCGAGCCGGTACGCGTGGCAATTCGTCCATCGATCGTCATCGCCCACTTTGCGATAACCCAAGGCTGGGCCGTGCAGGTGAGTTTCAAATAGGGTGCCAAGAGTTGTTTGGCTTGCTTCTCGAGTATGCCGACGGTGACGTCGATTCCTTGATCGCGAAGTTGTTTCAAGCCGCCGCCGGCGACTCGAGGAAACGGGTCTTCCGTCGCAACAACGACGCGACGGATTCCGGCGCGGACCAGCGCGTCGGTACATGGTGGCGTTTTGCCGTGATGGCAACACGGTTCCAGTGTAACGTAAGCCGTTGCCTCACGGACCGACTCGATGTCCGGTGCTGAGTCCAGGGCTTGAACCTCCGCGTGGGGGCCGCCAAATCGTTGGTGATAGCCTTGGCCCACGCACACGCCATCACGAACGAGAACACAGCCGACCATTGGATTCGGTTCAACAAAACCCTCGCCACATTGCGCGAGTTCCAAAGCCGCCGCCATCCATCGCTCGTCGACGTTGATCGAGTCGCTTGAGCCAGTGGATGATTTTGATTGCCAGGCGGTCATACGAAATCCGAGCTAAGGTTTGTCAACTCAGTCCATGCCCGGAACCCAGAGCTTGCTGCCACCGCCATCGCTTTTGTTACCGGACGGCGGACCCGTCGGCCCGTCGGGCGTCCAAAGGCCTGACGAAGAGGCGGAAGGTGCTGGTGCTCCGGCTAGAGCCGATCCACCGGGAGCCGACCGCGGCGAACCATCGGGGCGAATGAGACCGTACTGCATCAGCAACTGCTGCAGCCGAGCCATTGTCTCGGGGTCTTTGCTGTGACGAGTCGTGAGTTGTTGGATCGCCGCTTGGAATCCTTCTCCATCACCAATGCTCAATCGCAAGCTCACTTCGCTGAGCAATAAATTGGCGGTGGAGTAATTGTTTTGTTCAGCAAACGCCTTTGCCGACTCGAGATTCGCGATCGCGTCTTCAGCGTCCGTCGCGACATTCACGAGTGACATGTAGGCGAGTAATTTCGCCGGTCGTTGTTCTTCCGGCAAATCCGAAACGATCAAGTGAGACGCTAATTTGCGAATCGCTGGCGTTGCGGATATTTGTTGCGCACGTTGCAGCAAGTAGATCAACGCCTCGCCATCGAGGTCGCTCGGATCGACTCGATTTAGGTCTTCGTTTTCAACAGTTTCAACGTCGTGCTCGGTGAGCTTGAGGGTTGGCTGGGCTTCGATACCCGCGAGCTGGCGCAGGTCGTTAAGAATTTCTTCGCCGCGAGACGCGATGACATCGTAGTGCTCGATGATTCGCACGAGTGCGGTACGTTGAAGCAATTTCGAATCGTCGGCTGCGCTATCGGCGAGTGTTGCGCCGCCGAGAATTCCGAGTGGTAACGTGGCGATTGCTCGAGGCATCCGATCTCGCGTAATTTCCGATTGAAGCTTTTCTGCTTCCGTCGGCTTGGCTTGAAAGCGAACCATCGCAATCGCGGGCTGTACGGCCACAAGCAGCGGCATCGGTTCGCCGTCGGATTGAGTGATTGTAACGCTCTCACCCAGTGCAGAGGATACATGCGTTCGGACTTCGTTCAGATCCCGTTCTCGTACATCTTGGACTTCAACACGGGCCGCGCGATCTGTTTGGCGACCATAGACGAACACCATCCCAATCGCCTCGGGAACTTGGTTCGCAGGTGGCAAGCCGTCGGTGTCGGGCTTATCGCGATCAAGAACTTGGAAACCTGCTCGCGGTGGAATGTCGTCTTCACTTGTTCGCATTCCAGCCAACATGTCGGCTGGGAGTGGGACAAAACGCGAGTCGGCTGTGAAGGCCATCTCGACAGTATCGGCTTGGTCGATGTCTGCGTTGAGTTGTAAAATCTTGATCGACAACTGCGGCATCTCAGGCTGCGTGAGAGCTGACATCGCAAGATATCGCGAACGCTCGTCGAAGCTCAGTGATTCACAGCCGGAGAGTTTCAAGAGCAGATCGCTTTGTCCCTGTTCGTCACCCCGCCAAATGGCGCATGTGAGCAAACCAGTGAGGATCGCTGGCTCGCTTGATACGGTACGACGAAGCGATTCGAATTTAGATTGCGCAAGCATCACTTTGTTGCTGCGAAGCAAACCGGCGGCTTCATCGTATCGTTCGCCCCACTCCGCGTCGGATGGACGAGCGATGGCCTTGGGAATCGCCTTGAGCAACTGGCTTATTGTCGGCGCCGAATTCAG
>JBGSNA010000013.1:0-5497 GCA_041739875.1 Pirellulaceae bacterium
GAGTGGCGTAGATCTGCAAGTCGCCGCCGAGCCGATCAACAAGGTCCAAGCCTAGCAGACTACGGATCGCTTCCGACAACGCCGCGTCATCGTCATCGGACTCCGCCAGCTCCTGAATCTTCTCGCCGTCAAAGAAATAAAGTTGCGATACACCGGGCGGTATCAAGTCGCGAAGAAAGTCATCGGCGTGTGCGTGATCGAGATCGTCAATAGGCTCGCCGTCGCGTTGAACTGAGAGATTCAGTTTCACTCGTTTGCCATCGACATCCCAGCTACGTTCAATCACATAGTTGTGGCTTTGCCCAAGCTCCGAATGCTCAAACTCCAGCGACACAGAGGATGACTTGTTCACGATCAACGCCGCTTCATCGCGATGAACACGGGAACGCAGATATTCCTCGTACTCGCGAGTCGACACTCTCTGGCCGAGAAGCATCGGGCCGTATAAGCAAAGTCGCACCGCTTCGAGGATTGTCGTCTTGCCTGCACCGTTCTTGCCTCCAACGAGAACGATAGGACGACTCTTGCCGTATTTCTCTCGCGGCAGCAGGTCGAATTCGGCTTGGCCTCGAAACAGACCGAAGTTGTGGAGCCGTAGTTTGTGGATTCTCATTCGTCACCCTCGTCGTCCATATCAGCAGCAATGATCGCTTCCACTTCCTCGGCCGCTCGCTTTTCCTCTTCCCAGTCTTCTCGAAACACTTTGTCAATCTTGTTGAAGATACCGGCGCGGCGGCTCATGCCTTGCATGTCGCGTTCAAGGTCGAGAAGCTTGCCTACGAGTCGAGCAGGAACCTCGTGCCGCGCACAAACTTCTTTGAGTAAGTCTGCGTCGGCGCTGGTAAAGCTGGTGACGTCGTCAACGACTCCGGGCAGCTCTTCACCGGTGACTTCCTTGTAGATCTTTGGGACCGAGTCTTGCCAGTCTTGCTCTTCCGTTCGCCAAATCTTACGAATTTCCAACAGCTCGTCTTCGCGAATCAAGCGTGCGTTTGGGTCCGGGCCTTCGCGTCGAACCTGCTGTTCGACTTGCAACAGCTCCCGAAGCAAATCGCAGCGCACTTCAAACTTGTACGGGCCGGGAATCGGCGCGCCAGGCGAACCATCACTGTTCTTCTTGCGCCAGACTCGACCATCCCGCCGCTTGATCGAGCGAAGTTTGCGTTTGACGTCGGGTTGGCGGTGCGTTGCCAGTTGATTGCGGAAGTCGAGCAACGGCTCCATCCATTCTTCGCCATTGTCGACCAACGATTCCATCGAATGGTCTTTTTCAACGACTGTGCAGACCCAGCAACCAAAGCGGCTGCTTCCGCATGACGGCGTACTGTTGTCGACCACGAGCGGACATTCGCCGCCAGCCGCACTTTTATACATGCCAACCAGCTCGCTATTGTCCGCGCCCCACGGCGAACGACCGTTGTCCCCTTGAAGAATGTAGGTCCAAACGTCGTTGGTCGAAAACTCTTCAATTGGAGCGTACACAAATGCGTTGGGCAACGAAGTGTGCTTTCTCAATCGCGAACCTTGGATCTCGCGGTTCTTCATCACTTGGTCGCGAGTCGCGCTTTCACCACGCCGCGCACCGAGCACCATCACGACTTCACCAAACTCAGCAACACGGCCCAAGATAAACTTGTCCGCAGGATTGATCTTCATTCGTTCGGTACACCAGCGAAATCGAGTCGTTGGTGCCGGATAGCCCTTGCCGAGTAAACAAACCCAAAAAGTGTCCGTCGTCTCCGGAACAACCTTGTGTGCTTCAAAAGGCAAGTCTTCGGCTTTCGCTGCTTTATTGATCGCGTCCAAATTGGTGTCGATGTGGCCGACAATGATCGGCGTTTCTACAAACGTATCCGACGAGATGACATAAACGGTTTTGGTTCGCTGCTCTTTTGGCAACTTCTTAATGGCTGTCCAGACAAGTTGAAGCGTTGCTGTTGAATCCTTGCCGCCGCTGTAGCCGAGAACCCACGGGCTATCGTTCGCAAGGTACACTTCTTGCACTTCGGCGCTAAAGTCGTCGATCGACTTCGACGAAAAGATCGAGCCTTCGTTCGTTACGACGGGGAGTGATTTCGATGCCATCTAGGGCCATGCCCTCTCTGTAGGTTGCGAAGTGATCGACATCGTTACGCCGATCGCTTCGATGATTTGAATTTCAAGTATTTGGCTTCGTACTGCTGTTCTGTCGCGGACAACTGCAGCCCGATGACTTGCTTCAGGTGGTTCGTCGTCAGCATGACGTTGGTGATCGCCTTGCTGACCTTTCCGGCAACCAAAGCGCGGCCTTCCCAGACGGGGTTGGTCCGTTTCCAATCGAGATCGGCGAGCGGCTTGAGTCGCCGCTTCCACTGCTTGGGCTCTTCGGCCAGCAAAGAAACGCCCATCCCGCCGAGGGCTTGAAGGGCGATGCCGTGGGCATGAACGCAGTCGCGACGAAGCTCGGCGCACGCGACTTTCTTCTCAGCAGCCAGACTCCAGTCCGGAATCAGTTTACCAACTTCTTCCCAGAAGCTGATAGCCAGGGCTTGCTCTTCGTCGGTAATCTTCGTCCGTTTGGGCTTCGAGAGTAGCGTTTTTGTGGCTTGGTAAACGCTGCTCAACGTGTGCAACTTGTTCGATCGGTTGGAGATTGTCGTTTTTTCCGTCTCGGTAAGCCCCCGCATGAACGTCACTTCGTCGATCACGTTGCGGGCGAGCTGCGACAACGGATCGCGGTGGTCGTACAGAATCCCCAGCGATTTGGTCGGTCGAATCGCGTGCCTGTTGAGGTCCGCAAACATTTGTTGGCTTCGCCGCAGCCCCGCGTCATGGAAGAACACGACTGAGATCGTCTCGTCGCCAAGTTCGGGTCGCTCCTTGACCGCTTCCTCGATCGCAGCCCGCCTGTGCTGGCCATCGTTGACTAGGAACCTCGCTGTCATCGGAACCGTCAGTTGCCCAAGGTTGCGGCTAACTCCGTCGTCACCGAAAGGCTTGAACCGAACCTTGCCATCCACAGATGCGGTGATCGACGAAAAGATATAGTCCTTCGGATTATCAATGATGTATCGCGCCATCTCCGGCACGCGCGACCGATTGATTGAGCGTTGCGCCCGAAGCTCGGGGCCAATCTCTTCTTCGTCAAAAACGAAGAACTTAGCGACGACCCGCAGTGGACACATCGCACCGTAATACTCTCGGCCAGCTTGCACGCCACGAATGGCCGAGAACGTTAATACATTATCTTCTGATCCCATGACGTCACTCCGTTGGAAGTTAAAAAACAACGTCGGGAAGTTAAAAAGTTCGACGCAACAAGTCAACGCCATTGTCGAGCAATTGGCCTCCGGTTCGTCAAGAAACCCGAAGTTCCCTCAACTTTCTGGTCGTGTTGCCGATCAACTCAATCACCGTTTCAATTTCGTCCATGCTGTTAAACCTTCCAATTCCGAATCGAAGGCTAGAAGATATCAACGATGGCTCGATTCCCATCGCCAACAAGACATGACTCGGTTCCGGTGATAGTGTCGTACAAGCAGAGCCGGAACTAATCGCAAGCGACTGACGCACATTCATCATCAGGGCATCGCTATTCACGCCAGGTATTGAAACATGCAGGTTTCCAGAAAGCCGATTTGTGTCATGGCCATTAAATTGAATGTCGTCAATCTGCGACTTTAGACCCTGCTTGAGCCGATCTCTCATTTCGGCAATTTCAGTCGCCTCCGACTTCATGCCTGTTTGGCAAAGCTCGCAGGCCGCACCCAATCCTACAATTTGATGCACCGGCAAAGTTCCGCTTCGCATGCGTCGCTCGTGACCGCCACCTTCAAAGAGTGGCTCGAGGCGAACTCTCGGAGAACCGCTCCGAACGAACAAAGCACCAATGCCTTTTGGGCCATACATCTTGTGCGCCGAAAGACTCAAAAGGTCGACGTCGAGCCTTGATAAGTCGATGGCTATTTTTCCCACCGTTTGTGTTGCATCTGTGTGAAACAAAACGCCAGCTTGTCGGCACTGTTTCGCAATTGCCTTGATGGGATTCACTGTTCCCACTTCATTGTTCGCATGCATCACCGACACCAACACCGTGTCGTCACGAATCGCACGTTTGACATCCTCGGAAGACACAGATCCGTCTTGACTCACGGGAAGCACAGTCACTTCGAAGCCTTCTCGCTCAAGTCGGCTCGCTGGGTCCAGCACCGCCTTGTGTTCAGCGGCGTTGACAATCAAGTGCTTGCCCTTGGTCGACGCTCGCATGACGCCCAGCAAGGCCAGGTTGTTTGCCTCCGTTGCACCACTCGTGAACACAATCGACTTCGGTTCGCAGCCAAGAAGCGAGGCGACTTGCTCTCGTGCCGTGGCAACCGCATGGCCTGCGACTCGGCCAAACTCGTGAGTCACACTTGATGCGTTGCCGTATTCATCGCAGAGGAACGGAAGCATCAGCTCAACGACAGCCGAGTCAACTCGCGTCGTCGAGTTGTTGTCCATGTAGATGGGGCGATTGCCCATGACCGACTCCTTGGCAGATGTACGTTAGCTGTTAGCCTTCATTTTACCCGTGTAAACTGATGCAGGAAGCCGTCGCTGGCGTTTAGTCTACGGTCAGCGAAAACCAACGTATTACTCCTTCCCCAATCAAGAAACGGAACGAAAGCACGCATGACCAAAGCAATCCACGAAGTAGCGGCAGAAATCCTGGCCGAGAACAAGCGACCGATGACAGCCGACGAGATTTACGAAATCATCGCCGCCAAAAACCTTTACGCCTTCAAAGCTGCCAGCCCGCGCAGCGTCCTTCGAAGCCAGCTCCGCCGACATTCAGCGAATATCACCGGCCCGAATCAAGCCAAAGACCTGAAGTTCAAGATGTCCAGCGACGGCCAATTCACGCTGGCGTAGCAGCCAACTTTTCACTACCGCCAGCCAAAATGAAAAAACAGTTGTCCGTTCGGAACGAGACTTTATTCAAGCTGCCCTGCGGTAGGACATCAAGTGCCCGCCCAGTTCCGAATCGCAGACGACCATGCTCTTTGAAAACTTTTGAAGCACGGTTGGTGATTCGTCGCGAATCGGGGGCAGGTGGTCTCGCTCAGAATGTCCGCGGCGGAAATTGTACCAACTGGCCGTTGCCCTCAGAATCTTGTCGAGATGCTCGTTCGTCACAATGCAGAATGCGTTGAGTACCTCGTGTTTGATCGTTTGAATCACTCGCTCAACGTGGGCCTGCAAGTTCGGTGAGCGAATCGGCGTGAGCTTGATTTCGCAAGTGCTTGACTTGAAAACGTTGTCGAATGATTCCGTGTATTTGCGGTCTCGATCTCGCATGAGGATCGTGCATGTCAGATCGTGGTCGTCGATGTGCATCTGGAAGTTGCGACCTTGCTGCGAGGTCCAGTCGCCGGTCGGATTCTCGGTGCAAGGTGAAATCCAAATCTGCCGCGAACCGAGGTGGATGAAGACCATGAAGTAGACGTCAACCAGCCCCTTCATCGTCCACTTCTTCTTA
>JBGSNA010000144.1:0-3060 GCA_041739875.1 Pirellulaceae bacterium
GGCAGCTCGCTGAGTCGTGCGAATCGTCAACGCCGATTCACCGTTAATCGCTCCCGAGATCACCATGGAACCGGAGGTCTTCGTGATCTGGAACGGCTCACCGGTCAGGTAGGATTCGTCCATTACGCCGTGACCCTCGATAACTTCACCGTCCACGGGACATATATCATGTGGGTAGATCACCAGCGTGTCGCCGACGACAACGTCCGCTAGTTGCACATCAACGATCTCTGAATCACGTTTGCGGTGTGCGACGGACGGCATCCGTTTGGCCAGTGCCGCCAGCACCGACGAAGCGCTCCGCAGTGCGTAACTCTCCAAGGCTTCGCCGCCGGAAAGCATCAACACGATGATCGAACCCGCCAGATACTCACCGAGCAGCACGGATGTGATGATGGAGATTCCGCCCAGCAGATCGGACCCAAATTTTCGTTTGAGAAGCTTTCCCAGCAATTCAAAAACGAGCGGCACTCCGCCCACTCCGAGCGTGATCAGTAGCGGAATCTGGAACGTGCTCGATGGCGCATCAAGCCCAAACCGGAGCACGAGATGCGTCACAATGCCCGCAACCGCAAGTGCAGCGATGATCGTCGTTTTCCGTTTCCAGAGAACAGACAGCGAATACCAAGGTCCACTAGGAGGCGTTTCCGCCTCGCGCTCGGGCGACGCAGCTTTTTGCGATTGGCTGGTGGGCGACGGTTTTATATTGGCGTTCATTGGTGGAGTTCTGTCGTGAGTCTGTTCGTGTTTATTTCCACAGGTTTCAATCAGTCGTTGTTATTATTTTCGCCATTTTCGCCACCTCCCGATTCACTTTCACCGAGTTGCAAACTCACTCCGATACCCGGCAGTTTGACGGTGGAAGCTTTTGAGTTGTAATTGGCAAACAACGCGGCAATCCAAAGTCCGGCAACGATCAGCAGTATCGCTCCCCATACAGGATGGGCCGATGCTATGGCATCCTCAGGCTTGCCGTTCTTTTTGCCCGTGAGCATGACTAATGAGATGTTTTCCCGATGCCGGAAAGTGTGCCAGGCAAGACCGGCAAGGTGCAGGACAATCACGGCAAGCAAAGCCCAAGCGAAGAGCTCGTGAAGCTCCTCACCTGTCTCTCCGCCATATTCGATGCCCGAGAGGAACAAAGCGGGAACGAGCAGGAACATGAGCACTGCGGCGGTGGCGGAACCAGGATTGTTTCCCGCATAGAGTTGGGTCTTTGAGACCGCCGCGCTGACCATGTATCTGGCAATCTCACGGGGACGCACGGGATAGCTGGAGAACCGCGAGTAACGCGATCCGACGACTCCCATCACGATTCGCACAACGAGCAGGAACATCGCGACGATGCCAAAGATCATATGCAATTGAAAAAGCGGATTATTATCATCATCGACGAGGAATCCAATGGCAATCGCCGCTGTCAGTGAGCCGGCGAAGGCCCAATGGAAAAGGCGAGCGGGGATGTCCCAAACGAGGATCTTATTCATGGTTGAATGGGGCGTCGTTGATGATGTAAGAAATCGTGGTCGTGACACGAGCGGTGATTGAAGCTCGAAGACGCACCTATTTTCCAGACTCGATGGCCCAATAGTCGATGATCCAATGCCTAAACAACTACAGCTAACTGCGTTGCAACGCACTTGTCATGCCAAGCTATTTGGCTTGAGTTCTGCACGCGAAACTGCGCGAATGCGGGCAGTCTTAGCTTGCACTGTGCGAAAAGTACCGACGGCCGAGCTTCACTGATTCGATGATCGTGACGGGCGTGAGTGCCAATACCAGCACGAGGTACCATTCTGATGGCGTTTGTAGCGTCGCTTCGAAGACCGACCGAGTGAGCGGCAGGGAACTGACACCGACTTGCAGCAGCACCGAGATTGCGACTGCTACGACGACGTACAGATTTGTTCTGATACCGAGTTGCCAAAACGTCAATGTCTGGCTGCGAGCGGCAAGGGCGCGAAACAGTTCGGCATAGACGATCACGCCGAACGTCATTGTACGAGCCCGATCGAGGTCACTCGTCTGGTCGTAGCTCAGCCAAAACGCGGCCAGCCCCACTGCTGCCAACAGCGTTCCTTGACCAAGCACCGTAGCGGCCAGCGACCAAGACAACATCGACTCCGTTGCTCGGCGCGGACGGCGAAGCATCAGCCCGGGCTCGGGTGGTTCCATCGCTAGTGCCAACGCAGGCAAGCCATCGGTCACAAGGTTGATCCACAACAGTTGCACGGGTATCAATGGAATTGGCCACCCAAGCAACGAGGCGACCAGCATCAACATCAATTCGCCTGCATTACACGACAACAGGTAGATTAAAAACTTGCGAATGTTGTCATAGATCGCACGGCCTTCTTCAACAGCGTTGACGATGGAGGCGAAGTTGTCGTCCATCAACACCATCGCTGCTGCTTCGCGCGTGACATCGGTTCCGGTGATTCCCATCGCGATGCCAATGTCGGCTGCCTTCACGGCGGGCGCGTCGTTGACGCCATCGCCAGTCATTGCAACGATCTCGCCTCGATCCTTCCACGCACGCACGACTCGAAGTTTGTGCTCCGGGGCGACACGAGCATAAACGGCGATCTTCTCGACGTTTGTCGATAACTCGTCGTCGGACATCTCATCCAGTTCTTGGCCAGTGACGACGCGGTCGGACGCCGAAGCGATACCGAGTTCTTTCGCAATTGCCATCGCCGTGGCAGGATGATCTCCCGTGATCATCACCGGCCGGATGCCCGCTTTGCGACATCGCGACACAGCCTGTTTCACTTCTTCGCGTGGTGGGTCGATCATTCCAACAAGGCCGGCAAACGTCAGACCGCTCTCGTCAATCGTTGCCTCGTCTCCAGCATCCTCGCGATAGGCCAATGCAAGGACTCGCAAGGCGCGTGAGGCCATCGCGACGTTAGCCTCCTCAATCGCACGCCGACGCTCATCGGTCAGCCCGATCACTTGGTTCTCTCGGCGTTCCGAAACGCAATTATCAAGAATTCCCTCCAGAGCACCCTTGGTGTATTGCACTCGGTGACCAGAATCGTCTTGGCACAGAACCGACAT
>JBGSNA010000123.1:0-7339 GCA_041739875.1 Pirellulaceae bacterium
AGTGACTTAACGACCCATCCCCATGTCCAGGGCGAATCGCTTTGCGAAGGCGATGGCGGCCAGCCGATCAAGCATGCACTTGCAGACGGGCGTATTCACGACTTCTTTACGGTCGTGCATCAGATATTGCAAACGTACAACGCCAGCAGCGCGTATATCACGCTCGATGACTGGGAAGGTCTGGAGTGTTCTGCTTGTGGCGGGACTGTCGATCAAGATGAAACTGTTTCATGCTCGCGCTGTGGTGATCGATCGTGCAGCGAATGTAGCTGCACCTGTAACGGATGCGACGACTCATTCTGTGAGTCTTGCACCACGACCTGTGAAGGTTGTGACACGAGTTTTTGCAATAGTTGCATGAACCCATGTCGCAGCTGTGATAAACCCTTTTGCCAAGACTGCCTAACGGAGAACCAATGTGATGATTGCCTTGACGAGGAGAGAGAAGCCGACGCGACGGAAGACGAAGCGATGTCGCTCGACGCTGCGGTTCTCGCCGTATGCTTGGGCAAAGTTAGTCTTCATGCGTGACGTTGGCAGCACCGAAATCGGTGCCTTCGGTATCAGCCACTCAGCCGATTTACTGCTGATTGAAGACATCGTGCTGATCGATCAAATCTGCACGCCGGTTACCGTCGAGTTCAACGACGATGCGGTCGCAGACTACTTTGACCGACAAGTTGATGCGGGGCGCAAGCCCGAACAGTTTTCCCGTATTTGGCTGCATACGCACCCGGGTAGCTGCCCGCGTCCTAGTAGCACTGACGAAGAGACGTTCGCGCGTTGCTTCGGGACGACGGACTGGGCCGTGATGTTCATTCTAGCTCGGGAAGGTGCGACGTATGGACGCTTGCGGTTCAATACCGGACCCGGCGCCAGCACACGGCTCCATCGGGCGATCGACTATTCGATGCCATTTCCTGGAGCAGACCGCGACCAGTGGTTGTTGGAATACGACGACACGGTCGCGGTTCATGACCCGTTTTACGATCGAAGTGATCCGCTGTTCGCCCGCGATCTCAATGGTCCACGAGCGGAACATCTGCATCGCGGCTATCACTGGGAGGCCAGCGAATGGGAGGCGTCGTAAATAATCTTCAAGATCGATTTGAGCGGCAAGCAGGTTTGGTGCCTCGCGAACGACTCGCGGGACTCACGATCACCGTGATCGGTGTCGGTGCCATCGGTCGTCAGGTCGCTTTGCAACTCGCATCGATCGGTGCTGAAAAGCTGCAACTGATCGACTTCGATACTGTTGAGCTCACCAATACCACGACTCAGGGCTACCGGATCGATGAGATCGGCCAGCCCAAAGTGGCTGCCACCATGCAGGAAATCACGAGGATCGATCCGTCGGTCGAGGTGACGATCGTGAATGACCGATATCGACCACAGTATGCAGTCGGACAGGTCGTATTTGCCTGCGTCGATTCGATTGCTGCTCGGACAGCAATCTGGCGATCAGTGCGAAGGCGCTGCGAGTTTTGGGTCGATGGCCGGATGCTGGGTGAAACCATTCGCATACTGGCTGTCGATGACCCATCACGGGATTCACATTACGAGTCCACGTTGTTCACGCAGGCAGAAGCGCAGTCGGGAACCTGTACATCACGCAGCACGGTTTACGCAGCAAACATTGCCGCGTCACTGATGCTACATCAGTTCACACGCTGGCTGCGCGGGATACCGATCGATCCCGATGTCAGCCTAAACCTGCTCGCCAGTGAGCTGGTTGTTTCGTAGCTGTGACTTATTCACTTAGTCCATTCAAACAAACAAGGAGTTTGCCCATGAAAATAGGCATTTCAGTAACCGTCCCCTCGACTACCGACCGAAGCTGCGTTGCCTGCCATACCGAGCTGGAGTGTGACCACTTGAATCAATCAACCGTCGAGCGCATGGTCGAAACGGCGCGGCAGTGTGAAGCTGTCGTGCGTCAAATCAACCACAGCACGCCGAGTAGCAACGATCGCTCGGCCAGTGAGGCAAACCATCAATCGCAAGCTGCTGCGTCAAATGGTGCCCCAAGGCTTGCGACCGAGAAGCAAGTCAAGGCCATACGTGCCATGGCAGGACGCATGGGAATCAATCTCGCAAGTGTTCTGCCCGATCGGTTTGGCGTATCAGGACCATCGGGTCTTTCGATACGTCAAGCGTCAGCTCTGATCGATGAGTTGAAGCAAAGTCCTGTGGCAGGCTGATTTTCGATTGGTTGAGTCGATGGGGTGATGTATCAGTCGAGTAGTTCAATAAGCTGCTCTTATCACCAAACCAAAGATCTCAAAGGCCCAAGAATTGACCGAACTAGCAGCCTATGTAATCGTCCTTTACGCCGCGTACGAATTCTATCGATTCGGTAAACGAATCGGATCAAGAGGCGGCTTTCGCGCAGGCCAGCGGAAAGCCAAAACAACTCGCCGAAAGTAAACGACGTCACGACCCCACGCACTCCGCGCTGCCCGAAAGGGCGGCGCGGGGCTGCGTTTTCTTTTAGATATCAGGGAATTGGCTCGCTGATATGAAAAGTTAATGTCGATTAGCTGACCGACGAGGATTACGAGCAGAGTTTATGACATCGCAATTACGATCGAGTATTTAGCGACTGCTGCATCCGCTTCGTCGAACCGCCTGATGTGGACCCGCATGTCAGGTATGTGAGGTGGTGTGGGGGCTACCGTCAGAGACGGCCGTGGCTACCCGATTATTCACCGTCAGTGTGTAGAGAAAGGGCAGTCAAGTTTTGCGGCGTCGCTTACGTTTGCGGGGTTCGCTGGGGTCAAAGTCTTCACGGTTACCCTTGCGAAGATTACACCTAGAGCACGAAGCCACCAAGTTGCCATCGTCGCATGATCCACCAAGCGAAAACGGCACGAGGTGATCAACGTGCATTGACTTCGGAGAACTTGACGCGAGTTTTTTTCCGCAGTGATAGCATTGCTTGCCCGCGTCCTTCCATAGTGCTATTCGTTCGTGCTTATACAGCCAGCGGCGCCCGGAATCAGGGTGAGTCCGATATCCACCAGATTGCCCGGAGCCCCACCCAGAACTGGAACGCCCATTTGGGTTCCCAGTTACGGTTGAATTCGGGTTTAGAACCGACGCCATCCAACCGGCCACAAATAACGCCAAGACGATGAAAACTATGTGATACAAGAGAAAAGCGACAACAGCCTTGATCAATGCGATCAATGCAATGACCCCAGCGTAAAGTAGCATAATACACACGCCAACCAACACGAAGGCAAGAGTGCACTTTGCAAACGCGACCCAACTTTGACGTACGACCGAGGGTTCGCCGAACAGTGTTGCGGCAACGAGACCCATTGCCAGCGGGGCGCTGCCAACAACCCAGAACCAGTTGGCGGTCGCGGTCCATGCAAACGTGGCGGACCAAACAAACGCTGCGAATGGAGCGATCCCTTTCAGAATTTGCACAACCTCTTGCACGCCGGAGTCGTCGCTATGCTCAGTGGCGATCATTGCAGGGTGGTTGTGGGAAGTTTTAGGGCAGCAGATCCGCGAATTTCAGTCGAATAACGATACCGACTACGGCGTTTGATCAACAACTTCAAAACGCTCGACTTCACCGCTCGTTTGCATCGGATTGTTATTCGCCAATGTTGGTTCAAAGACAGAAGTGCTTGTCGGGCAACCAGTCACCAATCTGTATTACTTTGTCCGAAAGCTTAACATGAACATCGGACGTGGAGTTGGCGTTCTCCGCAACCCTCGCGCTGATCAATGACAGTTCATGTTCGGTTAGTTTCTCAAACCAAACTGGATTGAAAGCATAGTTCTCTGAATTCAGCAGAATAAGGTGAACAGCCGCGTCGGTGATATTCTGTTGGCTTAAAAAGCTTTCGATGAATGTATCTGCGACCGCTGTTAAGTCATGGAAATAGGAGAAAATCAGAAAGCCCTCATAGCCACCGCTGCTCATGGGCGTCAGCGTGACAATTAGAGGGTCCAGGTCTCGCGAAAAATCCTTAAAGTCTTGAAGCACTTGATCATCAAAATCGTATTGCGGTGAGAATGGGAACGTAGCAGCGATAATCGGACGAACTTTGAATGGCACAACCGTGTGCCGAAGTATCTGCCAGTCACGTTTAGATCTCCCATTCTCCAATCGTTCAAAAACAGCTTTTGAGTCCTGGTAGCCTCTGAGAGAAGTTTCAATAAACCATGTTGCATCTGGCGAATACTGGACATCAACTGATTCATCAATCCCATGGATCTTTTTAATCACTTCAGGCGTCAGCATGGAATTCGCCTCTTTTGCTTTTAGGTAGGTTTCTTTCGCGACGGACCTATATGCAATCATGAAGAGTTGCTCATGGGTGCAGCCAAAAAGCTCATCTTCAAAGCAGCGGAACAGGTCCTTATCATGAGTAGAACAAAATCCGTTAAAGACTGATGTGTCTGAAATCCCCATTCGTTTGAAGTCCATTGGTTGACCTGACATCACACTGTACAAATCGTTCGCCAAGGCATAGACATGTCCATCGACTGAGATCGGCCGCAGCATTGCCTCTTTCGATAACGTGTGAGCCGCAATGATCTGTTTGGAACAGTCGTCGTTGCCGACCATGCACTGTTTTGCATTGAAGTCTTTTCGGAAATCCTTAATTGCCTTGGCTGCGGCAGCTGGATTTCGAATCGAAGAGAAGGGATTGGGCATGCTCGAATACAGCTGAGGAAACTCATGAAGTCGGCGGTAACCGGGCCGCCGCCAAATGACTTTGCTTCAAAAATCGCCAAGGCGGCTCCGGTTCACCGCTGGGGTCCGCCCGTCATAGTCGTAAATTTGTGATGTTTAAGTCCCCTGCGCCAGACGGGGCCACTCAAGGAGATGAGTATACCAAATGACAACTCCGATTGGCAAAGTACTAGGCGAAGGCAACAGCGATTGGGCGACCGATGATGGGGAGCAAGGTTGACATGACACGGCTAGGCACGGTCAATCGCTCGTAGTTCACGAGGGTTTGGCTGAAAAGTCAACAGCGTTGACTAACGAGCCTCTCGGCGGCACTTGCTCCGCTTCACCGGACCATTAGATGCGGACGCCCATGCCAGGCGGTGTAGGGAGCGTGGTCGGCGATGGCCATCCTTACCCGATTTCTGCCAGTTCTGGTGAGTTTACGCGGTCGACTGACCGAGAAAAGGCCAGACAACAAACTGAATGACGTCGTAGCCGGTGTGGGCAATCATTGCGGACTCAAGACCGTACCGTGAATACAACCATCCGCACATCAGGCCTACGCCTCCGTTCGCCAACAGGACAGCGACAATCAATCCGGATGTGATTGGGATTTCAAGACCCACGGCGTTGAGTATATGCGTCAATGCGAATGGTACGACGGCAAGGACATTTGCGGTCCAGAACAACAGCGATTGCATCTTCGGTAATCGGAAAAACCTGATTCCAACCCAAACGAACAGTGTCAAAAGACCGAATCTGAAAACGAATTCTTCTCGCACGCCCGCGGCGAACGAAAGCAAAGTCAATTGCAACGGAGTCAGCGCGTACGGATCGGCGGCGTGTTCACTTGCTATTTTGGCCAATTCTGGAACAAGAATCGGTTCAAGCCATTCTAAGAATGGATGCACGATGACGAAGCAGACAGCGGCATAAAAAATCGAGGGGACCAGAATCGCCCGTGTCATTTGACCGGCTCCGGGCTGACGATCGACCAGACGTCGGATGATAGGGGTGTCCAATTCGGTTCTAGGGAAAGTGCCAACTCCTATCGCTATGGCAGCGACTGTCGGGATGAAGCCAAGAGCAAAAGCGATAAAGGGAGCCCACCACGGAATGTCAGCCTTTTCGTGTGATAGCGACGCTATCTCCACAGGAACGCTCGCCAGCGAAGCGACGGCCGCAAGTGTGACGAGGGCAACGAAGAGCTTCCATCGTGATCGCATCGCTGGTGAGTCCGAGTCGGTTTCTGGCGATGCTATCATTATGGCAGAACGGCAGCGTTAACGCGGCGGGCGCGTTTGACTATGACTTCAAGACCGGCGTGATCGCCCGCTCGCGTTCAGCGCTTGCTTATCCGGGTGTGTGAATTCAAGTCCGAAACGCTTGGAGAAACCCGCTTCTCGATCCATAAGTCTCGATCGTCGCCTGAAGTCAGAAAGGTCCCATGTTGGACGATTTCATGACAATAGCCCTGCAGTCAGTCTGCCGGTACAAAAACTGACAGCGCGGCGCTTATTTATTGTTTCGGGCACCGTGGACAATCGTTTCCCCATTCCACTATCCTACCATCAACATTAGTGAATGTTCCGCGTGGAAATTATGAAGACGCGTTTCGTTGGCCGACCGCAATGCGTTTTCAGACACACACAAGATCAGTGCCGAGTGGACGATTAAATGATGAAACTCGACTCGAAACCAATGCTGTCCCAGGATGCGCGGATACTTAACGAAAAACGGAAGCTCCAAGATTGGGCGCTGTTGCTTATCGCCGGTTGCTTTAACGGCGAGCACCTTCGTCGGGGTACCGAAGATTCTCAAATTCGCCGCCTTTTGAGGAACGGTGGCTTTGCGAGTGGACTTAAAGACGCCTGCGAGCAAATCAGGCCCAATGTGACGAAAGACGCGTCGCTCCTGCTCGAGCTTACCGCCGTGGAAAAAAAGCTTTCACGGCTAATCGTTTAGTGATCGTACCGTCAACTTTAACAACGTAGCGTCGGCGCTACCCCTAATTTTGTCGATCAACTACGGATTGACCGACCGTTCGTTTTGGTCATCGAGACTTGCACCTCAAAATGGAAACCGGGGCGAGTGTCGCCGTGGGGGCGGAACACGATGCTAAACATGAAGAATTGTCGAATCACTCGCCCCGGTATCAGGCGGCGAATCCAGCTCAGGTACTGGACTCGATCAGCTGACTAATCAATTGAGCGTGGCCCAGTCAACACCAGCCGAATGCACTGCTTCTTCGGGTACTAGGGCCAAGTCTTTGAGCATCGGCTCGCAGACTCACGATTTGAAGGACTTATTTGTTCCGTGCACTGTACTTACTTCGCAGCCGAAACGCCGATGTACGGCGTGACTGTTCCGTCCCCTCGTTTGACTTCTTTTGTGACGCCATTTCGAGTCTCCCGGATCAGCAACGCAAACGGGTCGCCGGTGTAACAGACCTCGGAAAAGAACGCGAAAGCGCTGGCGTCCTCGGTCATGAACATGGGCCCCAGGTTGCCCGCGGTGGTCGTATAACTGAAAGTGCCGAAGACCTCGCTCTGGCCGCCATTCTTCGTGTGCAGCAGTGTGCCGCCACGTTCGGTTTTGTAGCCGAGAACCCAGAGTTTCCCGCCGTCATTGGTGACGTGCGTG
>JBGSNA010000134.1:0-2798 GCA_041739875.1 Pirellulaceae bacterium
GAGAGTTCTTACGCAGCGGATCGAACAAGCCAGCGCTGCGCAGATTCCACAGGTGCTGACCTTCGGTCACACGACAGGTGGAAGTCGCAAACTATGGATCGAACGATTCAAGATACTTGGACCGATTGCACGCGACAACGGCGTGCTGTTGGTGGTCAAGCAACATGGCGGATCAACAGGAACGGGAAAGGACTGCGCAGAGATTGTTCGAGAAATTGGCGATGCGGGTATCAAAGTGAACTACGACGCCGGCAATGTGATGGACTACTTGAACGTTGACCCGATTCCGGATATTCGAGAGTGCGCCGACGTTGTCCATAGTTTCTGTATGAAGGACCATCGCAATTGGCCGCTCGATCAAGATTGCGGACCGGGGTTTGGCGAGATCGACCACTATCGGCTGCTTTATCCGGTCGCCTTCGCTGGCCGCAAGATGCCGCTTTGCTGTGAGAATATCTTCGCGCCCGTCGTTCCACGTCCCGACACACCAGAGGGTATCGACACGCTCGCGAGGCATGTTCGGGAGTATTTGGAGACAGTTGTTGCAGGGCTTCAGACACCGGCGAGATAGTCGCCGTTTTTGACGATTCAAGTCGTCAGGACCGAGCATGAAATGAACCTTTCGTTGAACGGCAAGCTGCAAGCAACGGCATCCCGCAATGCAGACACATGGGGCTCGCTGTTAAACAATGATGAATGCCGAATCTTGTTCGGCCGATCCCAACCCGAGGAGTCAATGTTCTTACAAAAATTCTGGTTCACATGCTTGGTCGCAAGCCTGATTGCTTCGCAGTCATGCTTCGGTCAAGACGTCGACGTCGTTGCCATCTCACCTCGTGACGCAATCATTCGTCCTTTCAATGGGCATGACCTATCCGGCTTCACGACATGGCTGCAGGAGACAAAGCACGAAGATCCCCAGTCCGATTATCGTGTCACCGACCGAATGATTCACATCGGCGGTCGGGGAATGGGATATTTGGCAACGGTGGATGATTACCAAGATTATCATCTGAGCGTCGAATTTAAGTGGGGCGATCGGACCGACGGATCAAAGTACGTCCGTAACTCGGGAATCCTTCTTCACGCGACCGGGCCGCCTGGCAACGCGCGTGGCATCTGGATGGCCTCGATCGAATGCCAACTTGCCCAAGGATGCGAGGGCGATCTGATTGTCATCAAGGGAGCGGACAGCAACAGCAACGCCATTCCAGTCACGATCACAAGCGATACGAAGACGGCGAGCGACGGACGCACTCGCTGGCAACGTGGCGGAGCGAAGACGGTCTATTCCGGCAGGCAGTTTTGGTGGTCCCTGCACGAACCCGGCTTTCAGGAATTGCTCGACTCTCGCGGCAGGGATGATCTGGCCAGCCCGTTGGGACAATGGACTCTGGTCGAGTGCATCTGCGCCGGCAACCGGATCACGATCAAGATCAACGGGACGGTTGTCAACGAGTGTTATGATGTCTTCCCGACGGCTGGCAGAATCCTACTGGAAAACGAAAAGAACGAGATTTACTTCCGCAACCTTCAGATTCGACCCCTTAAAACCTCACCATTACCTCCAAACGGAGAACGAGATGACAAGCACGACCAGCGATAGCGATTTCGACACGCTTAAGAATTCTTCTCGAAGACGATTCATCGGGACTTCACTTTCGACTGCGGCTGCCGCCGCCAGCGCGGCAACGATGGCCTTTCCTTCCGCCGTTCACGCTGCCGGCGGCGACGACGTCCTGCGAGTCGGGTTAATCGGATGCGGAGGGCGAGGCTCTGGTGCAGCGAAGCAAGCCCTGCTGGCTGATGACAGAGTGAAACTCGTTGCGATGGGCGATGCCTTTGAGGATCGAATCCAATTGAGCTTAAAGTCTCTTTCCGCCGAGCCAGAGATCGCTGACAAACTCGACGTGCCACCCGAGCAGCAATTCGTCGGCTTTGACGCTTATAAGAAGGTGCTGGCAACTGATGTGGACGTCGTGTTGCTGACAACGCCGCCCCATTTTCGGCCAATGCACCTCAAAGCGGCCATCGATGCAGGCAAGCATGTTTTCGCCGAAAAGCCGGTTGCCGTCGATGCACCGGGAGTACGCTCTGTACTGGAAACCTGTGCGGAAGCCAAACGCAGGAAACTGTCCGTCGTTTCCGGTCTGTGCATTCGCTACGACGGCGGTTTCAGAGAAACCGTCAAGCGGCTTCACGACGGCGCAATCGGTGACATTCATACGGTTATCGCAAATGACTATCGGGGAGGAATCTGGGTCAAGCCTCGCAGGGACGATTGGACCGATATGCACTGGCAGATGCGAAACTGGTACTACTTCACCTGGTTGTCAGGCGATTTCAATGTCGAGCAGCACGTTCATTATCTGGACGTGTGTGCCTGGGTCATGGGCGCCTACCCGGTCAAAGCCGTCGGTGTGGGCGGTCGTCAGGTCCGAACCGAGCCAGAGTACGGCAATATCTACGACCACCACAGCGTGACATACGAATACGAAAACGGCGCAAGACTGTTCAGTAACTGTCGACAGCAGCGCGGCTGTAAGAACGAAATGGCAAGTTACGCGCTCGGGTCGAAAGGCCGGGCGAAGGTTGCAGAGAGCCGACTCGAAATCACGACCGACGCGACGTGGCAATTCGATGAGAAGGTCAAGAACATGTATCAGGTCGAGCACGACGAGTTATTCGCTGGCATTCGCACTGGCAAGCCACTGAACAATGGTGAGTACATGGCCAAAAGTACGATGCTGGCGATCATGGGACGGATGGCAACGTACACGGGGCAGGAGATTACCTGG
>JBGSNA010000152.1:0-9908 GCA_041739875.1 Pirellulaceae bacterium
GATTGCAGGAAAATACGAAAAAAGCCGGTGTTTTGCGTTGCTGCAAGACACCGGCTTCTTCGAATAACCTACTGCGGTCAGTTTCCTAACCAAACAGAGAAGTTGAGCAAACCGAACTCTTTTCAAACCGCTCGCGAGATCACGACTATTTTTCGACGACATGCGTAAGTTGTTGTATAACAGCATGTTGCGACGATGTCCGTTAATGCGACTCCAGTCGAAATCACATAACCCAGAAAGTCACTCAAGTCGCCAGGCGCAATGCGACTTCTGAGAGGGTTATTTGATTAGAACTGTCTCATGTAATTCGTGTTTCGATAGCGGTCGCTTCAGCCTCGATGCGCGTCTTGATCTCGTTCGCAACAATCGCCTGCATATCAACGGTAGTGTCGTTCGTTGAGATACTTACGATCAATGAGTATCTCGCTTTGCGTTCGACAACTTCCGGATCTCGTCGGTATCGCCACCAACCAGTTACGGGGTAAACGGCAACCAAGTTGGATAGAGCTAATTGGGCTGCAGTCCCGGACCAGCTATCTGAGTGAACGGAACCACGAATTGAAATTGTCTCAGGCCCAAGATCCCATTTTCTGTCGTCTGTGGTAATGCTTCCCTTGGGCGGGCGGACTCGCTTCCCGCTTGCATTCTCTTCCCAAAATGTTCTGGAGAGCCTCTTCTTCATGTCTTCTGGTTTTTCAAGTGGCCGACGAACAGAAAAGCGAAGGCCGTGAGATGCGTATTGGTATTGAGCGACAAATCCACGCCGAGGTGGATTCGGCTCAATAAAGTAGGAAAGCGTCACTCTCATGCGCACGGCTGTGTTGCCAAGCTCTTCAAGCACGGTTCGCGGAAGGGGTAGTTCATGAAGATGCATTTCATTGGTTGTGTTATCAGACGAACCAAATGCGAATGGCTGTAGTTCATCTTGGATGACCATTGTGGTAAACCCGCTTGCGGACCGCCGAGCGCGCTCAAGGTTCGGAACGCCCATTCCGTAAACACGGAGTCTATTCCGCCGATCGGGGTGTTTGAATTCATCGAGCATCTGCGGTGTCCAGTCAGCAGAGTGGATGATTAGGCCACGAATAGTTTCAGGCCAATACTCTGGATACTCGGCCTGGAGAATGGCCGCCATTCTTGCTGCTTGTGCAGTCGCTGCGCTCGTATCTCGCGAGGTTCCTAGCAATGCATCGCCGTGAATAGACGCTCGTGTTGTTAGAAGTTGCAGATCCTCGACATCGGCAATAAAACCGGCACCATCGCTTGCGTAATTGCCCGCTTCAAACACAACATCAGGCTTGTATGGCCATGGCTCGGCTCCCCAACACATCGAGGTGCGACTCGCTGGAGAAAGTGTACCAGGCTTCGCAATCGGTGAGTAACCATCAAGCCCCTTCTGTTGAATCCAAGCTAGACTCGTGTAACCGCCCACAGTCATAGCATTCCAGGACTGGGCAGGGTCCTCGACGCTGGAGACATAGTTTTCGTGAGGATAGTTTTTCCCAACATCTTCACGAATATTGCCGGCAGAAAGCACAACAAATCTTCGATGATTGTCGTTGGCACCGCTGGACGCCTGATCGATAGCTGCCGACCATAGCGTGGGGCGCCATTGATCTTCACCGGGCGCAGTTACAGCCATGCAGAATACTCGTTGTACATCCGGGGCCGCTGCTTCTGCCAATGCCATGGAGCCTGTCGTGATCGGCCCATAATCAGGAGGATCGTTTCTGCCTTTGCGTGGCAGAATCTTAACGGACTCCAATCGATGAAGAATTTTTATCGGGTCAACGCCATAGAGTGAAGCGGCAAGCGGACCAAACAAGCAGATGCCTGCCATTTCAGTACCGTGCCCGTCGTGGTCATCACTTCCCCACTCAGAGTCCCAACTGTGAGTGTCGCGTTCCGAAAGCGAGGCCTCAAGCAGAAGGTGCCCGCGTTCAACACCCGTATCGAGAATGCAAACTCGGACCGATTGACTATCCGCGAATTCAGTGCGGGCCAGCATTGTATTATTGAATTCCGCTTGGCCGGAAGCGGAGAGTTCCGTGAACTCACTAGCTACGATGTTCGCCTCGCGAAGCTCAGCGAGGTAGATCAACAATCCAGGGAATGTACGCCACTGATCAAAACTCGCAAATCCCAGAATCACCAACCGATCTGGAAATCGCACTCGCTGCTTACTGACTGTTAGATTTTGCTTAAGAGCAATCTCGCGAAACCACACCTCTACATCGATATCCTTATTACTGGTGTCGAGCCATACTTCCCACCAAATAGCTTTTGTGTTCCGAGGAAGAGCTTCCGACGCGCCGGTCCAGTAGTCTTCCAATTCTGCCGCGTTTATGGCTTGAATACTGGATGCAAGTTTCTCATTGCGCGGCGATCCTTTCTTGGCAGTCACTTTGTCACGATAGTCTCTGAGTTTCTTAGCTAGCTTCCCAACTTCCCCATCCGGAATGGCAATAAGGTATTCCTTTCTGCCGTCGCGTTCCTTCGCACTTACAATTCGTGTTCCCGGGGAAGTTTTCTCAAGCTGTAGTTGCTCAAGCGTAAAGTCTGAACTCTCGTCGATCACCATCGGAATGAACTGAATACCTTCTCGCGCCGGTTCAGTCGCAATGCGAGCCTTTGCTTTCGTTTCAGCGAGTACTAGATCGCTGAGTAGTTTATCTGCGTGAGTCTTTCGCTCTGGACGAGTTGGGCTGTTTTTGGGTGTTCCACCCGAAATCACGCTGGTGTACCTGAGTTGGTCTCGCTTGTTGGCAAGTAAGAAGTGTCGATACTCCGGCATTGGCTACCTGACTTAAGTTGCTGTTTGTTTTCGTTGGCGAACTGATTGAATCGCACCCTCAAGCTCTCCCGAGTCAATCTGACGCCGGTCGGAGAGTACCGCCAATTTCGCGGCCTGATCGCAAGCACGGCACAATTCTGCGTGACTCAATCCATCAGCCGCAACCGCTGTTTTCTTAATCTCAATACTTGTTACTTTGAACGATGCGAGGCGATTCGCGATCAATGTTACACGCTCGCTTTCGCCGGGCAGTTGATAACGTATGAAGTCATCAAATCGACGAAAGAGGGCATCATCAAGAATCGTTTCGAGGTTGGTTGCGGCAACAATCAAGCTATCCGAGTCGTCCTGCTCCAGAAACTGCAGGAATGAATTCAGCACGCGCCTGATTTCACCAATATCGTTGCTCCCTGCTCGCATGGAACCGATTGCATCGAACTCATCGAACAGATAAACGCCACGGGTATGTCGCATCGATTCAAAGATTGCAAATAGCTTTGCCGCAGTCTCGCCCATGTACTTCGTAATTAGAGAGTGTAATTGCACAGTGAAGTGCGGAAGCTTCAATTCACCAGCAAGTGCCCACGATGTCATGGTCTTGCCAACCCCTGGAGGCCCAACAAGCAGCAGTTTCCGTTTCGCGGTAAGCCCATGCTCGCGCAACTTCGCTTGTTGTCGGTACTCAAGTAATACCAGATTCAGCGACGTGAGTTGTTCCGGTGCAAGAACCATCTCGGAGAGCTTTGTTTTCGGGTAGGTTGCCGAAAGCAGTGTAGCTAATTCACCAACTGGACGACTGATTGGAACGGTCCCACCAATCTTTGCTTGCTTCTGCTTACTTTTGATCTCATCGACCAATCGCTTGATGTCAGAAGCCAGTTTTCCTTTTCCTGAGCGGGCCTCGTGCGCAGCAATTTGCAACGCGACCGAGACAAACATCTCGCCGTCAGCATCGCTGTAGCTCTCGAGGAGCGACTTGATTTGCTGTGCTGTTGCCATACTTTTACCTGCGTCCTTTCAATTTCCTTCTAGGTGCTTCGCGATTCCTTGCGTTGCATCTTCAATAAGTATTGCAGCTAGTTGCATCGGACTAACTCTACGTTTCTCAGTGCTTATCACTTCAGCGGCCTTTTCAAGAAGAGCAAGCGTCTCCGCTTTCATTGATAGCTTTCGCTGGATAGTCCACGTCGGGTCGCTCGGACGACCAGGTCTCTCGCCTTGCCCAGGTTCAAGTCGCTGGCGAATTCTCAGCCCAAGTCGATCAATAAGTTCGAGATCCACCGGCTCATCTATCGACATCGACGCGTATCCTTTGGCAGTGCGACCCATCACAGTATCGGACTTTCGGTACCGAAAGTGAAGATCTGCAAGTCTAACCTAGTCTGCACGCCCTCAGAAAGGCCAAAAAACACGATGTCCTCAAGAAAGGAACGTGAGCTCGAGGCGGTCGAGACTCATCGCGTTTTTTGGCCTGTTGATGCAGATTGTTGGCTATGCCTCCGGGAACGCCGCTTCGACGGCTCTGGCCCAGCTGCGGAATTCGCGGCGGATGGCGAGGGCGTAGTCGCGCTTCTCAAGACATACTTCGCTGAATACAAGCGACTGGCCGGCGGCTTGGCGATTGCGTATCCATAGCAACATCGCTTCGCGGTCCAGGTGCTTGGGACGGCGGTGAGTCACGTTGGCCAGGTTCACGCCCGCCGCTGTGAGAGCTTCGCGCCAGCTACCAAAGTGGCGAATTGCGGCGTCGTACAGAGCTCGGTCGCGACTTCGGTTTAATTTAGCCCCCAGGTCGTAGCCGGTCGTACAAAGTCGCCGGAGTCGGCGTTTGATACGCTCGGGCGACAAATCGCGACACCGCCCAACGTCGTGGGAACTGACGCCCGCGTATTCCAGCGCCGTCTCCCACGATCCAAACTCGTTGACCGCCGAAGCGTGCAGTAGTTCGTCAGCCGCTCGAACCCTTTCTTCGAGCAAACTGTGACCAGCCAAGTCCAACTCCACAATCTTGCGAATGATGGTTTCACGGATCATGTGGAGTGCCTCGGCTTTCGCTGCTTAATGGCTTCACCAGCGGCTTGCCGGGCCGCGCTCCACGATCCGAAGTACCGAGTCGCCGCGGCTGTTAAATTGACGTTGTTCGGGTCACGGCTATTCAGGGAGGCACCGTTTTCCAGTCGCAGTTTGATTTCCGACAAAATCAACTCCCGGGACCATTGACGCTGCGTGCGCTCATATCCGGCGGCTTTCAGGGCTCCTCGCCAGGTGCCAAAATATCGAATGGCCGCCGCTGCAAGATTTATGTTGTTGGGGTCATTGCTAGTCAGCGATGAGCCGTTGGCTATGCGCGACTGGATTTCAGACAAAATCGCTTTGTGCGACCATTGACGACGCGAGCACTCATAGCCAGCAGCCTCAAGGGCCTGCCGCCAAGATCCGAAGTGCCGCCGCGCGTCTCTTTCCAACCCATCGTTTCGCTTCAAGATATCCTTGAAGGATCTCTCATTGGCATACCACTGCTGAATGACCGCCAGCACTTCGTGGCTAGTTCGGCGTTTGCGGCGTTCATGCAAAGCCAGGCGATCAGCCAGCCCAGCCGCTTCGACGGCCTGTGCCCATGAGCTAAAGTGCCGCTTGGCTGCCAGCGCCAGTCGCAGATTACCCAAGCCAATCAGATGCGTTGGCTGGTTGGAAGCACAGTGCGACCGAATCGTATTGATGATTCGACGTTTGGTCCATCGCGGGGATAAAGACTCGGCTCCTGCCGCTTCCAGCGCTTTACCTAGCGAACCGAATCGCCGCATGGCAGGCCCGACCAAGTTCGGATCGACGTGCTTAATGTTCTTCACAGTAGTGGTCCTAGCATAATAGCTAAGCCGCTCGACGATCTTCTCCTCGCTCCAGCGCTCTGGTGGTCGGCACTTGATGCCAGCCGCCTGCAGTGCCAAGTGCCAGTTGCCGAAGCGTCTCGCGGCTGCGTAGAATAATCCTCGGTCTTCCTTATATGTCGTATGCAAGCGGAGGCCTGCAGCGCGGCGATGTAAGATGGCCTCGATCACGGCTTTCTTGGTCCACTTCCGCCGCAGTTCATTCCCCAGACCAAGCGACTCGACGGCGCGCCTCCAGCCTCCGAAATGCTTGAGGGCCGAACGAGCCAATTTGGGATCATTGAAAGAACTGGATGTTAGCGGCAACTCATGCTCGTAGTGATCGATCAGCAGCAGCCTCACCTCATCAGCCGTATAGTATTCTTTCTTGGGCTTTGGGAAACCTGCTACGGCTAGTGCCGTTGTCCAACGACCGAACAGGCGTTTCGCGGCACCGTAAAGTGCCGGATCCTCGCGGTGAGTTGACTCCAAGCGGTTCGTTTCACGGTGTCGGCGACGAATAGCTGCAATGACCGATTTCTGTGACCACTGCTGACACGGAGGAGGCTTCTTGCCGCATGGGAGGCCGGCCACTTCCAGTGCGGCTCGCAGACTTCCAAAATACTCTCTGGCCGCAGTGTCTATCCGCGTATTGCCCTTGGGACCAACAGCCCGGTGTCGTTTCAACTCGGCGATAACCTTCTCCTTGGTCCAATACCTTTTCCCCATGCCTATCCCTCCGTGCTTTCGAGAATCTCCTCTAAGATGCTGGCCAGGTCGGCGTGGTGCATCAGCAAGTAGGCTTTGACCTCTGCATTGTTCAGCAGCGTCCGGACATAAATCACCAGCTTGAGCAAGTTCGTCGTGTACTGACGATATAGCCCGGTGTAAAAGTCCTGTTGCTGTTCTGCCTCTTGCAGCTTCTTGAGCAGTTGACTCTTTTTCTCGTCCGCTTTTGTCCAAGGAGATTTGGAACTCGATGCTTTGGCGCGTTTCGCTGCCGCGGTCTTCAGCACCAAGCCTCGGGCGAAGATGGTGCTGTAGTCGTTGCAGGATTCCATTAACTGCAGAATCTCCGCTTGTCGATCAGTCTTCACATTGACCATTTCACGGGCCGTTTGTAAGTTGATCTTGTTGGCATTAAACGCCTTGACCGCCGCTGGGTGCAATTTGTCGAGCAGACCCTTGTTGAGGCGATGGCCGATTCCCTGCATTCCCAGCGCAGTTGCAATCGTTTTCTCATCTAGCTCTTCAAGGGATTTGCGCAGCATCCGCATCTCTTGCGAGGCGCTCAGCTGATTGACCATACGGTTTCCGGTGAAGCCGTCGCGTGAATCGTGAACCAGGCACGGCACCGCTTCCACACCCATGTCTAGCAGTATGCGGTAACGCAGGGCGCCATCGAGGATCTCGTAGTCGTCACCAATCGGGTAAACGATCAGCGGGTCAATCATGCCGACCGCTCGAATGCTGGCCTCAATCCTATGTCGGTATTTCTTGGCGATTTTGCGTTCGTTACGTGGAATGAGTTTGACTATCGAAATGTCAACACCATTCAGGGATTTGCCGCTTTGTCCATTGGCGGTCATGACGACACCTCCGTGCTTAAAGCCGGTTCAAATCGGAAGTCTCCGGCCAGTTCGGGCCGCTTTTCTAGTCGCTGGGCCTTCAACAAAATGATCAGGGCCGGGTCACGAAAAAGCGTATTAACCCCGGCCAGTAGTGTCATGAAGCGGTTTTCTTTCGATCTGGCTTCACGTACATAGGACGTCTTAACCCGAGTTGTCTCAGCGATATCCTGCTGCAATTGCCCCACTGTGTAATCGCGGCTGGCTTGGGACCGCTTGGATTTTTTGGCGCGAGCTGCAATGATGCGCCGCGCTTGAGCAAAATTGTTGGTCGTTACCAATCCGTCTGCAAAAGCGTCCATCAGCACGCCTTGGATTTGTGCATCGTCGGTAGATGCAACTTGGATCGCAAACTTGATCGGAAAGATCCCCGATTCGACGCCTTGAATCAAACGCTCTTCGCCCTGCTCCACCAGCCGGATGTAGCTGCGAATGTACTCTTCGTTCTTACAAGCGATCTTGGCGATCTGTTTGTAATCCCAGCCTTCATCGTGCAGTCGCTTCAGTTCCCGGGCAAAATCCATGCTTCCCGGTTTCGTGCGCGCGATGTTTTCGATCAGCGATTGCAACAGCGCTTCCTTGCGAGTGCATGTGACCACTTCGGCCATAACGTGTGTTTTGCCCAGTTGTTGGTGAGCCAGCAACCTGCCTTCGCCACAGATTAGTTCATAGAACCCAGTGGAATCCAGGAACTTGTCGTTGACTCGGATCGGTTTCATCAAGCCGACGCTCTCGATACTTTCGACGTTCATGTCGAATTGCTCTTTGTCGCGGTTCCGCGAATTGATGACCTTTACTTGGGCGATCGGCACGTCTTCGTACCGTCGCTTGGTCATAGGACAGATGTTGTTGAGTGTTTCCATGAGTGGCGTGCTCCCTTAAAGAAGTTGTTGAAGAAACGTCAAATCCGCTCGCCCAAACAATTCGGTGCGAGTCGATGTGCTAGTGAATCGAAGTGGCCGCGAGTCCAAGCCGAATCTTGGCATGGCGATGAATCCAAGAATGTTGAAGTCGGCCGGCTCAGAAAGAAGGACGCCCAGCGTCATATCGATCACGGATCGCGTGTCGCGCCGCAATGGCCAATACGAGTCGTATCCGTGTGGTACCGGCACCGCTGGCTGGATCGAAACCGTCAACTTCTGGTCGAGCACCAAGAAGTCGGAATAGGCCATCGTCTCAGGGACGTGGCTGCGTATCTGTTCTTGGACTGCATCGCGTGCTTTGACTCGTTCACCATCAAACAGTTTTTGAAACGCAGAATCGAGCGAGCCGAACTCACGTGAATAGCCACCTACAGATGGCATACCCTCGCCTAGCCGCAGTAAACCCGGCCGCAGCATGCCGTGGGACCGATAGAGTGTGTCCAGCATCCGCAGCATGTAATCTGGATCGTAACGCTGCTTGCGTTTCTCCAAGATCTCTTGGGCCTGGAGATACAATTCAAAATCGACGAGACCTGAGAAGGCTTCCGGCGTCCGCACCCATTGTTCCGGTGGATTCGGGTGTTTCGGCGTTTTTAGCTTGCCACTGGTCTGGTTGTAGACCATCGTGCCCGCGTACTTCTCGTTACGCAGTCTGGCCAGCACGCCGCCCGCTCCCCAACGTCGACCACGGGGCGACGGAATGCCATCGCGATTGAGATCCTCGGCGATCTTGTACTCCGAGTTCCCTTTTACGACGAACTCTTCAAAGATTCGCCGGATGATTGCGACTTCTTCTGGCGGTCCTTCCACAAGCGTCACGCGTTGGTTTTGGATGCCTTTGCGTTGGCCCGGCTGCAGAACGTTGAGCGGCTCGCGTTTTTCATCGAGTAACAACCGCTGCAGACCGTAAGGTGCTGGGCCGCCGGCCCAGTAGCCTTGCTCAGCGATCTTCACGCAACCGCGCCAAACCTTATCGCTCAGTTCGCGACTGTACTGCGCCGCGCGGAAGCGTTCGAACTGAACGTAGACCGGATAAAGCGGGTCGTCTTCCTTCGGCTTGCCAATCGTCGTGTAGATGACCTGCTTCTTGTTCTTCTTGCAGATCGCCGAGAACTGAGCCGATAAGTCGATGTCTTGGAATCGTCCCCATCGTGATACATCCAAGCACAGCACGTACTCGAAGTCATCGCGTTTGGTGATCCACTCCTCCATCATTTCCGTGAAGGCCGGCCGACCTTCCGAGTTGAGCCCCGAACGCCCTGCGTCGAAGAACTCGCGGATGATTTCAACGCCGTGTTGTTTCGCCCAAGCTCGAACCTGATCCTGTTGAATCGGAATCGAGTTCTCTTGTCGATCTTGAGCCGAGTGACGGTAGTAGGCTATTGCCCGCACCAGCGCCGGCGCATTCGCGTCCGGCAAATCAATCTCCCACCAATGAACCATCTTTAGAAACCTCGTAACAGTCGTGTTCAATCAATCCACGAACCACACGGTTCGCGATAGAACACGACAGTTACGAGAAGCCCCTAACAGGTTACAAGCGGCTAAGTCACACCGTAAGCGTCCGAGTTAGACAGTCTTGACGGGTCGGTTAGTTTTATGGGTTGGTTTTGAATTTCCAACTCGTTTGAAGGACTCGCGTCTATGGCTGGTCGTGTAGAGGAATCGGTGTGGGGAGAGCGTCGAGAGTGGATTC
>JBGSNA010000191.1:0-3167 GCA_041739875.1 Pirellulaceae bacterium
GGAGTGGAGGCGGCGGGAATCGAAGGCGAAGCTGATTTTGCCGCAACTCACGTTAGCGAAATCGTTTGCGACTCAGAGCCTACCCCCAGCGCTGCAAATGTGCTGCATAGCAGCGACACAACCTCGCGCTTGCTGACATCGGATGACGCCACGAGTCGATATGTGGTCCCTCCGGAGGTTTGCTTCTTGGCCGACGCTTGGCCACACTTGGCACCGCATGTTCGCGAAGCGATTCAGACGTTGGTGACCGCCAGCCTTATGGTAGAAGGGGGTGAGTCATGAGGCCTGCCGGAACCCGTCGATGGTATTTCGTGTGCGGCGACTGCGGAGCGAAAGTTTTCGCATCCAAAGCATTCATTGCGTGTCCGCGGTGCAACCGTGGACTGGAATCTCGCGAGATGCAACAGGTTCCTTGGTCAAACCACTCGGTGCGTCACCCACCTCAGCCGCCTGAAGTGGCAAAAACTGAGAGTTTGCCAGACGACAGCTTACTGAGGACCATCGCTTTTGCGCTTCGACACGGTCCGCATCGATTCTTTCTCGAAATGGATGCCGAAGGATGGGTGAAGCTGGACCATCTCCTTCTGGCGCTCCGCCATGAACGTCGGGAATGGGCGGACCTCGATTTGGAAAACCTGTGGCGCGTCGCGCGCAGCAACAACGGTACTCGCTTCGAAGTTCAGGGCCGTCGTATTCGGGCACTTTATGGACATTCCATAGGCGACGTCGGAGGTTTCACCCCCATGCTGCCGCCACCCCTTCTGTACCACGGGACGAGCAGTTCGAAGGCGGAAAAGATTCTATACGGTGAATTAGAGCCCATGGGACGAAACTACGTACACCTGACGACGGATTGGAACTACGCCAATGCAGTTGCTACCTCCAATCTGCGACCCGTTGTTTTAAGTATCCGCGCCCGGGCAGCAGCTGACTCGGGGGTCAAATTCTGGAAATCCAATGAGCATGTATGGCTTTCCGCATCGATACCGGCCCAGTTCCTATCTTTGCAAAGGAGTACCTGAGAATCTGCAGTTCTCCATTCGAACGCTTACTAAAGAACTGGAGTCAATGGCGCAGTCAGTCAACTTATTGGGTTTGGCAGCGACTTCCATCACAAACTGTCGTGCCTGGCTTGGATCATTGCTGCTTCGCGTCATATCGTGAACACATCTATCTGGCACATCAAAAGAGGTTTTTGAGAGGACTCCTGCAATGAGTGGACTACTGCTCCCGCCATTTGCGCCAGCTTCGACTCGTCGGTGCGTCGCGAATTGTCTTATGCGTACACCCGCACTGACCAGACTGCTTGACACGCCCGGGCTGCTGGCTGCAGTCTGTGTGGACGCCAGCAAATTGAGCGATGATGACTGTGGAACGTACCTCAATCGTGTGGCCGCGACACCTCACCGAAAGCTGGCTTCCGACGTCGGTTTGCCAAGTCTGTCTGTGCTACGTCGCATGACTGGTGAATCGCTGAGCAGCGATCATTTTGGAGCGATGCGACGACTATTTGCTGAAAAGAGAGAACTGCGATTTCTCTGGCACGCGCGATACATTTCGTCTGTGATCATCGAATCCTTATCGAACCAGGTCGTTCGTGCTCACGCATCGAATGGCTACCTCAGCGAGCTTGGACAGCTCAAGCGGAGGGATCGGCCACATGCGCGAGATGCGCGGAGACTAGCCGCCTTTCTACACGAGTTCGTCCCATCTATGTCGGTGCAGTCCATGCGGCATTTCGATCGCCTTTGGAACGACTACTACGAGCAACTGATGCAATATCAAGTCGTCAGCAGACGTGGCAACCAACTTCGCGAACCGCCTTGGCCGGACGAAGTAGGCTACGCCCTGGCACTGCGAACCCGCACAGAGCTGATTGCAGAATCGCTCGCCATGCGAAACTGCGCGGGCGTGGTGCCCTACATGATGAAGGCGGTGAAGAAGGGGGTGGGCTATTTCTTTCGCATTGAGGCGAACTGGGGACTGCCCCGAGCGACCCTCTACTGCGTCAAGGATGGAGATTTCTGGCGGGTGGAAGATGCGCGGTGTCGATTCAACCAGCCGGTGACTACAAAGTTCGTGCGGTGCATGGCGCTGTGGGTGGCGCAAAAGCAAGGATTAGAGAATGAGCAGCTCTGCATGCCGATCCGCCGCATCGAAGCATCGAGGCGGCCCTAGCACACGGTGCTTGAGTTCATGAACGACTGTCGCCCAGAATCTTGGCTTCAACCAAGATAGCCGCGCGATGTCAGCCAAGGCTCTAACGCCTGTTCCACGAGTTCCTGTTGCGTATAAGACTCCTCGCCAGCCAGTT
This sequence comes from Pirellulaceae bacterium, assembly GCA_041739875.1. GTDB lineage: Bacteria > Planctomycetota > Planctomycetia > Pirellulales > Pirellulaceae > JBBSJZ01. Next base: position 2,315 of record JBGSNA010000191.1, read on the forward strand.
GACGTTCCAATGAAGCTCGTTTTAGAGCGCCTGCCAACTCTGGGCGGAGTCGGACCGTAACCGGGATCAGGCCGATGGGCGCGATGCTGGTCGACTTTTGTTGCGGTCTCTTGATGGTAATTGCAGGGGTGCTGCCACTCAAGCGTGGACTAGAGGTTGGTGGGTTGATGGTCAGTTGCCTGGAGTCAGTGGTTTCCGGCTCCACCGGCGGCTGCTCCTGCTTTACGAATTGCCTCACGGCACTGGGATCAGCGTTTGGGATTGTGTGTATTCCTATCGTTAAAGGGCGACGTTCCATGTGACCGGCATCGATTAGATGTTGACGACAATTTTCGCCGGATGCTTTTCCCGACGTCGACGAAGTTGGATGACGTCGCCCGTAGCAGCTTCCGGTAGCAGTTCACGAAACAAAGCGTCAACTTCTTCGGCGGCATCTCGCGCTGCGTATCCCATCTGCCATACGAAGGTGGCTTGCCCGGGCGCATCGGCATAGGCCTGTCGGAGCGTCACGGCCGTACTGGCGACTGAGAGTTGCAGGGCTCGTGCTGCTTCGAGCATGTCTCGGGTCAATCGATACTCTTTGCCAACCATGGAGAGCACCGCAACGGCATGGGGTGGCCCCTGCCGAATGGCCTGGGCTTGTCGCACGAAATTGGTGTTCTTGTCCAGTGCTCGCGCTTCGAACATCGAAGCTTTACAAGGGATGACAGCTAGGTCCGCCCACATCAGCAGCGCACGACTCGTTTCGGTCTGACTCCCGGGCCCATCTGCTATTACAAAGTCGGCTTCCCGGGCGAGAACGGGCAACTCGTCAAGGACTTGGTCCGCATTCGTGAGTCGAACTAGGGAGATT
>JBGSNA010000217.1:0-3257 GCA_041739875.1 Pirellulaceae bacterium
CGGATGCTCTTGCATGACTGGGCAAGTGGCACGATGGTCGTGGATAGCCGGAAATTTTCGTCCCCAAACGTGGGCACGAAGCGCGCGAGCACCTATCGAATTCCGAGTCTGTCACAGCGTGGCTATCCGGAAACGCTGGGAGACTACACGGTAACAGGATTACTATGGGCATCAGAAAATCATCCCGTTCTTTCGGCGCGGGATGGCAAGTTAGATCGCGAAGTTTGGATTCAGCTTGCACAAAATAGCGAGCCAGTTTTGCCTGCGTCGCGCCAAACTTGCTCGCGGACCACTCGATTACGTTGGTTGACCGGAGGAACGGATGGAGAATGGCGATGGGATGCTTTTCTGGCGGTGCAAGGTGCTCCGCTAAAACATTGGGTGACCCAGGAATCGACTTTGGACTGGTTTGAGACGCGCGAGATCATGCGTCAGCTGACTGAGGAGTTGGAAGCTGGCCATCGTGATGGTTCTGCCGTCGCAGTTTCGAGCGTTGATCAAGTTTGGCGCGATGCTCGCGGACGCATCGCCCTGCTGGACTGGTCATTCAACGAGGCTCGAGCAGAGCTGCCGTCTTCCGGCGACATACAAGCAGCGGAGGCTGATTCCGAGCCGGATTCGAATAGCGAACCGAAACTTAAGCCGGCAGAGATTGCGTTGCTCCGCGAGTCCGCCCGTTTGGCCCTTTGCGGTATTTCGAAACCGTTCTCTAGTCCCGCCGCACCTATCGAAGCTATCTTGCCCTTACATGCACGCGACTTGCTGGCATCGCTTGTCCCAACGGATGGCGACAAGGGTACGCAACTTCGCGCGACAGACTTACTCGCGGACTTAAAATCCAGTGCCCACCAGGCAACCGTTGCAAGTCTTGAAAATCGCGCCATCGGACTCGGCGCCGCAGTCTTCACCTGTGCTTTCATTGTAGGTATCGTTTTCTCGCTCTGCCGTCTAGGAAATCATGTGATCATCGGCAAGTTGTCCGACTCCATGCTGGTTACTGCGGCGGTGTCTTGGGCGCTAACGAACGAAGACAACTACGACCAGCTTTCAAAAGCGACAGAAAACTTTCCCGCAACGCAACAATTGCGAGATTGGCTGGACAAGCGTGACGAATTGTTGCTTCGTTGGGAAACAGAATACGAGCATCGCATTGAACAAGCTGGCAACTTCAATCGGAAGATCCTCGCCAGCCGGAACGTTTTTCCGTCTGCGTCGCTTTTGTCCCAATTGTCTAAGGTTCAGTTCGAATGGGTAAGTGACAATTCAGAGGAGCAGTTGTGGGCACTGAATTGGCAAAAAGAGGGTGCTCGCGAACAAGTTGATCTGAAGTTGATTTCGAAACTTGCTCAAGCCGCCGACGATGCCAAGTCATCCGATCTTTTGCGGGGTGGGCCAACAAAGCTTATCTTGGTTGCGATTGCGCCACTACTTGCTTTGGCGGTGTGGATTGGATTCCTGCGAGGCGGAATCGCAATGTGGCTTTCTGGACTGCGTGTCGTTGATTCCGCAGGCAATCCAGCCTCGTGGTGGCTGCATCTGCTACGAGCGTTTCTGACGGTTTTGCCTGTAATTATGGTGCAATTTCTGATAACCACGATCGATCTCTACTCGCCAGACTGGCTCTTTTTGTCCGCGATCTTAGCGCAAGTCGAGCTGGGGCTCTTGATCCTGTTCGCGGTCTTGACCCTCGCTTTTCCACGCCGTGCGCCCCAGGACATTCTGCTCGGCACGCATCTTGTTCCCAAGTAGTGCGTGAGCGTCGTAAAAATTCCACTTTTTTTGCGCCCTCTTTTGCCCTGGACGTCGGCTAATAGGTAGCGCAATGCTGCACGCGAGTTTTCGCTGCCAAGCAGTCCGTTGCGATTTCCGATTTTTAGCCAGCCAATCAGCAGGGAATTCGATGTTGAAAAAAGTCATACGTTTGCGGGAGGTCGGAAAGGTCTTTGGCGAAGTGCGCGCGGTCGATGGTGTGTCATTTGATGTGCAACATCGCGAAATTTTCGCTTTGCTGGGGCCGAACGGGGCGGGCAAGTCGACGCTTGTTCGCATGATGATCGGCATGTTGCCACCCGACCATGGCGCGATCCAATGGCTGAACGAACAGCAAAAGGTCGTTCCGCTGCGAGCCAACGAAATCGGATATCTGCCAGAGGATCGTGGGCTCTATCGCGATCAAAAGGTGAGTCGCATCCTCGAATATTTTGGCCGACTCAGAGCCATGACGCGCAAGCAAGCCCGGGCGGCGGCCCGCGAGTGGGCAGAGCGGATGGAGGTTTCGCAGTACCTGGACGACAAGTTGGAAACGCTCAGCAAAGGCAACCAGCAAAAAGTTCAAGTCGCAGCCACAGTGCTTCATCGGCCTCGCGTCGCCATTCTCGACGAACCCTTCTCGGGTCTCGATCCGCTCAACCAGGAGATGATGCTGGGTGTCATCCGACATTTACGAGACGAAGGAACTACCGTGATTCTGAGCGCACATCAGTTGGAACTCGTCGAAAGATTGGCTGATCACGTTTATCTACTCGCCAAAGGTCGCCGCGTCTTATCGGGGACGGTTCCGGAACTGAAGACAGGTGCCAACGGTGGTCATCGCCTGCAAATCAGTTTCGCAAAAGCGCCGTCTGCGAACGCAATAGAACTATGGCGTAATGAATCGGGAGTACCCGAAGTTGTGCATCTCGACAGCGGAGCCGTTGAAATCTCACTGCCAAGCGCCAACGAAGCCGTCCATTGGCTAAGGCAGGCTTCAGGCCTCGGTGAAATCACTTCGTTTCGCGGCGGCGATCTGTCGCTGCATGAAATCTATCTTCGTGCCCTCAATTACAAAAATGTCTCGCAACCCAGAGAGGAAGTCGCCGTATGAACCAGTCACTCAAGATGAGCCAGTCACTACGAATGAGTCTTACGGTCGCCGCCTGGGAATTCGGTCGCTATTTCAAACTGAAGGATCAATTCGTTGGCCTTGTTTCGATGCTGTTGGGGGCAACGATTTCCTACGGGGCGGTGCAAATTGCGAAATCGGCCTCCAAAGTGGAACTTGCCGTTATCGGTGCGAGCCAGCAATTCGAACTGCCCACGGACGGCAAGTTGACTGTTGCGAGCGGTAAATTTTCCGAAGAGGAACGGCGAGCTCAAGTGCTTGCAGGAGATGTGGATGGGTTGTTGATTTTCTCCCAGCCAGAATCGACAGCGATTATCGCGAACCGCTCCAGCGAAGTCGTTGATGACTCGCCAGCTGCAATCGTTTCCGAAACGAA
>JBGSNA010000231.1:0-9202 GCA_041739875.1 Pirellulaceae bacterium
TACTCGGACACCGAGCCTTCTTGCCGCCGTATCGCATCGATCGACCGTTCGCTCCAGGGCGTCATCGTTATCATCCCAGCGTTGAATGAAGAGAATTCATTGCCACTGGTTTTGCGAGACCTGCCTCCCGTGGGTCGTGTAATAGTTGTTGACAATGGTTCGACCGATAACACTACGCAGGTAGCTCGTCAGCTTGGGGCGCAGGTCGTGTTCGAGGGTCGCCGGGGATATGGTGCAGCCTGTCTCGCTGGTTTGGCAGCAGTCGAACGTGCAGTGCTTGCCGGTGCGCTTAGTAAGCCCAAAGTGATTGCATTCCTCGATGCTGACTACAGTGATCATGCCGACCTCTTGCCACTACTTGTCGCGCCAATCCTGTCCGAGCAGGCAGATTTCGTTCTGGGAACACGCCTGCTTGGCCAACGTGAACCTGGAGCGATGCCTCCGCAAAGTGTGTGGGGGAATCGATTCGCTTGCTTCCTGATACGCTGCTTGTGGGGAGCCTCTTTCACCGATTTGGGACCGTTCCGAGTTATTCGCTACGATGCACTCGAATCACTGAAGATGACGGATCAGAGTTTTGGCTGGACGATTGAAATGCAAATCAAGGCCGTAGCGGCAGGGCTCCGTATCAAAGAGATTCCTGTGCCTTATCGATGTCGTATCGGCCAAAGCAAAATTAGCGGCACGCTTATTGGTTCAATAAGAGCAGGTGCAAAAATTTTATACACCATCGCCAAATACAGCTGTAAGAACTTGCGATCCACGAGATCCTTACTCTGGAAAGCATGATTTTTGAAGTCCGGCGCGACAGCTAGACATGGGGTGGAAGTCGAGAACGTAACAGTTATTTGAGCAAAGATCTACAGAACAAGACAAGCAACCCTGTGAGAAAGCAGATGCGCTCCACATGACTATAATTCGCGGTTCAAATGAAGCTTTCGGAAAACCAGGTATCGAACCCCGCTGGACCCAAGGGAATAAAGATGGAGTGGGAACGGCCTATTCCGCGGACAGTCGAGTCTGGTTTACGCTCTGGAACGGAGTTGTCACCGAAGTCTACTATCCCACCATCGATCGACCTCAGATTCGAGATTTGCAGTATTTGGTGACCGACGGCGAGAGCTTCTTTCACGAAGAAAAACGACACCTGATCTCCGAGACGAAGCGTTTTCCCGATCACACCCTTGGTTACCGCGTCGTGAACTCCGACCCAGAGGGGCGCTATCGGATCATCAAAGAAATCATCGTCGCTCCACATTTGCCTTGCCTGGTTCAGCATACGCAACTTGAAGGGGACGGCGACTGCCTCGCCAAGCTGCGGCTTTATACTCTTTGCGCGCCGCACCTTCAGGGTGGAGGCTGGGGAAACAATGCTTATGTCACCGAGGCCTTAGGCCGCGAAATCTTGGTGGCGGAAAAAGGGGGCCTGTGGCTCGCCTTAGCGGCCTCGATTCCCTTTTCCCGCCTGTCCTGTGGGTACGTGGGGCAAAGTGACGGCTGGACCGATCTGGTGAATGATTACCAGATGGATTGGGAGTTTGATCGGGCAACAGATGGAAACGTAGCGCTGACCGGTGAACTCGCGCTCGAAGGAAAACGGCAATTCACGTTGGGGCTGGCCTTCGGCGAGGGACTTCACAGTGCCGTGACCTCCCTTTTCCAGACTTTGGGGATGCCCTTCGAAGAACAGAAGAAAAAGTATGTCGCCCAGTGGACGCGCCCCTGCCAGAAACTCCTGCCACTGGAAAAGGTATCCTGTGATGGCGGCAAGCTATTTGGAGCCAGTTATAGCCTGTTGATGTCGCACGAGGACAAGACTTTCCCGGGCGCCTTTATTGCGTCCCTTTCAATCCCCTGGGGTGAGGCCAGGGGGGACGAAGACATGGGAGGCTACCACCTCGTTTGGACCCGAGACATGGTGAACACCACCATGGGATTGATGGCCGCGGGGAATGTCCAAGCGCCTCTGCGAGCCTTAATCTACCTCGCTGCCAGCCAGCGCCCGGACGGCGGCTTTCCGCAGAACTTCTGGTTAAATGGAGAGCCCTACTGGAGTGGAATTCAGCTCGATGAGGTGGCTTTTCCGATAATGCTCGCCTGGCACCTGGACAAACGAGGTGCTCTGGAGGACTTCGATCCTTACCCGATGGTCCTCAGGGCGGCAGGGTTTTTGATTCGCAACGGCCCGGCAACCGATCAAGAGCGCTGGGAAGAGGCCTCCGGTTATTCCCCCTCGACACTCGCCTCGAACATTGCGGCGTTGATCTGCGCTGGGGCTCTGGCTCGCCAGCGCAAAGACAACGATACCGCACAATACCTTGAGGAATACGCCGATTTCCTGGAGTGTCACGTCGAGCCCTGGACTGTCACCACCGCAGGCACGTTGGTGCCCGACTTTGCCCGACACTTTATTCGAATTCATCCAGTGCGAGTGAACGACACCACCCCGGAAGAAGATCCGAACAACGGCATGCTGGCCATCGCGAATCGGGGACTTGGCAAACAGAGAGAATTTCCAGCCAAAGAAATTGTAGACGCGGGTTTTCTGGAACTCGTGCGCTACGGTATTCGCAAGCCGGATGCTCCCGTGATCCTCGACTCGCTGCGCGTCGTAGACGCAGTTCTCAAAGTCGATACTTCCTTTGGTCCTTGCTGGCGGCGTTACAACCACGACGGATACGGTCAGCACCAGGATGGAAGCCCTTTCCAGGGCTGGGGAACGGGGCGCGCGTGGCCCCTGTTGACCGGCGAACGGAGCCATTACGAACTCGCCGCCGGCCACGATGTCTCACCATTTATTCGGGCAATGGAGGGCTTTGCTTCGATCACGGGATTATTGCCAGAGCAAGTTTGGGACAAACAGGATCGGCCTGAAATCCACATGCTCAAGGGCCGCCCCACCGGATCGGCCATGCCACTGATGTGGGCCCATTCAGAATACGTTCAATTGCTGCGCTCCGCGTTAGATGGAGAAGTCTACTCACGGATCCAGCCCGTAGCCGAGCGGTATCTACCAGACAAGAGGAGATGCAAAAAACTTGAAGTCTGGAAACCCAACCGCCAGCCACGGCAGGTGAAGCGAGGTATGACACTCCGCATTCAAGCGCCCACTTCGTTCCAGCTTCGCTGGACCCTGAATGATTGGCAGACCATGAATGACGTGACTTCCCAACCCACACGTGTGGGCATCGAATTCGTTGACATGCCGATTAACTCCAATCAGAAGGCTCCCGTCCGCTTCACCTTTTTCTGGAACCGAGAAGAACGTTGGGAAGGACGGGATTATGAAGTCAATGTCGTGGGCTAAGTCGGGAGGAATCGAATCCGCGTGAAGTTCTTGCTCGCGATAGCTGTGGTACAAGCGGGGATTTACGGCGCGATTGCCTGGTTGTCGGACGCGTTTGCGTACGGCACGAATGAACAGGAGCGACCGATTTTGCCCATGCTGGCAATGTGGGGGGCGAGCTTCGTGCTTTACATCGCAGCAATTCGAGTTGTCGTGCGCACTCCGTCAACGCGACTACTCACTTGGGCCATCGTCGCACCAGCGATTCTATTTCGCGGCATGCTGCTCCCAACATCGCCGATTTTGGAGGTCGATATTTATCGTTACCTCTGGGATGGCGCGGCCACTGCCCGCGGCGTCAATCCTTATCGCTACAGTCCAGCTATTGTTTCCCATGCCGATGGCAATCAAATCTTGCCGACTGAACTCCGGAAGCTAGTCGATCTCCGCGATCAATCTCCTGCCATGGGTGTGATTCTGAGCCGAATTCATTTTGCGGAACTGCCGACCGTCTATCCTCCCGTTAGTCAAAAGATATTTGCCTTGGCAGATCACTGCAATCCGGCAAATGCATCTGTTTGGACACGCATGCTTTTGATGAAGTCGATCCTTGTACTATTCGACCTTGGCACTTGTGTTGTGTTGGGATCGCTATTAACCGTGTTGGGAATGCACTCAGGCTGGATCATCGCTTACGCCTGGTGCCCGTTGGTACTCAAAGAGTTCGCCAATTCCGGTCATTTGGATTCGATAGCAGTTTTTTGGACCACGGTGAGTGTGTGGTGGGTCTTGCGAATGATGCAGGGGGGTAGGGGCTCATATCTTGCCGCGACATGTGGTGCGGCTCTTTTTGCACTAGCAATTGGTGCGAAGCTCTATCCCATCATTCTCCTGCCTGTCATGGTGGCAGGTATCGCCGCAAGGGTCCAATGGCAACAAGCCCTCTACTTTTGCCTGATGTCGGTCATTTTCGCAGGCTTGTTAGTTGCTCCCATGCTGATCACACACCCTGTCAAAGTCGCCGAGCCTACCATCGCTACTTCGCAAGATTCAGGGCAGGAGACCGGTCTCCGGGCATTCTTGACCCAATGGGAAATGAACGACTTTCTGTTCATGCTGGTCAGCGAAAATTTGCGACCGCGAAATGAAAATGATTCTCGCCCACCAGTATGGTTTGCGGTCGTCCCTAACAGTTGGCGTTCAGGCTTGGTCTTCCCACTGGCAAGGATTCTCGGGGCCGATAGTAAAACAACTTCATTCTTGGCTGCACGAGCATTAATGACTGGAGTTTTCGGCGTCATTAGTCTGGCCCTCGCGTGGCGTGTCTACCAACGTCGAACATTGGACTACTTTCTCGAAGCGACATTTCTGACGCTCGCTTGGTTTTGGTTACTATCGCCTACGCAGAATCCTTGGTACTGGACATGGGTCCTGCCGTTCTTGCCGTTCACTCGTGGTCGGGCTTGGATCGCTGTATCCTGCATCGCCTTCATTTACTATCTGCGATTCTGGTTCAGCTATCACCTCTCAGACACTCATATTGTCGGCACACCATACACCGGCCCCCAATTCTATGATTTTGTTATCATGTGGTGCCTGTGGATCCCTTGGTTGGCGTGGCTGACGGTTTTTGACAAACAAAACCCATTTTCTTGGAAAGGTTCCGCCGAGAGGGCCGTCATGACTTTGTAGGCGACTTCACAGAATGCACTTTGCGAAACAATTAGATTGAATCGTTTGAGTCGGGATCACGGCATCACAGGAGACGAACATCGTAAAGCCGATATGAGTAGCCAAGTTACCGAAGCATCTGTTTACGAACGTTATGCGATCGCGGCCAATCAGATGGAGCCTGCGCTGTGCTGCCCCATCCAGTATTCCGCAGACTTCTTGACCGTGATTCCGGATGAGATTCTGGAGCGCGACTATGGGTGTGGTGATCCGACCGCTTTTGTCCGCCGTGGGGAAACCGTGCTCGATTTGGGCTCCGGAGGTGGCAAGCTCTGCTACATCCTAGCCCAAGTCGTTGGCTCCGAAGGCCGGGTCATCGGTGTCGACTGCAATCAGGAGATGCTCGCCTTAGCACGTCGCCATCAGCAGACGGTTGCAAACCGTCTGGGCTACAGTAACGTCGATTTCCGTTATGGCCTGATCCAGAATTTGAGTCTTGATTTGGATCAGTTGGGTCGTAAGTTGGCACAGCACCCCGTCCAGAGCCCGGCGGATTGGCTGTCGCTGAGACATTTGGAAGAACGCCTGTGTCAGGAACGACCGCTCGTACCTGATGAATCTGTGAATTGTGTCGTGTCGAATTGCGTGCTCAATTTGGTCCGTCAGCAAGATCGTCGCCAACTCTTCAGTGAGATTTTTCGAGTCTTACGCCGTGGCGGACGGGCTGCCATTAGCGATATCGTTTCTGACGATGATATACCTGAAACGCTTCAGCGAGATGGCAAGCTTTGGTCAGGCTGCCTCTCAGGTGCCTTCCGCGAAGACCGCTTTCTCCAGGCATTTGAAGAAGCAGGCTTTCATGGCATTGAAATCGTCAAGCGGCAGCGCGATCCTTGGCAGACCATCGAAGGCATTGAGTTTCGTTCAATCACTGTGGTTGCGTATAAAGGCAAACAAGGCCCTTGTCTGGAAAGAAATCAAGCGATCATTTATCGAGGCCCCTTCAAGAAGGTCGTGGACGATGATGGCCACACTTTTTTGCGTGGCCAGCGCATGGCCGTCTGCGACAAGACATTTCAGCTCCTGCAGCAAGAACCCTATACTGAAATGTTCGACACCGTCGAACCGTTAACGTCTGTTGCCATAGATGCGGCCGGAGACTTCAATTGCCGGCGGATTGCTGTTCGGCATCCACGTGAAACGAAAGGGCTCGACTATGCGTCGACGTCTGAGTCGATAGGTCCATGCGGTGGCGAAAACGGTGCTTGCTGCTAGTTAGCTAAAACTGTCGAGGGCATCTTGATGACCCTCAGATAATCTGCTTAGGAGGTGAGAGATCATACAACTATCCCTACTTCGACAACACAGCCCTTTGGCAGCCGCCTCTCACCAACTCGCTATTTTGGAATCCGATGACAATCCTGCGCTACCACGATTCCAGACCATGCTGGCGGACAAAGGTTTGCATCCGCTTCAGTCGCAGGGCATTCAAGTACTGCAGATCAACGTCGGTAAGCTTTGCAACCAAACATGCCGGCATTGCCACGTCGACGCAGGCCCCGATCGTCGTGAAAGTATGTCTTGGGATACAGCAGAAGCCGTCATTCGCGTCTTGAGATCGAGTGATATCGCGACTCTCGACATTACAGGCGGTGCGCCTGAGATGAATCCCAATTTCTGCTGGTTGGTCGAGCAAGCTCATCAACTCGGAAGAACGGTTATCGACCGCTGTAATCTCACGATTTTGGTCTCCACGGGCTACGAGTATCTGCCTGAGTTTCTGGCAAAGCACAAAGTAGAGATCGTCGCCTCGCTCCCGTGCTATCTAGAAGAGAACTGCGATAGTCAGCGCGGTGACGGCGTCTTCCGCCGCTCCATTGAAGCCTTGAAAGCACTTAACCAATTAGGATACGGTCAGCTAGGCAGTCGCCTTAAGCTCTCTCTGGTCTTCAACCCGCTGGGGCCATCCCTGCCGCCCTCGCAAGCCACATTAGAAGAAAAATATCGTAGCGAACTTCGCGAACGGTACGGCGTGGAGTTCACAAGCTTGTACACGATCACCAATTTGCCAATCAGCCGCTTCCTCGACGATCTTTTGCAGACTGGGCAATATGAGAATTACATGCAGAAACTGGTAGACGCTTTTAATCCTGCCGCAGTTGCAGGCGTTATGTGTCGGTCGATGCTCTCGGTAGACTGGCTCGGCAATCTCTACGATTGCGACTTCAATCAGATGCTCGGACTGCAGATTAAAAGCCCGAAGCAGGCCACGATCCACAATTTGAAAATCGATGAAATCTTGGAAAGGAATATCGTCACGGGGCGTCATTGCTTCGGATGTACAGCGGGAGCTGGCTCAGGTTGCCAAGGCGCTGTGACGAAATGACGTGCAATAAGACAGGCGTTTTCATTCTAGCTGGCTAACACAGCCCGCATGACTCAGGCTGCGAATGACCTTAAATCGACCCTAGTTTTAGATTTGTGGAGTACACCAAATGCAGAGATTACTTTCAATCTTAACTTCGTTTTGTGCCTTGTCTGTCTTAGGATCGTTGTGTGTCGCCGTCGAGCCACGGGTGGCCAAAGAGGCAGGGCAGACCGAACCTCTCAAGTCAGGCGTTAAGATTCCTGAAGTCGCCGTTAAGAATCCAAAAGGTGAGACCGTCGAATTGTCGTCACTTCACAAAGAACGACCCGTAGTTTTAGTGTTCTTTCGTGGCGGGTGGTGCCCCATCTGCACTCGCCATACAGGTGATCTGATCAAGATTTATCCACAGGTGAAGGAATTAGGTGCGGAACTTGTGGGCATTAGCCCTGATGACATTGCTCATTCTCAAGAGAACGTCGCCGACAACTCGATCCCCTTCCAAATTCTCTCGGACGCCGATGTCACGGCGGCTAAGGCCTTTGGTTTGGCATTTCAAGTCGATGATGAAACGCTCAAAAAATATAAGGGGTTTGGCATCGATTTGGAAAAAGCGTCCGGTTTCGACCATCATGTTCTACCCGTGCCGGCTGTCTATATCGTCGATCAATCAGGCAAAATTGTTTTTGCTCATAGTGACCCCGACTATCGAGAACGATTGGATACGAGTCGCATCATCAGTGAATTGAAGAAGATGAAATAACCTACAACTGTGGCATTTCATTGCCTCGTGCTCGGGATCCACTGCACAGAGTCTCTCTCGACTAAGGAGAACAGTTTTCGTTATGGCCACGACCCTTGTAGCGCTGGCGGTGGTACTCTTGGCTTACTCGAATGGTGCCAATGATAATTTTAAGGGAGTCGCCACTTTATTTGGTAGCAACACCACGAGTTTTTCGAGAGCGCTCGCTTGGGCGACTCTAACGACCCTCCTCGGCTCGCTGATGGCAGTCTTGTTAGCAAGCGAACTGCTCAAGAACTTCAGCGGCAAAGGCCTGGTTCACGAATCTCTCGTCGCAAACGCTGATTACACCGCTGCAGTCGCACTTGGCGCAGGTTTGACCGTGTTACTTGCCACTCGCCTCGGCATGCCCATTTCGACAACCCATAGCTTGGTTGGCGCACTTGTAGGTGCCGGCCTAGCAGCGAATTCCTCAATTCAGTGGGATCGTTTGGGAAGCAGTTTCTTTCTTCCTCTACTCTTAAGCCCACTCTTGGCCGTGCTGACAACCATCATCGTGTATCCAGTCTTTCGGATGGTTCGGCAGAGCCTGGGGATCTCGGCCGAGACATGCCTTTGCGCAGGGAATCAAGTTCTCGAAACAATTCCTTTAGCCGACCACTGCATCGCTCTACAGCGAGCTGAGTTCTTAACTGTTCAGCTTGGTGATCGCGTGACCTGCCAGAATATCTACCGGGGAGAAGTTTGGGGCATCGAAGCCAAAAGCATGTTGGATGGAATGCACTTTCTCTCGGCCGGCGCGGTGAGTTTCGCCCGTGGTCTTAACGACACCCCAAAAATCGCTGCCATGCTACTGGTCCTTCCACTGTTTCATGGCTTCGCTGGAATGGCAGTTGTAGGCTTAGCGATTGCCGTTGGCGGTATCCTCAACGCACGGCGTGTTGCCGAGACGATGAGTCAACGAATTACTCCCATGAATGCCGGCCAAGGCTTTACGGCTAATCTTGTGACCAGCGCGATCGTGATTGGAGCAAGCCGTTTTGGCATGCCAGTTTCTACGACGCATATCAGCTGCGGGGGATTGTTCGGTATTGGAGTCATTACCGGTCAGGGACGCTGGAACACCATTTTGAAGATA
>JBGSNA010000241.1:0-3297 GCA_041739875.1 Pirellulaceae bacterium
ACGGCCTGCCATGCGAGCGCCTCGAATGGGCGGTGCAGTTTATCCAACAACTGGATCAATTCCATAACTAAGATCGGATCACGTTCGCTCGTCCCAGCCATCAAGTCACCAATCTCCAGTGTCCGAGCGATCCACTGAGCACGTTCGTACGCTCGTTTTGATTCGCTTGCCGCACCCAAGGCTTGCAAGGACACTCCAAGAGCTAGATACGCCTGCTTGTCGGTGGAGTCTTGAACAACAACCTTGCAAAGTTGTTGAACGGCTAACTCATGATCGCCTTGGTTGGCGTGATCGATACCCAACGCGAACCAACCATCGCAGCAATCGAAACTATCTTCTGATTGCTTCGCAACCCATTCATGCAGGCGATCAGCGTCACGCTGCTCGGCGTAGATCCGCCCGAGAAGTGCGCTGCATGCAGCATCGAGAGACGATTCGGACGAGAGTATTTGCAACGCACCCTCAACATCTTGTTTGGCAATCATCATTCTGGCGTGGCCAAGTAAATGAATGGGCTCATACTGTTCCAGCACAGCATCGCTCGAAAACGGTTCGGCTCGACGAAGCAGTGTGCTTAATTCAACCTCTTCGACGTTGCCAAGACGACACAACTCGAGCAAATATTCCGCCGCGTCGAGACGACGCCCCTGGCGAATCAAGAGCTGGCTTAATTGCCGAAGCGCCATCACCGCATCGGGGACTTCATTCAATACAATGCGGTACCGCTCTTCGGCTTGTGACCATTCACCTTGCTTAACAAGCCAATCCGCAGTTTGCCCCAATGCGGGCAGTCGCGTTTCCGCAACCTTCTGCGACAAGCGATCAAGCATTCGCACCGCTTCGTGATAGCGACGTTCTTCGCCAAGCACGATCGCCATTAAGAAGATGTTTTCGGGATCGTCGGGCGAAACTCGAACGGCAGCGCGGATCTCCCTGCCAGCGGCAACAATGTCACCCGCCTCCAATCTCTCCGCCACTGCATCTCGCATCTGCCAAGACTCTCGCTCAGGCTCAACCAAAACGGTCGACACAACGTCCGGCGATGTTTCAAGGAACGGCGTTGATTCTACTTCTTGCTTTGGCTGTTTGATGACGTTTGCTGCAGGCGATACTTGCACTGATTTTTTGTCGCATCCGGGAACGAAATACAACCAACAGATCGTGGTGATAGCAAGGTATAGAAAATGGGGATTTGTTCGCACCATCGTTGTCACCCTCGCAAATCTCATTCAAACTAACCGCATAGCATGATCCATTGGCTGTATGATATCCAGATTGGAGCGGTGCCGCTTAGACAAACGAAACGATCGCGAAATTGGGAGATTACGTTGCGTCAATTCCCGCCCATTCTAGCCCTACTAATCATCACAGCGTGCCTAGCGTTGGCGGCAATGAGCAAGCTAGCGGCGAGCCCATCAAAACAAGCCACTCGCAATGCCTACTCGTCCAGCACGAAGTTGGTCAAAAACGGCTTGATTACGAACAAAAGTAGCAACAGCGCACCAACCTTGGTTGGTCGCGATGTCTGTGGCGAGTGCCACAAAGACAACTTTCTCTTGCACGCCAATTCAGGCCACGCTTCGACGTTTTCGACTACCGGTGACTCGAGCTTCGCAGACAAGTTCAATCGAAAAACAGTCGACACCGGTGAACCTTATGGCCTATTTAGCTATTTCGTTGACAGCAATGGTTTATTTACAAAGCGACACAGCGACCCTCGTTCTAAATCGTTTCGGCTTCAATTCGCCCTGGGTTCGGGCCACAACGGAGTCACACTTTTTTCGCTCATTCCCGATGCTGCCGATGGAACTGTTGGTGTTGAACACCGTGTCTCTTGGTTTGCCCATGATGACAACTTAGGCTTGACGCCCGCGCAGCATGACAAAATCCCCACTTCGGACAACGAACACTACGGCGTCGTCTTAAGGGGCAAGCAAATGCAAGATTGTGTGAGTTGCCATACGACCGCTGGCACCATTGCAGCACAAGTAGTCCAAGGACTTGTTCCGAATGTAAACTGCGAGAAGTGCCATGGCCCCGGAAGCGAGCATGTTCGGCAAGCCAGACTCTCAACATCACCCTCGCCGTTTTCAGTTGGCCACAAGGACTGGGACGCGGAGTCGGAAATTTAGCTTTGCGGCAGTTGCCATCGATTGCCTCTCGACGTTTCAATCAAAGACTTGCGGGAATACAAGAACTCCATTGTCCGATTCCAGCCAATTGGGCTACTTCGAAGTGAAATGCTACCTGGAATCTGAGGGGCAATTCACTTGCACAACGTGCCACAATCCTCACCAGTCCGTGCACGCCGAGCAACACGCAGATTTCGTAAGCGACTGTATCCGTTGTCACAGTGAAAACTCGCCAGAGCACGTTTCTTGTCCAGCATCACCGGCTGAAAATTGCATCGAATGCCACATGCCCAAGGTAGAGTTTGAACAGGGGATGTCGTTTCACGACCACGGGATTCGCGTGCCAAAAGCAAAATAGATTGAGTCAAATAAAAACCTCGCCCACAAGATTGTGGACGAGGTTGAACTTCATCTTAACGGCATGCCGAAAACTCGGCGACGCGACTAGAAACCTTGAACAGTTTCCTTGGCACCACGACTGCCAAGCGATCCCCACAGCCCATAAGGGCTAGCCTTGCCGGGTCGAGTGAGCGGCTGGCCACAGTTCACTCCGCAAGAGCCGATTGCCGGCGCCCTCTGGTTGCCCGCTTCGATCGAATCGGTGACAAATTTCACTGCACCATCACCCATCAAGACGTGCACGCCACCTTGGTGTCGACTACTCATCGGCGCCACGCCGACATTGTCGTACCAACCGTTCATGCACAACTCTGAGTTAGGTGGCCGGATCGTATTGACGGTCGTGTGTGGGAACGCTGCCCAAGCCCAATTCATACCTCGGCACTTAATATCGATAGAGCCGCTGTGATTAATCGTGGTGCATCCTGGGTCGCCATTGCACCAAAACTGTGGCGTTGCCGGCACAATTTGGTTTCGCTCAACGCATAGAAGTGGGTTATTCTCAACTTGCCAGCCGCCGTTTTCGACGGATGCTGTCGTGCGTTTATCAAAGTCGCCCAAGTCCGTCGCGATTTCACCCATCGCGATCGTATTGGCCAAACCGTCCAAGATATCATTGAACGATGTACCCTTGCGGCGCGAGAAGACGCCTCGATCCGAAGCGTCGAAGTATGTCGGACGCCAGTTATCTGGAGCAGGCCTCAAATTGCCCTCTTTTGGACCATTGTCCCACACTTGTGAGAAAGAGTCGCCGGTACAGAGTGCG